>NZ_CP117460.1:4850352-5456646 GCF_030687145.1 Pseudomonas sp. FP1742 | reverse complement strand
GAACGGGTCGCATTGACCCGTGCCAGCGGCGTACCCGTCGGTGGCAGGGCGCTCCAGTAGAGCTTGTAGCCGTAGTTCAGGGAGTCACCGGCGGCGACCGGTTTTTTCGGCGTCCAGAATGCGACGATGTTATCCAGGGTTTCGCCGGTCGTAGGAATTTCCAGCAAATCGATGGAGCCTTCGCCCCACGCGGTTGTAGGTTCCACCCACAGGCTCGGACGCTTGCTGTACCAGTCGACGGTGTCCTGATAACTGTCGAACTCATGGTCGGTCTGCGCCAGGCCAAAGCCTTTCGGATCGGTGTCGGCGAAGGCGTTGAACTGCAGGGTGGCCGGGTTGTTCAGCGGACGGCAGATCCACTCGCCGTTGCCGCGCCACATGGCCAGGCGATCGGAGTCGTGGATCTGCGGGTGAATGGTGTCGCACATGCGGCGTTCATGGGTGCCACAGCTGAACATGCTGGTCATCGGCGCGATGCCCAGTTGCTCGATGGCGGTGCGGGCATTGATGTGGGCGTCGACTTCCATCACCACGCGCTCGGCCTGGCAATCGATGTCGAAACGATAGGCACCGGTGGCGCTCGGCGAATCGAGCAGGGCGTACACCACGAAACGGGTGCTGTCCTTGTCCGGTGTCTCGAACCAGAACTTGGTGAAGTCCGGGAATTCTTCACGCTTCTTGGCGTAGGTGTCGATCGCCAGGCCGCGGGCCGACAAACCGTATTGGCCGGTGGCGTCTACCGCGCGGAAGTAGCTGGCGCCGAGGAACGACAACACGTCGTGCTGATCCAGCTCCGGGGCCTTGAACAGCTTGAACCCGGAGAAACCCAGATCTGTCTTGAGCTGTTTAGTGTCAACGGTGGTTTTTTCATAGTTGAACAGCGACGGGCGGAAATGCACCTCGCGCGCCAGTCGAGTCTTGGGATCGACGCTGTACATGCGCACCGGCTGCTTGAAACCCATGCCGACGTGGAAAAACTGCACGTCCAGCTGACCTTTCAGGTCCTTCCATAGCGAATGATTGCCGTCGTAGCGGATCGCATTGAAGTTCTGCGGCGTCATGGTCGCCAGTGTCGGCGGCAGCACCTGCTTGGTGTCTTGGTAGGGCTTGCCGGCGAGTTGTTTGGCCTGGCTTTTCAGCGCTTCGAAGTCGAACGCCTGGGCATCGCCATCGGCAGCGCCGCTACCGGCCCAGGCGTTCGCGGCCAACAGGCCGGTGGCCGAGAGACCGGTGTAAGCCGCAATGGCCATGGAGGCTTTGAGCAAATTCCTGCGGTGCATAAGTACAACCTGTCGTGAACAATCCCGCGCCGTTCCTGGCACGTGCTGGATTTGAAATAACGGTTCGGACATGCCTTCGGCCAAACGCAACGGACTTTAGAACAGATGCCAAATAGCTTAAACCGTTCGATTACAGAGCAAAAATGATTGATAGCGTCGCGACAGCGCGGCAATGAAACAAGACATGTCAGGTAACATTTCTCACCGTACTTTCTGATTTATAGGGCATATCTGCTTTTTTCGACTAATTACTCTAAAAACTGCTTTTCAGCACCGATTTAATTTCTATTCTATGGGCATGACCGGTTTCGGCCCTTCAGGCCGGTGGGTTCAGCGCACACAAAGCGGCCGCTGAAAGTGATAGGGCGATGCGGTTTTGCAGTTTTCTCTGACGTATAGAAGGACATCGTCCATGTCGAAAGTACAAGGCATTACCGAAATGTTAGGAATCTTCCCCTGCCTGGCTACCGGGCGGCGAAGGCGTCGGCTCAGTTCGGAAGAGTTGAAGTTGGTGGAGCGCTATCGCGAGTTGTCGGAAAGCGACCGCATTGCGATGCGCTATCTGGTGGATGCGATGAGGAGTGTTTCGCGGTTTTGAGGTGTTAAAGCATTTTTCCGTTGAGCAAAGGATCGCAGCCTGCGGCAGTTTCTACCGGAGATCGGTGTACACCTGGTAGCTGCCGCAGGCTGCGATTTTTTCGTTTTTAATGCTTGAACATCACATGCCTTACAACCGTGTAGTCCTCCAATCCATACATCGACATGTCTTTCCCATAACCGGACAGTTTCTGACCGCCATGGGGCATTTCGCTGACCAGCATGAAGTGGGTGTTCACCCACGTGCAGCCGTACTGCAGGCGTGCAGACAGGCGATGGGCGCGGCCGATGTCCGTGGTCCAGACCGACGACGCCAGGCCGTAGTCCGAATCGTTGGCCCAGGCCAGCGCCTGTGCTTCATCAGTGAATTTGGTGACCGATACCACCGGCCCGAACACTTCGTGGCGCACGATCTCGTCGTCCTGTTGTGCGTCGGCCAGCACCGTGGGCTCAAAGAAGAAGCCATTGCCATCCACGGCCTTGCCGCCGGTGATCAAGCGAATGTGCGGTTGCGCCATGGCTCGCTCGACAAGCGCGGTCACGCGGTCGCGATGTTGCGAGCTGATCAACGGGCCCAGTTCCGTCGACGGATCATTCTGCAAGCCGTACTTGAGGGTACTGACCGCGGCGCCGAGCTTCTCGACGAAGGTGTCGTAGATGCCAGCCTGGGCGTAGATGCGGCAGGCGGCGGTGCAGTCCTGGCCGGCGTTGTAGAAACCGAAGGTGCGAATGCCTTCCACGGCGGCATCGATGTCGGCATCGTCGAAGATGATCACCGGCGCCTTGCCGCCCAGTTCCATGTGCATGCGTTTGACGCTGCCGGCGGTGCTGGAAATGATGTTCGAGCCGGTGGCGATGGAGCCGGTCAGCGACACCATGCGCACTTTCGGGTGCGTGACCAGCGGAGTGCCAACGGTAGGGCCACTACCGATCACCAGGTTAAGCACGCCCGCCGGGAAAATCTCCGACGCCAGTTCGGCCAGGCGCAAGGCAGTCAGCGGGGTTTGTTCCGACGGCTTGAGCACCACGGTATTACCGGCGGCCAGGGCCGGGGCGATTTTCCAGGCGACCATCATCAGCGGGTAGTTCCACGGCGCGATGGAGGCAATCACGCCCACCGGGTCGCGACGGATCATCGAGGTGTGGCCGTGCAGGTATTCACCGCCCAGCGCACCGCTCATGCAACGGCTGGCGCCGGCGAAGAACCGGAACACGTCGGCAATCGCCGGGATCTCGTCGTTCAGCGCGGCGCTGTAGGGTTTGCCGCAGTTGTCCGACTCCAGTTTGGCCAGCTCTTTAGCATGGGCTTCGATGAGGTCGGCGAGTTTGAGCAGCAGCAGCGAGCGCTCTTTTGGTGTGGTTTGCGACCAGGCTTCGAAGGCGCTATCGGCGGCGCGCACGGCGGCGTCGACCTGGGCTTCGCTGGCTTCGTTGATTTCCACCAGTACACGGCCGAGTGCTGGGTTGAATACGGCTTGGGCGGCGCCGTCGCCTTTGACGAGTTGGCCATTGATCAAGAGTTTGGTTTGCATGGCTTTATCCTCCGAAGCTGTTGTATTCCTTTGTCGGGAACCGGTTCTCACGTGGGAGCGGGCTTGCTCGCGAAGGCGGTGGATCAGTCAACATCAATGTTGAATGTGATGGCCCCTTCGCGAGCAAGCCCGCTCCCACAGGATTCGGTTCCCACATCGGGAAATGAGTTGTCAGTTATTTTCCGCCACTACCGGCCACACTCTCGCCACCGCGGGTCAGGTAATACGCGCCGAGAATCGGCAGCATGGTCACCATCATGACCAGCATCGCCACGACGTTGGTCACCGGCACGTCCCGTGGTCGACTGAGCTGGTTGAGCAGCCACAACGGCAAGGTGCGTTCGTGGCCGGCGGTGAAGGTGGTGACGATGATTTCGTCGAACGACAGGGCGAACGCCAGCATGCCACCGGCCAGCAATGCCGAGCCGAGGTTCGGCAGGACGATGTAGCGGAAGGTCTGCCAGCCATCGGCGCCAAGGTCCATCGACGCTTCGATCAAACTGTAGGACGTGCGGCGCAATCGGGCGATGACGTTGTTGTAGACGATCACCACGCAGAAGGTCGCATGACCGATCACGATGGTGAACACCCCCGGCTCGATCCCCAGGGTCTTGAAAGTCGCCAGCAGCGCGATCCCGGTGATGATCCCCGGCAGGGCAATCGGCAGGATCAGCATCAGCGAGATGCCTTGCTTGCCGAAAAAGTCCCGCCGGTACAGCGCCGCCGAGGCGAGGGTGCCGAGGATCAGCGCAATCAGGGTGGCGATGGCGGCAATCTGCAGCGACAGCTTGATCGCTTCCAGCACGTCGGGCCGCGAGAACGCCACGCTGATCCACTTCAAGGTGAAGCCCTTGGGCGGAAAGCTGAACGCCGCGTCTTCGGTGTTGAAGGCGTAGAGGAAGATGATCAGGATCGGAAAGTGCAAGAACAGCAATCCGCCCCACGCGGCGATGCGCAGGCCCAGGGAGGCCCGGTCTTGAGAGGAAGAGTCAGAGCGCATCGAAGGCCCCCAGGCGTTTGACAATGGCCAGGTAAATGGCGATCAGCACGATCGGCACCAGGGTGAAGGCTGCCGCCATCGGCATGTTGCCGATGGCCCCTTGTTGGGCGTAGACCATGCTGCCGACAAAGTAGCCCGGCGGACCCACCAGTTGCGGCACGATGAAGTCGCCCAGGGTCAGTGAAAAGGTGAAGATCGAACCGGCCGCGATGCCCGGAATCGACAGTGGCAGAATCACTTGCATGAAGGTCTGACGCGGCTTGGCGCCCAGGTCCGCCGAGGCTTGCAGCAATGAGGGCGGCAGGCGTTCCAGTGAGGCCTGGATCGGCAGGATCATGAACGGCAGCCAGATGTAGACGAACACCATGAATCGTCCCAGGTGCGAGGTCGACAACGTGCTGCCACCCACCCCCGGCATCCCGAGCACGAACTGCAATACCGGCTCCAGGTTCAGGTATTGAACGAACCACTGGGCCACGCCGCCCTTGGCCAACAGCAAGGTCCAGGCATAGGCCTTGACGATGTAACTGGCCCACATCGGCATCATCACCGCGATATAGAAAAACGCCTTGGTGTTGCCACTGGTGTAGCGCGCCATGTAGTAGGCGATCGGGAACGCCACCACGGCACTGGCGAGTGACACGACGATGGCCATGCTCAGGGTACGCAGGATGATGTCGAAGTTCGACGGCTGGAACAGCGCTGCGAAGTTCGCCAGGGTCAGGTCGGGGGTGACCGTCATGGTGAAGTCATCGAAGGTGTAGAAGCCTTGCCACAACAACGTCAGCAGCGAGCCGAGGTAGATTGCGCCGAACCACAGCAACGGCGGCACGAGCAGCAGCGACAGATACAGGTTCGGCCGCCGGTACAGCAGGTTGGAAAACCGGCGCAACGGCGAGCCATTGGACGGTGTTCGGGGGATCGTCACGGTGTCCATCTCACACCCCGCCCACAACATTGTCGTGCAGCGCAATCATCGCTTCTCGTGCCCAGCGAGCGCTGATGCGTTGCCCGGTCTGATGTTGCGCGCTGGCGTCCAGCCACTGGACGTTGGCCTGGCTGATATTCAGGGTCTGGCCGTTTTCCAGTTTCAATTCATAACGGGTGGAGCTGCCCTGATACTGGATGTCATGCAGCACGCCGCTGACTTCGATTTCATGGCTGGCCAGCGGGCCTTCGGCGAAACGCACGTGTTCCGGGCGAATCGAAAACGGCTGTGGATTGCCGCTCAACTGCCGCGCCAGATCGCCGCGAATCACGTTGGACGTGCCGACGAATTCGGCAACGAAGGTAGTCGCCGGTTTCATGTAGAGATGGCGTGACGTGTCGACCTGTTCGATGCGGCCCTTGTTGAACACTGCCACACGATCGGACATCGACAGCGCTTCAGTCTGGTCGTGGGTGACGAAGATGAAGGTGATGCCGAGCTGGCGTTGCAGCTTCTTCAGCTCACCTTGCATCTGCTCGCGCAGCTTCAGGTCGAGGGCGCCTAAGGGTTCGTCGAGCAGCAAGACCCGAGGGCGATTGACCAACGCCCGGGCCAGGGCCACTCGCTGGCGTTGGCCGCCCGACAGCTGCACCGGCTTGCGTTCGCCATAGCCGCCGAGGGCGACCATGGCGAGGGCCTCTTCGGCGCGCTTGTGGCGTTCGGTCTTGCCGACACCTTTAACTTTCAAGCCGTAGGCGACGTTGTCGAGTACGTTCATGTGCGGGAACAGGGCGTAATCCTGGAACACGGTATTCACATCACGCTGATAAGGCGGCAGCCCGGCGGCTTCGGCACCATGGATGCGGATGGAGCCGGTGCTCGGCTGTTCGAAACCGGCGATCAGGCGCAGGCAGGTGGTTTTGCCCGAGCCGGAAGGGCCCAGCAGGGAAAAGAACTCGCCGTCCTGGATATCGATGGAAACCCGGTCAACGGCCTTCACCTCGCCGAACTGACGGGAGACATTGGTGAACTGGACTGCGAGCGTCATGGATACGGTGCTCCCTAAAAGCGGGGGCCCATCACAGCGGCCCCTGCCTGGACTTCTGAAAAAACTGAATCGGTGTGCTTTTTTAGCTGGAATGCTCACTGTGGCGAGGGGGCAAGCCCCCTCGCCACAAAGCTCCCTCGCCACAAGGGTCGGTGTATTACCTGCCTCCCATAATCGCGATGTAGTCCTGGGTCCAACGGCTATAAGGCACGTACTTGCCACCCTCGGCCTGCGGGGTTTTCCAGAAGGCGATCTTGTCGAACTGGTCGAAACCGTTGGTCTTGCATCCCTCGGCACCCAACAGTTCGCTTGCCTTGCACGCCGCCGGGACCGCCGGCAGTGACCCGAACCAGGCGGACACATCGCCCTGGACCTTCGGCGTCAGCGACCAGTCCATCCACTTGTAGGCGCAGTTCGGGTGCTTGGCTTCGGCGTGCATCATGGTGGTGTCGGCCCACCCTGTGGCGCCTTCTTTGGGGATGGTCGAGGCGACTGGCTGTTTCTCGTTCATCAGGCCGTTGACCTGATAGGGCCAGGAGCTGGAGGCCACCACGCCTTCGTTCTTGAAGTCACTCATCTGCACGGTGGTGTCGTGCCAGTAGCGGTGGATCAGCTTTTGTTGACCGCGCAGCAGATCGAGCACGGCCTTGTACTGCTTTTCGTCGAGCAGGTATGGGTCCTTGATGCCCAGTTCCGGCTTGGCGGTTTTCAGGTACAGCGCCGCGTCCGCGATGTAGATCGGCCCGTCATACGCCTGCACGCGGCCCTTGTTGGATTTGCCATCGGGCAGCTTCTGCTCTTCGAGCACCACGCCCCAACTGGTCGGCGGCTGCTTGAACACGTTGGTGTTGTACATGAGCACGTTCGGGCCCCACTGGTACGGGGTGCCGTAGGTCTGCTTGTCGACCACGTACCACGGTGCATCCTTCAGGCGCGGATCGAGATTTTTCCAGTTGGGGATCAATGCGGTGTTGATCGGCTGGACACGCTTGCCGGCGATCAGGCGCAGGGAGGCATCGCCGGACGCCGTCACCAGATCGTAACCGCCCTTGGCCATCAGGCTGACCATTTCATCGGACGTGCCGGCCGTCTTGACGTTGACCTTGCAGCCGGTTTCCTTCTCGAAAGCGTTGACCCAGTCGTAAGCCTTATCAGTTTCGCCCCGTTCGATATAGCCGGGCCAGGCAACGATATCCAGCTGACCTTCGCCGGCGCCGACGGCTTTCAGCGGTTCGGCGGCCTGCAGGCTGGCGCTGGCCAGGAGCGCCGTGGTGATGGCACTGAGCAGTGCGGTCTTGTGTTCGAACATGGGGTTTCCCTCTTCTTTAATTAGGGTCGGGACAGCGTTGAACGGGGTCGTTCGCCATGAGTGGCTTGTTATTAGCGTAGTGCGCTTTGTGGGAGGCTGACTGAGGCCGCGCTGTGTCATGGGTTTATCCAGACTAGTGCTCGATGCCAAGGTCGACAAATCCCCCGGGGCTGCATTCGATGAAATAGATTGTGTGGGTGCGTTACCGGCTGTTTACCGAGATATGAGCAACATCTGGAAGCACTCTTGCGAAGAGGAACCGGGCACTTTCGATCCAGGCTGGTGGCCTTAATGATCCGGTTAACCCGATTTTGTGGAGGCGGCAACATGAATACCCGTGGATTGCTCGATCAACTGCTCAAGTCCGGTCAGGAGCTGTTGCAGAACAAGGCCGGTGGCGCGCAGAACAAATCATCCAGCGGTGGATTGGGTGGTTTGCTCTCGGGGGCGGGCGGCGGAGCCCTGGCGGCTGGCGCCATGGGCCTGCTGTTGGGCAGCAAGAAGGCGCGCAAAGTCGGCGGCAAGTTCGCGATCTACGGCGGCCTCGCCGCATTGGGGGTAATTGCCTACAAGGCTTATGGCAACTGGCAGGCCCAGCAGGGCACCGCGCCCAAGACCGAACCGCAAACCCTCGACCGCTTGCCAGCGGCGCAAGTCGAGCAGCATAGCCAGGCGATTCTCAAGGCGTTGGTGGCTGCGGCCAAAGCCGACGGTCACGTCGATGAGCGTGAACGCCAATTGATCGAAGGCGAGTTCAGCAAGCTCGACAACGATCAGGAACTGCAGCACTGGCTACACGCCGAGCTCAACAAGCCGCTGGACCCGACCGACGTCGCCCGCGCCGCCAGTACGCCGGAAATGGCGGCTGAAATGTACATCGCCAGTGTGATGCTGGTGGATGCGGAGAACTTCATGGAGAAGTCCTATCTGGATGAGTTGGCGCGGCAGTTGAAGCTGGAGCCGGGGTTGAAGGCCGAACTGGAGAAACAGGTGCGGCAGGCTTCCGTGTAGGTCTTCAGAATGCCTTCGCGGGCAACAAACTTTTGCCTGGATGGACGCCATCGCGAGCCTGCTCGCAATGGCGTCCAGGCCATGACAACTTCCCCCATGACTGATCCACGGTCCATTTCTGCCGATTTACGGCTTTTTGTTGGCGGGATGTGAAGCGATGCTCAGCGTCTTATAAATGAAACATCGCCCTCGGCTATACTCCCCCGCAATTTGACCCGCATCGAGGACTGACTGTGAAGAACTGGACGTTGCGCCAACGCATTTTGGCGAGCTTTGCGGTAATTATCGCGATCATGCTGCTAATGGTCGTGGTGTCTTTTTCCCGGCTGATGAAGATCGACGCCGGCGCAGAATCGGTTCGCACCGATGCGGTTCCCGGGGTGTATTTCAGTTCGATGATCCGCGGCGCGTGGGTCGACAGTTTTAACCTCACCCAGCAGATTGTCGGCCTTTCCGGACGTCGCGAAATAAGCGCCGCCGACCAGACCATGTACAAGAGCTTCGAAGAGCGCTTGGGCGAGCAGATGGCCAACTATCGCAAAACCATTTTCACCACAGAAGATCAGAATCTATTCGACGAATTCGAAGCGCGTCATCAGCTCTACAACAAGGAGATGGCGAACGTTCTCGACCTCTATCAGCGCAAAGAGTACGACCAGGCGCGCCTTGCCCTGGAGCAGAAACTCACGCCGGCCTGGATCAATGGGCGCAAGCAGTTGAACAGCCTTCTTGAGAGTAATCACGCCCTGGCTGAACGATCCACGCTGGCCATCAGTGATGCAGTGACGGCCGCCAAAATCAGCATGGGCGTCTCTTTGCTGGTGGCAGTCATCGTCGCCGGCCTCTGCGGCCTGCTGTTGATGCGCGCGATTATGGCACCGATGAGTCGCATCGTGGACATTCTGGAAGTCATGCGCACCGGGGATCTCAGCAGTCGCTTGAATCTTGATCGCAAAGACGAATTCGGCGCGGTGGAAACCGGCTTCAATGACATGATGACCGAGCTCACCTCGCTGGTGTCCCAGGCGCAGCGCTCCTCGGTGCAGGTCACCACATCGGTCACGGAAATTGCCGCGACGTCCAAGCAGCAACAGGCCACCGCCACCGAAACCGCGGCCACTACCACCGAAATCGGTGCGACCTCCCGTGAAATTGCCGCCACCTCGCGGGACCTGGTGCGCACCATGACCGAAGTTTCCACCGCCGCCGATCAGGCGTCGGTGCTGGCCGGTTCTGGTCAGCAAGGCCTGGCGCGCATGGAAGACACCATGCATTCGGTGATGGGCGCGGCAGATCTGGTGAATGCCAAACTGGCGATCCTCAATGAGAAGGCCGGCAACATCAACCAGGTGGTGGTGACCATCGTCAAAGTCGCCGACCAGACCAACCTGTTGTCCCTGAACGCCGCGATCGAAGCCGAGAAGGCCGGCGAGTATGGTCGCGGGTTTGCCGTGGTCGCCACCGAAGTGCGACGTCTGGCAGACCAGACTGCCGTGGCCACCTACGACATCGAGCAGATGGTGCGCGAGATCCAGTCGGCGGTGTCGGCCGGGGTCATGGGCATGGACAAGTTCTCTGAGGAAGTGCGCCGCGGCATGTCCGAGGTGCAGCAGGTGGGCGAGCAGCTGTCGCAGATCATTCATCAGGTTCAGGCGCTGGCGCCACGGGTGTTGATGGTCAACGAAGGCATGCAGGCCCAGGCCACCGGTGCCGAGCAGATCAACCACGCGCTGGTGCAGTTGGGCGACGCCAGCAGCCAGACGGTCGAGTCGTTGCGTCAGGCCAGTTTCGCCATCGACGAATTGAGTCAGGTGGCCGTGGGGCTGCGTGGCGGTGTCTCGCGATTCAAAGTCTGATGAGCGAACTTACGGCCAAACGCGACGCGGCGATGCCGGCGAAGCCATCGTTGTTTCTGGTGTTTCGCATCGGCAACGAGCGTTACGCCTTGCAGGCCATCGAGGTGGCCGAAGTGCTGCCGCAACTGCCGTTGAAACCCATTCCCCAGGCGCCGGACTGGGTGGCCGGGGTGTTTGCCTGGCGCGGCGCGGTGGTGCCGGTGATCGACCTCAGCGCACTGACGTTCGGCCAGCCGGCCCAGGCCCGCACCAGCACGCGGTTGGTGCTGGTGCACTATCGGCCGGATGAAGCGACGCCTGCGCAATTGCTCGGGCTGATTCTGGAGCAAGTCACCGATACGTTGCGCTGCAACCCGGCGGACTTTCAGCCTTATGGCCTGGATAATCGTCAGGCGCCGTACCTCGGCCCGGTGCGCGAAGATGCCCAGGGGCTGCTGCAATGGGTGCGGGTCGCCGATTTACTGGATGCACAGGTTCGCGCCTTGTTGTTTCCCTCGCCGCCGCTGGACCTGGCGCAGTTTGAGGAGCAGGGATGAGCAGCGATCAAAGGTTTTTCGATTTTCTCAAAGAGCGCATCGGCCTCGATGTGGGATCTGTCGGCCCGGCGATCATCGAACGTGCGGTGCGCCAGCGCTGCACGGCGGCTCGGACGCAGACGAGCGATGAATACTGGCACCTATTGCTGGGCTCGCGGGATGAACAACAGGCGCTGATCGAAGCGGTGATTGTCCCCGAGACCTGGTTTTTCCGTTACCCGGAATCCTTCGCCACATTGGCAAAACTGGCGGCCAAACGGCTGGCGGCGATCAACAACATGCGCGCCCTGCGGATTCTCAGCCTGCCATGCTCCACTGGCGAAGAACCGTACTCCATCGCCATGGCCCTGCTCGATGCCGGGCTGGCGCCGCATCAGTTCAAGGTCGACGGCATGGACGTCAGCCCGCTGTCGGTGGAAAAGGCCAGGCTCGCGCTGTATGGCAAGAATTCGTTTCGCGGCCAGGACCTCGAGTTTCGCGAGCGCCATTTCACCGCTGAACACGACAACTATCGCCTCAGCGCACGGGTGCTTGAACAGGTGCGCTTGCAGGTCGGCAATCTGCTCGATCCGACCTTGCTGGCCAAGGAGCCACCCTATGACTTTGTGTTCTGTCGCAACCTGCTGATTTATTTCGACCAGCCGACCCAGCAGCAAGTGTTCGAAGTGCTCAAGCGTCTGACCCACATCGACGGCGTGCTGTTTATCGGCCCGGCGGAAGGCAGCCTGCTGGGCCGTTTCGGCATGCGCTCGATCGGGATCCCGCAGTCGTTCGCCTTCAGTCGCCAGAGCGCGCCCGAGCCGATTGCGACCTTCACGCCGATGCCGACACTGGCGGTGCAACTACCGCTGCGTAGCGTGACGCCGCCAGTGCGCACTCGGCCTTTCGCGACAGTCGTGCCGATACCGCAAATTCCCAAAGCCACCCCTTCGGATGCCGCCACGCTGCTGGCGAACATCGCCGCGCTGGCCAACGAAGGCAAAAGTGCCGAGGCCCGCGCGGCCTGCGAAAGTTTTTTGCGCAGCCACGAGCCGGTGGCCCAAGTGTTCTATTGGCTGGGGCTGCTCAGTGATGTCGCCGGCAGCGCCCTGGAGGCCCAGGGGTTTTATCGCAAGGCGTTGTACCTCGAACCGCAACACCCCGACGCGTTGATGCACCTGGCCGCCTTGCTGCAGTCCCAGGGCGACACGGCGGGAGCCAGACGATTGCAGGCCCGCGCCGTTCGTAGCGAGCGCGCCGCTGACAGTGAGCGTAAACGATGAACGTCTCCGACACCTTGAGCGTCACCCATGAAGATGCCCAGGCCATCGACGACTGCTGGAACCGCATCGGTATCCACGGCGACCAGTCCTGCCCGCTGCTGAGCGACCACATTCATTGCCGCAATTGCGCGGTGTATTCGGCCGCCGCCACGCGCTTGCTTGATCGCTACGCCTTGCAACAGGACGACCGTGGGCAAGTCTCCACAATGGCCGAGAACGAGGTGAAAACCCGTTCGTTGCTGATGTTTCGCCTTGGCGAAGAATGGCTGGGCCTGGCCACCCGCAGCCTGGTCGAAGTGGCGCCGCTGCAAGCGATCCATTCCTTGCCCCATCAACGTTCACGGGCGTTGCTCGGCGTGGCGAATGTGCGCGGTGCCTTGGTGGCGTGCCTGTCGCTGGTGGAGCTGCTGGGGCTCGACGACCGCAATGGCGTGGCACCCGGCGCACGGGTGACGCCGCGGATGCTGATCATTGCCGCCCACGGCGGGCCGGTGGTGGTGCCGGTGGACGAAGTGGACGGGATTCACGCCATCGACGAGCGCATTCTCGATGCGGCCTCTCAGTCTGGCAGCCAGGCCAGCGCCAAATACACCCGTGGCGTCTTGCAATTCAAAGGTCGCAGCCTGCGTTGGCTGGATGAAGAACAGCTGTTGTCCGCCGTGACCCGGAGTCTGACATGACCCCCGACCAAATGCGTGACGCCTCTTTGCTGGAACTGTTCAGCCTGGAAGCCGAGGCCCAGACCCTGGTGCTGAGCGCCGGTCTGCTGGCCCTTGAACGCGATCCGACGCAAGCCGATTACCTCGAGTCATGCATGCGCGCGGCCCACTCACTCAAGGGCGCGGCGCGGATTGTCGGTGTCGATGCCGGGGTCAGTGTCGCCCACGTGATGGAGGATTACCTGGTCAGCGCCCAGGAAGGGCGCTTGTACCTGCGGCCCGAACATATTGATGCACTGTTGCAAGGTACCGATCTGCTGACGCGGATTGCGACGCCGGGCAAAGCTCCGGCGCCTGCGGATATCGAAGCTTACGTCGTCTTGATGGGACGGCTGCTTGATCACCTGGCGACTGCCCCCATCGCGCCGCCGATGGCAGAACTTCAGCTGGAACCGCCGACGCCTAAGGTTGAGCCGCCCATGCCGGCCGCCACCGAAGCCCCCCCGGCAGCACCCGCCGAGCCAGCGCCCATGGCTAAACGCGCCACCGAAAGTGGCGAGCGCGTATTGCGCGTCACGGCCGAGCGCTTGAACAGCCTGCTCGACCTGTCGAGTAAATCCCTGGTGGAAACCCAGCGGCTCAAGCCGCACCTGGCCACCATGCAGCGCCTCAAACGCATGCAGAGCAACGGCCTGCGGGCGCTGGAAAACCTTAACGTCCATCTCAAGGACCATGCCTTGAGCCTCGAAGCCCGGGAAGCCTTGGGCGATGCCCGTCGATTGCTGGCCGAGTCCCAGCAAATGCTGGTGGAAAAGCACGCCGAACTGGATGAGTTCGCCTGGCACGCCAGCCAGCGCGCGCAGGTGTTGTATGACACGGCGCTGGCCTGTCGCATGCGGCCGTTCGCCGACGTGCTGAGCGGGCAAGTGCGCATGGTCCGCGACCTTGGCCGCAGCCTGGGCAAACAGGTGCGGCTGGAGATCGAGGGCGAGAAAACTCAGGTTGATCGGGACGTACTGGAAAAACTTGAAGCGCCGCTGACGCACTTGCTGCGCAACGCGGTGGATCACGGCATCGAAACCCGGGAACAACGGTTGTTGGCCGGCAAGCCGGAGGAAGGCGTGATTCGTCTGCGAGCCTCTCATCAGGCCGGTCTGCTGGTGCTGGAACTGAGCGATGACGGCAATGGCGTTGACCTGGAAAAGCTCCGCCGCAACATCGTCGAGCGGCAGTTATCCCCAGCCGAGACTGCCGCCCAGTTGAGTGAAGAAGAGCTGCTGACGTTCCTGTTTCTGCCGGGTTTCAGCCTGCGCGACACGGTTACCGAAGTGTCCGGGCGCGGCGTTGGCCTGGATGCGGTTCAGCATATGGTTCGGCAGTTGCGCGGTGCCGTGGTGCTGGAGCAAACGGCGGGCGAGGGCAGTCGCTTTCATCTGGAAGTGCCGCTGACGCTGTCGGTGGTGCGCAGCCTGGTGGTGGAGGTCGGTGACGAGGCGTACGCCTTCCCGCTGGCGCACATCGAGCGCATGTGCGACCTGGAGCCGGAAGACATTGTGCAGGTCGAAGGCCGGCAGCACTTCTGGTACGAAGGCCGGCATGTCGGACTGGTCGCCGCCAGTCAGCTATTGCATCGCCCGGCGAGCCAGAACAACGCGCAGACCCTCAAAGTCGTGGTCATCCGCGAGCGCGAGGCGATCTACGGGGTGGCGGTCGAGCGGTTTATCGGCGAGCGGACGCTGGTGGTGCTGCCACTGGACGAGCGCCTGGGCAAGGTGCAGGACATTTCCTCCGGGGCCCTGCTCGACGACGGCTCGGTGGTACTGATCGTCGACGTCGAAGACATGCTGCGTTCGGTGGACAAACTGCTCAATACCGGGCGTCTGGAGCGCATTGCCCGGCACGCCAACCAGGCCGTCGAAGCGGCGCGTAAACGGATTCTGGTGGTGGACGATTCGCTGACCGTGCGTGAGTTGCAGCGCAAGTTGCTGCTCAATCGCGGCTACGACGTCGCTGTGGCGGTGGACGGCATGGATGGCTGGAACGCCCTGCGTTCGGAGGATTTCGACCTGCTGATCACCGACATCGACATGCCGCGCATGGACGGCATCGAGCTGGTGACTTTATTGCGCCGCGACAATCGCCTGCAATCGCTGCCGGTGATGGTGGTGTCCTACAAGGACCGCGAAGAAGACCGCCGCCGTGGACTGGATGCCGGGGCCGACTATTATCTAGCCAAGGCCAGTTTTCATGATGACGCCTTGCTGGATGCAGTAGTTGAGCTCATTGGAGGCGCGCGCGCATGAAAATCGCCATTGTCAACGACATGCCCATGGCCGTGGAGGCTTTGCGCCGCGCTCTGGCGTTCGAACCGGCACACGAGGTGGTCTGGGTCGCCGGCAACGGGGCCGAGGCGGTGCAGCGTTGCGCCGAGTACACCCCGGATCTGATTCTGATGGACTTGATCATGCCGTTGATGGACGGCGTGGAAGCGACCCGGCGGATCATGGCCGAGACCCCATGCGCGATCGTCATCGTCACCGTCGACCGCCAGCAGAACGTGCACCGGGTGTTCGAAGCCATGGGCCATGGCGCGCTGGATGTGGTCGATACCCCGGCGATCGGGGCCGGCAATGCTCAGGAAGCCGCCGCGCCGCTGCTGCGCAAGATCATGAACATTGGCTGGCTGATTGGTGACCACAGCAATCGGGTGCGATCGGCACCGAGTCCGCACCGCAACTCGGCTTCGCGCCAACACTTGGTGGCGATTGGTTCATCCGCTGGCGGGCCGGCGGCGCTGGAAGTGCTGCTCAAGGGCCTGCCACGGGATTTTTCGGCGGCCATCGTGCTGGTCCAGCATGTGGACCAGGTGTTCGCCGCCGGCATGGCCGAATGGCTTGCCACCGCCAGCGGCCTGAACGTGCGCCTGGCCCAGGAAGGCGAACCGCCGCAAAGCGGCACGGTCCTGCTGGCCGGCACCAACCATCATATTCGCCTGCTGAAGAACGGCACGCTGGCCTACACCGCCGAACCGGTCAACGAGATCTATCGGCCTTCGATCGATGTGTTTTTCGAGAGTGTGGCCAGTTACTGGAGCGGTGATGCCGTGGGCGTCCTGCTGACCGGTATGGGGCGCGACGGCGCCCAGGGGCTTAAACTCATGCGCCAACAGGGCTACCTGACTATCGCTCAGGACCAGAACAGCAGTGCCGTGTACGGAATGCCCAAGGCGGCCGCAGCCATCGACGCTGCCGTGGAAATCCGCCCACTGGACAAGATAGCGCCACGATTGCTGGAGATTTTTCAAAAATGACTATCATTAGCAGCAGTCGTGGCCCAGGCAGTACTCAGGTGACCGCACATGAATGATTTACAGCTCGACGACTTCAAAACCGACGAAAACGCCGCCATGGTGTTGTTGGTGGACGATCAGGCGATGATCGGCGAGGCGGTGCGGCGTGGTTTGTCGAACGAAGAAAACATCGACTTCCATTTCTGCGCCGACCCGCACCAGGCCATTGCCCAGGCGATCCGCATCAAGCCAACGGTGATCCTTCAGGATTTGGTCATGCCCGGCCTCGACGGCCTGAGCCTGGTGCGCGAATACCGAAATCACCCGGCGACCAAGGACATTCCGATCATTGTCCTGTCGACCAAGGAAGACCCGCTGATCAAGAGCGCGGCGTTTGCCGCCGGGGCCAACGATTACCTGGTCAAACTGCCGGACAACATCGAACTGGTGGCGCGCATCCGCTATCACTCGCGCTCCTACATGACCCTGCTGCAGCGTGACGCGGCGTACCGCGCGTTGCGGGTGAGCCAGCAGCAATTGCTCGACACCAACCTGGTGCTGCAGCGCTTGATGAACTCCGACGGCCTGACCGGGTTGTCGAACCGCCGGCATTTCGATGAATACCTGGAGCTGGAGTGGCGGCGTTCGCTGCGTGACCAGACCCAGCTGTCGTTATTGATGATCGATGTCGACTATTTCAAATCCTACAACGACAGTTTTGGCCACCTCGAAGGCGATGAAGCCCTGCGCAAAGTCGCCACGGCGATTCGCGACGCCAGTGCCAGGCCATCGGACCTGCCGGCCCGTTACGGCGGCGAAGAGTTCGTCCTGGTCCTGCCCAACACCTCGCCGGGCGGTGCGCGGATAGTGGCGGAAAAACTGCGCCAGACCGTGGCCGGGTTGAGGATCCCACACATTTTCCCGACCGAAGGCTCATGCCTGACCATCAGCATCGGCCTGTCGACCATGATCCCGCAACCGGGCAGCGATTGCCGGCAATTGATCTCGGCGGCGGACAAGGGGCTGTACCTGGCGAAGAACAATGGGCGTAATCAGGTGGGAATTGAGTAACCCGCTGACCGTAGCGCTGTAGCAGCTGCCGAGCCCGCGAGGCTGCGTTCGAGGACGAAGTCCTCGCAAGTCCTGTGTATGCGGTTTGCCTGAATGACCGCGTTGTCTGACTTTGCGACGGCTGCGCCGCCGAACGCAGCCTCGCGGGCTCGGCAGCTGCTACGGGCCACCCGCGTTATTCCGTAAACCATTCGCCGCTAAAGCCGCCAGGCGGGCTGCCGTGACAGCTTGATTACGTTATACTCGCCGGCTTTCAAAAGTTCGCCAACGAGTGCTGCCCGCCATGGAAATCAACCCGATCCTTAACAGTATCAAGGACCTGTCCGAGCGCTCCGAAACTATTCGGGGGTATCTTTGACTACGATCAAAAGCATGAGCGTCTGACTGAAGTCAATCGCGAGCTTGAAGATCCGAATGTCTGGAACAACCCGTCGTACGCTCAGGAACTGGGCCGCGAGCGGTCCCAGCTGGCGCAGATCGTCGAAACCCTCGACGAAATGCACACCGGCCTGGCTGACGCCAAAGACTTGCTGCAGATGGCCGCCGAAGAAGAAGACCAGGGCGCCGTCGATGACGTGGCTGCCGAAGTCGAGCGCCTGCGCGAGTCCCTGGAAAAACTCGAATTCCGTCGCATGTTCAGCGGTGAAATGGACGCCAACAACGCCTACCTGGACATCCAGGCCGGCTCCGGCGGTACCGAGGCCCAGGACTGGGCCAACATCCTGCTGCGCATGTACCTGCGCTGGGCGGATAAACGCGGTTTCGACGCGACCATCATGGAATTGTCGGCCGGTGAAGTCGCCGGTATCAAAGGCGCGACCGTGCACATCAAGGGCGAATACGCCTTTGGCTGGCTGCGTACCGAAATCGGCGTGCACCGTCTGGTGCGCAAGAGCCCGTTCGACTCCGGCAACCGTCGTCACACCTCGTTCTCGGCCGTGTTCGTGTCGCCGGAAATCGATGACAACATCGAAATCGACATCAACCCGTCGGACCTGCGCATCGACACCTACCGCTCCTCCGGTGCCGGTGGTCAGCACGTAAACACCACCGACTCGGCCGTACGGATTACTCACGTACCGACCAACACCGTGGTCAGCTGCCAGAACGAACGCTCCCAGCACGCCAACAAAGACACCGCGATGAAAATGTTGCGGGCGCGCTTGTATGAGCAGGAAGTGCAGAAACGCAACGCCGCTTCCCAGGCCCTGGAAGACACCAAGTCGGACATCGGCTGGGGTCACCAGATCCGTTCGTACGTGCTCGATGCCTCGCGGATCAAGGATCTGCGTACCAACATCGAACGCAGCGACTGCGACAAGGTGCTCGACGGCGACATCGACGAATACCTGGTGGCGAGCCTGAAACAAGGGCTGTAAGGCACGCCCTACAGCGATCCCCAGCCGAAGGCTGGGGGCAACGAATCTGTGATGGAATTTTTAAAGACATGAGCGACCTACAACTCGACCCGCAAGCCCTGCAACAGGAAGAAAACTCCCTGATCGCCCTGCGCAAGGAAAAGCTTGCTGCCGAGCGCGCCAAGGGCCAGGCCTTCCCCAATGACTTCCGCCGCGACGCCTACTGCGAAGACTTGCAGAAGAAGTACGCGGACAAGACCAAGGAAGAGCTGGCAGAGGCTGCGATCCCGGTCAAGGTTGCCGGTCGTCTCATGCTCAACCGTGGCTCGTTCATGGTGATCCAGGACATGTCCGGGCGCATCCAGGTTTACGTCAACCGTAAAACCCTGTCCGAAGAAACCCTGGCCGCGGTGAAAACCTGGGACCTGGGCGACATCATTGCCGCCGAAGGCACCCTGGCCCGTTCCGGCAAGGGCGACCTGTACGTCGAAATGACCAACGTGCGCCTGCTGACCAAATCCCTGCGCCCGCTGCCGGACAAGCACCACGGCCTGTCCGACACCGAGCAGCGCTACCGCCAGCGTTACGTCGACCTGATCGTCAACGAAGACGTGCGCCAGACCTTCCGCGTGCGTTCGCAAGTGATTGCGCACATCCGCAGCTTCCTGATGAAGCGTGACTTCCTGGAAGTGGAAACGCCGATGCTGCAAACCATTCCGGGTGGTGCGGCGGCCAAGCCGTTCGAAACTCACCACAACGCGCTGGACATGCAAATGTTCCTGCGTATCGCGCCGGAGCTGTACCTCAAGCGTCTGGTTGTCGGTGGCTTCGAGAAAGTGTTCGAGATCAACCGCAACTTCCGTAACGAAGGCGTTTCGACCCGGCACAACCCCGAGTTCACCATGCTCGAGTTCTACCAGGCCCACGCCGACTACGAAGACAACATGGACCTGACCGAGGAACTGTTCCGCGAACTGGCGCAGCTGGTCCTGGGCAGCACCGACGTGCCTTATGGCGACAAGGTGTTCCACTTCGGCGAGCCGTTCGTGCGTCTGTCGGTGTTCGACTCGATCCTCAAGTACAACCCGGACCTGACGGCCGATGACCTGAACGACATCGACAAGGCCCGCGCCATCGCCAAGAAGGCCGGCGCCAAGGTGCTCGGCTTCGAAGGCCTGGGCAAACTGCAGGTGATGATTTTCGAAGAGCTGGTCGAGCACAAGCTGGAACAGCCGCACTTCATCACTCAGTACCCGTTCGAAGTGTCGCCGCTGGCCCGTCGTAATGACGAGAACCCGAACGTCACCGACCGTTTCGAGCTGTTCATCGGCGGCCGTGAAATCGCCAACGCCTATTCCGAGTTGAACGACGCGGAAGACCAGGCCGAGCGCTTCATGGCGCAGGTGGCCGACAAGGATGCCGGCGACGACGAAGCCATGCACTACGACGCCGACTTCGTTCGCGCGCTGGAGTACGGCATGCCGCCAACGGCTGGTGAAGGGATCGGCATTGACCGACTGGTGATGTTGCTGACCAACTCACCGTCGATCCGCGATGTGATCCTGTTCCCGCACATGCGTCCGCAAGCGTAAATGTTTCAATTAAAAAGCCGCCTAAAACAGGCGGCTTTTTATTGCCTGTCTGGTACAAACGTATCAATTGGTTACTTTTGACGTTTAGAGAGGAATACCTGTCGTGAATCGTGCAATGGCTCAAGAAGGTGCAGCGGATATCGCCACTGCGGTCGCTGAAAGTGTTCAGTACCAGGGCCGCAAGGCCAGCCGACAGGGCAGCGAACAGCGTCGACAGGACATTCTCGACGCGGCGATGCGCATTGTCGTGCGTGATGGCGTGCGGGCCGTACGGCACCGTGCGGTAGCTGCCGAAGCGGGGGTGCCGCTGTCGGCCACCACCTACTATTTCAAGGACATCGATGACCTGCTCACCGATACCTTTGCCCAATACGTGGAACGCAGTGCGGCATACATGGCCCGGTTGTGGGCCAGCAACGAAGGCCTGTTGCGCGAGATGGTTGTCAGCAGTGATGGCACCGCCGAGTCGCGCTCACAGCTGGCGGACGATATCGCACGGCTGATGGCTGACTATGTTCATCGACAATTGATCAATCGCCGCGAGCACTTGATGGCCGAGCAAGCCTTCCGCCAGGAAGCGTTGCTTAACCCGCGTCTGGCGTTATTGGTGCGTTCCCATCAGCAAATTCTCTTGCAGGGCACCTGCCAGCTTTTCGAAGTATTGGGTTCCCGCGAGCCACAACAAGATGCCAAAGTGTTGACGGCGATTGTCGGACGGATGGAATATCAGGGCCTGCTCAACGATGCCGAGCCTGTTGCCGAAGAGGAAATGCTCGGCATCCTGACCCGCTACATGCACCTGGTACTGGCGTCGGCGTAAATCCCTTGTGGGAACTCAACCCTGTGGGAGCGGGCTTGCTCGCGAAGGCGGTGTGTCAGACAACGAAGAGGTTGAATGTTAAACCGCTTTCGCGAGCAAGCCCGCTCCCACAGGATAGTGACCAATTGAGGGCGTTGTGTTCATAGGGAGTGTTGAATGAAAGCCTGGCGCGTCGTTGTGATCGCCTTGTCGTTCCTGCTGCTCAGTGGCTGTCTGGTGACCTTCAAGGAACCGCTGCCCGCCAGCGAGCCCGTGCCCAAAGGTCTGCTCGGCAAATGGACCAGCACCAACGCCTGGGGCGAGCCGATGAACCTGGAACTGACGCGCATCGGCGACCACCGCTATCAGGCGGTCAGCTACTTCAAGGCCAAGCCCCATGAGCGCGAAGCCTATCCTTTTACGGTATCGCGCCATGGCAGTCGCTGGTACCTGTCGGCGAAGGTGCCGGCGCAGTTCGGCGGGCATTTCACCATCGCCGGTTTCGAGCTCAACGAAAAGCACGAACTGGTGGTCTACAACCTCGACCTTGAGCAGATCAGACAGGCCATGGGGCAAGAAGCCCTCAGTGGCGAAGGCTTTCAGACTGACAATGGCGAGGGGGTGTTGATCAACAACAGCCTGGATCAGGTGTTCGCCTACCTCGACGACCCGGCCAATTCCGATGTCTTCGTCGAAGCGGTGCGCTATCAGCGCCTGGCCAAAACCAGATAAACCCAGCACGTAACGGTTTTACTACAGGAGTTTCGGGTGGACGAATACCAGCAGACGATACGCATGTTGTCCGATCGCATAGTGCTGGCGCAGACGCCGATTCGCATTCTGGATGCGGTCAAGTGGGATGACAGTATTCGCAAGGGGTTCCTCAAGGGCAAGGGCAAGGAAATGCCGGCCGTGGACCGCGACTACTACCTCAATCGACCGCTGTCGTTCGACTCCAGCAAAGTGAAGCTGGAATTCCAGAACATCGAGCGCGACATCACTCGGCAACTCGGCCAGTTCAACCCGGTCGGGCAGATCATGCGCCGCATGTGCAAGGAATACCGCATGGTGGTGCGCATGCTTGAAGCGCGCGGCACCGAGGATTTCGGGCTGATTTCCCAGGAATTGTACGGCGCGGCGTCCGATGCGTTCCACGCTGGCGACCCGACCCTGGCCGATCTGGGGCTGATGCTCTCCGATTACCTGAACAACATCGACGGCCGTGGCGATCTCAAGGACGAACCGAAAGTCCTCACCGCCAAGGAAGCCGTCGACCTGTTGCAACATCGGTTGAACAAGGTGTTTGGCGAAAACGAGGAAACCATCCGGGTGTTCGAGTCCGACGGGATCGTCGCTGACGCGGCAGCCGGCGCCGACTACATCAAGATCCGCACCGACGCGATGTTCAACAACCGCGACGTGCGTGCGCTGGAAGTCCACGAAGGGCTGGTGCATGTGGGCACCACCCTCAACGGCCTGAATCAGCCGATCTGTACGTTCCTGTCCAAAGGCCCGCCGTCGTCCACCGTGACTCAGGAAGGCCTGGCGATCCTGATGGAAATCATCACGTTTGCCTCCTACCCGAGTCGCCTGCGCAAACTCACCAACCGCACCCGCGCCATTCATATGGTGGAGGAGGGCGCGGACTTCTTGCAGATCTTCGAGTTCTTCCGCGCGCAGGGCTTTGAAATGGCCGAAAGCTACGGCAACGCCAGTCGGGTTTTCCGCGGCTCGGTGCCGACCGGTCTGCCGTTTACCAAAGACTTGTCCTACCTCAAGGGCTTTATCATGGTTTACAACTACATTCAGTTGGCCGTGCGTAAAGGCAAGCTGGAGCAGATACCGCTATTGTTTTGCGGCAAGACCACGCTGGAAGACATGCGGACCTTGCGCCAATTGGTGGATGAAGGCCTGGTGGTGCCGCCCAAGTACTTGCCCGAGCAATTCCGCGACATGAACGCGCTGTCGGCGTGGATGTGCTTCTCCAACTTCCTCAACCACCTGAGCCTGGACCGGATTGAGGCGGATTACTCCAACATCCTCTAACGATAACCCAGTCCCAATGCGGGAGCGGGCTTGCTCGCGAAAGCGATTTAACATTCAACATATTAGTTGTCTGACACGCCGCCTTCGCGAGCAAGCCCGCTCCCACATTGGGTCCGTATTCCAACCCCGATTTTTGCGAGGCTTCACCGGATGAGAATCCTCGGCATCTTCTGTCTGCTTCTGACCCTCGGCGGTTGTGACTCTTTGCTGTTCTACCCCGAGCCCGGCCAGCCGTTCACCCCGGAAAAAGCCAAACTCGACTATCGCGACGTCACCCTGGTCACCGCCGACGGCCTCAAGCTGCATGGCTGGTGGCTGCCGGCGAAACCAGGCGTTCAGGTCAAAGGCACCGTGCTGCATCTGCACGGTAACGGCGGCAATCTGGCGTGGCATCTGGGCGCAAGCTGGTGGTTGCCCGAGCAGGGCTATCAGGTGTTGCTGGTGGACTATCGCGGGTATGGTTTGTCCGAAGGTAAACCGGCGTTGCCGGCGATTTACCAGGACATCGACGCCGCTTTCAAATGGCTCGACCAGGCGCCGGAGGTCAAGGGCAAGCCGTTGATCCTTCTCGGTCAGAGCCTCGGCGGTTCGATGGCCGTGCATTTCCTGGCCCAGCATCCCGAGCGTCAGCGGCAACTCAAGGCCTTAGTGCTCGATGGCGCGCCTGCCAGTTACCGCGATGTCGGGCGTTTTGCTCTGAGCACCTCCTGGATGACCTGGCCGTTCCAGGTGCCGTTGTCCTGGCTGGTGCCGGATGGCGACAGTGCGATCCGTTCCATGACACAGCTCAATGGCGTACCGAAACTGATCTATCACAGTATCGATGATCAGCTGGTGCCTCTTTCCAACGGCATCCGACTGTATCAAGCTGCGCCGCCACCGCGAGTGCTGCAACTGACCCGGGGCGGTCATGTGCAAACCTTCGCCGACCCGGTCTGGCGCAAAGTCATGCTGCGCTACCTCGAAGACCCGCAGCATTTCAACGGCCTGCGCCGCCTGGGTGAAGTCCCGAATTACCCAGCACCCCCGAATTCTGAAGATGAACCACCAGAGAGTCCGCAATGAGTGAAGAACGTAACGCCATCCCGCTGATCATCACCGGTATCTGCAGCATCCTCGGCACCGTCGGGGCCCTGTGGTGGTACGGCTACCTGCACTTCGCCAAACCCGAAGATGCGCTGCTACTCAGCGACTTCACCATGCTCAAGACCGTGCCGGGCGAAGACTACAAAATTTCCCTGGAACCGGCCGCGCAAGTGGCCCAGTGCATCGATGGCGTGCTGGTGATGTTTGATACCGAACAGAAAGGCCTGACCGGCGTACTGGTCAACAACAAGAAAAAAGCCGTGCGCTGCATGGGCCAGGAAACCCCGCAAAAACTCGAACAGTAAAGTCCCGCCTCCATTGGCAATGATGAACCCTTGTGGCGAGGGGGCTTGCCCCCGTTGGCTCGCGAAGCGGCCCTAAAACCTGCATTCGCGTTTTGTCGGGTACACCTTGCGGGATGGTTTCACGACTGCTTCGCAGCCGAACGGGGGCAAGCCCCCTCGCCACAGGGTTGCTTGGCCCCAGGACAAGTGTTCGATCAATAAGAAGCCCCGCCTGATCCGATCAGACGGGGCTTTTGTGTTGCAGACGAAGCTCAGTTAGAGCTGACGGCCGAACGCGGTATCACCGGCTGGTTGTCGTTGGAAATGGTCACTTCCACCCGACGGTTCATCGCACGGCCGGAGACGCTGGTGTTTTCGGCCACCGGGTATTCCTTGCCGTAACCCTGGACCACAATGCGCGCCGGGTCGACACCCATCTTGATCAGGGCCACTTGCACCGAGGTCGCGCGCCGCTCGGACAGCGACTGGTTGTACGACGCCGAGCCGGTGCTGTCGGTGTAGCCTTCGACAATCACCTTGCGGTCGGGGTTTTCCTGAAGGAACTGTGCCAGTTTGTTGATGTTCACCAAGCCGTTGGGCTTCAGGTCGGCCTTGTTGGTGGCGAACAGCACGTCGCCGAACGTTACCAGCGTACCGCGATCGGTCTGTTTGGCGTTGAGGCTGTCCTGCAATTGTTTGATCTGCTGGTCGCGGGCATCCAGACGCGCCTGGGCTCGCTGGGCCGCGGCGTTCTTCAGGTTGTTTTCAGCGGTGCGCAGGGCGATGGTCTGCTTGGCCACTTCAACACGCTGATTAGTCAGGTAAGCCAGTTGGTCGACCTTGTTCTGGTTTTCCTTGTCCTGATAAGCCTTGTCGGCCTTGTCCAGGTAATCGCTGGCGTCTTTGGTCTCCAGTGCCGCGACTTTGCTGGCTTGCGGGTTGGCTTGCAGGCCGGCGTAGTTGGTGCGGGCTTGCTCCAGGTTCGCGTTGGGCGGTGTGGAGCAGGCAGCCAGTGCAACGCTTGCGGCCAGGAGGGCGGGGATCATCAGTTGTTTGCGCATAATGGTTCGTCCTTTCTATCGATGAGTGTCAGGCCTGAAAATCGGGATGCGCGCTTACTGCACGGTGCGCTGACTTTCCTGACGCAGTTCCTGAACACCTTTCTGTGAGTCCTTTACAGCCTGTTCGGCTTTCATCGCCTGGGCCTTGCGTTCAGCCACACGGGCGTCCCACTCGGCCTGTTCGGCGAGCATTCTGGCCTCGTCATACTTTTTGTCGTGCATGGCGATTTCAGCTTGTTTGAGCTTGTCCTGAGCGGACTTCATTTCCACCGCGGCGAATTCGGTGCCGCCGGCGCTGACGGCACTGTTCACGGCCGATTGAGTCACGGCATATTGCTCGGTGGGCGGGTTACCGGCGCAACCGGCCAGAACCAAGCTGCTGCCGATGGCCAGGGCCGCCAGTTTGAGACCGCGCAGGTGGGTGAACGAGGAAGAAGCAGTGCTGGTCTTCATGGTTTTCAACTCCATTGGATAACTCCTGAAAAACATCTGAATCCATCCTGGGCAAGGAGCCGCAACCTTCGATTTCCAGTGCATTTCAAAACGGCCGTCCCAGGCGTGGTTACTGGGTTGACCCAAAGTGTTTTTTAAAAGTTCAGAGAAAATGGCCTGTCGCCGGAAAAACCTTGACCGAGCGGACAAGGCTCTAAATCGGGAACTTTGGTGATGTCAGCAGTATTCCCGACCGTTTCATGATCCCGGGAATACGCAATTATCGAAGGAGTATGCAAGCCAATGTGGGAGCGGGCTTGCTCGCGAAAGCGGTGTGTCAGACAACAGAGATGTTGAATGTTAAGCCGCTTTCGCGAGCAAGCCCGCTCCCACAAGTTCGACGGTAAATTCAGTGTTTTTGCTTGTCGTTATCGGCCGACAAATCGTGCAGATGACGACGGGACAACGCGAGAAAACGCGGGGTCGGGCCGACATCTTCATACAGCGGATCGCCTTCTTCATCAGTGGCGACCACCGTTGACCCTTTCACATACGGAAAGCTCTCTTCGAGCTCTTCAAGGGCGGCGCCGATCAATTCTCCGAGCAGTTCTTCGGGGTGCCGCTTGGGGTACATATCGATAATCGCCGCCAGCCGTGCGGCGGCCTCCACGTCCAGACGAATCGTGTAGCCGGAGTCGGTCAGGCGACCCTTGGCGTTTTCTTCCCAGTGCTTGGCGAGCTCGCGGATTTTCATAATGACCTCATTGCGCACCTGCTCGTGGCAGGCCGGGTGAGTATCCGGCGGTGGCCGGTGTAAGCCGTTGTACGGCTTGATATTGAGACTAGCTGCAACGTTTGGAGTTTGCAGTCCCTCGTCGTTTACTTGTAAGAACCGCTTTACAGCGGCACTCTCTATTCAAAGCCTCTTACACAAAAGCATAGCCGCCCGGATTTTCGCTGGAGAACTGCTGATGACTGATATTGATGCACGCTTGCGCGAGGACGTTCATCTGTTGGGTGAACTGTTGGGCAACACCATTCGTGAGCAGTACGGGGACGGCTTTCTCGACAAGATCGAGCAGATCCGCAAAGGCGCCAAGGCCGACCGTCGCGGTTCGATGGACGCCGAACTCAGCGCCAGCCTCAACCAGTTGAGCGAAGACGAGTTGCTGCCGGTGGCGCGGGCGTTCAACCAGTTCCTCAACCTGGCCAATATCGCCGAGCAATATCAGCTGATTCACCGCCGCGAAGAATCGCAACCCGCGCCGTTCGAGGCCCGGGTGTTGCCGGAACTGCTCGCTCGCCTATTGACTGCGGGGCATGACGCCGAATCCCTGGCCCGGCAATTGGGCCGGGTAGACATCGAGCTGGTGTTGACCGCGCACCCCACCGAAGTGGCGCGTCGCACGCTGATTCAAAAGTACGACGCCATCGCCGCGCAACTGGCCGCCCAGGACCACCGCGACCTGACCACCGCCGAGCGCGAACAGATCAAGACCACGTTGCAACGCCTGATCGCCGAAGCCTGGCACACCGAAGAAATCCGCCGCACCCGCCCGACACCGGTGGACGAAGCCAAGTGGGGCTTCGCGGTGATCGAACATTCGCTGTGGCAGGCGATTCCCAACTACTTGCGCAAGGCCGATCAGGCCCTGCATGCCGCCACTGGCCTGCACCTGCCACTGGAGGCCGCGCCGATTCGTTTCGCCTCGTGGATGGGCGGCGACCGCGATGGCAATCCTAACGTCACCGCCGCCGTAACCCGCGAAGTGCTGTTGTTGGCACGCTGGATGGCCGCCGATCTGTATGTGCGCGATGTCGATCACCTGGCTGCCGAGTTGTCGATGCAGCAGGCCAATGACGAATTAAAAGCCAGGGCTGGCGACAGCGCCGAGCCTTACCGCGCGGTGCTCAAACAGTTGCGTGAACGCCTGCGCGCGACCCGTAACTGGGCCCACGCCTCCCTGACGGCCACCACGCCGGCGTCCGCCGACGTGTTGCAAAACAACCGCGAGCTGCTGGCCCCGCTGGAGCTGTGCTACCACTCGCTGCATGAATGCGGCATGGGCGTCATCGCCGACGGTCCGTTGCTCGATTGCCTGCGCCGCGCGGTGACGTTCGGGCTGTTTCTGGTGCGCCTCGATGTGCGCCAGGACTCCTCGCGCCACACCGCGGCCATGACTGAAATCACCGATTACCTCGGCCTCGGTCGTTATGAGGACTGGAGTGAAGAAGAGCGCATCGCCTTCCTGATGCGCGAACTGAACAACCGCCGGCCGTTGCTGCCGGCGTATTTCAAGCCGTCTGCCGACACCGCCGAAGTGCTGGCGACGTGCCGGGAAATCGCCGCCGCGCCGGGGGCTTCCCTCGGCTCCTATGTGATCTCCATGGCCGGCGCCGCTTCCGACGTGCTGGCTGTGCAATTGCTGCTCAAGGAATCCGGCGTATTGCGGCCGATGCGTGTGGTGCCGCTGTTCGAAACCCTCGCCGACCTCGACAACGCGGGCCCGGTGATCGAAAAACTGTTGCTGCTGCCGGGCTATCGTTCGCGCCTGCAAGGGCCACAGGAAGTGATGATCGGCTATTCCGACTCGGCCAAGGACGCCGGCACCACGGCGGCAGCCTGGGCGCAGTATCGGGCGCAGGAGCGTTTGGTCGATATCTGCCGTGAGCAACAAGTGGAACTGCTGTTATTCCACGGTCGCGGCGGCACCGTAGGCCGTGGCGGCGGCCCGGCGCATGCGGCGATTCTGTCGCAGCCGCCGGGGTCGGTGGCGGGGCGTTTCCGCACCACCGAGCAGGGGGAAATGATTCGTTTCAAATTCGGCCTGCCGGACATCGCCGAGCAGAACCTCAATCTGTACCTGGCGGCGGTGCTGGAAGCGACCTTGCTGCCGCCACCACCTCCCGAACCTGCCTGGCGCCACTTGATGGACGAACTGGCCGCCGATGGGGTCAAGGCTTACCGCGCCGTGGTGCGGGAAAATCCGCAGTTCGTCGAGTATTTCCGTCAGTCCACCCCGGAGCAGGAGTTGGGGCGTTTGCCGTTGGGCAGCCGCCCGGCCAAGCGCCGCGCCGGTGGCATCGAAAGCCTGCGGGCCATTCCGTGGATTTTCGGCTGGACCCAGACGCGCCTGATGCTGCCGGCCTGGCTTGGCTGGGAAACGGCGCTGAGCAAGGCGCTGGAGCGCGGCGAAGGGGTATTGCTGGGGCAGATGCGCGAGCAATGGCCGTTCTTCCGCACCCGCATCGATATGCTGGAAATGGTGCTGGCCAAGGCCGACGCCGATATCGCCCAGTCTTACGACGAGCGCCTGGTCGAGCCGGATCTGCTTCCTTTGGGTGCGCATTTACGCGACCTATTGTCGCAGGCCTGTGCGGTGGTCCTGGGGCTGACCGGTCAGTCGCAACTACT
The DNA here is from genome assembly GCF_030687145.1 of Pseudomonas sp. FP1742. Classification (NCBI taxonomy): domain Bacteria; kingdom Pseudomonadati; phylum Pseudomonadota; class Gammaproteobacteria; order Pseudomonadales; family Pseudomonadaceae; genus Pseudomonas; species Pseudomonas sp. FP1742. The sequence goes on along the minus strand of NZ_CP117460.1, from coordinate 5,427,195 downwards.
GGCACATAGCCCAGACACCCTTGAATTCATCCGCCTGCGCAACACCTACCTCGACCCGCTGCATCTATTGCAGGCCGAACTGTTGGCCCGTTCGCGGCAACAGGATGGGGCGCAGGGCAGCCCGGTAGAACAGGCGTTGCTGGTGTCTGTGGCGGGGATTGCCGCCGGTTTGCGAAATACCGGCTAAGGTTTTCGTCATAGGGAACAGGCACTCGGTGTGAACGTCGAGTGCCTGCCGGCGAACGGTCGAAAAGGTCTGTCACGCGACAGTTAATGATGGGGTTGCGACTTGGGGTACCCCTTCGAAAGGGCTCATCCGGCACAGGTTTCTCCGACTTTCGGCGGCTTGTGTGGGCAGGGCCTGCTGTGTATCTTGATCAGCCTTTGGCCGTTTGGGCGGTCACGACCCTATTTTTTTGAGATTGGCCCTACGAGGCGAATCCATTGTTTTGTTTAAGTAATTCTAAATAAAAAATTGAGGAGCACATCTAATGCGCGTCATTCTGCTGGGAGCTCCCGGGGCCGGTAAAGGTACTCAGGCTAAGTTCATCACCGAGAAATTCGGCATTCCGCAAATCTCTACCGGCGACATGCTGCGTGCTGCGGTAAAAGCCGGCACCGAGCTGGGCGTCAAAGCCAAAAGCATCATGGATGCTGGCGGTCTGGTCTCCGACGACCTGATCATCGCCCTGGTCAAGGACCGTATCGCGCAGCCTGACTGTGCCAAGGGTTTCCTGTTCGACGGTTTCCCGCGCACCATTCCGCAAGCTGAAGCGCTGGTAGAGGCTGGCGTGGAACTGGACAACGTGGTCGAAATCGCCGTCGATGACGAAGAAATCGTTCAGCGTATTGCCGGTCGTCGCGTTCACGAGGCCAGCGGCCGCGTGTACCACACCGTGTACAACCCGCCGAAAATCGCTGGCAAAGACGACATCACCGGTGAAGAACTGGTGCAGCGCAAGGACGACACCGAAGAAACCGTGCGTCATCGCCTGTCGGTCTATCACTCCCAGACCAAACCACTGGTGGAGTTCTACCAGGGCCTGGCCGCTGACAAGGGCAAGCCGAAATATAGCCATATCCCAGGTGTTGGCTCGGTAGAAGCGATTACCGGCAAGGTGCTTGAAGCGCTGAGCTGAAAAGTCTGATCGGCTTCATCTTCTACGGCCCGCTTGCGGGCCGTAGTTGTTTATACTGGCGCACTTTTTCTGACCTCTTGTTACGGAAACATCGATGAGCACCTTGCTGGCCCTGGACACCGCGACCGAAGCTTGCTCCGTTGCCTTGCTGCATGACGGCAAAGTCACGAGCCATTACGAGGTGATCCCGCGCCTGCATGCGCAGAAGCTGCTGCCGATGATTCAGCAACTGCTGGCCGATGCCGGGACCACGCTGCAAGCGGTCGATGCCATTGCGTTCGGTCGTGGGCCGGGGGCGTTCACCGGGGTGCGAATCGCCATCGGCGTGGTGCAGGGGCTGGCGTTTGCGCTGGATCGTCCGGTATTGCCGGTGTCCAATCTCGCCGTGCTCGCCCAGCGGGCTTATCGCGAGCACGGCGTCAGCCAGGTCGCGGCGGCCATCGATGCGCGCATGGATGAGGTGTATTGGGGCTGCTACCGCGAAACGGCGGGGGAGATGCGGCTGGTGGGCAATGAAGCGGTATTGGCCCCGGAAGCCGCCGCGTTGCCGGTCGATGCCAGCGGCGAGTGGTTCGGCGCGGGCACGGGTTGGGGTTATGCCGAGCGCATTGCCGTCAATCTGAGCGGCCAGGACGCCGGCATGCTGCCTCACGCCCAGGACCTGCTGACCCTGGCACGTTTCGCCTGGGAACGCGGTGAAGCGATCGTGGCCGATCAGGCGCAGCCGGTTTATCTGCGCGATAAAGTCGCGACGCCGAAAGCGCGGTAATCCACGCCGTCTTTGTGGCAACAGGGTCTTCTGTGGCAAGGGGGCTTGCCCCCGTTGGGTCGCGAAGCGGCCCCAAAACCAACAACCGCATTCCCCCTGACACACCGCATTGGCTGGTTTTGCGACTGCTTCGCAGCCGAACGGGGGCAAGCCCCCTCGCCACAATCAGCATTTCATCTTTGGCAAATTGTCAGTTTCTGCCCGCCGCTTTTAAACCTTTTCGCTTTTCTGTGTTCTAGTTATCACTCGGCGGTTTGCGAAGTGGGTAATGCGCCACTAAACTGCCATCATCGATACCGGGCATGCACTTATGCGTATAGACGGCGTTTCCTCTCAGTCCTACCCCATCAAGCGCAAGCCTCGCAAAGGCCAGGTGGTGGAGGACGACTCCGTTGATATCGACGGCGAGCTGGAGTTTCCTACCGAAGAGCAATTGGCCGCCCGCGCCGCCAAAGCCTCCGCACAACGCCTGAGCAATCTCCCCGCTCGTCAACAAGACATGCTTTATCACCGCGCCATGAGCAAAAGCGTGGCGATGGCACTGGCCAGTTACCTGAGCACCGCCACTTTTGTTGATTGGGATGCGGATGTACTGGGTCTCGACCTGTACATCTGATGCTGCTGCCTTATTACCTCGGCTGCCCGTCCTGGAGTGAAAACGCCTGGCGTGAATACCTGTACCCCCAAGACGCCAGGCCCACCGAGTTTCTCAATCTTTATTCCCAAGTGTTCAACGCCGTGGAAGGCAATACGACCTTCTATGCGAGCCCCTCTGCCGCCACCGTGCAGCGCTGGGCCGAGACCATGCCCGAACACTTTCGCTTCACCGCCAAGTTCCCCGGCGACATCAGCCATAGCGGTGACCTGCGCGAACAATTGACCGCCGCCGAGACCTTTGTGCAATTGCTCAGCCCTCTGGGGGAGCGGGTTTCACCACTGTGGCTGCAATTGTCCAAAAGCTTCACCCCACAACGACTGTCGGAGCTGGCCGGTTTTATTGATGCTGTGGACCGGCCCTTGGCGGTCGAAGTGCGGCACGACGAATTCTTCGCCAAGGGCGAGGCCGAGCGAATGCTCAATCGTCTGCTGCTGGACCGTGGTGTCGAACGCATCTGCCTCGACCCGCGCGCGTTGTTCAACTGCACCTCGACCGATCCTTCAGTGCTGCACGCCCAATCGAAAAAGCCCAGGGTGCCGCCTCGTCCTGCGGCGTTCACTCAGTTTCCGCAGGTGCGCTTCATCGGCCACCCTGAGCTGGAAGCCAACGATCCATTCCTGGTGCCATGGGTCGAGAAAATCGCCGTCTGGATCGAAGAGGGCCGCACGCCGTATATCTTCCTGCACACCGCCGATAACCTGCTGGCGGCGAAACTGGCACAACGTTTTCACGCACAACTGATGCTGCGTTTGCCTGGCCTGCCGCCGCTGCCTGAGCTATACAGAGAACCCGCCGCCGAGCAACTTGGCTTGCTCTGAAGCGGCCTTGTTCCCTGATGCCAGTCAGTTAATGTGCGAAACCTGTGGGAGCGGGCTTGCTCGCGAAGACGGCGGCACAATCAACATTGATGTCGTCTGACACTCCGCTTTCGCGAGCAAGCCCGCCCCCATACAGATGGCGCTTAACTGACTGGTATTAGCTTCGTTTCCCCCTTTTCAGGAGACTGCCAATGGATGCGCAAACCCTTCGAGCCCAGGCGTTCAAAGCACTGCACGAACGCGAGGGCGCTTTTGTCATTCCCAACCCCTGGGACGCCGGCTCGGCGAAAATGCTCGCCAGCCTGGGCTTCGAGGCGCTGGCGACGACCAGTGCCGGCTACGCCTTTTCCCAGGGCCGTCCCGATGGTGGGTTGACGCTCGACGATACCCTGGCGAACGTTCGAGCGATTGTCGCGGCCACCGAGCTGCCAGTCGCGGTCGATCTGGAAAACGGTTTCGCTGACGCCCCCGCCGAGTGCGCCCAAAGTATTTTGCGCGCAGCACAAGCGGGTGCCGTTGGCGGCTCGATCGAAGATGCCACGGGGCGTGAGGACGGTCCGATCTACTGCTTCGAACATGCGGTGGCGCGTATCGAAGCCGCCGTTGCTGCGGCGCGCAGTTTGCCTTTTCCCTTCACGCTGACAGCCCGTGCCGAGAACTATCTACACGGCAATCCTGACCTGGACGATACCATTCGCCGCTTGCAGGCATTCGCCGAGGCCGGCGCCGACGTGCTTTACGCGCCAGGCTTGCGCAGTGCTGAAGAGGTCTTGGCGGTGGTCCGGGCCGTGGCGCCGAAACCGGTCAATGTGTTGATGTCCGGCGGACTCAAGCTGACGGTGGCGCAGTTGAGCGAAATGGGCGTCAAGCGCATCAGTGTCGGTTCGGCCCTGGCCCTGGCGGCGTATGGCGAGTTCTTGCGTGCCGCCGAGGAAATCCAGCAACACGGGACCTTCGGCTTCACTTCCCGGTCGATGCCGTTCCAGAAGGCCAATCAATTGTTCAAGGACTGAGGAGCGAGCCGTGGTAGCTGGGCCGCTGAGCGGTTACGCGGCGATGCGCAGGTTCTGCAGAACGATCGGGCGCGCCCAGCCGTTATCGAAATCGAGTTGTTTCTGCTGTTCCACCAGTTCCTCTGGCGAGAACGGCGGGAACGGCTTGTCCAGCAGGTCGAGTTCGAACTCGGCGATCGGCAAGTGCAGCGGACGCGGTTGCGGCGCGGCACCAGGCTCGGGCAGCGGTTGACCGGCGGTCAGCACGATCGGGCGAACCCAGCTGCTTTCGAAGTCCTGTTGTTTCTGTTGCGCGACGATTTCTTCCGGCGGGAACGGTGGGAACGGTTTGTCGGCCAGGTCCATTTCGAACTCGGCAATCGGCAGGAACAATGGTTCCGGCGGGCGGACTTCGGTTTCTTTCACATCACATTCGCGCTGGGAAATGATGTGTGCCAGCAGCTCGCTGCCGACGGTTGGTTCAACCGGGCTGTCGAGATCGACCGGCGGGAAGTTGAGAGACGCCGGCACCCCATCGCCCGACTGATCGGCCAGGGCCTGGGCAAAAAAATCCTGCCACAGGTGACTGACGCCGCTCAGTGCTTGGGAATTTCGCAGGCCAAAATCGCCGTGGGGCGAGATGTAACCTATCGATGTGCGTTGAATGCCTGACATTTTTCTCGATCGACGCTCAGCTCTGGCAAAATGCTCGATAGTTTGGTTATCGGCCGTTTTTGCCGATCATTAATTTTTTGAGCGTGTTTTCCCATGATTGAGCAACCTGCGGCCTGCCGCATCCATGTCGAAGCCTTGGGCGCGACTTTCCAGCCACAGGCCGAGCAATGGGCCGAGCGCCTGGGTTTGCCGCTGCAGGTGGATGACGGCGAGTTTGCCTTGCAGGTGGGCGAGCAGGGGTTGCAGTTGCAACAACTGGGGCCGGATGCACCGGGGCCGGTGCGGGTGGATTTCGTCGAGGGGGGCGCGGCCCATCGTCGGTTGTACGGCGGCGGCAGCGGTCAGATGATCGCCAAGGCGGTCGGCATCGCCCAAGGCGTGCGCCCGCGGGTGCTGGACGCCACGGCGGGGTTGGGCAAGGACGCGTTCGTGCTGGCCAGCCTGGGTTGCGAGATGAGCCTGATCGAGCGCCAGCCATTGATCGGGGCCTTGCTCGAAGATGGCTTGGCGCGTGGCGCGGAAGATTTCGACGTGGCGCCGATCGTGGCCCGGATGCATTTGCTCAAGGGCAATTCGATCGAAGTGATGCGCAACTGGGAAGGCGAGCCGCCGCAGGTGATCTACCTCGATCCGATGTTCCCCCATCGTGAGAAAACCGCGTTGGTGAAGAAGGAAATGCGCCTGTTCCGACCGCTGGTCGGCGATGACCCGGATGCGCCGGCCCTGCTCGAAGCGGCGTTGGCCCTGGCCAGTCACCGGGTGGTGGTCAAGCGCCCGCGCAAGGCGCCGTGCATCGATGGGCCGAAGCCAAGCCATGCGCTGGACGGCAAGTCCAGCCGGTATGACATTTATCCGAAGAAAGCGCTCAAGCCTTAAGACCGAGTCGCCCCATTCGCGAGCAAGCCCGCTCCCACATTGGATCTCCTGCGTACACAAAATCTGTGAACGACAAAGATCAAGTGTGGGAGCGGGCTTGCTCGCGAAGGCGTCAGACCAACCACCAAAGATTTGTCAGGCTGTCTCAGGCCGATAAGCCCGCATAAACAATCCCACCACTTCCCGCACATGGGCTTCGGCCGCATCCCCGGTTACCGGCTCGCCACAGCCATACAGCAAGCGGAAATTCCCCGCGCCCTTGAGCAGGCAGAAGAAGTGCTCGGCGGCATTGCGCGGTTTGTCGATGCTCAACACGCCACTCTGATCGATCTTGCTCAGCAAGCGCTCCATGCCGTGCAGCACGCGTTCTGGCCCGGCCTCGAAGAAGATCTGTGCGAGTTTCGGGTCCTGGCTGCCCAGCGTCATCATCAGCCGGTGCAGGTTCACCGATTCGTCGCTGTTGATCAGTTGATGAAAGCCGTGTGCGATGTTCAGCAGCACGGTTTCCACGGCGATGCCGTCCGGCAATTCAAAAACCAGCGGAGGCAATTGCTCCTCGCATTTGGCCACGACAGCGGAAGAGAACAGCGTCTCCTTGTCGTTGAAATGGCTGTAGACCGTCAGCTTCGACACGCCGGCCTCAGTCGCTACGGCATCCATGCTGGTGTTGGCGTATCCCTTACTCAAAAACAGGATTTTCGCCGCGTCGAGGATTGCCTGGCGCTTGGCCAGATCCTTGGGACGGCCCGGACCGCTGGGGGTGGAAAGATTGTCTGACATTCTTCGCTTTTAATACTGGACTGGTGAGTTTGCTATTAATAACATACTGGTCAGTATAATTATTCCAAGCACCATTAGCGAAAGGTCGTTCACCATGCTGCGCTATGCCTTGCCCCTTGCGTTGCCGGTCAGTCTGGCTTTTTTATTGTCGGCGTGTGGCCACGAAGAGGCGCCTCAAGTCACCGTCCGCCCAGCCATGGTCGTGCAGCCAGAGCCCTCGGCACAGGCAATGGAAAGTTACCCTGGTGAAGTCCGCGCGCGCTTTGAACCGGACCTGGCCTTTCGCATTGGCGGCAAAGTCAGCCGACGACTGGTCGAGGAGGGGCAGCGGGTCAAGGCTGATCAACCCCTGGCAGAACTCGATCCTCAGGACGTGCGCCTGCAACTGGAAGCCACCCGTGCCCAGGTCGCGGCTGCCGAAGCCAATCTGAACCTGGTGCGCGCCGAGCGTGATCGTTACAAGACCCTGATGGAGCGGCAGATGGTCAGCCGTTCGCAGTACGACAACGCGGAAAACCTCTACCGCTCCGGAGAGGCCCGCCTCAAGCAAATCAAGGCCGAATTCAACGTCTCGACCAATCAGGCCAGTTACGCGGTGCTGCGTGCGCCGCAGGATGGCGTGGTCGCCAAGCGTGCGGTTGAAGTCGGGCAGGTGGTGGCGGCGGGACAAACCGTGTTTACCCTGGCCACCGATGGCGAGCGCGAAGTGTTGATCAGCCTGCCGGAGCAGAGTTTCGGTCGCTTCAAGGTCGGCCAGCCAGTTTCGGTGGAGCTCTGGACCCAACCCGACCAACGCTTCCCCGGGCGCATCCGTGAGTTGTCGCCTGCCGCCGATCCCAAATCCCGCACCTTCGCCGCCCGTATCGCGTTTACCGCCGGCAAGGTTCCCGCCGAACTCGGCCAGAGTGCCCGGGTGTTTATCCAGAGCGCCGAGGTGGTGCCGTTATCGGTGCCGCTGTCGGCGGTCACCGCGGAAAATGGTGCCACCTACGTGTGGGTGGTCGGCGCCAACAATACCTTGAAAAAAGTCCCGGTGCGGGTCGGTGCATTCGGCGAGAAAACCGTGCCGGTGCTCGAAGGCCTGAATGCCAGCGATTGGGTGGTGGCGGCCGGTGTTCATGTGCTTCACGACGGGCAGCAAATACGCCCGGTGGATCGCTCCAACCGCGTGGTCAATCTGGCGCACAAGGAGTAATCCCAGATGGGTTTCAATCTTTCCGAATGGGCGCTGCGTAACCGCCAGATCGTCCTGTTCCTGATGCTTTTGCTGGCTGTGGTCGGCGCGTTGTCCTACACCAAGCTCGGCCAAAGCGAAGACCCGCCGTTCACCTTCAAGGCCATGGTGATACGCACCAATTGGCCGGGCGCCACGGCCGAGGAAGTGTCGCGTCAGGTCACCGAGCGTATTGAAAAGAAACTGATGGAAACCGGCGAGTACGAACGGATCACTTCGTTCTCCCGGCCGGGCGAGTCCCAGGTGACGTTCATGGCGCGGGATTCCATGCACTCGGTGGATATCCCGGGCCTCTGGTATCAGGTCCGCAAGAAGATCAGCGATATTCGCCAGACCCTGCCACCGGGCATCCAGGGGCCGTTTTTCAACGATGAATTCGGCACCACCTTCGGCAATATCTACGCCCTGACCGGCGACGGCTTTGATTACGCGGTGCTCAAGGATTACGCCGACCGCATCCAGATTCAGCTGCAACGGGTCAAGGATGTGGGCAAGGTCGACCTGCTCGGGTTGCAGGACGAGAAGGTCTGGATCGAACTCTCCAACGTTAAACTGGCCACCCTCGGGGTGCCGCTGGCAGCGGTGCAGCAGGCACTCGAAGAACAGAACGCGATGTCCACCGCAGGCTTCTTCGAAACCACCAGCGAGCGGTTGCAGCTACGGGTCTCGGGGAATTTTCAGACGGTCGACGAGATCAAGAACTTCCCGATCCGCGTCGCAGATCGCACGTTCCGCATCGGTGATGTGGCGGACGTTCGTCGTGGCTTCAACGATCCACCGGCGCCGCGCATGCGCTTCATGGCTGAAGACGCCATCGGTCTGGCGGTGGCCATGAAGGACGGTGGCGATATTCTGGTATTGGGCAAGGCGCTGGAAATCGAGTTCGCCCGGATTCAGCAAAACCTGCCGGCCGGCATGCAGTTGCGCAAAGTCTCCGATCAACCCGCCGCGGTGAAAACCGGTGTGGGCGAGTTCGTCCAGGTGCTGGTGGAGGCCCTGGCGATTGTGTTGCTGGTGAGCTTCTTCTCCCTAGGCGTGCGCACCGGCATGGTCGTAGCGCTGGCGATACCGCTGGTGTTGGCGATGACGTTCGCCTGCATGTATTACTTAGGGATAGGCCTGCACAAGATTTCCCTCGGCGCGCTGGTGCTGGCGCTGGGGTTGCTGGTGGACGACGCGATCATCGCCGTGGAGATGATGGCGATCAAAATGGAGCAGGGCTTCGACCGGATCAAGGCCGCCAGCTATGCCTGGACCAGCACCGCGTTCCCGATGCTCACCGGTACGTTGATCACCGCTGCCGGTTTCCTGCCGATTGCCACCGCGCAATCGGGCACCGGTGAGTACACCCGCTCGATCTTTCAGGTGGTAACCATCGCGCTGTTGGCGTCGTGGGTGGCGGCTGTGGTTTTCGTGCCGTATCTGGGGGAAAAACTCCTGCCGGACCTGGCGAAAATTCACGCGGCCAAACACGGCACCGACCAGCCCGACCCTTACGGCACGCCGTTCTATCAGCGCGTCAGACGGCTGGTGGAGTGGTGCGTGCGCCGGCGCAAAACGGTGATCACTCTCACCATCGTGATGTTCGTCGCGTCCGTGGTGCTGTTTCGCTTCGTGCCGCAGCAGTTCTTCCCGGCTTCGGGGCGGCTGGAGTTGATGGTCGATTTGAAACTCGCCGAAGGTGCCTCCCTGAGCAACACCGCCGAGGAGGTGAAGCGTCTCGAAGGCCTGCTCAAGGATCACGCCGGGATCGACAATTATGTGGCTTATGTCGGCACCGGTTCGCCGCGTTTCTACCTGCCACTGGATCAGCAACTTCCGGCCGCGAGCTTTGCGCAGTTTGTGGTGCTGGCCAAGACCATCCAGGACCGCGAAGTCCTGCGCACTTGGCTGATCGAAACCCTCAACGATCAATTCCCGGCCCTGCGCTCGCGGGTCACACGACTGGAGAACGGCCCGCCGGTTGGCTATCCGGTGCAGTTCCGGGTCACCGGTGAACACATTGCGGACGTCCGCGCCCTGGCGCGTAAAGTCGCGGCCAAGGTTCGCGAGAATCCACACGTGGCCAACGTGCATCTGGACTGGGAAGAGCCAAGCAAAGTCGTGTATCTGAACGTCGATCAGGACCGCGCGCGGGCACTGGGCGTGAGCACGGCGAACCTCTCGAGGTTCCTGCAGAGTTCGCTGACCGGTTCCAGTGTCAGCCAGTACCGCGAAGACAACGAATTGATCGAGATCCTGCTGCGCGGCACGGTGCACGAGCGCACCGAACTGGCGTTGCTGCCGAGCCTGGCCGTACCGACCGACAACGGTCGCAGCGTGGCGCTGTCGCAGATTGCCACGCTGGAATACGGCTTCGAAGAAGGCATCATCTGGCACCGTAACCGCCTGCCCAACGTGACGGTTCGCGCCGACATCTACGGCAAGGAACAACCGGCGACACTGGTGCAGCAAATCATGCCGACCCTCGATCCGATTCGCGCCGAACTGCCGGACGGCTATCTGCTGGAAGTCGGCGGTACGGTGGAAGACTCGGCCCGTGGGCAGAACTCGGTGAAGGCCGGCGTGCCGCTGTTCATCGTGGTGGTGCTGACGTTGCTGATGCTGCAACTGCGCAGTTTTTCACGCACGGTCATGGTGTTTCTGACCGCGCCGCTGGGGTTGATCGGGGTGACGCTGTTTCTGATGGTGTTCCGTCAGCCGTTCGGCTTCGTCGCCATGCTCGGGACCATCGCCCTGTCCGGGATGATCATGCGTAACTCGGTGATTCTGGTCGACCAGATCGAGCAGGACATCGCTGCCGGGCTCAAGCCCTGGCAGGCGATCATCGAGGCGACGGTGCGGCGATTCCGGCCGATTGTATTGACCGCGCTGGCGGCGGTGCTGGCGATGATTCCATTGTCACGCAGTGTGTTTTTCGGGCCGATGGCGGTGGCGATCATGGGCGGGCTGATTGTGGCGACGGCGTTGACGCTGCTGTTCTTGCCGGCGTTGTATGCGGCGTGGTTCAGGGTCAGGAAAGAGCCTGTGTGATCTTGGCTGCCTCGACCTCGTGGTTTGGCTCACCGCATTCCCTTATAGGAGCGGCCTGCGGTAGGTCCTACATGTATTTCAGATCCGTCTGATATTGAGTCAGAGCAAGGGCGGTGCTGTACTCAAGGCTCAGTTTCGTGAGTTTTTGAGACAGCAATGATGAAAAAGCCGCCCATGCTGAAGGGCAGATCCGACCCGGTGTTCGATCGGTTGGGGCAATCGCCCAATAAGGAACGCCTCTCGGACTACCTCGCACTGCTCAAGCCTCTGGACGATCAGGGGCGTTACCTTCCATTCGATGACTTGCGCTACCGCTGGGCGCCGGGGCTGGACTCGAATCTGTGCTGGGCCTTGGTCAAAAAAGCCCGGACCGCCCAGTACTCGACCCTTCTGCCATTGGGCGAGCCTGTCCAGTGGGGCCGCTTCGTGCTCACGCCGCTGGCGCAGAAAGCGATTTCTGCCGTCGATCGGCAAGCGACAACGGCAGCGCTGGAACACATGACCAGCCAGATCGGCGAGCACGCGCATTTCAGCTATCTGCTCAACGATCTGATCGAAGATGAAGCAATCAGCAGCAGCCAACTCGAAGGTGCGGCGACCACTACTCGAGTGGCAAAAGATATGCTTAAGCGCAAGCGGCTGCCGCGTACGCCGGATGAGCGGATGGTCATAGGCAACTACAAAATGATGAACTTCGCCTGGGAAAAGCGTTATGAACCCTTGAGCGTCGAGCTGATTACGGCGATGCATCGTGTCGGCGTCGAGGGCATCGACGACATTCAATATTCACCCGGGGTTTTCAGGGCTAGCGATGATGTGGTGGTGCAGGATGGCGAGGGTAACACCGTGCATACACCGCCGCCCGCAGCGGGGCTGCTGTCACGGCTGCAGGTGCTGTCGAATTGGATCAATCAGTCCCACAACGACCCCTATCAAGTGGATTATCTTCATCCGTTGATAAAAGGCATCGCCCTGCATTTTGCGTTGGGTTATGAGCATCCTTTTCGCGATGGCAACGGCCGGGTCGCGCGGGCGCTGTTTTACTGGTTCATGTTCAAGAATGACTTCTCGGCCTTTCGCTATGTAGCTATCAGCATTTTGCTGCGCAATGCGCCGGTGAAATATGGCCGCTCGTACCTGAATACGGAAGCTGATGAGCTGGACCTGACTTATTTCATCGATTTCCAGTGTTCGGTGATTCTGCGTGCTGTCAGTGGTTTTACTGAGGCTTATCGGAAAAGTCTGGCTTATGCCGAGAACTTTGATCGATGGTTGTTGGAATCCGGTTTTTTCGATCAATTGACCGAGAGGCAACGAGCTGTATACCAAGTGGCCAAGAGTGGAATGGCCAAGGAATTTACGGCGGTCAATGTGAAGGAGAATCTGGACTGTTCTTACAACACTGCGTCGACGACCTTGAATGGGTTGGTTGAGTTGAACGTATTCGAGAAGAGGAAAATGGGCAGGGAGTGGGTGTTCTTCTTGCGCGGAGCGCCATAGGCGCTGGCAAGCTGCCCTTCTTGAGCTGTGACATAAATGAAAAGCCCGCCGACCCTTTGAAAGGTCAGCGGGCTTTTTGTCGAGTCTGATTATTCCCAACACATGGAAACGATCAGGTTACGGCTCAGAACAATATCTTCGCCACATCCGCAAAGCGCTTGGCAAAGTGCACGGTAATGCCTTCCTTCAGGTAGTCCGGCAACTCCTCGAAGTTACCGCGGTTCGGCTCCGGCAAAATCAGTTCATTGATCTTCTGCCGACGCGCCGCGATGACTTTTTCGCGCACACCGCCAATCGGCAGTACATGCCCGGTCAGCGTCAGTTCGCCGGTCATGGCCACGCCTTTTTTCGGTGGCTGGTTACGGGCGAGCGAAAGCAGGGCGCTGGCCATGGTTACGCCGGCGCTTGGGCCGTCTTTCGGCGTTGCGCCTTCGGGTACATGGAGATGGACGAATGCTTCGTCGAAGAACGTCGGGTCACCGCCGAATTGCTTCAGATGGGAGCTGACGTAGCTATACGCAATTTCTGCCGACTCTTTCATCACGTCCCCCAGTTGCCCGGTGAGCTTGAAGCCTCGGTTGAGCGTGTGAATGCGCGTGGCTTCGATCGGCAGGGTGGCGCCGCCCATGCTGGTCCAGGCCAGTCCGGTGATTACGCCGACGCCGGACAGCACTTGTTCGTTGCGGAACACCGGGCGGCCGAGTGAGGCTTCAAGGTCTTTCGGACCGAGTTTGATCACCGTTTTCGGTTCGTCGATCAGCTTCATCACGGCTTTGCGCACTAGTTTGCCGATATTTTTTTCCAGTTGCCGTACCCCGGCTTCGCGGGCGTAGCCGTCGATCAAGGCTTTCAACGCATTGTCGCTGATGCTCAAACTACTCTTGGATACGCCAGCCTTTTCGAGCTGTTTCGGCCACAGGTGACGCTTGGCGATGGCGACTTTTTCTTCGGTGATGTAGCCCGACAGGCGAATGACTTCCATCCGGTCCAGCAACGGGCTGGGGATCGAGTCCAGGGTGTTGGCAGTGCAGATGAACAGCACTTTCGACAGGTCCATCCGCAAGTCGAGGTAGTGGTCGAGGAATTCGACGTTCTGTTCCGGGTCGAGGGTTTCCAGCAGCGCCGAGGCCGGGTCGCCCTGGTAGCTTTGGCCCATCTTGTCGATTTCGTCGAGCATGATCACCGGGTTCATCACTTCGACGTCTTTCAACGCCTGGACGAGTTTGCCCGGTTGTGCGCCGATGTAGGTGCGGCGATGGCCCTTGATCTCGGCTTCGTCGCGCATGCCGCCAACGCTGAAGCGGTAGAACGGTCGGCCTAGGGATTCGGCGATGGATTTGCCGACACTGGTCTTGCCCACGCCCGGTGGGCCCACCAGCAAGACGATGGAGCCGCTGATCTCGCCTTTATAGGCACCGACCGCGAGGAATTCGAGGATACGGTCCTTGATGTCGTCGAGACCGGCGTGGTGTTTGTCCAGCACCTTGCGCGCGTGCTTGAGGTTGAGCTTGTCCTCGCCATATACGCCCCAAGGCACCGAGGTCGCCCAGTCGAGGTAGTTGCGGGTCACCGCATATTCCGGCGAACCGGTCTCGAGGATCGACAGCTTGTTCATTTCCTCTTCGATGCGTTTCTGCGCCTGGGGCGGCAGTACCTTGCCCGTCAGACGCTGCTCGAACTGCTCGATGTCGGCGCTGCGGTCGTCCTTGGTCAGGCCCAGCTCTTGCTGGATGACCTTGAGTTGCTCCTTGAGGAAGAACTCGCGCTGATGTTCGCCGATTTTGCGGTTAACTTCAGCGGAAATCTCTTTTTGCAGACGCGCGACTTCGACTTCCTTGCGCAGCATCGGCAGGACTTTTTCCATGCGCTTGAGCATGGGGACGCAGTCGAGCACTTCTTGCAGTTCGCTACCGGTGGCCGAGGTCAGGGCGGCGGCGAAGTCGGTCAGCGGCGAGGGGTCGTTGGGGCTGAAGCGGTTGAGGTAGTTCTTCAGCTCTTCGCTGTACAGCGGATTGAGCGGCAGCAGTTCCTTGATCGCGTTGATCAGCGCCATGCCGTAGGCCTTGACCTCATCGGTCGGCTCGGTGGGCTGATGCGGGTATTCGACTTCCACCAGATACGGCGGGCGATGGTGCTTGAGCCAGGTTTTGATGCGCACCCGGGTCAGGCCCTGGGCGACGAATTGCAGTTTGCCGTTTTCGCGGCTGGCGTGATGGACTTTGACCAGCGTGCCGTATTGGGGCAGGGCCGAGGTGTTGAAGTGGCGCGGGTCTTCCTGGGGGGTATCCATGAAGAACAGGGCCAGGGAATGGTGGTCGGACTGGCTCACCAGTTCGAGGGTTTCGGCCCACGGCTCTTCGTTGACGATCACCGGCAAAACTTGCGCCGGGAAGAAGGGCCGGTTGTGGATCGGGATGATGTAGACCTTGTCCGGCAGGTTCTGGCCAGGCAGGGTGAGGCCTTTGCCGGGTGCATGGTGTTCGGCGTTGTCTGTTTCTGCGTATTCGCTCGGGTCTTCGGGGAATTCTTGCTGGTCGGTCATGGGGCACCTGCGCAATAGGGTATGGATGTTAGATGGGGCAGGTGGGGGGTGGTTTCAATGGCTCTGGATATTTCAGGGTATGTGTTCAGGGTTTTGACAGGTGTAGGGCATCTTGGCTGCCTGACAGCCGAACCGTCTCTTGCAGATGTACCCCATTCAACTCTGGGAGCGGGCTTGCTCGCGAAAGCGGGGTGTCAGGCGACTTCAATGTTGAATATGAAATCGCCTTCGCGAGCAAGCCCGCTCCCACTGTTGAATTGGGGTGTGGCGGGGATTGCAGCGCGCACAAAAAAGGCGACGCCCCTCGCAGGGCGTCGCCTTTGCTTTAACTGCCGCTACCGCTTATTCCGACAGTTTGTACGCAATCACATAGTCACCTTGCTTGGTGCCCAGCGAGCCGTGACCACCCGCAACGACGAGCACGTATTGCTTGCCGTCCTTGCCGGTGTAGGTCATCGGTGTGGTTTGCGCGCCGGCTGGCAGGCGGCCTTCCCACAGCTGCTTGCCGTTTTTCACGTCGTAGGCGCGCAGGTACTGGTCGAGTGTGCCGCTCAGGAAGGCCACGCCACCAGCGGTGGTGAAGGTCCCGCCCAGGCTGGGTACGCCCATGCTCAGAGGGATCGGAACCGGTGAGCTGTCACGCACGGTGCCGTTCTTGTGCTTCCAGATGGTTTTGTGGGTGGTCAGGTCGACCGCCGCCACGTAACCCCAGGCCGGTGCCTGGCACGGCAGGCCCATCGGCGACAGCAGCGCTTCGAGGATCACCCCGTATGGCGCGCCTTTGTTGGGCTGCACGCCTTGGGTTTCGCTCACGCGCGGGCCTTGTTTGGCGATTTCGGCGGCCGGGATCAGTTTCGATTTGAACGCCATGTAGCTCGGGTTCACGAAAGCGATCTGACGCACCGGGTCGACCGACATGCCACCCCAGTCGAACACGCCGAAGTTACCCGGATAAACGATCGAGCCTTGCAGCGATGGCGGGGTGAACATGCCGTCGTAACGCAGGGATTTGAAATCGATCCGGCACAGCATCTGATCGAACGGGGTCACGCCCCACATGTCGCGTTCCTTGAGGGTCGGCGGCACGAAGTTCAGGTCGGACATCGGTTGGGTCGGCGAAGTGTGGTCGCCTTCCACCGCGCCTTGCGGCACCGGGATCTCATTGATCGGCACGATCGGTTGGCCGTTGCTGCGGTCCAGCACGTAGATGCTGCCTTGCTTGGTGGATGCGAGCACCGCCGGTTTCACACCGTCTGCGGTTTTCAGGTCCATCAGGGTTGGCTGGCCACCGACGTCCATGTCCCACAGGTCATGGTGCGTGAACTGGAAGTGCCAGCGCACCTTGCCGGTGGCGATGTCCAGCGCGGTCAGGCCGGCGGCGTGCAGTTCCGATTCAGGGGTACGCGCGCCACCGAACTGATCCGGGGTTTGGTTGCCCATCGGCAGGTAGAGCATGCCGAGTTTTTCGTCGACGGCGAACATGGACCACATGTTCGGCGAGTTGCGGGTGTAGACCTTGCCTTCGGCAATCGGCGTGGTGTCGTCCGGGTTGCCGCTGTCCCAGTTCCACACCAGTTTGCCGGTGTGCACGTCGAACGCGCGGATCACGCCGCTTGGCTCGTCGGTGGAGACGTTGTCGGTGACGTGGCCGCCAATCACCACCAGGTCTTTGGTGACCGCCGGTGGCGAAGTGGAGTAGTAACCGCCGGCGGTGAAGCCGCCGATGTTGGCGGTCAGGTCGACCTGGCCACCGCTACCGAAGTCTTCGCACATTTTGCCGGTGTCGGCGTTCAGGGCGATCAGACGGGTGTCGGCGGTCGGCAGGAAGATCCGGCGCGGGCAGACGCTGGTCACCGGTGGGTTGGCAGTGCCGGTCGGGCTCTGCTCGGACGCATAGGCGGCGTCATCGTGATAGGTCACGCCACGGCAGGTCATGTGCGCCCAACCCTTGAAGTTCGCCGCGTTCTGCGTGGAGAGCTTCGGATCGAAACGCCAGATTTCCTTGCCGGTGTCCGGGTCCAGCGCGATCACCTTGCTGTGCGGCGTGCAGACATAGAGCATGCCGTTGGCTTTGAGCGGGGTGTTTTCGGCGGTGGTTTCGCCCGGGTCGTTCGGGCCAGGCAGGTCACCGGTGCGGAACGTCCAGGCGGGAACCAGTTTGCTGACGTTCTGCGGAGTGATCTGCGCCAGTGGCGAGTAGCGATCACCGTGGGCGCTGCGGCCGTAGGAATTCCAGTCACCGTCCGGCATGGCCGGGGCGGTGTTGGTCATGCCCGGCACGGCGTCACGGTCCAGTTGGCCTTTGATTTCACCGGGGTTGGTGAACAGGCTGGCCAGCGCGGCGATACCGGCGATGACCACGGCAGCGCTCAGCACACCGGTGCCGACCGGGTTGAAGTCGCCGCGACGCAACGGGCGACGAAACCATGGCAGCAGCATGACGATGCCGAGGGTAAAGAGCAGCGCCAGACGCGGCACCAGTTGCCACCAGTCCAGACCGACTTCCCACAGTGCCCAGACGGTACTGGCGAACAGCACCACCGCGTACACGCTCAGCGCCGCATAACGGTCGGCCAGCAGCAGCCCACCAGCCACCATCAGGCCGATACCGGCGAGCAGGTAATACAGCGAGCCGCCGAGCATGCTCAGCTTGATTCCCCCGGCCAGCAAGGCCAGGCCCATTAGCAGAAGCACGATACCGAGCAGGCTCGGCAGCAGACGGCTTCGACTCAAAGCACCATCAGTGCTCATAGTGTGGTTCTCCGTGACGTTTTAAGTAGTCCCGCGCAGTAGTCACTGTAGATGACGATCTGGCGTGGGCATGGTTCATCGAAAAAGTGGTTGGTTGATGCGGTCCTTGTGGGAGCGGGCTTGCTCGCGAAGCGGCCATCACATTCAACATCCTGGATGACTGACAGACCGCTTTCGCGAGCAAGCCCGCTCCCACAGGATTTGTGTGGTGTCAGTTAGAAAGACGACTGGATCTTGATCCCGCCAATCAGCGCGTCATCAACCTTGTCCACACCACCGGGGTGGCGGATGTATTGCAGGTTTGGGCGCACGGTCAGCCAGTTGGTGACGTGCACGCCGTAATAGAGCTCGCTGCTGTATTCGGTGTCTTGCGGTGGCAGGAACGATGGGTCGTCGAAGTCGAAGGCGGCGCGGGCCTGGTTGGTCGCCTCGGCGTTCTTGCGGTAGGCCGGGTTGACGTGGACACGGGCCAGCGCGAAGCCGATATCGTCTTTGGCGCGGGCATCGAACAGGCCTTTGTAGACGACGCCGGCCTGGACATAGTTGTCGATGGCGTTGGTCTTTTTGTCGTGCATCGTGGCGTTGGCGAAGACGCTCAAGCCGCGGGAGTTATCGCTGGCGACGCTGGTCAGCTGCTGCTGGATACCGAGCCACACGCCGTGCTTGCTCGATGCGCTGCGGTAGGCCTCGCCACTCAGTGCAGCCGGCTGGCCGTTGCTGTCCTTGTAGACGTCGCTGGCCTTGGCACTGCTGTAGTAGTAACCGGCGCGGTATTCACCCGGCAGGCCGTTGAGCTTCGGGGTCCAGACCAGTTCTACCGGCAGGATTGCGCCCTGAGTGCCGCTGCCGCTGAGCTTGAAACCGTTGCCGCGATCCAGATTGGACGGGTTTTGCTCGTAAGCCCCGACTTGTGCGTACAACTCTGGCGTCAGGTGATATTTGACGCGCATGGCCCACTGGCTGACGGGCCAGTTGTACCAGATGCCACCGACCCAGTTACCGACCTGGGAGCCACAGAACGCCAGGTTCTGGAAGTCGCAGGGGAAGCTGTTGAAGTCTTCACCCTCGCCAAAGCGGCCGACCTTGATGTCGAGCTTCTGGTCGAAGAATTTCTGCTGATACCACATCTGCGTCAGGCGCCAGGTCTGGCCACGGCCCCAGACTTCCTGCGCCGAGGTGAAACCGCCGACCCGTGGGTCGTTGATCCGGTCGTTGCTGATGTTGTTGCCGTTGCGTTCGGTGATGGTCAGCTGAAATTCAGCGTCGTTCCAGCCGAGAATCTTCTGCAAGTCCAGGTGGCTACCCAAGCCGAACTGGTCGCTGTAGCGCGCGGTACGGTCATGGTCGTAGCCACCGTGCAGATTGCTGCCCATTTCGCCGGTGTAATCGACTTTGAAGTCGTAGCCTTTTTCCGAGAGTTCGGTGCGAGTGCCGTTCCAGTCACCCAGCATCCATGGCGAGTCGCTATCGAAGGCTGGCGCGGCCTGGGTGCAAGTGGCGAGGCCCAGCGCGGTGAACCCGCTGATCAGCTTCAGGGTTTTTCGGCTGGACACAGTGGGTGAGACAGCGCTATCTCGCGGAGTTTGAAAATCAGGCATAGAGAAGAAATTCTTGGTCTTTTTCTAAAAGGGGGGAGCTGAACGCAGCAGGAATGCAGCAGGGGAGAAGCGTTTCAGCTGGACGGGCGTAAGGATAATGTTCTGTAACACATAGAGAAAGGGCTTTTACTGACATGGATCATTTCGGATTTGGTAACAGTCGGCTGCGACCGGTCGCCGCAGCTGTTTGGTCGTGGCAAAAAAAGGCGGACTGAAGCGTCCGCCACGGTCAAATCAGTTGAGCTTTCAAATCAGCGGTCGACCGCTTCTGCAACGGTGATGGCTTTGCTTTCCCGGGTGTAGGCCAGTACGAAATACGCCACGAGCCCGAAAATCAGCCCCCAGAATGCAGCGGCCAGCCCCAGGAAATTCATGCCCGAGGCGGTGACCAGGAAGGTGATCAGTGCCGCTTCGCGTTGTTTCTCGTCAGCCATGGCGCCGGTCAGCCCGGCGCTGATCGCCCCGAACAGGGCCAGGCCGGCGAGGGAGGCGATCAACTCTTTGGGCAAGGCAGAAAACACCGACGCCAGGGTCGCGCCGAAGATGCCCATCAGAATGTAGAACACTCCGCAGGCGATCCCGGCGATGTAACGCTTGTCGCGATCCTCATGGGCTTCGCGGCCGGTGCAGATAGCGGCGGTGATGGCCGCCAGGTTTAAGCCATGGGAGCCGAATGGCGCCATCAAAATCGAGCCGATGGCCGTGACCGAAATAATCGAGCGCGCCGGGGTGTTGTAGCCCGAGGTGCGCAACACCGCCATGCCCGGCACGTACTGCCCGGTCAGGGTGACGAGGGCCAGCGGCAGGCCGATATTGATGATTGCGTGCCAGCTCCACTGCGGGGCGATGAAGATCGGGTGGGCGACATCGACGGTGATCGAACCCGTGTTGAGTCCACCGAACGAGGCGGCCACGGCGCAGCCGACAATCAATACCGACAGGATGGCGTAGCGCGGTGAAAAGCGTTTGAAGACCAGGTACGCCGCGATCATTGACAGCACCAGGCTCGGCTGCAGCTTGATCGAGGTGAACAGTTCGGCGCCGAAACGAAACAGGATGCCGGCGAGCATGGCGGCGGCGATAGCTTTTGGCAGGCGACTCATCAGTTTGTCGAACGCGCCGGACAGGCCGACCACCGCGATAATCACCGAAGCCACCACATAGGCGCCGATGGCCTCGGGCAGGGAGACCGTGGGCAGCATCGATACCAGCAACGCCGCGCCCGGTGTCGACCATGCCGTAATCACCGGAACCCGCAGACGCCAGCTTAACAACAGGCCGGTAATGCCGCTGCCGATGGAAATCGCCCAGATCCATGACGACACTTGATCATTGGGCAGGTGCGCTTCCCGGGCCGCCTGAAACACGATGATCAGCGGGCCGGCATAGGAAATGATCACGGCGATGAAGCCTGCAATGATCGCTGACAGGGATAGATCCTTTCTGAGTGTGTCCATGATGTCTCGGCTTGGCGTGGTTGGCACGCAGTGATTCAGAAGTTGAATTGAGTCGATTGATTCGATTCTAGATGAGTGTATTTGAATGAATTGAGTTGATTCAATAGATTGAGAGGGTATTGCGAGATGTTTTTTTGCTATCAGCGTTTGTTTGTTAGATTTTTTGTATATAAATAATTGATTAATAAGAAAATAATCCCGTTGAAAAATGTTTTCTGTGAGGCATGTTTCTCGAATCAATCGGCGTATCAATCGACTCAATTCATTGATTGAGTCGATTGATTAATTGCCTGACCTCCCTGTGATATGCTCGGATATTCATCATTTCTACGATGGGCAGCGATCATTCATGTGGGTTCCTCAGCTAAGCGAGTTCAACCAGCCGATGTATTTGTCGATTGCCGACGCGTTGGCGCGCGATATCAGCAACGGCGTGTTGAACGAAGGTGATCGTCTGCCGACCCTGCGGGAGCTGGCCACCACGCTGAATGTCACGCCCGGGACCATCAGCCGGGCCTATAGCGAAGCCCATCGACGGCGCCTGGTGCAGGGGGAAGTGGGGCGGGGCACTTATGTGCTCAACCAGAAGCAGCTGGAACTGCCGGCCAGCAACAGTGCCGCTGCGCTGAATCTGGGGCAATCCGAATTATTGGATCTGTCGATCATCAAGCCTTACAGCGAAACCCTGGAATACTGGTTGCGCGGAGCCTTGGTGGGCATGGCCAAGAGCACGGATTTTGCCCGTGCCCTCGATTACGCCCCCGATGGCGGCCATCCGGCTCATCGCGAGGCGGGCGCGCAATGGCTGCGCCATTCGTTGCCCGATGCACAATGGCAGCAAGTGGTGATCACCGCCGGCGCCCAGCATGGTTTGATGGTCGCGATGAGTGCGCTGACCAACGCCGGTGATCTGGTGCTCTGCGAGGAGCTTTGCTACCCCGGCATCATTTCCCTGGCCCATGGTCTGGAACGGCGTCTGCGTGGCGTGCCAATGGACGATGAAGGGATCATTCCCGAAGCGCTGCGTGAGCTGTGCCAGCGTGAGAAACCGGCGATGCTGGTCTGCGTGGCGACGTGCCAGAACCCGACGGCGGCGATCATGTCGCCAAAACGTCGGGCGCAAATCGCGGCGTTGGCCGAGGAATTCGACTTCATTATCCTGGACGATGACATCTACGGTTTTCTCGCCACCGACCCGTCGATCAAGCCGCTGTCGGCGTTCGCTCCGGATCGTTCGGTGTACCTGACCAGTCTGTCGAAGTCGATCATGCCGGCCTTGCGGATTGGCTATCTTTATAGCCCGCCGAAACTGTTGTCGCGCCTGACTTCCATGGTGCGCAGCAGCGTCTGGATGCCGTCGCCGTTGACCGCTCAGCTGGCCAGCAACGTGATCACCGAGGGGCTGGATAAAAAACTGATCCGGATTCAGCGCAACGAAGCCGCCGGGCGGCAGGCGATCGCTCAGGAAATCTTCGCCAATTTCGAGCTCAAGACCCAGCCGTATTCCTACCACATCTGGTTGACGTTGCCCGAGCCCTGGACCTGCGACGAGTTCACCATGCTGGCCCGTGCCAACGGTGTGCTGGTACTCAGTGGCACCCAGTTCCAGGCCGAACGTACCGGGACTACCCGCTGTGTGCGATTGGTGTTGATGTCGCCCACCAGCCAGGACGAATTGAGGTTTGCCCTGACCAAGCTGGCCAGCCTGATCGATTCAGACCCTCGTCGTTATTACTGAACACAGGTGCAATCCGCTGACGTTTGTCCCTCGGAAGATGGCCAACTCACCTACAGTTAATTGAGCGCTGACAGAATGCTTCTGTCCGCAGCCCTTCCACCAGACGAAGCCCTCCGCTAAGGTGCGCGCCTTCCCATTCTTTCATCGCTCAAAGGCCCGGCATGACCGAACACAACCCTGATCCGCTGCACGGCGTGACGCTGGAGCAAATCCTCAACGCCCTGGTTAAGCACTACGAATGGTCGGGGCTGGCCGAGCGTATCGATATCCGCTGTTTCAAAAGTGACCCGACCATCAAGTCGAGCCTGACATTCCTGCGCAAAACCCCGTGGGCGCGGGAAAAGGTCGAACGCCTGTACGTGAAGCTGATGCGCACCAAGCGCCCGGTCTGAGCATGGTCATACCCTCGACGCCAGGTTCTGCCGCGAGGCGTCGTTATGTTGCCGTGGCAGCGATCCTGGGCTGGGCGGGTTTAAGCATTCAGCTGTACCTGATTCTCTATGCCCGCTGGAGTATCGAGGCCAGTCTGCTGGGCGGGCTGGTGAGTTTCTTCAGTTTTTTCACCGTGCTGACCAATACGCTGGTGGCGGTGGTGCTGACCTGTGAACTGACTTCCCGCGAGTCGGCGGCGCGACGCTGGTTTTTGCAGCCGTGGGTGAGCAGTGCCATTGCGGTGAGCATCGCTGTGGTCGGTATCGCCTACAGCCTGTTGCTGCGCCATTTATGGCATCCCGAAGGCTGGCAATGGCTGGCCGATGAGCTGATGCATGACGTCATGCCTCTGCTGTTTCTGGTTTATTGGTGGTTCTGTGTACCCAAAGGTACGTTGCGGCTGCGGCACATTGCGCGGTGGGTGATCTATCCGCTGATGTACTTCGGCTATACGTTGTGGCGCGGGCATCTACTGGCGACTTATCCCTATCCGTTCATCGATGTCGACAAGTTGGGTTATCCACAGGTGTTTATGAATGCCGGGGGATTGCTGGCGGGATTTGTGCTGATTTCGCTGCTGGTGGTCGGGTTGGATCGGTGGCGGGGTCGACTTGGCACAGGCTCGGACCGGTAGCGAGTCTGAAATAGCTTTCGCGAGCAAGCCCGCTCCCACACTGAATCGAGTCGCACACAAAAAATGTGTCCTCTGGAGATCAATTGTGGGAGCAACTGTCTTGATGGTTGTTATTCCTCGTCGCTGTCATCCAGCCGCCAGTAACCGACAGCCTTCACGAACTGCTCGTTCAGGCCATGCTCATCGAGCAACACCCGGCGGATCTGCCGCGACAATTTGGTTTCGGTCGCCACCCACGCATACAGATTGCCAGTGGGCAGCTTGATCTGTTGCACGGTGGTCAGCAGGTTGTTTTTGCCGCCTTCACGCAGGACCCAGATCACATCGACTTGCGCGGCGCTTACCAGGCGTTGTTGTTCTGCGCCGTTTTCCACTTCCACGATCACCAGCGCACGCCGATTGGCGGCCAGGCCTTCGAGTCGACGGGCGATGGCGGGCAGGGCGGTTTCGTCGCCGATCAGCAGGTAGCTGTCGAAAATGTCCGGCACGATCATCGAGCCACGCGGCCCGCCGATGTGCAGGAACTGGCCGGGTTTGGCCTGTTCGGCCCAGGTCGAGGCAGGGCCGTCGCCGTGCAGCACGAAGTCGATGTCCAGTTCCAGCGTGTCCAGGTCGTAACGGCGTGGCGTGTAGTCGCGCATCGCGGGCATCGGCCCGTTGTCCTTGCCGGCGCCGAGCACCAGGGTTTCCAGCGCCGCCTGTTCCGCTGCGTTTTGCGGGAACAGCAGTTTGACGTGGTCATCCGTGCCGAGGCTGACGAAGCCTGCGAGTTCCGGGCCGCCCAGGGTGATGCGGCGCATGCGCGGCGTCAGGTCGACCACCCGCAGCACTTGCAGACGACGGCGTTTGATCTCATGGCTGACACGGTGAATGGTTTGGGATGGCACGATAACGTCGGTCATTCGACTTTCTCCGAAACGGGTTGAACGGCGGGGCCGTCGACGATGGCTTTGGCCGTGTTGTTGAGCAGGTCGCGCACCCGCAGGATTTCTTCCGGGCTCCAGCGACCATGGTGCATTTGCAAGGCATGGCGCAGGTTGTGCACCGCTTCATGGATCTCGGCCGGGCGGTCCTGGCCGCGCAATGAGCGCTTGCTGACTTCGATGCGCATGCGCACACCGTCCAGGGCAATCGCCTGCTCGCTTAATGACAGACGTCCGGCGTCGGTGATGCTGTAGCGTTTTTTTCCGCCCTCGGCATCGCCCAGGATCATTTCGCTTTCTTCAAGGAAGGTCAGGGTCGGGTAGATCACGCCGGGGCTGGGGCTGTAGGCGCCGTCGAACATGCTTTCGATCTGGCGGATCAGGTCGTAGCCGTGGCAGGGCTGCTCGGCGATCAGCGCCAGCAGCAACAATTTCAGGTCACCGGGGGCGAAGACACGCGGGCCGCGACCGCCGCGTTCGCGACCGGAGCGTTTCTCGAAGCCGTCGCGGCCGTCGCCGTGTTCGCGGTGGGGGGAATGATGGTCTCTCATTTTTGCTTTCTCTCGTCGTGTTTAGATACAACTTAAGATATATCTTTTGGCTTGTGCAAGCGTTCTGGACCAACGGTCGAGATTGGGAGGGGCTTGGGGAAAGGCGCGAGTGGTGAGCGCATGGGAGTGACGAGGATGCTACGAAGGTTGATTTTTAGAGTAAATGAACTAATTATAAAGTTCTTCCGTTTATTGATGATCTATTCTTGTGTGAACAGTAGTATTGGTCTTACGGAAGTTTAAAGCAGTCTTGTCTGTGTGCTTTTTCAGTTAAAACTGTGTGTAGTATTTCTCTGAGGGTAAAACAGATTAATTGGTGTTTTTTTAACTTTTTTCCTGCTGTTCGAGAGCTATTGTTACTACATGTTCTTCGGAAGTTACGTACTTACTTTTTCAAGCGATTGGTCGATCATTCTCCGGCGTCGAAAGTTGAGCCAAAACGCCGTGCTTCGTGCCGGGTGTTGGCTTGTTGTGACTTTCCACGGTCCGATCATTTGAAAAAGACAGGTACTCAACAATGTTCAAGAAGTTTGCAATCGCCGTTCCGATGACCCTGCTGGCCCTGAGCTCTTCGGTAGCGTTCGCTGCGGAAGAATCGCGCACCTCCATCAACATCAGCGCCACCATTCCAAGCAAGGTATTCCATGCTCAGCCGCGGGACCCGAACTTCGGTAAAGATGAAAAAATGGCCTACGTACTGGGGGCCGGTACGCTGACTCCGATCCGTGCGACTTATGATGTACAGCACACCAACGGTTCGGTCGGCGCCTACGTCGAAGGCGGCCCGCAGCCATTGTCCAACGGCATCAACACCATCGCATTGAGTTACATGTTCAATGGCACAACCCTGACCGGCGTGTCACAGGAAGTGGTCGGCGACGCCGAGTCCAATGGCGGCATGCAAGCTGACCTGGTGATTGCCGCTGCCAAACCAACCGACAGCCAGAATGGCCTGTACACCGCCAATCCAGTGGTGATCTTCGATGCCATTCCTCGCATTCCGTAATACCGTTATTAACTAAGGTTCATCCTTAATTCATAACACTACCGATCGGCGGGCAAGTTTTGCCTGTCGATCGGGTTTCAACGAATTCATCTTCAGAGTATTCCGTTCATGTTCCCGATGACTCCCATCGCGACGGCGCTTGCCCTATGTTTTTGTGCAACTGCCCTGGCCGCGCCGGCGGATAACGGCCACACACCTCGAAGTCTGTTGGCGCAAGCCAAAGGTTTGCCGAGCGAGTTCGAAGAGCATTTCTTTGATGTGCCATTGGCGGTGCGCGTGGAACTTGACCAACAGTTTCTCGGTGAGGCGATGGTCGTGTTGACCCGCGACGATCGCATCACCCTCGTTGACTTCGCCGATGTCAGCGACAGCACGATCAAGCCCAGTGAACGCGACATCTGGGCCAACTATCTGAAACAAGGCGTAGCGTTGGGTGGCTGCCAGGCGAAATGCCCCGAGCAGCTATTGGCCGTGCACTACAGCCTGGAAAACTCACTGGTGTCGATCCTCACCCAAAACGCTGAGCGCGACGATCAGGTACAGCGTTATTACAACCTGCCCGAAAACGGCAGCACCGGGTTGATCGTGCGCAACCAGCTGAACCTCAACGGCGGGCAGAACCAGGACCTGGGCGGGCGCTACGGCCTGGAAGCCAGCAGCAGCCTGGGCAACTGGACCCAGGCCGTCAATATGCAACTGTCTCGACTCGGTGGTCTGGATAACAAGCTGTATCACGCGGTGCATGAGCTCTTTACCCAGCGCGAGCTGGAGGGCAACTTTCTGCGCCTGGGCTATTTCACACCCACGTCCGAAGGCCTGACCCGTCAGCCGCGCACGTTTGGCGTGAGCCCCGACACCGCATTGGGCGTCATGTACGGCAGCTCCGACAGCCTGGCCATCAACAACCCGAAACCGGCGGTCTATCCGATCTACGTTACCGCCAATCGACAGGGTTCGGTGGAGATCTACCGCGACGGTTTGCTGATCAACACCCAGGCGGTGCCTGCCGGGTTGCAGACCCTCGATACGCGTCCGCTGCCCGGCGGTATTTATGAAGTGGAAGTGCGCCTGATCGAAGACGGCCAAATCACCTCCAGCACTCAGGAGCTGGTCTACAAACCCAACAACTGGCGTAACCATGACGAGCGCTGGCGCTACAACCTGTTCGCCGGCCGCGAATCGAAATTGCTCAGTAACTGGGAAGAGCAGGCCGACGGCGACATGACGGCGGGGGCCGCGTTCAACTTCCTGCTGCACCCGCGAGTCATCCTGGGCCTGTCGGGTCGACAGGTGCGCGACTCTCTGCAATACGGCACGTCGGTCGATTGGGCAATCGTCAACAACGCCAGCGTCTATGCCAACGTCTACAAAACCGAGGACTACGGTACCGGCCTCGACGTGCAAGGGCTTTATTCCTATGGCAGCGGTAGCATTGTTGCCAGCCATAACCGTAGCTGGCTCGATACCACCCGGCTGTACGACACGCTGCCCGATGGCACGCGGGTGCGTCAGCGCAACGTATTCATTGGCCAGACCAGCAACTCTTCCCTGTCGATAAACCATCGACTCAGCAGCAAAAACTCGGTCAATGCCCGGGTGTCCCACAGCGAAGGCAACACCAACGGGACGGGCGTGGATCTGGGCTGGACCCAGCGCACCCAACTGTTTGGCAGTGACGCCAATTGGCGCCTGTCGCTGTTTGATCGACCGGGCAGCGTGAGTTCGGGAGACGACCGCAATCGGGGTATCGACTTGAGCGTCAACATCGCGCTGGGCGGCCCCGGTGAACAGCTTTCCGGCAGTATCGGCAGCCGCACCGACCGTGATGGCGGGCGCGACAACAACGCTTCGATCACCTACCGCAAAACCCTTCAGGACCATCTGCTGCAAAGCGTCTCCGCCACGGCCATCACCGACACCTACGGCATCGGGTTGAATGCCATGGCGACCATGAGTTCCGACCTGGTCAACGGCGACGGCTTTATCCAGCGCTCGTCCTTCAACAACGACTTTACCGGGGGCTTGAACCTCGACAGCACCGTGGCCGTCGGCGGGCAAAAAATGGTCATGACCAGCCAATATCACCGCAACGGTGCCGGCATGATCATCGACGTGGAGTCGGACATCGAGGACATCGCCTTGCGCGCCGATGATTTGAGTGGCGGCAGCGCGGTACTCAAGCCCGGGCGCAATTTCGTGCCGATCACCGCGTACAAAAGCAGCTCGGTCAGTTTCGATTTCGAGGGCAACCACGTTCCGGCCGCCACCATCCAACCGGCCCGTTCCAGCTATCACCTGAACAAGGGCGGTGTGGAATATCGCCAGGTGAAAGTGATGAAAACCCTGACCGTCCTCGGTCGCCTGATCGACCCGCAGGGCAATCCGCTTAAAGGCCACCACATCATCAACCACGCCAGCCGTGGGGTGAGCGAAGTGGACGGCTTCTTCTCCATGGAAATGAATGCGGGTTCACCGACCCTGGAAGTGCGCCACGGCAGCCAGTTGCTGTGCCAGTTCCGCCTGGACCCGAACAATGGGCGTACCGAAAACAACGTGCTGATGATCGGCGATTTGCGTTGCACGCCGGATACGTTGGCCGATGCGACTTTCATGGCTCCAACCGCGGGTTAACCCCCCGGGAAAACTTGATTAATTAACGAGGTAGGGACGATGAAACGTCTTTTGGCATTTGTGGGTTTTTGTTTGTTTTCCCAAGCTGTTCATGCCGGACCGAGCATCAATATCGGAACCGTTTACGACTATCTGGACGGCGATAAAAGTACGTACCTGAAACGCGTGTTCAACGGCGGCGACAGCACTGCATTCGTCAAGGTCAACATCCTCGAAATTCTCTACGACGCCGACGGCAAGTCGCAGGAAGTGCCGCTCAAATCCAACACCGACGGCAAGTCCCGGGATGGTTTGATGGCAAGTCCCGCGCGACTGATCGTGCCTGCCAATGGCATGCAGGGCACCCGTCTGCTGTTCATGGGCGAGCGCGACAGGGAGCGTTATTTCCGGGTGCGATTCGTACCCGTGGTGCCGGAGAAGGAAGACGAATTCGCGGTGTCCGGCGAAGAGCGGGAAGACTACAAAAAATCCCTGTCGGCCGGGGTTACCGTGCTGGCGGGTTACGGCGCGGTGTTTTTCGTACGGCCAAAGGAAACACGCTTCGACAGTGCGATTGAAAACGGCGCAGGCATGTATCGGATTCGCAACAACGGCAACAGCGTGGTGGTGATCGATGAGTTCAAGGATTGTTCGGTTAAAAACGAGCAGGACTGCCAGCCCACGACCAAGCATCACATTCTGGCGGGCCGTACTTTTGAGTTCGAAAAACAGGCCGGTCGCGAATATCGCTTCACCCTGGTTGAAGGTGAGCACAGCAAAAAACTGGACGTGAAGGGATAACCCATGAGCAGGAAGCTGACCCAGGTCTTTTTGTCGGTTGTCGCGATGTGGACGAGCGCTGATGTCTTCGCCGCCCGGGAAGAGCACACCTTCGAAGTGTTCGTGACGATTCCGACCCAGGCGTTTTATGTCATTCCATCGGACCCGGGCTGGATCCATCGCGAACAGCAACTGCCCTGGAACTTGACGTCGTCGACACTGGGTGGCTTGCGCAAGTACTTCGACCTGAAGAACGAAGCGGGCTCGATCGAGGCGCGGCTGGAAGGCCGGCCGTATCTGTCCAACGGCACCGACGCCCATGACATTGCCTTGCGGGTGCTGTTCAACGGCAAACAGTTGAGCGAGCACGAGAGCAGCGAAGTGGTGTCCCTGGCCGAGGCCGCGCCTGGTAAACGCGTGGTGCTGGAAATCCTCCCGATGCCGCCTGCCGATGGGGTTTACAAGCCCGGAAGTTACTTTGGCAGCGTCAACATGATCTTCAACGCGGTGATGCCGGGTGCTTGATACCGATTCTATGAGGCCCAAAGAGATGATTCGTTTTCAAGCATTACAACAATGTGCAGGTGTAATGGCCTTGCTCCTGGGATCGCTATCTTCGGTATGGGCGCAGGAGGTACAGATTCAAGCCTCGTTCAAACCGGACTCGGCGAATCCGCAACGCAATAAATTCCACAATGACACGCCACCCAGTGGTTATTGCGCCAGTTATCCTCAGCAATGCATCGACAACGAAATGTTCAGTCTCAGGGTGCCGATCCAATTCGAATCCATCGCGCCGATCACCGCCCATCACGAGGATCCACGCAAGGGTGCGTTGATAAAAGCGCCAGCGCAGTGGCGAGATCTGACGGTTTTCCACGAATCCACCGGCGAAGCGGAAACCGTTAAGGTGCGCATTGCGGGTATAGGATCCAGATATGTGACCGAAGACGTGATCAGTCTGGTAGGTGGAGGCGACGATTATCGGCTTGCCCACGGTCAACTGTGGGGGCAGAGCTGGGTTTACGCACCGTCTCCCTGTCTTTACAGCGGCGTGGGTTTGTACACGTCGAATACCTATGGTTTTTTCTGGAAAACCCCAACCGAAGGCTCGTGCCATAAACAGGCTAAATTCAATGTGCCTTGGCTGCGATATAGCTATCTCGATTTTGCCTATGAACTGGTGACCCCTAACCCGCTGGGTATGTCCTCGGGCAAATATGCTGGCAATCTGACCTACAGCGTCGGCCCTGGGGCGGATTTCGACATGGGCGACATCATGCTGCCCAGCAGTACTTCATTGAAGTTGAACTTCGCGCTGGACGTTCAGCACACCCTCAAGGTCGAGGTGCCTCCTGGTGGAAACCGTGTTGAACTGGTCCCGCAGGGCGGCTGGCAATCCTGGCTGACGCAAGGGCGAAAACCGACGCGCCTGTTCCGCGACCAGACCTTCAACATTTCCGCCAGTTCACGTTTCAAAATGCAGTTGCAGTGTCAGTACGTCCAAGGCAATACCTGCTCGCTGAATGAACCGTTGTCCGGTCACTTTGTGCCGCTGAACGTCGGCGTAAGTCTGCCCCATGGTTTGATGGACGCGGGCGGTCAACCTGTCAATCGTCGGCCACTAAACCTGGACGGCAGTGGCACGCAGTTGTTCATGCCAGGGATTTATGTGGATCGCAAACCGGGAACGCTGCATTTCGAAATACCCGCCAGTGAAGTGGCAGAAATGCTTCGCCCCGGACAACAACGACAGTATTCGGGACGCGTGACAGTGGTGTGGGATTCAGAAGTTTAGTGTCTTGCGCCAATGCAGTGAAAAGGAGTGCAGCAATCATGGAAATGCTCAGGAAAATCATCCAGCTGAGCGGCTTGGGTTTGGCGGGTGCGTTCATGCAGACCACGGTCGCCAGCACCGTTGAAATGACCGCGGTATTTCGTCCCGATCCGGCGAAACCGATGCAAAACACCTTTATCAATACGACCCCTCAGGGCGGGTATTGCGGAGATCACCCCGAGTACTGCGAGGCGGGCGTTTTCAGCATTTTGTTGCCCGTTCGCTTCCGGATGGCGGCAGACATACCAGCGATGCACGAGCAGCGTCGGGGCGCGATGTTCCGGGTTCCTTCCTCCTGGAGAGACGTCACGGTGGTGCACGACGATACCGGAGAGTCCGAGACGCTCAGGATGCGCGTCAACGGTATCGGTGCCGCTTACACAATCAAGACGCCTCTGCCCACAGGGGTCTGGCAAAGTACCTGGGTCAATGCGCCTCCCCCCTGTGGATATGGCGGGGTGGGTTATGGCACTGCCTTGTACTATGCGTTCTTTTGGCGAGTGCCGGCCAATGCGGGGGTGTGCGCCAAGCAGGCACAAAAGGACATTACCCAGGACTACCAGTTCGCTTATGAAAACACCGGGTTCAGCTACGAGCTGGCCACGCCCAACCCGCTCAAGATGTCGGCAGGTACCTATCGCGGCGTGCTGAACTACACCGTCGGACCGCACCAGGATTTCGACATGGGCGATGTCATGTTGCCTGACGACGATCTGATCACCCTCAATTTCACTTTAAGCGTTGAGCACACGTTGAAAGTCGAGATCCCGCCCGGAGGAAGCAGCGTTGAACTGGTGCCGCAGGGTGGCTGGCAAGCCTGGCTGACCCAGGGGCGTAAACCGACCCGGCTGTTTCGCGATCAGACGTTCAACATCTCGTCGTCGAGCCGCTTCAAAATGCACCTGGAGTGTGGAGAGGGCGGGTCGACGCATTGCTTGATCCGCGACCCTGTTTCCAGTCGCGTTGCCCAGGTACAACTGAGTGTCAGCCTGCCCAATGGTTTGACGGACGTCAGCGGCCAACCGGTCAACCGTCGACCGCTGCGCATAGGCCAGGTGAATGCGCAGGAGTTCAGGCCTGGTTTCTACGTTGATCGCGCGCCAGGCACCCTGCATTTCGAGATTGCACCGAATTATGTGGATTACATGATCCAGCCCGGGGTGTCGTCCAGTTATTCCGGAAACATCACCGTGATATGGGACTCCGAAGTGGGATAACAGTAGAAGACGCCCTGAAGGCTTGATCGCCTTCAGGGCGGGGGCTGATTATCCGGCGTTCTGCAGCGCCGCTCGGGTCAACCGACGGCTCAGCTGTTTTTCCTCGTAGCCGATGTCGTTGAGCAATCCGCCATAGACCTCGTCCGTCATTTCCTCGCCGGTGAGCACAAGGCTTTCCGGGACGTTGAGTTGACTGGCAAGGTCGAGTAACCGCTGCTTGAGTGCGCGTCGTTGCACAATCAACTGCTCTTTGGAACCGGCCCAGGCGCGTTGGGCCTCGCGCAGTTCATCCAGCAGGTCGGTCCTGTGTTCAAACATCCGGGCATTGCGCCGGAACTCCGCGGGATAGGTGTCACGCAGGTATTTCTCCCAGTACGGCTGTTCGATCATTCCATTGACCAACCCGTCGCCGGCTTCCATCGACATTACCGTATCGAACGCCGTGTCGAGCATTTCAGCGTTTACCCTGGCCAATTCGGGATACCGCAACAATGTCGATTGCCACGGCAAATCGAGACGTTGCGCCAGGCCGCTCTCATAGGCGAGGTACACTTCAATTTCGTCGCCGCCCGGACGTTTGGCGAAATCGGCCCGTGCAATATCTTCTACCCGCGCAAGACGGGCCGCCCCTTTTGCCAGCCTGACCAACCTGCTTTCCAGCATGGCGCCCGATGTCGACAAGGCATAGGCTTCGGAGGCAAGCACCTTGATGCCCATGTGGTTGAACATCTGGGCTCCCGCATCGGCGCAGGTCGTGGGCGACGTTGCCATTTCGAACAGATCGGCGCGCAACTCGCTGTCCAGGTCGACGGCTTCGACCATTCGCCATACCCGGCTGCTCAGTTGATTACGCAATTCACCGCCGGCCCGGTAATCGGCCGAGGTGGTCTGTTTCTGGATCAAGGCGAAAAAACCTTCAGAGCCAGGCTCGGACATCAGGTCGTGCCAGGCTTCCTGGCGGAAGGTTCCCAACCCGGAGACTTCGGCACTCCACCACTCCGAGTCATCCTTCATCGGCCATTGGGCCATCGCGTCGGTGGCGGCGTCGGTATAGACCTGTGTGGGCGAGATGCCGACTGAGCGTCGATACGCCTGGAACTTGACGACATTGGCCTGCGACAGGTTCATTTCGAACAGGCGGGTCCGCGCCACGATAAACGCATCGTCAGAGCCGGGCACGACGGTGGGAATGATCCTGATCGGGTTTTCCTGCAGATCCAGAAAAAATCCTCGAGGCCGACGCTTGTTGGGCGCAAAGAGCCCGTCCGGCCACGTGGTGGCCCCCGTGTTGCTCAGACTCAGGATGCTGAGCTTGGGCATGCGTTCAACGTTCGGCAGCATCCCCAGCCTTGGGTTGTCATCGAGCCTGAGTGTTTCGATACGGGTCAGGTTTCGCAGCTGCTCGACCGACGCCGGCGTCAGCCTGATGTCGTTGTTCATCAGGCGTAGCGTGCGCAGGTAATGCATTTTGCCGATGCTGTCGGGCAACTGCGTCAAGCCGCAACCGCGGGCGCTCAGTTGCCGCAGGTGGGGGAAGTCTTTCAACAGGCCGGAGGCTTTCTGGGAGAACGTCGTGCGGTCCAGGTTCAACGTGGTGATCTGATCGAGGTAGTGCTTGATGTCCGGCAGTTCCTTCCACCAGCGCTCGAGGTCGACAGGGTCGATTTCCGTGGAAAGGTCCAGTGCATAGCCGCCGTCGGAAGTGGTGCTGCGTTCACCGAATACGGTGGGCTTTCTCCTGAAACAATCGATGAGTCGTTCGCTGATGTGCAGCCCGCCACCGCGGACGAACCCTTGGCGATCCGGGCCCCAGCTATCAGGTTGGCGGTATCGCCATTTATTGAGCAACACCTCAAGATCATGCAGTTCGCGGTCCAGTCGTGTCAGGGTCTGATGCCCTTGTTCCGGCGAGCCAAGGGATCGCACAAAGGTATCGGCTTCTCGTTCGTTGAAGTGGGGGTAGAGGTCCCGCACTCTTTCCGTGAGGGTGGGTTTGCGGGTGGACAAACCAGGGCCGCGCAACAGCATCATGTCTTCGTGGTCCGCCCGCGGACGGATCGGTGGTGCGAGGAGCACGGTGCGGCGTTCGGCAGGCGTCTGGGTCTTGACCATGACCCATTGTTTGAAAAAGCGACCCTGGCCAGGTCGATAACCCAATTGCGTCTGTTTGTTTTTCGGCAAGGCGTTGAGCACCGCTTCGAAAAAATCGGCGGCTTCCCGCAGTTTGTGGTTTTGCGCGTCCCAGACTTCGAAGCGGTTCACCTCATCCCTGACCAGTACCCGGACGGTTGACGCATCCTGCGTGCCCACGCTGCAACGCAGGGGGCCGGCATCGCTGCCTTCGCGTACTTCGATGCGTAACTCATTGAATGTGTCGGAATGAATCCTGAGCGCATTGAGCACCAGGCTTTCGGTTTCCGGCACCCACTGCGCATCGTCGTAGAACCCTTCATAGGCATGGTTTGCCCGGACTTCGAAGTCCGCTTCACGGGCGCGGATCTTGATGTTCAAAGGCAGGCGCTGCTCTTGTTCCATTCGCTTGAGGTCAGGGCTGTCGGCACGGCTCAGCAGGGTCTTCACTGCACGGGACGGCAGCTGTGCAAACTCATGGCGCACGAGCCTGACCCGGGGATCGTCCGATGCTTGTGCACCTTGGTACAGCTGATTGACGATGTCTGGAAGCAGGCGATTGGCTTCGTCCGCCAGCCGATCGCGCAGCGCTTGCACCTGTTCGCTTTTCGCCATTGGCCGGCCGAGTACTGCTTGCAGTTCCGCTTCATCGAGGAAGTTGACGAGGCTTGGCGCAAACTGGTTGCTCAACAGGTGCGACAGGCTGGTGGCCAGCGTCTGCCCCGCCGTTGCCTCGGGATTGCCGTACTGGCGAAAGGGACCGGTCAGGTCGTCGTTGTGATAAACCTTCAGCGATTTATCCGCAGGCCAGCCGTCCAGGTAGGTCGCCAGCGGTTCAAACCAGTAGGAGGACGGATCCAGCGCCAGCCCTGTGCGAATCCGTTCAATACTGTGCCGGGCCTGGCGCTGGAGGTGCAGGCGTTCGAGACTGTCGTCCAGTAGCGGTGGCGCAGCCGTGTTGTCGATGTACATCCGGCGCAGTGCACTGTCGTCGGTGCCGCTGGCAATGCGCGCGCGTTCGAGATCCGCGTCGGTCAAGCCGTCGACGGTGTGGCCGAGACGGCGCAGCAGTTTCGGCGTACTCCATGCTCGCGGGTTTTCGCCTTCGTGAGTCCAGGCGCCGAGGCCGTTGTGTCGTAACTCGGGTGAATACGCATCGGCGCGGTGTGGATGCTTGATGCGATAGTTGCCGGTTTGCGGGTCTTTCCGCACGGCGAAGTGGGTGTCATCCAGCGGCAGGATGTCCTGGCCCTGGTGGGTATGCAGTCCCAGCTCGTCAGGACCGGAGTCGGCCGACAGCTTCACATCCGGCAGCTCGTAAGGCCGCAGATCGGGATGCCACAGGCGTGGCTCGCCATTGGGCAGCGTGACCGGTTTCATGCCTTCGATCAGTGGCGAGAGTTTCAGACGCACGACCTCGCCGATTTTTGCCCCGGCAGCGAACGCCGTCAATTGAATGGCATCCTCCACCACACCCACGATGTGCTCGACCGCTTCGTTCCACAGCCCCAATGTCATGTCGACGAAGCCTTCGATGACATCGTTGGCGATCTGATAGGCGGTGTAGGCCATCATCAATTCCCCCAACCCCGGCACGAACGGTGTGACGACCATCAGGGCGACGTTGAAGATGTCCGAGACTATTTTCTTGAAATTCTCCCACCAGGCCCATCGGGCATTGCGATCGGTGTCGGCGGTGGACACGGCGATGTGTCGGGCGTCATTGAGGATCTTGTTCAGCTTCTGCTCAAAGCGGTATTTCCAGAATTCGCCGCGGATCGGTGCGGCGCTGAAACGAAGATTGGGCTGCTCGACCGGTACTTCCCGCCAGCTGGGCCCTGGATCCAGCGGATCTTTCTGATGCCATTTCACCTCGAACAGCCGCTGTTGCAGCCCGCCGAAAAAATGCCCTCGCTCCGGCTGATCGACGAACCGGCTGAAGAACTGGCGATAAGTCATTCCAGTGGACGAGATGAGCGGGTTGTCCCGCAGCTGGCGAGTCAGTTCATTCATGAAGGCGACCGTTGAGGGGTACTCTTTCAACGGATGTTCAGGGTCCTGGGGGACATACGCGAATATCGGCTCGACCTCGCGCCTGTGCTCACGGTACAGGTCCGGTGTGATCAGCACGATCCCGGCCAGCCGGCTGCCCAGAACGGACAGTTCAGCGAAATGCATCACCCGGCCCTTGCGGGTGAGGTTGCGCTGGCCATCGAGCATCTTCAGGATCAGGTCGCTCGCGTCGGCATCAATGTCGCCGGTCATCAGCGCTTGTTGAACGGCTGCCTTGAAGGCAGCTTTCTCGCTGTCGATGATTTTGAGTTGCAGAAAACGCCTGGCGACGGCATCGCCGGGTAGCAAGCGGTCTTCAAGGTATCGGGCATAGCGCGCGCCAATGTCCAGCTCGCGACACAGGGTCTGGAACTGGGCGATGGACATTTTGCGTTTGACCGGCAGGACGTCGAACAGACCGCGCTCATCGGGCTGGCTGATGAAGTCGGAATCCGGCTCGCAGGTTTCGCTGCGTGCGAAGTTGTGCAGGGCTGCGTTCAGCAGGGAGACGGTTCGGGTGACGACGCCGCCCGTGAGGTCGATGGCATACCAGGGGCGCTCTTTGGGTAAGTAAAGATGCAAGTAAGTGGTTCTGACATCGACATCGACCCCGTACTGTTTCATCAATGCATCGGTGAGCAAGGGTTCAGCGAAGTCATCAACGTTTTGTAACTCTTCGAGAAACCGATCCACCTTGTTCTGGGCAGACCAGAGTTCAAGGTTGGCATCTTGTAACTGTGTGTGAGCAGATTGAGTGGCGGTCTTGATCCATTGTCCGGAACGAGGTTGTGTGAGGCTCAGTTCCCGCGCCCTGCGCAATGAAGCGTCCTTGAATGTCGGGTGAATTCGACTCTGGATGAAAGCGTAGTGACGGCCCTTATCGTCGTCTGCCCCTCCTGGGCGGGCAGTTTTACGTCCTTGTAAATCTGACATTGTTTTTATCAGCCTTGAGCAGTTATGGAAGGCAACAGCCTATCGTTCATCGCTCAAAGTAAAAGTCTGAATTACTGCGCGGAACACCTGCGGAGAGTGCCGAAAGCATTGGAATTTTGCATGCCGAAAATAACTATTTACCACCCGGTCAGCGGCGGGAGAGCTCCACGGGTAAACATCCGGTGCGACTCCCCGGTTGCAGATACGGCATCAGGATGGGCGCCATGCCCTTGAGCACTTGCACGGGCAACGCCGAGGTAAATTTGAAGGCTTCGGCCGTGCGCCCCGGCACGTAGGCGGTCAAGGTGCCGAAATGGCTATCGCCGATGTAGAACACGAACGTTGCGGTGCGGTTGATCGATTTCGAGCTCAGAATCCGCCCACCCGGACCGATGGCTTCGATGCGGTTGTCGCCGGTCCCGGTTTTGCCGCCCATGGCCAACGGGGTGCCGTTGGCCAGTTTGAAACTGCCTGCCACGCGTTTGGCCGTGCCGGCATCCACCACTTGCGACAAGGCCTCGCGCATGGCGGTTGCCACCTCGGAAGGCATCACGCGTTTGCCGACGACCGGATTGTTGATCAGCTGGGTTTCATAGGGCGTACCGGCCGCGAAGTGCAGGCTGTCGATACGCAGCGTCGGCAGGCGTACACCGTCGTTGAGGATGGTGCCGATCAGCTCCGCCAGCGCGGCGGGGCGGTCGCCTGAGCTACCGATGGCGGTGGCCAGCGAGGGCACCAGGTGGTCGAACGGATAGCCTACTTTCTGCCAGCGTTGATGAATGTCGAGGAACGCCTCGATCTCCAGCATCGTGCGGATGCGGCTGTCACGTGCGCCCTTGTGTTTGCTTTTGAACAGCCAGCTGTAAACTTCCTGGCGTTCGAATTCGCTGGCTTTGACGATCTGGCTGAACTTGGCGTCGGGGTTGTTCAGCAAGTAGCCGATCAACCACAGATCCAGCGGGTGAACCTTGGCGATGAAGCCTTGATCCGGCAGGTCATAGCTGCCCGGGCCGTAACTCAGGTACAGGCGTTCGAGGCGTTCGTCGGTGAGTTTTTCCGTGAGCTTGGCGCCTTTGAGGTGCGAGCGCACGAAGGTGTTGAAGCTCTCCTGGTCGCCCTGCGGGAATAGATATCGATGCACGGCAGCCATGCGGATCGGTGTCGGGTGCATGCTGTCGAGGAAGGTTTCGAGGCGTGTCTGGGTGTCTTTGTTCTGGTACTTCTTCCAGAACCGCAACAGGAATGCGGTGCCTTCGCGGTCGGCGAACTGGGCCAGGTATTCCTGACGCCGCGGGTCGCGGTCGTCCTTGAGCAATTCGGCGCTGCTGTTGGGGCCCGCGTAGGTGCTGTAGCGCACCAGGTCGCGCATCAGCCGGATGAATGGCAGGTTGATCGACTCACGAATGGCATCGCGCAGGGTCGGCATGCGGCCGTTGTCTTCCTTGCGGAAGTTAACGAATGTGTGCAGCCCGCCACCGGTGAAAAACGCCTCGCCGGGGCTGGCGGAATATTTGCGATCCAGTGCGGCGCCGAGCATTTTTGGCAAGCTGCGGTCGGTGTTCTGAATCATGTAATCGACGGCCCAGCTGCTCAGGCGATCCTGTTCGGCGACTTCGGTTTTCTTCAGTTCGGCAACGGTCATGGCTGCGTAGCGATCGTGCAACTCGGAGATGATCTGCAGGTAAGTGGTGAGCACCCGCATTTTGGCGGTGGAGCCCAGTTCCAGCTTGCTGCCTTCATTGATGTCGAACGGCTGGTCGGTGCTGTCGGTCTGCACCCGTACCCGCGAGCCGTCGGGGGTCAGTTCGAACAGGGTGAAGCTGTAGCGCACCTGGGTGGTGCTGGTGGGGGTGAGCAGGCGTTCGCCGATCAGGCCGATTTCCGCCGCATAAGCCGGGTCGGCCAGATGTTTGAGGTATGCGGTGGCCTGGGTTTGCAGCTCGCCTTGCAGAGTGCTGGTGGCGGACAGATCGAGGCGGTCGAGGTCATACAGCGGACGATTGAGCAACCCGCCCAGACGACTGCGCGCCACGCTGATGCCTTTATTGGTTTCGATCGGCTGAATGGTGGGCTGTGTCTGCCAGTCGCGGTAGGTCACTTTACTGGCCAGTGCCGCCGCCGCGAGGGGCGCATCGATCACCCCATTCTGTGACAGCAGGCGAATATGGCTGTCGGTCAGACTGGCCAATTCATCACGGCCCTTGGTCAAGTAATGGGAAGGGCGGCGCTGGGCAATCATCAGTGACAATACTTCACGCAGGGCCAGGCCTTTTTCCGCCAGGCTTTTCTGATCGGTATCGGTGCTGGCCAACCGTTCGTTGGCCTTGTTGAAGTCGGTGCCGTACCACACACGCAAACCTTCGGCCATGCCATGCACTTCACCGTGGCCCGGTACCGCGGACAGCGGAACACTGTTGAGGTAATCGCGAATCACATTTTGCCGTGCCTGAAGGGTTTCCGGTCCCGTCTGATAGGCCCGCACGCTGGCGGAAATCATTTGGCGGATTTTTTCCGCGCCCGACACGGTCAAGCCGTCGGGCGAGTGTCGATACTTCTCAAGCTGCGTCGCCAGAGTACTGCCGCCCGCCGACTGGCCGGGCAGGCGCAACAGCTTGGCCACCTGGGACCACGCCGCCATGCCGAACCGTGGCCAGTCCACGGCGGGGTTGGCCAGGGGCTGGTGCGGATCGAGCAGAAAGCGGTTTTCGATGAACAGCAAGCTGTTGACGACTACCGGAGGGATTGCGTCGAAGCTTGAATAAAGCTGTTGCGGGTACTTGAACTGGTACAGCGGGGCCGCGCGGCAATCGGTGATCGACAGCCCGGCCTGGATTTTCTCGGCATAGGGAATGAAAAAGCCCTTGTCGCTGTACTTCAACAGCGCCGGGGAAAAGCGGGTTTGTGCCGCTACGATGTAATCGCGCTTGAGCAGGCGCGGCAGAAATTCATCCAGGGCGCTGTAACCCAGACGCTGATCGAACGGGCCTTCGCCGGGGTAGCGAATCGCGTCGCTGGGGCCGGGTTGCAGCTCGTACTTCAGCGAAGCCGCATATTTGCTGATCTCCCGGGCTTGAAACTTGGAGGTGCGCATTTCCTTGGCCGCGGCCAGGCCCAGGACAATCAGGATAATCAGCAGCAGCAACCAGAACGCCCCCCAGCCGTGCCGGGAGCGACGGGGTTTTTCAGGTAAAGGCGCTTCATCCACACGTTCAGTCGGAACCACAGTTTCACTCGAATCGGTTTGCCACAAAGCGCCCATAGTCGACTGATCCATTCACGCAGATTGATCGGACTTGTTTGAAGCTTAGACGGTGGTTGGCGTTGGTGAAAAAATTGTGAACAACCAAATATCAGATGCGCACGATTACCTATGGAGAAGGGCTGTTGTGGCGAGGGAGCTTGCCTGTGGCGAGGGGGCTTGCTCCCGTTGGACTGCGCAGCAGTCCCAAAAACCATTTTTCAGACACACCGCATGTACAGGATTCACGACTGCTGCGCAGCCGAACGGGGGCAAGCCCCCTCGCCACAGTAAGCCCCCTGCCCACAACAGTTCCCTCACCACAAGGGGGGCGTCTGAAAGGTTTGAGTTAGACGCATCGAAGAGGTAAATGCTGCCTAGGTAGGGACATGACGATGCACCATTGTTGTGCAATACTCGGCAACGTTTCGATGGCGGATATTCCTGCATAAGCCAGGTAATGCCACTCCGTATAGCGGGAATTACCCGTGAGTTCTCGCTGAATATTGTGTTTTATATAGTGAAAACACCTGTCGTTAGCTTTTTATACTGCACGCCCCGCTGATCTTGCAGGTTTTGTCCTACAAGACGTGCCTGTCCACAAGGCAGGCCCGGTTTCACCAGGTACTGGCTTATCGGTCGGTGCTTCGACACTCGGTGGTCATATCCAATAACAAGACGAGGTTGTACCTATGCCAGTCGGCAATCACCTGCCCCACGGCGAGACCGCTCAGGGCGGCCCGCTCAAACGCGAGCTCGGCGAACGGCACATTCGCTTGATGGCGCTCGGTGCCTGTATCGGCGTCGGCCTGTTCCTGGGTTCGGCCAAGGCCATCGAAATGGCCGGCCCGGCCATCATGCTGTCCTACATCATCGGCGGTCTGGCGATCCTGGTGATCATGCGCGCCCTCGGCGAAATGGCCGTGCACAACCCGGTCGCCGGCTCGTTCAGCCGTTATGCCCAGGATTACCTCGGCCCTCTGGCGGGCTTTCTGACCGGCTGGAACTACTGGTTCCTGTGGCTGGTGACCTGCGTCGCGGAAATCACCGCGGTGGCGGTGTACATGGGCGTCTGGTTCCCTGACGTGCCGCGCTGGATCTGGGCACTCGCCGCGTTGGTCAGCATGGGCTCGATCAACCTGATCGCGGTAAAAGCCTTCGGTGAGTTCGAGTTCTGGTTCGCCCTGATCAAGATCGTCACCATCATCGCGATGGTGCTCGGCGGTGTTGGCATCATTGCTTTCGGCTTCGGCAACGATGGCGTGGCCCTGGGGATTTCCAACCTGTGGGCCCACGGCGGCTTCATGCCCAACGGCGTGCAAGGCGTGTTGATGTCCCTGCAAATGGTGATGTTCGCCTACCTCGGCGTCGAAATGATCGGCCTGACCGCCGGTGAAGCGAAGAACCCGCAGAAAACCATTCCCAACGCGATCGGCTCGGTGTTCTGGCGGATTCTGCTGTTCTACGTCGGCGCCTTGTTCGTGATCCTGTCGATTTATCCATGGAACGAAATCGGCACCCAGGGCAGCCCGTTCGTGATGACCTTCGAGCGTCTGGGCATCAAGACCGCCGCCGGCATCATCAACTTCGTGGTGATCACCGCCGCGCTGTCGTCCTGCAACGGCGGGATCTTCAGTACCGGGCGCATGCTCTACAGCCTGGCGCAGAATGGCCAGGCCCCGGCCGGTTTCGCCAAGACATCGAACAACGGCGTGCCCCGTCGCGCGTTGCTGCTGTCGATTGGTGCGTTGCTGCTGGGCGTACTGCTCAACTACCTGGTGCCGGAGAAAGTCTTCGTCTGGGTTACCGCGATTGCCACCTTCGGCGCGATCTGGACCTGGGTGATGATCCTGCTGGCCCAGCTCAAGTTCCGCAAAGGCCTGAGCGCCAGCGAACGTGCCGGCCTGAAATACCGTATGTGGCTGTACCCGGTCAGTTCCTACCTGGCGCTGG
Source organism: Pseudomonas sp. FP1742 (assembly GCF_030687145.1). Lineage (NCBI taxonomy): Bacteria > Pseudomonadati > Pseudomonadota > Gammaproteobacteria > Pseudomonadales > Pseudomonadaceae > Pseudomonas > Pseudomonas sp. FP1742. The sequence goes on along the minus strand of NZ_CP117460.1, from coordinate 5,384,339 downwards.
CCTTCCTGGTGCTGGTGGTCGGCCTGATGGCGTACTTCCCGGACACCCGCGTAGCGCTGTATGTGGGCCCGGCGTTCCTGGTGCTGCTGACGGTGTTGTTCTACGTGTTCAAGCTGCAACCGACCAATGTGTCGCAAGGCGCGGTGCGTTCGGCGTCTTGAATCTGTAACGCCAGCCATACAACAGCCCCGGTCTGAATGATCGGGGCTGTTGCATTTAAACGGCTGTCATGGGTATCGGCCTGTTCAACCGCTTATTGAAATCCAGCCAGGCCCCCAGCAACGCCATCAACCCGACCCCCAACATTGCGCTGAATAGCTGCATCGCCAATACGTTCCCACCCAAGGCATTGAGCATGTCCGCCAACGGCGCCAGCAACACACCAAAACAAAACACCTCCAGAGAATATCGGCCCATGCGACAGCTTTGTCGCGCCAGCCAGTGTTGCGTCCAGCCGGTGTCCGGCAACAACTTGGCGGTGACGTAGGCGAGGGCGAGGAAGTGCAGCAGACGCGCCGGCGAGAGGTGGGTCTTGCTGATCGGATAGAGCCATTCGCCGAGCCATTGGGGCATGACCGCGTCATGCACGGTCGGCCATTTCCACGACAGCGCGATCATCCCGGTCATTGCCAGATAGCTCAGAGCCGCGATGAAAACCGGCTGCCGAGTCAGCGGTCGAGGTTGCGGCGCCCGAGGCCTTTGCCGGTGAATCGCCGCCGCGCCCCCGAGAATAAACAGCAGCTGCCAGGCCATCGGATTGAAAAACCACACGCCGCCGTCGATGCCCGCCAGGTTCCACTGCAGCCATGGCGCCAGCAGGTACGACACCACCGACAGCCCTACCACGTATTCAGCCTTGCGCAGCAGCATCGGCAGTACCAGCGGCAGGCCGAGCAGCAACAGAATGTACAGCGGCAACGGGTCCATCAGGTTCGGCTTGAAGCGCAGCAGCAACTCGTCCATCAACGCTTGCTGCGGATTGCTGAGGAAATACTGTAAGCCCATTTCCTGCACCAGATCGCGGGTTTCCACGTGGCTGTTGGCGAAAAACACAATGCCCATCAGCAGCGCCAGCAAAAAGATATGCACCACATACAGCACCCAGGCGCGTCGCAGGATTTTCACCGTGGCCACCATGAGCCCGTCGCGCCGGGCGATCTTGCCGTAAGCCAGCACGGCCGCATAACCGGCCAGGAACACGAAAATCTCCGCCGCGTCGCTGAAGCCGAAGTTGCGCACCGTGAACTGCGCGAGTGGATTCTGCGGTACGTGGTCCCAGAAAATGAAGATCAGGGCCAGGCCGCGAAAAAAATCGATTCGGTGATCGCGTTCAAACGTCATGACGGCGGGCTCTTGAACGGGGGGAAATAAGGTGTGGGCGCAGTAAAAGATGGCGCGCCGCATACCGGCGGCGCGCAGGGTGCCGTGATTCACAGGCAATTGCAAAAGGCTGGATATTACCGAATGTCTCAGCTGCTTATCGCGAACGGATCGAACGGCGTGGCCGTCGGTCTGCCGGACGGTTCGCACACCGGAACGCCGCCTGATGGCATCTGGCGAGCATCTACACTTCGGTTCTCAGGAGTGTGAAACGTGAAGGTTTCGCTGATTGTCCCGGTATTCAACGAAGAGCAGGCGATCAGTCTGTTCTATCAGGCGGTGCGCCGTGAATTGAGACTCGACCTGTGTGACGTGGAGATCGTGTTCATCAATGATGGCAGTACCGACCAGACGGCTGAGCAGGCAAAGGCATTGGCCCGGGCCGATGAACAGGTATTGCTGATCAATTTCTCGCGCAACTTCGGCAAGGAACCGGCGTTGTTTGCCGGGCTGGAATACGCCACCGGCGATGCGGTGATCCCCATGGACGTGGACCTGCAGGACCCGATCAGCGTCATCCCGAGGTTGATTGCCGAGTGGCAGAAGGGCGCCGACGTGGTGCTCGCCAAACGCCGGGATCGTGCCAGCGACAGTTATCTGAAACGCCACAGCGCGGCGATGTTCTACCACCTGCTGAACAGGATTTCCTACACCCGCATCGAAGAAAACGTCGGGGATTTCCGGCTCATGGACCGCAAGGTGGTCAATGTGATTCGCGCACTCCCCGAGCATCAGTTGTTCATGAAAGGCGTTCTGTCGTGGGCCGGTTTCACCACCGTGGTGGTGGAGTACGAGCGGGCCCGGCGAGTGGCGGGCCGCAGCAAGTTCAATGGCTGGAAACTGTGGAACCTGGCGCTGGAAGGCATTACCTCATTCAGCACCGTGCCATTGCGGTTATGGACTTACATCGGCGGCGCTATCTCGATCTTCGCGGTGCTGTACGCGGTGTACATGGTGCTGGACAAGATTTTCTTCGGCAACAGTGTCCCCGGTTACCCTTCTTTGATGACAGCCATATTGTTTCTGGGCGGTGTGCAACTGATCGGCATCGGCATCCTGGGTGAGTATATCGGGCGCATTTACATCGAAGCCAAGCACCGGCCCCGGTATGTGATCAAAGACATCATCGGCGGCAAAGACCGGGTCGGGCTTTAGCATGGGCAGACTGAGCGATTTTTTCAGCAGCGAAATCGGCCGTCGTCGGGTCTGGCTGTTTTTTCAGTTCGCGACCCTGATTTATGTCATTCCGCTGATCCTGGCGGACTATCCCTACATCGATGACAACTGGCGTTCGCTGTCCGCCGGCACGGCCTGGGCGAGCCAGGGGCGGTTGTTCACCGAACTGTTCTATAACGTTCTGACCTTCAGTGATGCCGCGCCGAACATCTTTCCGTTGCCGCTGTTGATCGCCACCCTGGCCATGGCGTTTGCGTTGACCAGCCTGACGTTCCATTACTATCCCCGGCCGACGCTATCCTGCTGCCTGGTGGTGTTGCCACTCTGGTACAACCCGTTCTTTCTGCAGAACCTGTCGTATCAATACGACGGGCCGGCCAACGCCTTGAGCCTGGTGGCGGTGATCTACGCGATCACGTTTCGTCATCCTTCGCGCATCCTGCAATGGCTGGTGCCGGCCTTCCTGATTGCCTTGGGGCTGGGGCTCTATCAGGTGAGCCTTAATGTGTTTCTGGGCCTGTGTTGCCTGGAACTGCTCAGGGCCGCGAACGACAAGTGGGCCTGGCGGCAGTGGTGCGAGTTGATTGGTTGGAAACTCGCCCAGGTGGCGCTCGGCGGGTTGATCTACAGTGTCACCGCTTATCCATACATGGATCAGACCCGCGTTTTGTTCCTGAACTGGGCGGCGGCGCCTTGGCTGCAACTTGAGATCAACATTGGCCGCGTGCTGGAAAAAGTCGTGCTGCTGTTTCACGGTGGATTCACCTGGGTGTTCGCCGTGCTGTTGTTGTGTGCCATCGCTGGCAGCGTGCGGCTGGCCCGGAACGTGATGGAACGCCAGGACACAGGGCTGAGGAAAGTCGTGATGGGCCTGGTGTGCGTGCTGACCGTGCCGGTCGTGATCTTGCTGGTGTCGGGGGCTGCGCTGTTTTTTCGCGACTTCAATGAGGGCGCCAGAACCTTGATGGGGTTTGCGGTGTTGTTGGTGCTGTTGTTCTATTTGAGCCATCTGGCGCTGGCGCCCATCCATGAACGGCTGGCGCTGCTGTTGGTGGTTCCGCTGTTGGCGATGCTTTCGTTGTCCTACGCTTACGGCCGCGTACTGACGGTGCAGAACACCTTTGCGTCCAGCGCGCTGTTTTCCCTGGGGCATGACATTGCGGCCCATCGACAACTGCGTGAGGCCAAGCGCATTTACATGTCGGTGAGTTATTCCGATCACTGGCTGGTGGCGGCCGCAGGCTCGTTCAAGCGGATGCCGGTTTTGCATTATCTGCTGAACATCAACTTCTACATGCTGGCGGAAAACCTGCCGAAGGCGGGCATCACCAATGTGGTCGCGGAGAGGGAGCGACGCAACGCGACGATGGTGGGTTATCAGGGTTATCCACCACTGGTGGAGAACCAGTTCTACAGCCTCTATCTGTTGGGGGATTACGGTTTCATCGTGATGAAAGAGCCGGCGCCGATTGCCACGCTGCAGTGGTGAAGCCGATGAGCGCCCCTGGGATCCGTTTCAAACGTTTTCCATCCGGTCTTGCCGACGGAGCGGTTCTGCTGGTGGTGCTGGTGATCGCATTGTTCGCAAGGTTTCACGCCATCACCGTGCCGGTCATCTGGTACGACGAGGCTTACAGCATACTGCTGGCCGAGGGCTCGCCTGCGTACATCTGGGCCACAACGGCTCGGGATGTTCATCCGCCGCTTTACTATGTGTTGCTGCATTACTGGATGTTGCTGTTCGGTCATGGCGTGTTGTCTGCGCGATCCCTCAGTGCACTGGCCGATGTCGGCACCCTGGTGCTGTGCATTAAATTGATGAGCCTGGTGACGACGCGAAGGGCGACGTGGACAGCGGCATTGTTGTTGGCATGGCTGCCGATATCGGTGCGCTACAGCCAGGAGGTGCGAATGTACACCTTGCTCGGCTTCTGGCTCATGGGCGCGACCGTGGCGCTGGTTTGCTGGCTCAGGGCAATGGATCAAAAGCGTTTTCCGATCCTTTACGTGCTGCTGATGACGGCGGCTTTCTACACGCACTACTTCGCCGCATTGTGCGTGTTGGTGCATTGGCTTTTTTGGTGGCGGGTGCGCAAGGTTCAGGGCACGGTATCCGCACGTGCGTGGATACTGGCCAACAGTACAATCGTCGTGTTGTACCTGCCGTGGGCACCGCCTCTCATCAGTCAATTGTTGCGAATGGACGGGCTCGAATGGATACCGCCGCTGACCTGGCCGACGGTGCTGACCTTCGTTTGGCAACTGGTGGTGATGGGGGATTCGACCAGTTATTCATCCTTATGGCGCGTATTGCCCACGGTGCTGATCGTTGTTTGCGCTACGGCGGTGCTATTCAAGGCACGCCCTTTCAGCGTCTTGCTGGTGGGTTATTTCTTTGTCCCGGTGCTGACCGTGTTTCTGGTGTCGCTGATCGTTCCGGTTTTCAATGCCCGGTACCTGGTGTTCGCTGCGGCAGCGTTGCCCCTTATCGTTGCGCTCGCGCTGGAGGCATTGAGCCAACGCCATGCCGCCCTTGGGGCTATCGCCATGGTTTTTGTTGTGTGGGTAGAAGCCCATGGGCTGGCGGAGGTTTATGCACAAACGGATGAGATGAACGGCACCAGCATTCGCAGAGACGCGAAACTGGACGCCGTGGTCGCAGGTCTTGGTCGGGAGGTGCGTCCGGGTGACGAGATCATTGTGGATAACCTGTATTGGTACTTGCCGTTCACCTACTACAACGCCACCGGCATTCAACCAAGGCTATACGTCGTCAAGTCACCGATCGGCACCCTGTGGGGAACCGCCGAATACGGTGGTTGGGCACTCATTCCCCATCATCTGCTCTGGATTCTCTTCAATGACTTTTCGACCCTGAAACTGAACGCCAAGAGGGTCTGGTGGGTAACGGGTTATGTGCGCCCTGAACATGACGCCTTGTTTCCCGAACACTGGAAACAGGTGCTGACGCTGAAAGAGGGAGACAGTGAGGCTCGTTTGTTCATTCTGGAGGGAGCGCCAACCGTTGAGGTCGGCGCGCAAAAACACCCTATGCGGCAGCCGTTTCGTTAGGCTCAAAACTGTCCGCCCGCGCCATCTGCCACATCCGCGAGTAAAACTCGCCATTCACCTCACCGGTCAGCAACTCGCCTGGCTTGAGGAACACATGCAACTGCGAGAACAGCTTGATCTCGGTCGCCGACATGCGCCGCACCAGATGTTTGGCCGACAACTGTGAAGGATGTTCCAGGCCTGCGGCGGCAAGCATTTCGGCCAAGGCTTTGAGCGTATTGCGATGGAAGTTGTACACGCGCTGGGCCTTGTCCGGAACGACCAATGCGCGCTGGCGCAGGGTGTCCTGGGTGGCGACGCCGGTGGGGCATTTGTTGGTGTGGCAGCTTTGTGACTGGATGCAGCCGATGGCGAACATGAAGCCGCGCGCCGAGTTGGCCCAGTCGGCGCCGATGGCCAGGACACTGGCGATGTCGAAGGCGCTGACGATTTTGCCGCTGGCGCCGAGTTTGATCTTGTCCCGCAGGTTCAGGCCCACCAGGGTGTTGTGCACGAACAACAGGCCTTCACGCATCGGTACGCCGATGTGGTCGGTGAATTCCACGGGCGCGGCGCCGGTGCCGCCTTCCTTGCCGTCGACCACGATGAAGTCCGGGAGGATGCCGGTTTCCAGCATGGCCTTGGCGATGCCCATGAATTCCCACGGGTGGCCCAGGCAAAACTTGAAGCCCACCGGTTTGCCGCCGGACAGTTCACGCAGTTGCGCGATGAAGTGCATCAGTTCGATCGGCGTGGAAAACGCGCTGTGGCGCGACGGCGAAATGCAGTCTTCGCCCATCGGGATGCCACGGGTTTCGGCGATTTCCTGGGTGACTTTGTGCTTGGGCAGAATCCCCCCGTGGCCGGGTTTGGCGCCTTGGCTCATTTTGATTTCGATCATCCGCACTTGCGGGTTCTGTGCCTGGGCGGCGAAGCGTTCCGGGTCGAAGCGGCCATCGGCGGTGCGGCAGCCGAAGTAGCCGCTGCCCAGTTCCCAGGTCAGGTCGCCGCCGTTTTCCCGGTGATAGGGGCTGATGCTGCCTTCGCCGGTGTCATGGGCGAAGTTGCCGAGCTTGGCGCCCTGATTCAACGCGCGAATGGCGTTGGCGCTGAGGGAGCCGAAGCTCATGGCCGAGATGTTGAACACCGACGCCGAGTACGGCTGGGTGCACTGCGGGCCGCCGACCGTTACCCGGAAACCGCTCGGGTCGCTCAACGGCGCCGGGCGCATGGAGTGGCCGATGAATTCGAAACCCGACTGATATACATCGATCAACGTGCCGAAGGGTTTGTCGGCGCTCTCGTTCTTGGCCCGCGAATACACCAGCGAACGCTGGGCCCGGGAGAAGGGCAGGGCGTCGCTGTCGGATTCGAGCAGGTACTGGCGGATTTCCGGGCGAATGCCCTCCACCAGATAACGGATATTGCCCAGGATCGGGTAGTTGCGGCGCACCGCATGAGGGCTTTGCAGCAGGTCGAACAGGCCCACCATACTGAGGACACCGGTGACGGCCGTGATCGGCCAGAGCCAGTCGTATTCCAGAAAGGGCAGGCTGGCGAGGGTGAATATCACACACACGGCAAAGAAGGCGTAGCGGCTCAGGAGTGACAGGCTCATACGGTTTCCTTGGGTTCGGACTCGGTTGTTTTCAGCACAGTGGAATGCCGGGATACAGATATCTCCTGTGGGAGCGGGCTTGCTCGCGAAGACGGTTTTACATTCAACATTGATGCTGGCTGGCACACCGCATTCGCGAGCAAGCCCGCTCCCACAAAAAATGCTCCACTGGCGGTCAGGCATTCTGCGCCTGGAGAAATGACGAAAACAGCTCGGACTGGGATTTTTGGTCAATTGTGCGCCTTTGACCGATCATTCCCACGCAGAGTGGGAACGATCAAACACAGGTGTTCAAGCCGCTGTTTTAGTCTGGCGCACCGGCAACTCGACCCGAAAGGTGCTGCCCACTCCGACTTCGCTACGCACCGAAATATCGCCCTGGTGTTTTTTCACGATGCCATAGGACAGGGACAACCCGAGCCCCGTCCCCTGGCCCACCGGTTTGGTGGTGTAGAACGGGTCGAATATTTTCTGCAGACATTCCGGTTCGATGCCCGATCCGGTGTCCGCGACTTCGATCGACACCGTTTCACCTTCAATTCCGGTGCGCAGGGTGATGGTGCCTCGTTCCGGTCCCATGGCCTGCGATGCGTTGACAATCAGGTTCATGATCACCTGATTGATCTGTGATGGCAGGCATTCGATATCGGGCAGGTCTTGAAACTCCTTCACCACATCGGCCTTGTACTTGAGTTCATTGGCGACGATGTTCAGGGTCGATTCGATGCCCTGTTGCAGGTTGGCCCACTGCCATTCCTGATTGGAATCGACGCGGGAGAAGTCCTTCAGGTCCTTGACGATCTGACCGACCCGGCCGATGCCTTCCTTGGATTCCTTGATCAACAGCGGAATGTCTTCGCGCAGAAATTCCAGCTCGACCTTTTCACGTAGCTGGCCGAGTCGTTCGAGGACTTCGTTTGAGGTAATGACGTCCTCTGCCTCCCGATAGGCATCGAGCATGGCCTGCAGTTGCTTGAAATAGCCATCGAGGGTGCCGAGGTTGGAGGAAATGAAACCGATGGGGTTATTGATTTCATGGGCGACGCCCGCCGCCAGTTGCCCCAGCGAGGCGAGTTTTTCCGACTGCACCAGTTGGCTTTCCAGTTGTTTGCGCTCGTCGATTTCCCGCTGCAATGCTTCGCTGGCCTGCTTGAACTGGGTCGTGCGCTGGTCCACCAGATGCTCCAGATGGCTCATCTGAATAGACGCCCGTTCGGTCATTTCCCATTTGGTGAGCAGGGTGTTGGCCATCTGCTGGACTTCGATATTGTCGAACGGCTTTTTCAGAATCAGCAGGCGGTCGTGGGCGTGCAGGCGCTCCAGCAGTTCATCCCACGAATAGTCGGAATAGGCGGTACACACCACCACTTGCAGGTTCGGGTCTTCCTGCCACAGGTGTTCGATGGTCTGCGCACCGTCCCAGCCCTCGGGCATGCGCATGTCGACGAAGGCCAGGGCGTAGGGGCGGTTTTCCTGTAAGGCCTGGACGAGTTTGCCCAGGCCCTCCTGACCGCCATAGGCCGAATCCAGTTCGAACAGCAGTTGGGTCGATTTCACTTCGCTGCCGAACAGCGCGGCCTCCATTTCGTCCAGTTCGGCATGTTTGGCCGATGTCGGGGTAAGGATCTTGCGAAAGTCATCGTGGATGGACGGCGTGTCGTCGATCAGCAGAATGCGGCGGTTCGATAGATCGCTCATGCTTTCTCCATGACGGGGTTCAACGGGATCTGCAGGGTGAACAGGGCGCCCTTGCCCGGCCCGTCACTGTGGGCGGTGAGATGGCCGTTCATTTCGATCGCGGCCAGCGCGCAGCTGTGCAGGCCGAAGCCGTGGCCTTCCTTGCGGGTGGTGAAGCCGTGGGCAAAGATCCGTGTCATGTTTTCCGGCGCAATGCCTTCGCCGTCATCCTTGACGCTGATTTGCAGGATCGTGTCCTCGACGACTTTTACCCCGAGGGTGATCTGTCGGGCTCGGTTACTGAGGTCGGACATGGCGTATTTGGCGTTGCTGATCAGATTGATCAGGATCAGCAACAAGCGGTGCTTGTCGCCCATCACTTGCGGTACGTCGCCGTACTCCTTGACCACCGTGACGTGATGCCGGGTCAAGGCACCGGCGTTCATGCGCAGGGCGTCCTCGAGCAATTCGTTGATGTACAGCGGCTCCACCAGGTTGTTGGCCCCCGCGTAGGACTGCTGGGTGGCGACGATGTCTTTGATGTGGTCGACGCTTTTGCTCAGTTGTGCGAGTTCGTCGCTCATGCCTTGCTGTTCAAGGGCAATGGCTTCTACCAGCTGATTCAGATAACCGGGCAGCAGCTTGCCTTTTTCGTTCTGGGTCAGAAAGGTGCCCAGGTCGCTTTGATGTTCGTTGATCAGCTGCATCGCCTTGCCCAGCCCCTGGGCTTTGCTGCTGCGCAGCCGACGGGTGACCAGGTCGGCCGAGATGTTCACGCTGTTGAGCACGTTGCCGACGTTGTGCAGCACGTTGGTGGCGATTTCGGCCATGCCGGCCTGGCGTGCGGTGTCGAGCAATTCGCTCTGGGTATCCTTGAGTTGGCGAGTGCGCTCTTCCACCCGTTGTTCGAGGACTTCGTTGGCGGTTTGCAGTGCCTTGTTGACCCGCTGGATCTCCCCGAAGCTGCGCATCAGGCGAATCGCCAGGTACACCAGCACCAGTACCAGCAGCGTCGAAAACACCAGCATGTAGAAGTGGTAGCGCCGGTCGATGGCATCGGTTTGCTGCTGGTCCTTGTTCAGCAGGCCGGTAATGTCGTCCAGTCGTTCGGCCACCGGAATGGCTTCGATGTTTTCCAATAACCGATTGACCACCGGTTGCTCACGCAGGATCAGGCTGACGTGGTTACTCAAAATATCGATCGGGCTGTGAAACTGCTCCGGCAATCGTTGCTTGTTAACCCCCAGTTTGTTCATCCCCAGCAGAATATCCGCCGCTTTATCGTCGGAGGTGACCTGGGCGAATTCCAGGCTGCTGAGCAGCAAGTCGTAAGTGTCGGTGGCGATGTTCTGCAGTTGCAGCTTGTTTTCATCTGGCAATTGGGCGAGCGGTTGCTGGATGTCGTCTTCGGCCGTGGGCAGGAACGCCAGTGAGTTGCGCAGCACCGCATTGTGGGATTTGAACTGTTCCACCAGCCGGGTTTTTTCCTGGATGGCGGCGTGGTATGCATCATGGCTGGCATGCCAGATGGGGTCGTTGCGGCCGTGATTGGACTCCATGGTCTCGAACAGCTCCCACAGGCGTGTCATCTCGCTCAGCGGTGCGACCAGCGGATCGTAGTTGTGACTGATGGCGATCCTGGACTTGAGAATCTCGGTTTCCCATTGCGCGTTCAGTTGTTTGATCTGGCTGATCAAGTCCCGGGATTCGGTGTAGGTCGACGTCTCGTTCGAGTTGGATTTGAGGTACAGAAACAACAGCGTCGAGGCCAGCAGCACGGCCACGGCACCGAGCAGCGCCAGGTTGCGGCGGTGGTACGTTTTCATAATGGTTTTCCTCCCCACTCACCGGTCAGGGTCTTGAGGAATTTGATGATCAGGTCCTTGTCCTTGTCGGAGGGCACGCGACCGAGCTGGAACTTGAACATCACATCGACCGCTTCTTCGAGGGTTTTAGCCGAGCCGTCGTGAAAGTACGGCGCGGTCACGGCGACATTGCGCAGGCTCGGCACCTTGAACACGTTGCGGTCCTCTTCGGCCTTGGTGACCAGGTAGCGGCCCAGATCGGCTTCGGTGGGGTTGCCTCGGGCCTGAAAGTAATCGCCCATGACCCCGAATTTCTGGAACATGTTGCCGCCGATGTTCACCCCCTGATGGCAGGCGATGCAGCCGTAGTCCTTGAAGCGTTGGTAACCGTATTTTTCGTCGAGCGTGAGAATCTCGGTATTGCCCGACAGGTATTGGTCGAAACGCGAATTGGCACTGATCAGCGTGCGCTCGTAGGTGGCCAGGGCGTTTTGCACATTGTTCATGGTGACGCCGTCCGGGTAGGCCTTGGCGAAAGCGCTTTTGTAATCCGGATCGGCGGACAGCATCTGGACTACATGTTCCCAATGACTGCCCATTTCACTGGGGCTCTGCACCACTTCGTGGGCTTGCGTTTCCAGAGAGTCGGCGCGGCCATTCCAGAATTGCCGGAAATTCAGACTCGCGTTGAACACGCTCGGGGTATTGATCGTCAAGGGCTCGCCTTTGAAACCGGTGGACAACGCCTTGTCGTCGGCGCCGCCGATTTCCAGACGATGACAACTGGCGCAAGACAGGCTGTTGTTGACCGACAGCCGTGGTTCGTTGAACAGCCGGCGGCCGAGTTCGACTTGCAAGGGGTTTTGCTCAGGCACCTTGGGCAAGGGGCTGAGCGGTTCGTCCAGCGGTGCGCCGCTGGCTATCAGACAACAACTGAACAGGGGAGCAAGAAGCAGGTAGTAGAAGGAGCGCGACATCTTATGATTCCTTGGCGCAGAGCCCTGGGTGTCGTTGCACGTCGTTCATTTGGCTGTGGAGGAGGCCGGTTGTACCGATCTCAGATATTGCACGAAGGCATCCGGCTCCACGGCTTTGCTGAAGTAGTAACCCTGGCCTTCCTCGCAATGCAGGGCCTTGAGAAAGTTCAGTTGTTCGAGGGTTTCCACCCCTTCGGCAATGACCCTCAGATTGAGGCTCTTGCCCAGACTGATGATGGCGCCGACCAGGGCCGCGTCATTGCTGTCACAGCCCAGGCCCCGAATGAACGACTGGTCGATTTTCAGTACATCGATGGGAAACCGTTGCAAGTAACTCAGGCTGGAATAGCCGGTGCCGAAGTCATCGATGGCCAGCTGTACCCCCAATGCCTTGAGCCGACTCAGCGCGACCATCGTGGCATCGACGTTCTGCATCAATACGCCTTCGGTGATTTCCAGCTCGAGCAAGGCCGGGTCCATGCCTGTGTTCTGGAGTATCTGTTCGATGCCGTCGACAAAATCCCGCTGGCGGAAATCGATGGCCGAGACGTTCACCGACATACAGAGCTTCGGCAGGCCATTGGCCTGCCAGTCGCAGGCTTGCCGACAGGCCTGGGCCAGCACCCATTTGCTCAACGGCACGATCAAGCCGCTGTCTTCGGCCACTGCGATGAAGTCTGTCGGGTAGATCCAGCCGTGCCCCGGTTTTTGCCAGCGGATCAATGCCTCGGCACCGACCACCTTGCCGCTGCCCAGGTCGAGTTTGGGCTGATAGTGCAGGACAAACTCGTCCCGTTCCAGCGCCAGGCGAATACCCGACTCGATGGTTTGCTGTTCCCGGGCGCGCTGGTTCATCTCATCGATGAAAAAGCTGAAATCGTTGGGGCCGCTTTCCTTGACGTTGCGCATCGCGGTTTCGGCTTTCTTGATCAGTGCGATGGCATCGAAACCGTCATCGGGATAGATGCTGATGCCCAGGCTGGCCGTCACGCTCAGGTCGTGGCCCGCTATGTGTTGAGGCGTCCGTATGGCGTTCAGGAGTTTTTCGGCAATACCCTTGGTCTGCTGGGGGTGGTGGATGTCAGCCAGGATCACCACGAACTCATCGGAACCGTAGCGAAACACCGAGTCGGACTTGCGCACGCAGGCCACCACGCTTTGCCCGACACGTTTGAGCATCTCGTCACCGGTGGGGTGACCCAACGCATTGTTGATGCGCTTGAAGCGATCGAGTCCCAGAAACATCACGGCCAGTTGTTTGTCATGGCGTCTGGACAGGGCAAGGGACTGGTTCAGCCGGTCACCCAACAAGGTGCTGTTGGGCAGCTCGGTCAATACGTCGTACTGCAACAGATGAGACACCTTGAGCAGTTCGTGGACCCGGGCTTCGATGGTTTGCTCCAGGCTCAGCACTTTCATCGCCGCGTCCTGCGCCATCTGCCACTTCCAGGTCAGGGCGCTGGCCATCTGGCGGATTTCCAGACTGTCGAAGGGTTTTTTCAATACCAGCAACTGATCGCCGAACTCCAGCCGTTCGGCCATGGCTTCCCAGGTGTAATCCGAGAAAGCCGTGCACAGCGCGATTTGCAGGTGCGGATCCACTTTCCAGAGCCGTTCGATGGTTTCCAGCCCGTCCCAACCCGGGGGCATGCGCATGTCGGTGAACGCCATGGCGTAAGGACGACCTTCTGCCTGGGCACGCTTGACCAGTTTGAGCGCTTCCTGGCCTTGATAGGCGGAGTCGAGCTGGAAGACCAGCCGGGTCGACTGCTGGGTGCCGAACAGCGCGGCCTCGGTGCCGGCGATGGTTTGTTCATCGTCGGTATCTGCGCCGAGAATCTTGCGAAAGTCCTCATGGATCGAGGGCGTGTCATCGATGATCAGGATGCGTCGGTTGGCCTGGATAAACGGAGTTTTCATCCCTTGTCCTCCGTCGCTCGCCGCGAATCGTCCGGTAATGCTCCGGGATTGTGGTTTGCGTGCACGATGCTCCCGGCCTTCAGCAGTTCGGCGGCCTGCTGGCTGCTGACCGCTTTGCTGAAGTAATAGCCCTGGGCGTTCATCGGTGAGCCGGTGGCCATCAGCGAAGTGCGTTGCTCCTGGGTTTCGACGCCTTCGGCGATGATGCCGATCCCGACCTCACGGGCGAAATTGATAATGGCCCGCAAGGTGGTGGCGCTGGCCGCGTCGTGGGCGGCGGTGTCGATGAACGCTTGAGCGAGTTTCAGATGATTGACCTGGTAGGTCTTGAGGTAATCGAACGAAGAGTATTCGGTGCCGAAGTCGTCGATGGCGATCTTCACCCCCAGCTCTCGCAGGCGCGGCAGTACATCGTTGTGCGTCCATTTGGTCTGGGCCAGGGTCGCTTCGGTGACGTCGAAGCGCAGGTCCCACGGGCACAGTTCCCAACGCGCGGTGGTACGCAACACATCGTAGATCAGCTCGGGACCACTCTTGAGCTGTGCCAGGGACAGTTTTATCGCCACCACCGGTGGCGCCATGCCTTCGTCACGCCATTGGCGCATTTGCCGACAGGCGCGCTCCAGCACCCAGTGGCCGAGGGCGACGATGGCGCCGGTCTTTTCCGCCGCGGGCAGAAACGCCTGGGCTTCCAGCAACCCACGCTGGGGGTGGTTCCAGCTGACCTGCGCTTCCATGCCGAGGATCTTGCCGCTGCTCAAGTCCACTTCCGGCCAGTAATGCAGTTCAAGTTCGTCGCGTTCGATGGCCGTTTTCAAGTCGCTGGCGATGGTCATGCGCTCGACCACTTCCTGATTGATTTCCTCGGAGTGGAAGTGGTACTGGTTGCGGCCCTTTTCCTTGGAGCGATACAGCGCCATGTCGGCCTGGGTCAACAGGCTTTCGGCGCTGAGGCTGACCTGGGTGTAACTGCTGATGCCGATGCTGACCGAAACCCGCACATCATTGCCGGCCAGGGAGTAGGGCAGCACCAGTGCATCGCGGACCTTGGCGGCCAGGGCCGCCGACTGGGTCGGATCGCCGACGTCCAGTTGCAGAATCGCGAACTCGTCGCCCCCCAGGCGGGCGACCACGTCGTTTTCCCGCACGCAGGTTTTGATCCGTCGGGCGACTTCCTGCAACAACAGGTCGCCCACCGGGTGGCCCAGGGTATCGTTGATGCGTTTGAAGTGATCCAGGTCCAGGTAAAACATGGCAAACGGGGTGGCCCCTCGCCGGGCGGCGGCGAAGGCCTGGTGCAGGCGTTCGATCAGCGTCGCGCGGTTGGCCAGCCCGGTCAGGCCGTCGGTGCGGGCCAGCAGGGCGATCTTTTCCTCGGCCAGTTTGCGTTCGGTGATGTCGATGATGATGCCTTCGACTTCCAGCAAGCGGCCCTCATCGTCGCGCACCGGGATATAGCGGTTTTCGACCCAGCGCCAGTCACCGTCGCCGGTGCGCATCCGGAATTCGATGGAAGCACCCGCCGCATGGCGGTCCAGCACCCGGGCCATGGCGGTGTCGACTTTCGATTGGTCTTCAGGATGAATCAGTTCCTGAGCCCAGTTGGACGAAGCCACCAGGGCCGCCGCGATATGGCCGTACTTGGTAATGTTGTGGGAGATGTACATCAACGGAAACGAGGGTTCACCCCGCAGCCGATACAGGATGGTAGGACTGTTCTGCACAATGATGTTGGCGTCGGACAGCTCCCGGGTACGCTCCTCGACCGCTTGCTCCAGCAGGGACATCTTCAGCGCCGCGTCTTCGGTCATTTGCCACTTGGCGGTCAATGCGCTGGCCATCTGGCGGATTTCGATGGCATCGAAGGGCTTTTTCAGGATCAGCAGGCGATCGCCCAGCTCCAGGCGCTGGTCGATGTCTTCCCAGGAATAGTCGGAATACGCGGTGCAGAGCGCCACTTGCAGCTTGGGATCGGCCTGCCACAGGCGTTCGATGGTTTCCAGGCCGTCCCAGCCCGGCGGCATGCGCATGTCGATGAAGGCCATCGCGTAGGGCGAATCATTGGCCAGTGCGGTTTCGACCTTGTCCAGCGCCTCGCGGCCCTGAAATGCGGAGTCCATCACGAAACCTTGCGACGATACCGTCACTGAGGTTCCGAACAGGGCGTTTTCGGCGCTGGCCAGGCTGTCGTCATCGATGGATGACGGGCTGAGAATCTTGGCGAAGTCTTCATGGATCGACGCCGTGTCGTCGACGATCAGAATCCGACGATTAGTCCGCGCAAGCAGCGTATTCACTGACATGCGCCTGTACCGACAGCAGTTTGGTGCGATGAGCTCATAGAGGGTATCCCTTCCCTGATCGCTGGACGGAGTGGGTATCGTTCTTGGATCCGAGTGATCTGAGCATAGTCGTCCGGCCAGATATTCGCTTGATTGACTGAAACGAATCATTTCCCGGGTCGGCCTGAAAATCATCTAGCCTGTAGGTCAGGCTCGGGAAAGTCGGAGGACGTATGTCCGGGCCTGACATAAAGAGGCCGGTTTCACTTGAGGTATCGCCATGGAAGAGCAACTCCCCACGACTGTGACTGATAAACCCACGTTACTGCTGGTGGACGATGAGGAGTCGATTCTCAACAGCCTGCGCCGACTGTTACGCAGCCAGCCCTACGAGGTGCTGCTGGCCACCAGCGGTGCCCAGGCCCTGGAAATCATGGCGCAGCGGCCGGTCGATCTGGTGATGAGTGATGCGCGCATGCCCAATATGGACGGCGCCACGCTGCTGGCCTACATCCATCAGCACTACCCCAACACCACCCGGATCATGTTGACCGGTTATGCCGATCCGTCGGCCATTATCAAAGCCATCAATGAAGGGCAGATCCATCGATACATCAGCAAGCCCTGGCACGATGAGGAAATGCTGCTGACGTTGCGACAATCTCTCGCCTATCAGTATTCCGAACGTGAGCGGTTGCGTCTGGTGCAGGAGACGTGGGATCAGAACGAGAAATTGAAACTGCTCAACGCCACCCTGGAAAAACACGTCGCGGCCCGCACCAGCGAGCTGCAACAGACCGCCGACATGCTGGACCTGGCCTACGAAGAGCTCAAACGCAGCTATGTCACCGGCACGGAAGTGTTTTCGTTGCTGGCCAACCTGCGCCTGCCGCCCGCCAAGCAAACCAACCGGCAAATCATCGAAGTGGTGCGGGTGTACTGCAAACTCCATAGTCTGGACGAAGGCACCAGTCGCGACCTGACCATGGCGGCGGCGCTCTACAACATGGGTAAGTTGAGCTGGACCGACAGCATGATGAGTACGCCTTCGGACCTGCTGCATCACAATGACCGCGAGCGCTATCGGGGTTATCCGAAGCAGAGCGAGTCACTGTTGATGACGCTCGACCCGATGAAGGATGCCGCGCGGCTGATCCTGCACCACCAGGAGCGCTGGGACGGCAGCGGTTTTCCCGACCGGCTCAAGGGCGAGTCGATTCCGTTCGGTTCACGGTTGCTGAAGCTGGCGGTGGATTTCATCGAGTTGCAGCGCGGGCTGATCCTCGAGCGGCAGATGAACAGCGATGAAGCGCTGGTGTATATCCGCCAGTACGCCGGTCGGCTCTATGACCCGGAACTGGTGGAGGATTTCATTCAGGTTTGCGCGGCTTACCTGAGCGATGTGACGCTGGCTGACCCGACGGTCAAGGTGCTGAGCACCCGGGATCTGGTGGCGGGCATGATCCTGGCGCGCAACCTGAATGCCGACAACGGCATGCTGCTGCTCAATGCCGGCAAGGTATTGAACGGGCCGTTGGTGGAAAAACTGATCGCCTTCGAGGCGATGGAAGGGGCCAAGTACAGCATTTTTGTGAAGGTGCCGGAGGAAGTGGAGGCTGCGATTCTGGAGACGAGTTGAGTGTTCAGACTCAGTACCGATCAACGGCAGGAGGCTGTGTGATGCCGGTCAGTCAAGACGCAGAACCCTGTGGGAGATTCTATGTTGCAGGACAACCCTGCAACGGTCGATTCGGTTGGTATTCGCTCTGGTTTTTCATCAGAGCGAACGCCACCCGGGCGAGTTTTCGGGCAAGGATTACCAGGGCCTGAGTCCTCTTGAAACCTCTGGCCAGGTACCCTTCATAAAATGGTTTCCAGGTCGCTGAACGACAGGCGGCCATGGCCGAGTTGTGGGCCAGACGTCGTATTTCCGGATCCCCTTTCTTGGTCAGACTGCGACTCCCCGTCTTTTTTCCCGAGTCATCGACCCTCAAGTCCATGCCCAAAAAAGCGATGAAGGCATTGCTGTCCTTAAACTCGCCACGCAAAAAAGCCGTCGCAAATCCAGTTGCCGTCAGTACACCAACGCCTTCAATGGCCTTGCAACGCTCAATATTTTCGGCGGCTCCGGCCTCTTTGCTCAGGTCACGCAGCTGTTTTTGAATGGCCAAATCCGAGCGCTTAAACGTCTCCATCAGACATTTCAGCTCTTCTTCCAGGCGCGGCTCATTGGCCCAGCTCTGAGCCAGGCTGACACGCGCCTTGATCAGTGCTGCCCGTCGATGAAGCAGGCTTTGCAGGGCCTTGTAAGCCTTGGGCGGCGGGCTCCAAGCGCGTAACCCACCCTGTTCATGCGCCAGATACCGAGCCAGAAGACGAGCATCACACGGATCATTTTTAGCTCGTTGGCCGACACTGCGGCGGTAATGACTCAAGCGATAACCGTCCACGACGTAGACCTGATGACCCAACTCATAGGCCAACTCAACCGTGTCCAAGTGGTAAATGTTGGTGGCCTCAACGGCAATGCCACTTTTGGCGGGCAGCGTCTTGAGCCAACGTTTGAGTGCTGCTCGATTATTGGAGATGGCTTGTGTGGTTTGCAGATCGGCGCGATAGACGAGCACCTCAGCCTTGGCCACATCAACACCCACGACCGCTTGCGAAGTAAGGATTGTCATGACGAATCCTCGGAGCTAGGGTTTAAGAGCTTGTTGGGGTCTACCGTTGCGCTGGCTTGTCTCTATCGTCGGCCTAGCCGATGAATTCCTTATTGGCGCTTTTAGGTAGAAGGGGTGGGACGAAGTCTCCCACGGTCTGTACTGGCTAGAGTCAGAATCGGGCTTTTAGTCCCACCCACCCCTTCAAGTCTAAACATACAAGCGGGCTTGCCCGCGAAGAATGCGCCGCGTTTTTTCAGGTATTGCGCGTCATCGTTCTTCGCGGGCAAGCCCGCTCCCACAGGGTTCTCGATGAATGTTTTTTTACGGCGTGACGAAGAACCGAAGCTCATGTGATCCTTGTGGCCCTTTACCCAAGGCCGATCCTGATCCATGACGCTTTCATCCGCTGCTTCGCCCCGTATCATCCGCATTGCCGCTGCCCTGCTGATCGGCCCCGACGGTCGCACCTTGCTGGTGCGCAAGCGCGGCACCCAGGCGTTCATGCAGCCGGGCGGCAAGATCGAGGCTCATGAGCAACCGGTCCACGCCCTCGCCCGTGAGCTGGAAGAGGAACTGGGGCTGGTCATCGACCCGGCGCACGCCATTTATCTGGGGCCATTCTCGGCCCCGGCCGCCAACGAGCCGGGTTTTGTCGTACAGGCCGAACTCTTTCAGCTGACCATTGATTCCCATGTCTGCCCGGCGGCGGAGATCGAAGAGGTGTGCTGGATCGATCCGGCCACCGACGGTGATCTCACCCTGGCGCCATTGACACGGGACCTGATCTTGCCGTTTTATCGAGCTTCGCTGATCGAAACCGACTGATCGTCCATGGACGGAGGATGCCCATGATCCCACTTCAAGACTTACTGATTTTTGCCGCCGCTGCATTGCTGATGGTGCTCACCCCCGGGCCGAACATGATCTACCTGATCTCCCGTTCCATTTGCCAGGGGCGCAAGGCCGGTGTGACATCGTTGCTGGGCGTGGTCGCGGGATTTCTCGTGCACCTGTTCGCTGCCGCCGCGGGGTTGACCGCGGTGTTCATGGCCGTGCCGGTGGCCTACGAAGTATTGAAGTGGGCCGGCGCGTTGTACCTGATGTGGCTGGCCTGGCAGGCGGTCAAGCCCGGTGCGCGTTCACCGTTCGAGGCGCAGCAACTGCCGGCGGACTCGTCCCGCAAGCTGATCACCATGGGCTTTCTGACCAGTGCCCTGAACCCGAAGATCGCGGTGTTTTACCTGTCGGTGTTTCCGCAGTTCATTACCCCTGAGCACGGTTCAGTGTTCAGCCAGAGCATCATCCTCGGCCTGACCCAGATCAGCGTGAGTTTCAGCGTCAACCTGCTGATCGCGATGTTCGCCGCAGGCATCGCGTCCTGGTTCGTCAACAACCCGAACTGGTTGGCGATGCAGCGTTACTTCATGGGTTTCGTGCTGTCCGGGCTGGCGGTGCGGTTGATGCTTGAGCAGCGGCGAGCAGCCTGAACATGTGGATTCAGCGGCTTGATGCCAGCCATGCCCTGGATTATCGGGCCCTGATGCTCGAAGCCTACGACTTGCATCCCCAGGCGTTCACTTCCAGCGTGCGCGAGCGCGCCGCGATGCCGCTGGGGTGGTGGGAATCACGCCTGACCAGCAAGCTGGATGTGGTGCTGGGGGCGTTCGAGGAGGGCAGGTTGGCGGGCATCGTCGGCCTGGCCTTCGAGGTCAGGGAAAAGGCCCGGCACAAGGCCACGCTGTTTGGCATGTACGTGACCGGCAAGGTGCGGCAGCGCGGGCTCGGTTATCAACTGGTTCAGGCGGCGTTGGCTGAAGCGCAGAGTCATCAGGGCCTGCGGCTGATCCAGCTGACCGTCACCGCCGGCAATGAAGCGGCATTCAAACTGTATCAGCGCTGCGGCTTCGTGCAGTTTGGCCTGGAACCGTTGGCGGTGCGAGTGGGCGAAGACTACTTCGACAAGATCCACATGTGGCGCGAGATTACCCCTGAGCCTTGATCGGTTGCTCTATCGCACCGCACTAACCCCATCCAGCGTCGAAAACGACGTGTCCTTGGCCGTCAGCAAAAAGTCGCGCATGTAGGGCGCATCGAGCATGTCGGCGCGGATCCCGGCATACAACGTCGCAAACAAACCTTTCTCGCCCAGTCGCTTGGCCTTCACATAACCCCGTGAGCTGTATTCATGCAGCGCCCAATGGGGCATGCCGCACACGCCGCGACCGCTGGCCACCAGTTGCATCATCATCACCGTCAGCTCCGAGGTGCGTACCTGCGCCGGTTCGATGTCGGCCGGCTCCAGGAAGCGGGTGAAGATGTCCAGCCGATCGCGTTCCACCGGATAGGTGATCAAGGTTTCCGTGAGCAGGTCTTCAGGCACGATGTACGGCTTGTTCGCCAAGCGGTGCTGGTTCGCCACCGCGAGCATGGCTTCGTAGGTGAACAACGGCACGTAAGTGATCCCCACCAGTTCCAGCGGATCGGAGGTCACCACCAGGTCCAGGTCGCCTCGGGCCAGCGCCGGCAGCGGGGCGAAGGAGAAGCCCGAGGCCAGGTCCAGCTCGACTTCCGGCCAGGCATCGCGGAACTGGTCGATGGTCGGCATCAGCCACTGAAAGCAGCTGTGGCACTCGATGGCCATGTGCAAACGCCCCGCGGTGCCGCCGGCCAGCCGCGCAATGTCACGCTCGGCACTGCGCAGCAACGGCAGGGTGGCGTCGGCCAGTTGCAGCAGGCGCAAGCCGGCACTGGTGAAGCGCACCGGTTTGGTCTTGCGCACGAACAGCGGCATGCCCATGCGCTCTTCCAGTTCCTTGAACTGGTGGGACAGCGCCGACTGGGTCAGGTGCAGGCGGTCGGCCGCATCCACCAGGCTGTCGGCTTCGCGCAAGGCGTGCAGGGTCTTCAGGTGACGGATTTCAAGCACCGGATGGCTCCATGAGGAAAACTTGTGATCAACACGAAAAGGTTGAGTTTGTCTCATGTTGGGTTGGCTGTCGACAATAGCGCCATGTTTTACAGCATTCTTTATGGAGAGAAATTCACCATGGCTCTGGCCCACACACTTGGTTTTCCACGCATCGGCGCGGACCGCGAACTGAAAAAAGCCCTCGAATCCTACTGGAAGGGCGATCTGGATCAGGACGTGCTGAACAGCGTCGGCCGCCAATTGCGCGCCACCCACTGGCAATTGCAGAAAGACGCCGGCATCGACTTGCTGCCCGTGGGCGACTTCGCCTGGTACGACCAGGTGCTGACCCATTCCCTGACCTTCGGTGTAATTCCCGAGCGCTTCGACAGCGCCAGGGGGGCCAAAGGCCTGCCGACCCTCGACACTCTGTTCGCCATGGCCCGTGGCGCCACGGCAGCCTGCTGCGGCAGCGAACACGGCACCGCGCAATACGCCCAGGAACTGACCAAGTGGTTCGACACCAACTACCACTACCTGGTCCCGGAATTCACCGCCGACCAACAGTTCAAGCTGAGCTGGGAACAGCTGTTCGACGAAGTCGACGAGGCGAAAGCCCTCGGCCACAACGTCAAACCCGTCATCATCGGTCCATTGACTTACCTGTGGCTGGGCAAAGCCAAGGGCAACGACTTCGACAAGCTCGATCTGCTGGAACGCCTGCTGCCGATCTACGGTGAAATCCTCGGTCGCCTGGCTGCCCAAGGCGTGGAATGGGTGCAGATCGACGAACCGATCCTCACCCTGGATCTGCCACAAGCCTGGAAAAACGCCTTCGAACGCGCTTATCACATCCTCCAGTACTCGCCGCTGAAAAAGCTTGTGGCGACCTACTTCAGTGGCCTGGAAGACAACCTCGGCCTGGCTGTCGGCCTGCCGGTGCAAGGCCTGCACATCGACGCGGTGCGGGCGCCGGATCAACTCGGCCAGGTGCTGGATCGTCTGCCGACCTACAAGATTCTCTCGGTAGGCCTGGTGAACGGTCGCAACGTCTGGCGCTGCGAACTGGAGCAAGCCCTCGCGCAACTGCAACCGGCCCAGGAACGCTTTGGCGATAACCTGTGGGTCAGCAGTTCCTGCTCGCTGCTGCACAGCCCGGTAGACCTGGAGCGTGAAGACAAACTCGACCCCGAACTGAAAAGCTGGCTGGCCTTCGCCGTGCAGAAGTGCGGTGAAATTGCCGTGCTGCGCGATGCCCTGAACGACCCGCAATCGCCCAAGGTGCAAGCGGCACTCGCCCAAAGCCGGACGATTCAGGCCAGCCGCGCCGAGTCATCGCGTATCCATAAAGCCGACGTGCAGGCGCGCATCAACGCTATCGGTGCAGCGGACAGCCAACGTCATTCGCCGTTTGCCAAACGCATCGAACAGCAGCGTGCGCGCTTGCAACTGCCGGCATTCCCGACCACCACCATCGGCTCGTTCCCGCAGACCGGTTCGATCCGTCTGGCGCGCCAGGCCTTCAAGCAAGGCAAGCTGTCGGCCAACGATTACACCGACGCCATGCACAGCGAAATCCGCCATGCCGTGCAAGTCCAGGAACGCCTGGGCCTGGACGTGCTGGTGCACGGTGAGGCCGAACGCAACGACATGGTCGAATACTTCGCCGAGCAACTGGACGGCTACCTGTTCACCCGTTTCGGCTGGGTCCAGAGCTATGGTTCGCGCTGTGTGAAACCGGCCATCATCTACGGCGACCTGAGCCGCCCGAACGCCATGACCGTCGACTGGATCACCTACGCGCAAAGCCTCACCGACAAGGTCATGAAAGGCATGCTCACCGGTCCCGTGACCATGCTGATGTGGTCGTTCCCGCGCGAAGACGTCTCGCGCAAAATCCAGGCGCAGCAGCTGGCATTGGCCCTGCGTGACGAAGTGGTGGACCTGGAAGCCGCCGGCATCAAGATCGTGCAGATCGACGAAGCTGCGTTCCGCGAAGGCCTGCCGCTGCGTCGGGCGCAATGGCAGGAATACCTGGATTGGGCGGTGGAAGCGTTCCGCCTGAGCGCATCGGGTGTGCGTGACGAAACCCAGATTCACACCCACATGTGCTACAGCGAATTCAATGACGTGATCGAGTCCATCGCGGCGATGGACGCCGACGTAATCACCATCGAAACCTCGCGCTCGGACATGGAATTGCTGGAGGCCTTCGAAGCCTTCGACTACCCGAACGACATCGGCCCGGGCGTCTACGACATCCACTCGCCCCGGGTGCCGGACACGGCCGAGATGGTCAAGTTGATGAGCAAAGCGGTAAAGCGCATTCCGGCCGAGCGGTTGTGGGTAAACCCCGATTGCGGGTTGAAGACCCGGGCCTGGCCGGAGACTGAGGCGGCGCTGGTGAACATGGTGGCGGCGGCGCGGCAGTTGCGCAGTCAGTTGGCCTAAATCCTGCGGCGCCTGTTCTGGCGCCTTCGCGAGCAAGCCCGCTCCCACATTGATCGGTGTCGTACACAAATTCTGTAATCGACACAAATCCAATGTGGGAGCGGGCTTGCTCGCGAAGAACGATAACGCGGTCTTGAGGATGACCGCTCGGCACTCTTCATCAAACTGTCACGTAACTGTGGCAGCGCGCTTGTACAAACTTCATCAGACTCGCGCTCTACTGGAGTTCTGCGTTTCGGTGTTTTTCATGCGTGCACGATTTTTATCCACAGCGGTCTTTCTGATCGCTGTGTTGTTCAATTTTCCGTCTCTTGCGGCGTCTCGTTGCGACGTTAACGTTCCAACCGAACATGTCGATCTGGATCAGGTGAGTCTGGCTTACCAGAGCATCGGCCGTGCGTCCGACCCTGCGTTGTTGCTGGTGATGGGCCTGGGTGGGCAGTTGATTCACTGGCCGGACGAGGTGGTGGTCGCGCTGTGTCAGCAGGGTTTTCGGGTGATTCGCTATGACAATCGCGATGTCGGCCTGTCGACCTGGCGGCAGACACCCGCTGAGGCCAATCTGACGTTCGAAGTGTTGCGCTACAAACTCGGCCTGCCGGTATCGGCGCCCTACACCCTGACCGACATGGCGGACGATGCCCTTGGGCTGATGGATGCCTTGCACATCCAGCAGTTTCACGTGCTGGGTGCCAGCATGGGGGGGATGATCGCCCAGCATCTGGCGGCCATGGCGCCGCAGCGGGTCGAGAGCCTGACGTTGCTGATGACCAGCTCGGGCGCCGAAGGTTTGCCGGCGCCGAGTGCGGCCCTGGTGCAGCTGCTCGCGCGACGCGGCGCGCCGAACCGCGAAGTGGCGCTGGAGCAGCAGGCTGATTTGCTGGCGGCGCTGGGCAGTCCTTCGGTCACTGATGATCGGCAGGCGTTGCTGCATCAAGCGGCGCTGTCTTATGACCGGGCGTTTAACCCGGAAGGCGTGAAGCGCCAGATCATGGCGATCCTTGCCGAGCGCAGTCGTGTGGATCTGCTCAACCAATTGCGGGTGCCGACGCTGGTGGTTCACGGCACCGCTGATCCGTTGTTGCCGGTAATGCATGGCGTGCATCTGGCGGCACACATTCGTGGCAGTCAGTTGAAGTTGATCCCGGG
Source organism: Pseudomonas sp. FP1742 (assembly GCF_030687145.1). Taxonomy (NCBI): domain Bacteria; kingdom Pseudomonadati; phylum Pseudomonadota; class Gammaproteobacteria; order Pseudomonadales; family Pseudomonadaceae; genus Pseudomonas; species Pseudomonas sp. FP1742. The sequence continues at coordinate 5,359,282 of NZ_CP117460.1, read as the reverse complement.
GCTGGCCCATCGTTTTCAGGAAGCGTTCAAGGCGCCATTGCTGGCGGCGGTGTTGCCGTATTTGCAGGCCCATCGCGAAGATACTTCGCACTGGGCGCAGATTGATCCCGTGGCCGAACGCAATCTTCTATAACACCCAAATCCAATTGTGGGAGCGGGCTTGCTCGCGAAGGCGGTGTATCAGTCAAAGCAGATGTCGACTGACACACTGCCTTCGCGAGCAAGCCCGCTCCCACAAGGGATCTCTGCGCGCTGTGGCCCCTCGGGTGGTTGAAAAATATATCAATATGCCACTACGGTTTTTGACGATGCTGCCGACATAAGCAGCATCGTTAATAATCATAGGGACTTGATCCATGAATCTTCACGCTCTACGCACTTGGGCAGCACTGACGTTGCTCGCCTGCCTGACCCTCACTGGCTGTGCCCACGTGCAACCTCCAGTACCGCTGGATCACCAATTCTGGGATGCCAAAGAGCCGACTATCGGCGTGGCGATCACTGTGGTGCCGGAGCCGGTGCTGGCGTTGACCGGCAATCAGGGGATTCTCGATTACGCCATCAACAAGGGCGTTAACAACAAGCTCAGTGACAACGTCGCAAAATGGCAAGTGGGCGACCTTCACACCTTGCCGGATGTCCTTGTCGCCAAGCTGCAGGCCAAGGGTTACAAAGCCAAGCGGATCAACGAGCCGGTCGACCTGAATGCTTATAAGGAAACCAGTTTCCGCGAAGGCTACATGACCCGTGACATGACGCCGGTCAAGGCCGCCTACGGCGTCGATCGTCTGCTGCTGGTGAATGTCTACGCCACCGGTGCCACCCGCAGCTACTACAGCGTTGTGCCAACCAGCGTACCGATGGCGCAGGTGGGCGGACAGGGCATGGTGATCGATCTGGCAGACAACAAACTGCTGTGGTTCAAACCCTTTGTCGCTACGCAAGCCGCCCAGGGCGAATGGGACGAGCCGACCTATACCAACTTGTCCAACGCGTTCTATCAGGCTATGGACAATAGCCGTCAGCAAATGATCACCCCGTTCGCGCAATGACGCGCCTGCCCATAGTGGCGGGTGCGCTGGCCCTGCTGATGCTGACGGGGTGTGCGCAAAAACCGGCTCCTGAGGCCGGTTTCAAGGACCAGAGTGCCTTGCCTTACGTCCAGGCCCACGGGCTTAAGGTCGACGTGCAGTTGCCGCCATCCTTTGTGGGTGCCAGCACCGTGATTGACTCGCAGGTGGCTTTGAAGGCTGCGTCGTCGAGTCATAATCTGGTGGCCAGTTCAGGCAACGGTGCCGGGCTTGCCGGTTTGCTGGTGGCCAGCCTGATCAACACCCAGATGGGCAGCGGCAGCTTGCAGCGCGATGCGGAAAAAACCGCGCTCAACGAGGCGCGACCGATGGCCGACTTGCTTGCAGGCGTTCCATTGCAGGAGCGCCTGCAACAGCGCTATCAACAGGCTTCGCAAGCGGCCGGGTTCAAGCAAGGAGAAGGGCAGGTCACCGCACACCTGGTGATTGAGCCCAAACTGATGCTTACCCCCGATCGCGGCAGTTTCGTGCTGATCAATCAGGTGCAGGTCCAGGATATTGCCGGTTCGGCGCTGTATCGCATGCGGATCGAAGTCGTCAGCCAGCCGATTCGGCGCTGTGGCAAGCAGTGCATCGACGACGGCGACCTCGATTTGGCGAAGGTCACGGCGGTGCTCGACGAGTGTATCGATGAATCGATGCGAGTTCTGGCCACTGACCTGATGCAGCCGACACCGCCAGCGACTGCCCAGGAAACCTTGCGTTATAACCTTGATGGCCAGCGAGTGGTCGAGCGTGGTTATCAACTGGCCAACAACGGAAACTATTGGCGTTATCGCAACCTCTATGGGGCGGTGAAATCGGTGCCGGTGCCGTTTGAGGATGCGTTGACACCAACGCAGTTGCAGAAGGTTTACGGGCAGTAACCACTTACCCCTGCAGGAGCCGCCTTCGCAGCTCCTGCAGGTGTATGCAAATGCAGCAGGCCGCGATTTTTTTGAATTTAGCCGTGCAGGCGCACCCACACACTGACCAGCACCGTCGCCGCCATCAACCACGCCACCGCCGCCACCGCCAGCGAAGCCTCCAGGCGCATCCGGTCGACCAGCACATACAAGGTCGCCAGGTAGACGAAGTACGGAATGATCGACCACATGCCAAACACGATGGTGGTCTTCAGATCATCCAGCGAACGCCCTTTGCCGACGATGTAATGGGCGATCAGCGCAAAGGTCGGAAACAGCGGCACCAGGCCTGCGATGTAATAGTTTTTGGTCTTGGCCAGCATGGCGAGGATCACCACCACCGCCGCGCCCAGGGTTGCCTTGAAAATCAGGTCCATCAGTGGCTCAGCCCGTATTTCTTCACTTTGTCGAACAGGGTGGTCTTGGCCATTCCCAGTTCCTGGCTGGCCTGGGTCAGGTTGCCGCCGCTGCGCTGCAAGGCGTCGCTGAGCAGGTTGCGTTCGAAGGCCTCCACCGCTTCGGCGAAGGCCAGGCCCTGGTTGCTGCCGCTGGCGCCGGTTTTCTTGAAGGCCGGCAGGCCGAGGGCGAAGCGTTCGGCGACGTTGCGCAGTTCGCGCACGTTGCCTGGCCAGTCGTGGCTCATCAGGGTCGACAGAGTCTGGTTGTCCAGTTCCGGCACGGCGCGGTCGAAGCGCAGGGATGACTGCTGCAAAAAGTGCTCGAACAATTGCAGGATGTCTTCGCGGCGTTCGCGCAGCGGTGGCAGTTCCAGGGTCACTACGTTCAGGCGGTAATACAGGTCGCTGCGAAACTCGCCGGCCTTGCTCGACTCGTCCAGATCGGACTTGGTGGCGGCGATCACCCGACAATCCACCGCCACGCTCTGGTTCGATCCCAGGCGTTCGAGGGTGCGCTCCTGCAACACCCGCAGCAGTTTGATCTGCAACGGCAGCGGCATGCTTTCCACTTCGTCGAGGAACAGCGTGCCGCCATCGGCGTGTTCGATCTTGCCGATCCGTCGTTTGCCGGCACCGGTGAAGGCGTTGGCCTCGTGGCCGAAGATTTCGCTTTCGAACAGGTTCTCCGGCAGGCCGCCGCAGTTCAGCGCGACGAACTGTTTGCTGTGCCGGCGGCTGAAGTCGTGCAGGCAGCGCGCAACCAGTTCCTTGCCGGTGCCGGTCTCGCCTTCGATCAACACGTTGGCCGATGTATCGGCGACGTTGGCGATCAGTTCCCGCAGGTTCTGCATGGCCGGCGAGCGACCGATGATCCGGCCTTCGAGGGAATCACGCTCGAACAGTTGTCGACGTAACGAGGTGACTTCCCGCGCCAGGCTGCGTTGCTCCAGCGCGCGGCGGGCGACGTCCACCAGACGTTCGGGGGAGAAGGGTTTCTCCATGAAGTCGTAGGCGCCTTTCTGCATTGCGCCGACGGCCATCGAGATATCGCCATGGCCGGTAATCAACACTACCGGCAGGCTGCGATCACGGGCCTTGAGCCGGGTCAGCAGTTCCAGGCCATCGATGCCCGGCAGGCGGATGTCGCTGATGACGATGCCGGCGAAGTTATCGCCCACCCGTTCCAGTGCTTCTTCGGCGCTGCCGACGCCGATGCAGGGAATGTCTTCCAGGGTCAGCGCCTGTTGGCAACCGAGCAGGACATGGGGGTCGTCTTCGACGATCAGCACACTAAGGTCGTTGTTCATATCGGCTCGGCGGGAGTAGGGCTTACCAACGGTAAACTGAGGACGAAGGTGGTGCCACCGCTGGCCGGGTGTTCGACACCCAGATGCCCGCCAGTGGCGGCGGCCAGGCTCGCCGACAGGGTCAGGCCGAGGCCCAGGCCTTGTTCGCCGGGTTTGGTGGTGAAGAACGGTTCGAACAGATGCTTGCGCGCTTCGGCATCGATGCCGTGGCCGTTGTCGCGTACCCGCAGGCGATACTTGCCGTCGAATTCCTCGCCTTCGAGCCAGAGCGCTGGTTGAGGCTGCGATTGCATGGCGTCGAGCGCGTTGCCGATCAGGTTGACCAGGATCTGCTCCAGGCGGGTCTGGTCGATCTGCACCTGCACGTCTTTGAGGTCGCGATGCAATTGCAGGTGCGCGTTTTCCATTCGACTGCCCAGCAGTTGCAGGGCGGCGTCCACGGCTTTGCCCAAACTGGCTTGGCCCTTGTCATCGCCACGGCGGGCGAAGGAACGCAGGCTGGCGGTGATCCGGCCCATGCGGTCGATCAGTTCGTTGATGGTCTTGAGGTTGGTGCTGGCCACATCCAGCTGACCCCGTTCCAGAAAGCGCACCGTGTTGCCGGACAAGGTCCGCAAGGCTGCCAGCGGCTGGTTCAGTTCGTGGGCAATGCTGGTGGACATCTGGCCGATGGCCGCCAGTTTGCCGGCCTGGACCAGTTCATCCTGGGCGCGGCGCAAGGTTTCTTCCGCCTGGCGGCGTTCGCGGATCTGACCCTTGAGCCGTTCGTTGCTGGCGCGCAGGTCGGTGGTGCGTTCGGTAATCCGACGCTCCAGTTGATTGTTGGCTTCCTGCAAGGCTTCCCGCGCCGCGAGGCGGGTGGCGATCACCTTGCGCCGCTCGTTCCAGGCGATCAGCAGGAACGCCACCAGGGCAAACGCCACCGCCACCAGAATCCCCTGATTGATCGCTTCACGCCGCAGGTCTTGCAAGGGCGTGAGCAGGGTGAAGTTCCATGGCGTATCGCTCAGCGGCCGGGTTTGCGAGAGGTAGCTGATGTTCTCTTCGTCGGACATCAGCTCACTGTTGGCGGGGAAGGTCAGTTTTTCCTCGCCTTCGGCCAGTTTCTCCCGCGCCAGCGGTTGCAGTTCATTGAGCGGATACCAGTAGTACTGGAGGCTGCGGGCCAGGCGTTCCTTGGTGTCGTCGCTCAACGGCACCACGGACTTGAGCCGCCGCGCCGGATCGCTGGAGAGGATGATGATGCCGTTCTCGTCGCTGACGAACGCTTCCAGGCGCGCACGCTGCCAGCGTTCTTCCATGGCTTCGAGGCGAACCTTGACCACCGCGACGCCGATGATCTTGCCGTGCTCTTCCAGGCCATGCGCCAGGTAATAGCCGGGTTCGCCGCTGGTGCTGCCGATGCCATAGAAACGCCCCGGCTGACCGCGCACGGCGTTCTGGAAATAGGCACGGAACGACAGGTCTTCACCCAGATAACTGTCGACATCGCGCCAGTTGCTGGTGGCCAGTACGCGGCCAGTGGTGTCCATCACATAAATGGCCCGGCTGCGGCTGCGCCGGTTCAGGCCTTCGAGGTATTCGTTGACCGTCTGCCGCAGTTCCGGGGACGGCTCGGCCAGCAGCTGGGAAACACTGGATTCGAGCTCCAGCAGGCTGGGCAGGTAGGTGTATTTGCTGATCTCGCTCTCGACGGCGCGGGCGTGTAGTTCCAGCTGACGCTGGCCGTTCTCGCTGAGGCTGCGAATGCCGTAGTGCTCACTGACCCAGAAGCCGATGTAACCCAATCCGATCATCAGGGCGATGATCAGCGGCGGCAGGAACAGATGGCGAATCAGACGGGGTTTCACGGCGAGTGATGGCGGCGCGGCGCGATAGAGAGTGGAGTCGCATTTCATCACAGAAGCCTTGGGTCAACCACAACACAATATCCATATCCCCACGGGTCCCGTGGGAGTTGCTGTGTGGCGAGGGGGCTTTTGTGGCGAGGGGGCTTGCCCCCGTTGGGTCGCGAAGCGGCCCCAATATCGGGATTCGGGTTGTATCTGACAATCCGAGTATTCAGGTATTGGGACTGCTACGCAGTCCAACGGGGGCAAGTCCCCTCGCCACAGCGGCCCCCTCGCCACAAAAGCCCGCTCCCACAATTGGGGGAGCGGTGTCTTCCTTCTTAGTGCTGCAGAATCTTCTCGAGGAAATGCTGCGCACGTTCGGAGCGGGCGTTGATGTCGCCGAAGAACTCTTCCTTCTTGCAGTCTTCGATGATCTTGCCGGCGTCCATGAAGATCACCCGGTCCGCGACCTTGCGGGCGAAGCCCATTTCGTGGGTCACGCACATCATGGTCATGCCTTCGTGGGCCAGTTGCACCATCACGTCCAGCACTTCGTTGACCATTTCCGGGTCCAGCGCCGAGGTCGGTTCGTCGAACAGCATGACGATCGGGTCCATCGCCAGTGCACGGGCGATCGCCACACGTTGTTGCTGGCCACCGGAAAGCTGGCCTGGATGCTTATGCGCATGGGCAGACAACCCTACGCGCTCAAGCAGCTGCAGGCCTTTCTTGGTGGCTTCTTCCTTGCTGCGACCCAGCACCTTGATCTGCGCGATGGTCAGGTTTTCGGTGATGGTCAGGTGCGGGAACAGTTCGAAATGCTGGAACACCATGCCCACGCGCGAGCGCAGTTTCGGCAGGTTGGTCTTCGGATCGGCGATGGACGTGCCATCGACCACGATGTCGCCTTTCTGGAACGGTTCCAGTGCATTGACGCACTTGATCAGGGTGGATTTGCCGGAACCGGACGGCCCGCACACCACGATCACTTCGCCTTTTTTGACCTCGGTGCTGCAATCAGTCAGTACCTGGAAGTCCCCATACCACTTGTTGACGTTCTTGATAGAGATCATACGGCGAACCTTTTTTGCAGACGCTTGACCAGCTGCGAGGCGGCAAAGCTGATGATGAAGTACGTGAGACCTGCGAAGATCAGGAACTCATTGGAGCGGCCGATGATGTCGCCACTGGCACGCGAGGCATTGAGGAAGTCCACCAGACCGACCGCGTAGACCAGCGAGGTGTCCTGAAACAGGATGATGCTCTGTTGCAACAGCAGCGGAGTCATCTTGCGGAACGCTTGGGGCAGGATGATCAACCGCATCATCTGGCCATACGTCATGCCCAGGGCCTGGGCTGCGCCCATCTGCCCCTTGGGAATCGACTGCACGCCGGCCCGGACGATTTCGCAGAAGTACGCCGCTTCGAACATCATGAACGCCACGATGCACGAGGCGAACGCGCCGATCGGGGTGTCTTCGCCGGTGATCCAGCGCAGTACGAACGGCACCGCCAGGTAGAACCAGGTGATGACCAGCAGCAGCGGGATCGAGCGGAAGTAGTTGACGTAGGCGCCGGCAATGTTCGACAGCACTTTGTTGTGGGACAGGCGCATCAACGCCAGGACCGTGCCGAGGATGATCCCGCCGCTCACGCCCAGGGCCATCAGCTGGAGGGTCATGACCATGCCGTTCCACATACCCGGCAGGGACGGAATGATGCCCGAGAAGTCGAATTCCATCATTTACCCCCTACGGAAATCAGGCCCGGTACGGCGACTTTCTTCTCGACCGCGCGCATCAGCAGCATCAGGCTCATGTTCAGGGTGAAGTAGATCAGCGTTGCCAGGGTGAAGGCTTCGAACAGGTTGGCGGAGAACTCGGCGGTCTGTTTGGTCTGCGCGAGCAGCTCCATCAGGCCGATCAGCGACGCGACGGAGGAGTTCTTGAACACGTTCAGGAATTCCGAGGTAAGCGGCGGAATGATGATGCGATAAGCCTGGGGCAGCAGCACGTTCCAGTAGATCTGCGGCAGCTTGAAACCCATGGCGCGGGCAGCGGATTCCTGGCCGCGGGGCAGCGCCTGGATACCGGTGCGCACTTGTTCGCAAACCCGGGCCGTGGTGAACAGGCCCAGGCACACGACGACACTGAGGAAGGCCGAGGTGGTTGGGTTCAGGTCCTGCTTGTACCAGTCCTGCAGGTTTTGCGGCAGCAGGTCGGGCACCAGGAAGTACCAGATGAACAGCTGCACCAGCAGTGGCACGTTACGGAAGAGTTCGACGTAGCAGGTCGCGATGCCCGATACGATGCGATTCGGCACCGTGCGCATGACGCCCAGGATCGAGCCCAGCAGCAGCGCGATGATCCAGGCGGCGACGGCGATGGCGATGGTCCAGCCCAAGCCGGAGAGGTACCAGTCGAAATAAATTTCGCTGCCCACGCCGGTGGACTTGAAGAACACGCCCCAGTCCCAGTTGTAATTCATTAGGGTCTCCCCTCGGATTCGATCGATGTACAAGTGCCCGATGACGGTCAGGCACACGCGAACGGCTCGACAACCACCGGTTCGAGTGTTTCCAGAAATGCCAGCAGGGAGTGACAACCCCTGAAAGGGCAAAGGCCTTCTCAGGGGGTAACGTTAGTCAGAAATCAGGATTTCTTTTCGTCAGCCGCTTTGTCGGTCGGATTGGCGATCAGGGTCTTGAGCTCGTCGCTCATCGGGAAGTTCAGGTTCAGGCCTTTTGGCGGGATTGGCTGCATGAACCATTTTTCGTAGATCTTGTTGATCTCGCCCGACTTGTAGGTCGCGATGATTGCGTCGTCGACGGCTTTCTTGAACGGCGCGTCGCCCTTGCGGACCATGCAGCCGTAGATTTCGAACGATTGTGGTGTGCCGGTCACGGCCCAGTCATCCGGCTTCTTGGCCTTGGCCATTTCACCGGCCAGCAAGGCGTCGTCCATCATGAAGGCCACGGCACGGCCGGTTTCCAGCATCTGGAATGATTCGCCATGGTCTTTGGCGGAGATCACGTTCATGCCCATCTGCTTGTCGGCGTTCATCGACTTGAGGATGCGCTCGGACGTGGTGCCGGCGGTGGTCACGACGTTCTTGCCTTTCAGGTCGGCGAAGTCTTTGTAGGGCGAGTCCTTCTTGGCCAGCAGCTTGGTGCCGATTTCGAAGATGCCGGTGGAGAAATCAACTTGTTGCTGACGCTCGACGTTGTTGGTGGTGGAGCCGCACTCGACGTCCACGGTGCCGTTCTGCACCAGCGGGATACGGGTTTGCGAGGTCACCAGGTTGTATTTGACCTGGAGGTTGGGCATGTCCAGGTCTTTCTTGATGGCTTCAACGATTTTCAGCTGGATATCGTGGGAGTAGCCAACCGGTTTGCCGGAAGCGTCCGCGATGTAGGAAAACGGAATGGAAGCGTCACGATGCCCGAGGGTGATGGTGCCGGACTCTTTGATCTTCTTCAGTGTGCCGGTGAGTTCGGCGGCGAAAACTGGAGTGCTAATCAGAGCGGCAGCAATGGCTGCGCCCAGGATATGGGGAACGATGCGCATCAAATTTTCCTCGACATTGTTTTTTTTATGGAGCCAGTTCATCGGCCTTTGCTGTGCTTCGAATGCCTGACGGCTCTTGAAGGGGGAGCGCAACAAACATTCGTCCGGGAGTGTAGAGCATGACTCGTGCCAGGCTTGGTGGTATGGAGCAAGTTATTGATTTTTAAGGGATGGCAACTATTTATGGCGTTGAATTTGCGGCTGCTCGATCCGGTTTACCGAATCGACCGGCAAGTCGCGTTCGGAAAACCGAATGCATGGGCTCATGCATAACCTTGTGGGAGCCGGGCTTGCCCGCGATGGCGGTATGTCAGCGACATTAATATTGGCTGTGCTGGCTCTTCACGGGCAAGCCCGGCTCCCACAGGGATCAAAGGGTGTTCGGAATACAAAAAAGCCCCTGAATCGTGAGATTCAGGGGCTTTTGGGTTCAATCGGATTGCCGATCAGGCTGCTTCGATTTTGCTGCGGTTCTGTACGACCTTGTTCAGGTAATCCTTGAGCTTTTGCTGCTCCGCCGCAGTGGTGAACAGCCCAAGCTTGCTGCGACGCCAGAGGATGTCGTCGGCGGTGGTTGCCCATTCTTCGCTGCACAGGTAATCGACTTCGCGGGTGTAGAGGCCGCCGCCGATGTGTTCGCCCAGGTCAGCGAGGCTTTCCACGCCTTCGAGCATGCGCCAGGTGCGGCTGCCGTAGGTGGTGGACCAGCGACGGGCGATTTCGGCAGGCACCCAGTCGTACTTGTCGCGGATCCGCGAACTCAACGCCTGCGGGGTCGTCATGTCTTCGCCGCCGGGCAGGGGGGCACTGGCGGTCCAGCTTGGCTTGATGTACGAGAAGTACGGGGTCAGCTGCGCCAACGCCGATTCGGCCAGCTTGCGGTACGTTGTCAGTTTGCCGCCGAACACCGACAGCAACGGCGCTTCTTCGGCACCGCCCGACAACGCCAGGGTGTAGTCGCGGGTGACGGCTGACGGATTGTCGGATTCGTCGTTGCACAGCGGACGAACACCGGAATAGCTGTGCAGGATGTCGTCGCGGCTGATTTGCTTCTTGAAGTGAGCGTTGACCACTTTGAGCAGGTAATCGGTTTCGCCTTCAGTGATCGCAACTTTCGCCGGGTCGCCAGTGTATTCGCGGTCGGTGGTACCGATCAGGGTGAAGTGGTTCAGGTACGGAATGGTGAAAACGATGCGCTGATCTTCGTTTTGCAGAATGTGCGCGTGTTCGCCTTCATACAGTTTCGGCACGATCAGGTGGCTGCCCTGGATCAGGCGGATGCCATAGGGCGATTCCATCTTCAGGTCGTCACGGATGAACTGGGCGACCCATGGGCCGGCTGCGTTCACCAGTGCCTTGGCGCGGATCGAAAACAGGCTGCCGTCGGCGCGTTCCAGGTGCAGGTGCCACAGGCCCTTGGTGCGACGGGCGTTGACGCAGCGGGTTTGCGTATGGACGTGCGCGCCTTTCTCGCGGGCAGCCATGGCGTTCAGCACGACGAGACGCGCGTCATCGACCCAGCAATCGGAGTATTCGAAGCCTTTGGTTATTTCGCTTTTGAGCGGGTTGTCCGGGCCGAACTTCAGGCTTTTCGAACCTTCGAGCTTTTCCCGTTTGCCGAGGTGGTCATAAAGGAACAGGCCGGCGCGGATCATCCAGGCCGGGCGCAGGTGCGGGCGGTGGGGCAGCACGAAGCGCATCTGCTTGACGATGTGCGGCGCCTTGGCCAGCAACACTTCGCGCTCGGCCAGGGCTTCGCGCACCAGGCGGAATTCGTAATGTTCCAGGTAGCGCAGGCCGCCGTGGATCAGTTTACTGCTGGCCGACGAAGTGTGGCTGGCCAGGTCGTCCTTTTCGCACAGGAACACCGAAAGGCCGCGACCGGCGGCATCCGCTGCGATCCCCACGCCATTGATTCCACCACCGATGACGGCGATATCGTAAACCTCGGCGAGAGGGGGCGTAGGCAAGGTGGAAGTGGGCATCGGCTGGCCTCGGTTTTTTGAATTTCTATATTTGAATTCGAACATTAATGTTCATTTGCGAAAATATTAGCCCATAAAGACGCCCACAGCCAGTGAGCTTCGATTGAAAATACTGATCGAAGGGGCGTTAAAGGAAAATTTCCGAACATTCAGATGCGCGGTAGGCCGCAAAAGGTGTATGGCGAGGACGACCGTCATCGCGGGCAAGCCCGCTCCCACAGGTTATGTGCAGACCCTGTGGGAGCGGGCTTGCCCGCGATGGCGTCGGTACAGACGACGAAAATGTTGGGGGAGGGTTAAACGACTTCCAGCCGAATCTTGTGCTGGCTCAACAACTGCGCCAGGGCCGGGGAAGGCTGCTGGTCGGTGACCAGGCAATCGACCAGGCTGATCGGGCCCAGGCGAATCATCGCGTTGCGCCCGAATTTGCTGGAGTCGGCCGCGAGAATCACTTGTCGGGCGTTGGCGATGATCGCCTGGGACACCCGCACTTCCTGGTAATCGAAGTCCAGCAGGCTGCCGTCTTCGTCGATGCCGCTGATGCCGACCAGGGCGAAGTCGACCTTGAACTGGTTGATGAAGTCGACGCTGGCCTGACCGACCACGCCACCGTCACGCCGCACGTTGCCACCGGTCAGCAGCACGTCGAAGTCGTCCTTGGCGCTGAGCATCGAGGCCACATGCAGGTTATTGGTGATGATCTTCAGGTGGCTGTGGTTGAGCAGCGCCCGAGCGATGGATTCGGTGGTGGTGCCGATATTGATGAACAGCGAGGCATGATCGGGAATCTGCGCCGCAATGGCTTCGCCGATACGCTGCTTTTCATCGCGCATCTGATCGGCGCGCATGGCGTAGGCGGTGTTTTCGACACTGGAGTCGTAGGCGGCGCCGCCATGATAGCGACGCAACAGATTCACTTCCGCCAGTTGATTGATATCGCGGCGGATGGTTTGCGGTGTAACGACGAACAGCTGGGCCATTTCCTCGATGCTGACATAGCCGCGTTCGCGGACCAGTTCGAGGATTTGCTGCTGACGGGGAGGCAGATTCATGGGGCTTCCTTTGGGCTGCCGTGCAAAATTTGCCCATGATGCCGCAGGAATCCGCTCCCTACCAGTTACAACCGGATACGAGTCCGGCCCGTGGCTTATTCAGCGCCTTCGTGCGGTTCCCAATCGCGAGTGCGGCTGACGGCTTTTTTCCAGCCGGCGTAGAGTTTTTCCTTCGCGGTTTCGTCCAGCGCCGGTTCGAACTCGCGCTCGATCACCGCCTTGCCGCGCAACTCGTCCAGGCTGCCCCAGAAACCGCAGGCCAAGCCCGCCAGGTAAGCGGCGCCCAGCGCTGTGGTTTCGCGCATTTTCGGACGCTCGACCTGAGTGCCGAGAATGTCGGCCTGGAACTGCATCAGGAAGTTGTTCGCCACTGCGCCGCCGTCCACGCGCAGGGCCTTCAGGCGCTCGCCGGAGTCCTGCTGCATGGCGTCCAGAACATCGCGGGTCTGGTAGGCAATCGACTCAAGCGCCGCACGAATGATGTGATCCACGCGTACACCGCGGGTCAGGCCGAACAGCGCGCCACGGGCATACGGGTCCCAGTACGGAGCGCCCAGGCCGGTGAAGGCTGGCACCAGGTACACGCCGTTGCTGTCCTTGACCTTGTTGGCGAAGTATTCGGTGTCGTGGGCGTCGTTGATGATTTTCAACTCGTCACGCAGCCACTGCACGGTGGAGCCACCATTGAACACCGCGCCTTCCAGCGCATAGGCCACTTCGCCGCGCGGGCCGCAAGCGATGGTGGTCAGCATGCCGTGCTTGGACTTCACCGCTTTGTCGCCGGTGTTCATCAGCAGGAAGCAACCGGTGCCGTAGGTGTTTTTCGCCTGGCCTGGCTCGACGCACATCTGGCCGAACAGGGCGGCCTGCTGGTCGCCGGCGATACCGCCAATGGCGATGCCACTTTTGGTGTGGCCGTAGATTTCGGACGAGGACTTAACTTCCGGCAACATCTCGCGCGGGATGTCGAGGACGTCCAGCATCTTCGCGTCCCACTCCAGCGTGTGGATGTTGAAGAGCATGGTGCGCGAGGCGTTGGTGTAGTCGGTGACGTGCACCTTGCCGCCGGTAAATTTCCAGATCAGCCAGCTGTCGATGGTGCCGAACAGCAGTTCACCCTTGCGCGCCCGCTCACGGCTGCCTTCGACGTTGTCGAGGATCCACTTGAGCTTGGTGCCGGAGAAGTACGGGTCGGTGACCAGGCCGGTGGTATCGCTGATGTATTGCTCGTGGCCATCGCGCTTGAGCTGCTGGCAGATTTCGGTGCTGCGGCGGCACTGCCAGACGATCGCGTTGTAGATCGGGCGGCCGGTGGTCTTGTCCCAGACCACGGTGGTTTCGCGCTGGTTGGTGATGCCGATGGCCGCGACCTGATCGTGATGCAGGCCGGCTTGCGCCAGGGCCTCGACCATCACGGCGCTTTGGGTGGCGAAGATTTCCATCGGGTCGTGTTCGACCCAACCGGCTTGCGGGTAATGCTGTGCGAATTCACGCTGGGCGGTGCAAACCACGTTCGCGTCGCGGTCGAAAATGATCGCGCGGGAGCTGGTCGTACCCTGATCGAGGGCAATGATGTAGTTCTTATTCTGAATGTCGGTCATGTCGATTGCCTTGGATGAAATAAGGAAGTGAAGTCAGGCGCGAGACCAAATGGGCAGGATCACGCGCCAACGGTTTCAAGAAGTTCTTGGTTTGCCGTCAATGGCCGGTGTTGCGTCCTTTGTAGCAGGTATGGCGCCGGGCAGATGACGGGCAATCAACCCGCGATAAGCTGCAGCACCGAGACAGGCACCGACAATCGGTGCAAAAACCGGAATCAGGAAGTACGGGATATCGCGCCCGCCAGTGAAGGAAATTTCACCCCAGCCCGCGAAGAAAGTCATTAGTTTAGGACCGAAGTCCCGGGCCGGGTTCATCGCGAAACCGGTCAGCGGGCCCATCGAGCTGCCGATCACGGCAATCAGCAGGCCGATCAGCAACGGTGCCAATGGCCCTTTTGGCAGGCCATTGTTGTCGTCGGTCAGCGACATGATCACGCCCATCAGGATGGCGGTAATGATCACCTCAACCAAAAAGGCCTGGGCGGTGGACAGGGCAGGGTTCGGGAAGGTGGAGAACACCGAGGCCAATTCAAGGCTGGCTTCAGTGCCACGAACCATTTGGTGAGTTTGTTCGAAATCGAAGAGCAGGTTGCTGTATAGCGTGTAAACCAACAAGGCTCCGCAGAACGCGCCGGCCACCTGGGAGAAGATATAGAAAGGCAGTTTGCGCTTTTCGAAGTCAGCGAAAATGCTCAGTGCGATGCTCACGGCCGGGTTGAGGTGAGCGCCGGAAACGCCGGCGGTGAGGTAGATCGCCATACTGACGCCAACCCCCCAGATGATGCTGATTTCCCACAGCCCGAAGCTGGCACCCGCAACCTTGAGCGCGGCAACGCAACCCGTGCCGAAAAAAATAAGCAGTGCAGTACCCAGAAACTCAGCCATGCATTGGCTCGAGAGCGACGGTTGTTGTAAAGCAGTTGTCATTGAAAACCTCGTTTTTGTTGTTGTCTGGCGCTTTTTCATCAAGGTCAAAGCGCGATTTTCACCGAGGCAGGATCCCCATCCTGTGCTCGGCTTACTGCCGGGTGCTGCGGTGAGACATTCGTACAGTATTCACATTCGAAAAAATATAGACAAGAAACACTGCTGTCAAAGGTCGAAAGTGAACTGTCGGTCATATTTAAACTATTAGTCCTGTGAATGATCGCGTCATTCATCCGGCAGGAAGAGCCCGGGCGCATCGCGGAAAACCGGGTAAGGCCTTTGAAATAGCGCCGCAATAGAGCCTTTTGTCGATCGATGACCTAGAATCCTGCGCAGTATTTTTTCTTCTGTCGCCAAGCCTGGAGCTGTCATGACCCCCGCATTGGATTTGTTGAAAAAAGTTCGTGCCGAACATCGCGTGCACAGTTACGAACATGACCCGAAGGCAGCGTCCTACGGTCTGGAGGCCGCGGAAAAACTGGGTCTGGACCCCGCGCAGGTGTTCAAGACGTTGCTGGCGGCGAGCGAGAAGGGGGAATTATTGGTGGCGGTGGTGCCGGTCGTCGGAAGTCTGGACTTGAAGGCGCTGGCACAGGCCGCTGGCGTGAAAAAAGTCGAAATGGCCGATCCTGCCGCCGCACAGCGTTCGACGGGGTATCTGTTGGGCGGCATCAGCCCGCTCGGGCAGAAGAAGCGCTTGCGCACTTTCATCGACCATTCGGCTCAGCCTTTTGCCAGCATCTTCGTCAGTGCGGGGCGACGTGGCCTGGAGGTCGAACTGGCGCCCGCGGTATTGGCTGAGCACACCCAGGCGAAGTTCGCTGATATCAGTCGTGCCTGAGGGGCAAGCCTCGCTCCTGCGGAATCAGGGTTCAGCTAGCGGGGCTGTAGCGGCGAACGCCGGATTCGACGGTGGAAATCTGCGCTGCCGTGCTGCCGGGAGCCTGGAACAGCACCAGGTGTTCCGCGGCGACCCGGATGCCGACTTCAGTACCGACCAGATGATCGGCATGGCTCGGAAAGATCGACTCCAGCTGTGCGCCCGTGGGCAACTGCAGGCGGTACAAGGTTGAAGCACCCTGGAAGCTCTTGCCGATAATCCGCGCCTTCAATGGGCTGTTTGGCGCATAGACGATATCGTCCGGACGCAGCAATACGTCCACGGCGCCTCCAGTCGGCCAGGTGTAGGCGCGATTGCCGCGCAGTTCACCCAGCTCGGTCTGCACCGACTCCGGGCTGCTCAACTGACCGCGAATGAAGTAGCCCTGGCCAATGAAACTGGCCACATAGGGCGTCAGCGGTTCGTGGTAGAGGTTGTAGGGCGTGTCCCACTGCTCCAGGCGACCTTCCTTGAAAACGCCTACATGGTCGCTGACCGCGAAGGCTTCTTCCTGATCGTGGGTCACCAGAATCGCACTGGTGCCGCGAGCCTTGAGAATGTCACGTACCTCATGACTGAGCTTGCGTCGCAATTCGCCGTCGAGGTTGGAGAAGGGCTCGTCGAGCAATAGCAGTTGCGGTTCCGGTGCCAGGGCGCGGGCCAGTGCGACACGCTGCTGCTGACCACCGGACAGCTCATGGGGAAAGCGCTTGCCAAGATTTTTCAGGTTGACCAGTTCGAGCAACTCTTCGGTGACGCGTTCCTTTTGCGGGTGCTTGCGGATCCCGAACGCGATGTTCTCGGCCACGCTCAAATGCGGAAACAGTGCGTAATCCTGGAACACCATGCCGATCCGGCGTTTCTCCGGGGCGAGGGTGAAACCGGCGCTGGAGATGGTCTCGCCCGCCAGCTGGATTTCACCTTCGTGCACCGGTTCGAAACCGGCAATCGCCCGCAGGGTGGTGGTTTTGCCGCAGCCCGAAGATCCCAGCAGGCAACCGATATCGCCGGCATTCAAATGCAGGTTGAGGTTCTGCACAACCCGCTGGTTTTGATAACCACAGGCCAGATTGCGCAGGTTCAGCAGTAATGGCGGGCTCATGCGTGGTGGTACGAAGCTGGGACGAGAAATTCGAGCAAGGCCTTTTGTGCATGCAGACGGTTTTCGGCTTGATCCCAGGCTACCGAGCGCGGGTCGTCGAGCAGGTCGAGGCTGATTTCCTCGCCACGGTGGGCCGGCAGGCAATGCATGAACAATACGTCCGGCGCGGCCAGATCGAGCAGCGCCCGGTTGACCTGGAACGGTGCGAACAGCTTCAGGCGCTTGGCGGTTTCCTCTTCCTGGCCCATGGAGGTCCAGACATCGGTGCTCACCAGATGCGCGCCGCGCACGGCTTCCTGCGGATCGCGGACGATGCTTACCCGATCGCCGGCCTTGGCCACGAATTCAGGGTTGGGTTCGTAACCCTCCGGGCAGGCGATGCGCAGCTGGAAGTCGAACTGGATCGCCGCTTCTATATAGCTGTTGCACATGTTGTTGCCGTCGCCGATCCAGGCCACGGTCTTGCCTTGGATCGAACCGCGATGTTCGAGGAAGGTTTGCATGTCGGCCAGCAACTGGCACGGGTGCAGATCATCGGACAGGCCGTTGATCAGCGGGACTCGCGAATTGGCGGCGAATTCGGTCAGGGTACTGTGCGAAAACGTACGGATCATCACTGCATCGAGCATGCTCGACATGACAATGGCGGCGTCGCCGATCGGTTCGCCACGGCCCAGCTGAGTATCGCGTGGCGACAGGAAGATCGCCTGGCCCCCAAGCTGGATCATGCCGGCCTCGAACGAAATACGGGTACGGGTCGAGGACTTCTCGAAAATCATTCCCAGGACGCGATTCTTCAAAGGCTCGAACAGTACGCCGCGGTTACGCAGGTCCTTGAGCTCAACGCCTCGACGGATCACGCTGACCAGCTCTTCGGGCGTGCAATCCATCAGGGAGAGAAAGTGCCTTGCGCTCATCATTGACTACCTTTTTGCAACAGACCGCAGATACTCAAAGCCTTGTTTAACTGAAAAACGGGCGAGACCTGCGGCGTAAGCCGCACGGGGCGACGAAATAGGGGGAGGCGCGATATTGACATTAAATGTCGCGTTTTTCCAATAGGCTACGGTGTTTAGGGGATTTCAGAGGGGCTACGGGGTGATCGCGGTAGCGCTTTTGAAGCCTGTGTCCTGACTGCAGCTGACCATTTGTACACTGGCCCCGCCGGGCTTGGCAATCAGGCGGGGCGCGGGCGACCTGGCGACGGTCGGTTTTTGACCTGTCATGCGAGGCTTTGGCGGGCAATGTGTCTGGTCCGAAACATTTGCTAATGCAAAGTGCTGGGTTATAACTAGACCCAGCCCCGATGCGGTCTTGGGAAAGACTGGATGACAGGCCCTCACGCCGACGCAGGAAGACTCTGGAATGGAATCGAAAGAACAATTGTTAATGGAGCTACTCGGCCTTACGGCACGCTCTCTGACCCACCTCACTGCTTCCATGACCTCAATGTCTTTCGAGTTGTTGCGCAGTGAAGATGAAATCACGAAGGCGGCTGGCAAACGCATGATCGACCGCATGGCCACCATCAGCGCCGGGCTCGACGAGCATTGGCGGCTGATCGGCGAGCTCACCGGCGTGCATGTCGCCCACGAACAGATCGAAACCATCCAGGAGATCCAGCTGCAGGCACCGCCGAGCCTGCCGCCGAGCTGACCCCCTTGCTGTCATCGGCTGGCCTGATGGTCGTCGATTCACAAGACGAACGTCGCTGGCGCGGTGGCGAGTCACGCGCCATAGTTTTGTTCCCGCGGCCGACATTGCCCGCCCAGAACAAAACAGAGACTGGCCATGACCAAGACTCTCCATCACCGCGCGTGCCACCTGTGCGAAGCCATCTGCGGCCTGACCATCGAAACCACTGAAGTCGAAGGCAGCGGCGTGCAGATCACTTCGATCAAGGGTGATCCTCAGGACTCCTTCAGTCGTGGGCATATCTGCCCCAAAGCGGTTGCCCTGCAAGACATTCAGAACGATCCGGATCGCCTGCATCAGCCGATGCAGCGAGTGGGTAGCGAGTGGCAGCCTATCGAGTGGGAAGATGCCTTCAACCTTATAGCCGAGCGTCTGGCGGCGATTCAGGCGCGTCACGGGCAGAATGCGGTGGCGGTCTATCAGGGCAATCCCAGCGTGCATAACTACGGGCTGATGACTCACAGCAATTACTTCCTTGGTCTGTTGAAAACCCGTAACCGGTTTTCCGCGACGTCGGTCGATCAATTGCCCCATCACCTGACCAGTCATTTGATGTACGGCCACGGCTTGCTGTTGCCGATCCCGGACATCGATCACACCGATTTCATGCTGATCCTGGGCGGCAACCCGCTGGCCTCCAACGGCAGCATCATGACCGTGCCGGATGTAGAGAAGCGCCTCAAGGCGATTCAGGCCCGGGGCGGCAAAGTGGTGGTGGTCGATCCGCGTCGCAGCGAAACGGCGGCGATTGCCGATCAGCATCTGTTCGTGCGCCCCGGTGGCGATGCGGCGCTGTTATTCGGGATGCTCAATACCTTGTTCGCTGAAGGCCTGACCCGCGACAGCCATTTGCCGGTCGATGGTCTGGATGAGGTGCGTGAAGCGATCGCAGGTTTCACCGCCGAGGCCATGAGCCCGCTGTGCGCGGTGCCGGCCGGGCAGATCCGCCAGCTGGCGCGGGACTTCGCGGCAGCACCGACAGCGGTCTGCTACGGCCGCATGGGCGTCTCGACCCAAGCCTTCGGCACCTTGTGCCATTGGCTGGTGCAACTGATCAATCTGGTGACCGGCAACCTCGATCGGGTGGGCGGTGCGTTGTGCACCGAGCCGGCGGTGGACCTGGTGGCGTCTACTTCGGGCGGCCATTTCAATCTGTGGCAAAGCCGTGTGTCCGGGCGTCCTGAATACGGCGGCGAGTTGCCGGTGTCGGCGCTGGCCGAAGAGATGCTCACCGAAGGCGAAGGGCAGGTTCGCGCATTGATTACGGTGGCTGGCAACCCGGTGCTGTCCACGCCCAATGGCCGACAATTGGAGCAGGCGCTGGACGGACTGGAGTTCATGGTCAGCGTCGACCTGTACATCAATGAAACCACGCGTTATGCCGACCTGATCCTGCCGTCGACTTCAGCGCTGGAAAACGATCATTACGACACCACCTTCAACATGTTCGCGGTGCGCAACGTTACCCGTTTCAATCGGGCGATCCTTGCCAAGCCGCAGGGCGCGTTGCATGACTGGGAGATCTTCGTGGGGTTGGCCAAAGCCTTTGCGGCGAAGACCGGCAAAGAGCTGAAACCGACCATCGCGCCGGCGCAGATGATCGACCGGGGGCTGCGAATGGGCCTGTATGGCGATGCTTCAGAGTACAAGCTGTCGCTGGCGACTTTGTTCGATCACCCTCATGGCATCGATCTTGGGGCGCTCAAACCCAATCTGGCGCCACGGCTTAAGACCGCTAACCAGCGAGTCCAGGCAGCACCTGTCGAGATCCTCGCCGATCTGGCGCGTTTTGCTGCGCTACAGGCACCGGCCGCCGATGAGTTGCTGATGATCGGTCGCCGCCATGTGCGTAGCAATAATTCATGGATGCATAACTATCACCGGTTGGTGAAGGGCAAGCCGCGCCACCAACTGCTGATGCACCCGGACGACCTGGCCAGCCGCGGGCTCAGCGATGGGCAGCGGGTGCGTGTCAGTTCACGGGTGGGGGCGATCGAGGTTGAAGTGGTGGCCAGCCTGGATATGATGAAAGGCGTGGTCAGCCTGCCTCACGGTTGGGGCCATGCGCGACCGGGCGTGCAGATGACGATTGCCAGTGGCCAGCCAGGCTCCAGCGCCAATGACCTGACTGACGAATGTCAGCTCGATGAGTTGTCGGGCAATGCGGCGTTGAACGGCGTGCCGGTGACCGTGGCGGCGGCTTGAACATGTCTGGGCGGGAGGCCGAGCATGGCGCTCGGGTTTCCGTTACAATGCGCCACCGTGCCGACCACTGAGTCGGAAAGTTCAGCCGAGGTGCTCCATGGATATCATCGAAACGATTAAAGAGCAGATTGCCAACAACACCATTCTGCTTTACATGAAAGGCTCGCCGAATGCCCCGCAGTGTGGGTTCTCCGCGAAAGCCGCCCAGGCTGTGATGGCCTGTGGTGAAAAGTTTGCCTATGTGGATATCCTGCAGAACCCGGAAATCCGCGCCAACCTGCCAAAGTACGCCAACTGGCCAACCTTCCCGCAACTGTGGGTCGCCGGTGAGCTGGTTGGTGGTAGCGACATCATGACTGAAATGTCTGCCGACGGTTCGTTGCAGGCACTGATCAAAGACGCCGCCGCCAAAGCCGCCGCTGCCAAGACCGAAGCCTGATTCGCTGTGTGTGGGAGCGGGCTTGCCTGCGAAAGCGGTACAACATTCAACAGACAAGTTGACTGACCTATCGCTGTCGCGAGCAAGCCCGCTCTCACATTTTTCCCAGGGTGAGTCTGAAGTCCGGTCATTAAAAAGCCCCGCCTCTGTAAAAGAGCGCGGGGCTTTTTATTGTCTCGAGTTTATTCTTCGCCCATCTGCGATTGCAGATAGTTCTCAAGACCGACTTTATCGATCAGGCCCAGCTGGGTTTCCAGCCAGTCGATATGTTCTTCTTCGGATTCAAGGATGTCTTCGAGCAGTTCACGGCTACCGAAGTCGCCAACGGTTTCGCAATGGGCGATAGCCACTTTCAGGTCGGCATGGCCGTCGCGCTCGATCTTCAAGTCGCACTCAAGCATTTCCTTGGTGTGCTCGCCGATGTGCAGCTTGCCCAGGTCCTGGACGTTCGGCAGGCCTTCAAGGAACAGGATCCGCTTGATCAGCTTGTCGGCGTGCTTCATCTCGTCGATGGATTCGTGGTACTCGTGCTTGCCGAGCTTGTTCAGGCCCCAATCTTCATACATGCGAGCATGCAAAAAGTATTGATTGATCGCGATCAGTTCATTGGCAAGGATCTTGTTGAGATGCTGGATGACTGTAACGTCGCCTTTCATGATGGGGTCCTGCCCTGTATTAGCTGTCTATGAGGCGGAGTTTGAGCTGCGTAATTACGAGTGTCAAACCTAAGTAATTGAAACTTAAATGAAAATTAATCGGAATAAGAATGTTTGTGTTCCGCGTCTACGCCTTAAGCGATTGATTTTCAGACATAAAAAAACCGGACATCGAGTCCGGTTCTTTTAAATAGGGTAGTTATGCAGCTGTAAATTCTACAGGGTAGGGGATCGCCGCCTGAGCCGATTGCACTTTGCCCAGGGTTTCGCGGACCACTTCCTTGGCCAGGCAAGCGCATTTGCCGCATTGGCTGGCAACGCCGGTGGCCTGACGTACTTCCCGATAGCTGCAGCAACCTTCATAGATTGCATCGCGGATTTGACCGTCGGTGACGCCAGTGCAGAGGCAGACATACATAAGTGAGAACCGTCGCTGGTTGTGACTCAATTGCGATGGATCTTAATGTTAACGAGAATGATTGTCAAAGTGGTTTCTGAAGGCTTTTCGCAATAAGGATGTATGACTGACGAACGGCCTTCTCCCATACCTTTCATCGGCCATCCAGGGTAGTGGCGTTTTTGCACCAGAAAAAACCACTAAGGACAGGCGAAAAACGCGGTGTATGATGGTCGGCCTTTTGCGAAGGAGGTTCATGTCACAGGGCTGTCGCCTGAGAGTGGCAGGCTGGCATGAACCCTGTTCTTCAACGTTATTACACCAGGAGATATCCAATGAGCGTACTCGTAGGCAAACAAGCCCCTGACTTCACCGTACCGGCCGTACTCGGCAATGGCGAAATCGTAGACAGCTACACCCTGTCTTCGGCCATCAAAGGCAAATACGGCCTGGTGTTCTTCTACCCACTGGACTTCACCTTCGTTTGCCCGTCCGAGCTGATCGCTCTGGACAACCGCATGGCTGACTTCAAGGCGCGCAACGTTGAAGTGGTCGCCGTTTCGATCGACTCGCACTTCACCCACAATGCATGGCGCAACACCCCGGTGAACAATGGCGGTATCGGCCAGGTTCGTTACACCATGGCTGCCGACCTGAAGCACGAAATCGCCAAGGCCTACGACGTTGAGTCCGAAGGTGGCGTGGCTTTCCGTGGCGCGTTCCTGATCGACGACAAAGGCGTTGTCCGTTCGCAGATCGTCAACGACCTGCCACTGGGCCGTAACATGGAAGAGCTGATCCGTCTGGTCGACGCTCTGCAATTCCACGAAGAGCACGGCGAAGTTTGCCCTGCCAACTGGAAAAAAGGCGACAAGGGCATGAACGCTTCGCCAGAAGGCGTTGCCGCTTACCTGACCGAGAACGCTGCTGCACTGTAAGCCCGGCGTTTGGCAATAAAAAACCGGCCTCACTGAGGCCGGTTTTTTTATGGGCGGGATAAACCGGCGACTGGTATCAGTCGTTGTAGTCTTCCCAGCCGCCCATTTGTTTCCAGCGATTGACGATGCCGCAGAACAGCTCAGCGGTTTTCTCGGTGTCGTAACGAGCCGAATGAGCCTCGCGACCGTCGAAGTCGATGTCCGCTGCCTGACAGGCCTTGGCCAGTACGGTTTGACCGTAGGCCAGGCCGGCGAGGGTCGCGGTGTCGAAGCTGGAGAACGGGTGAAACGGGTTGCGTTTCATGTCCAGGCGCGCGACAGCCGCGTTGAGGAAGCCCAGGTCGAAGCTGCTGTTGTGTCCGACCAGAATTGCCCGTTTGCAACCGTTGGCCTTCAGGGCCTTGCGCACACCGCGGAAGATATCGTTCAGGGCCGCTTCTTCGCTCACCGCCATGCGCAGCGGGTGATCGAGCTTGATCCCGGTGAACTCCAGGGCGGCCGCTTCGATGTTCGCGCCTTCGAAAGGCTCGACCCGGAAGAAGTAGGTGTGCTCTGGGTACACAAAGCCTTTTTCATCCATGCCGATCACCGTGGCGGCGATTTCCAGCAGAGCATCGGTGGCCGAGTTGAAGCCACCGGTTTCTACATCGACGACAACCGGCAGGTAGCCCCGGAACCTGGCTGCCATTGGATGACGGGAACCGCCTCCGCCGCCATGACCGTCCTGTTCGTCATCGAAATGGTCTTCACTCACGCGTGTTCCTCCAGCAGGCGCCAGCGCAGTTTTTCACCGGCGCGCAGCGGGATTACGGTCAACTCGCCAAATGGCAGGCTGGTTGGGGCGGTCCACTCGTCGCGGACCAGGGTGATGCGATCGGTGTTCGCCGGCAGGCCATAGAAACGCGGGCCATTGAGGCTGGCAAAGGCTTCGAGCTTGTCCAGCGCATTGCGCTGTTCGAAGGCCTCGGCATACATCTCGATCGCGGCATAAGCGGTGTAGCAACCGGCACAGCCGCAAGCCGCTTCTTTGGCGTGCTGGGCATGGGGTGCCGAGTCGGTGCCGAGGAAGAACTTGTCGCTGCCACTGGTGGCGGCGTCGAGCAGGGCTTCCTGGTGGGTATTGCGTTTGAGGATCGGCAGGCAATAGAAGTGCGGCCGAATCCCGCCCACCAGCATGTGGTTGCGGTTGTACAGCAGGTGATGCGCGGTGATGGTCGCGCCAACGTTGGCCGAAGCCGCGTTGACGAACTGCACGGCGTCGGCGGTGGTGATGTGTTCGAACACCACTTTGAGGGTCGGGAAACGCTCGACCACCCGACGCATGTGCTCATCGATGAAGATTTTTTCGCGATCGAACACGTCGACATCGCCGCGGGTGACTTCGCCGTGAACCAACAGGGGCATCCCGACTTCGGCCATGGCCTCCAGTGCAGGGAAAATCTTGTCGATGCTGGTGACGCCAGAGTCCGAGTTGGTGGTCGCGCCGGCCGGGTACAGCTTGGCGGCGTGAATGAAACCGCTGGCCTTGGCCTCACGAATTTCTTCGGGCTGGGTGCGGTCGGTCAGGTACAGAACCATCAGCGGTTCGAAACGGCTGCCGGCCGGACGTGCGGCGAGAATCCGCTGGCGATAGCCATTGGCTTCAGCAGCGTTGCGCACCGGAGGTACCAGGTTGGGCATGATGATGGCGCGACCAAAGGTGCGCGCGACATCCGCGACGGTATTGGTCAACACGGCACCATCGCGAAGATGAATGTGCCAGTCGTCGGGACGCAGCAGGGTCAGGCGGTCGGACATGAGGGGATTCCAGGCGGGTCAAACTCAGGGGAATGCTACCGGAAAAGACTCTTCCAGGCACTCGCTATCAAGTTTTGCGACAAGCTTCCGATATCCAACAGGTATGCCGTAAATATGTGTGTCGGTCTTTTTGTTGCAGAAGCCAGTGGAGCCTCTCCCGTGCGCCAGCGTTATTTAGCCTTGCTCAGTGTGTTTGCCAGCCTTCCCGCGATGGCGCTCACTTTCCAGACCCGTCTGGAGAGCATTGAGTGGACGGTCGAAGGTGACAAGTTCGAATGCCGCCTGACTCAACCGATCACTGATTTCGGCTCGGGTGAGTTCGTGCGTCGCGCCGGCGAGCAGGCGACGTTTCGCCTCAAGGCCTACAACTCAATGATCGGTGGTGGTTCCGCGACCTTGCTGGCGGCTGCTGCGCCATGGCAGCCGGGGCGTGGCGACATCAACCTGGGGTCGGTGAGAATCGGTAGCGGCGACGTGCTGTTCAACAGTTCGCAAGTGCAGGCCGGGCGCCTGATCAGCGGGTTGATGGAGGGGCGCAGCCCGGTCGTTCGACATTCATCGGGCGACGGTCGGGTGTCTGAAGTCCGTCTGTTGCCGGTCAAGTTCAGCAAGGCCTATGGCGATTATCAGGGGTGCGTGGCCAAGCTGCTGCCGCAGAATTTCGAGCAGGTGAAGCAGTCCGAGGTGGGCTTTCCGGGGGAAGGTATTGATCTCGACGCCAGGGCCAAGGCCCAGTTGCAGGTCATGCTGGAATTCATGAAAGCCGATCCGACGGTCAACCATATTGAGCTCGACGGCCATTCCGACAACAGCGGCAACCGCCTGACCAACCGTGAACTGTCGCGACGTCGGGCGCTGGCCGTGATGGACTTCTTCAAGGCCAATGGTATCCAGGAGTCGCAGATCACCCTGCGTTTTCACGGTGAACGCTATCCTCTGGCGCCGAATAACAACGCCGCCAACCGGGCAAAAAACCGCCGTGTTGCCGTACGCCTCGAGCGCGTAGCGCCGACCGAGAAACCGGCGCCTCAAGCCACTGCCGCCACGAGCAGCGCGACGACCTCCTGAACCTGCTGAATTCGTCGCTCGCTCGACATAATCTGTCGCTTCGTCGTCATAAGCTGTCGCGCCTCTGTAAATTATCCTGCATGAGCGGTAGACTTGACAGCTTTCCGTAGAACCCCGTGGAGTGATGGCATGGCGGACGTAAACAAGGTCGTTCTGGCGTATTCCGGCGGCCTGGACACTTCGGTGATCCTCAAGTGGCTGCAGGATACTTATAACTGTGAAGTAGTGACCTTCACCGCTGACCTGGGTCAGGGCGAAGAGGTCGAACCGGCCCGCGCCAAGGCACAGGCCATGGGCGTAAAAGAAATCTACATCGACGATCTGCGCGAAGAGTTCGTGCGTGATTTCGTGTTCCCGATGTTCCGCGCCAACACCGTTTATGAAGGCGAGTACCTGCTGGGTACTTCCATCGCTCGTCCGTTGATCGCCAAACGCCTGATCGAAATCGCCAACGAAACCGGCGCTGATGCCATTTCCCACGGCGCAACCGGCAAGGGCAACGACCAGGTTCGTTTCGAACTGGGCGCCTACGCCTTGAAGCCAGGGGTAAAAGTGATCGCTCCATGGCGCGAGTGGGACCTGCTGTCCCGTGAGAAGCTGATGGATTACGCCGAAAAGCACGCGATCCCGATCGAGCGTCACGGCAAGAAAAAGTCCCCGTATTCGATGGATGCCAACCTGCTGCACATCTCCTACGAAGGCGGCGTGCTGGAAGACACCTGGACCGAGCACGAAGAAGACATGTGGCGCTGGACCGTCTCCCCGGAGAAGGCTCCTGACAAACCGCAGTACCTGGAACTGACCTACCGCAACGGCGACATCGTCGCGCTGGACGGCGTCGAAATGACCCCGGCCACCGTACTGGCGACCCTGAACCGCATCGGCGGTGAACATGGTATCGGTCGTCTGGATATCGTCGAGAACCGCTACGTCGGCATGAAGTCCCGTGGCTGCTACGAGACGCCTGGCGGCACCATCATGCTGCGCGCTCACCGTGCGATCGAATCGATCACCCTGGACCGCGAAGTGGCTCACCTCAAAGACGAGCTGATGCCCAAGTACGCCAGCCTGATCTACACCGGTTACTGGTGGAGCCCTGAGCGTCTGATGCTGCAACAGATGATCGACGCTTCCCAGGCCCACGTGAACGGCGTAGTGCGCCTGAAGCTGTACAAGGGCAATGTGATCGTCACCGGCCGCAAGTCCGACGAATCGTTGTTCGACGCCAACATCGCGACCTTCGAGGAAGATGGCGGCGCCTACAACCAGGCCGATGCGGCGGGCTTCATCAAGCTCAACGCCTTGCGCATGCGTATCGCGGCGAACAAGGGTCGCAAGCTGTTCTGAGACCTTTGACCCGGTAATGGAGATGTGGCCTTGTCGATGACAAGGCCACATCTCTGAAAAGGGGCTGCTGCATAGTGCGTTTCGCTGTCTTTATGTTTCTTCTAACCGTTCCTTCTGCCTTCTGTCTTTGATCTCAGTTCAAGGACTGCCTTCTGCTGCGTAACCGATCGGAATCTAGCCCATAATCGTCACGCCCTGTGAACTCAAATTGTAAGAAATACAGAAGGTTGCGCTGTTGCGTTTCTTTATTTGTTTCCGATGTTTGAGCGCATTTTCCTTCAGCAATATCTCCGAATCAGCGCATGTGAGAAAGACAATCACTTGTGCGGGATTATCCGGAGGGTGCTGGATACTCTCCATCAGCGTGCTGAACGCCAGTCTTTTGTTTATCCACCGTGCATCAATGATATGCAGATCCTTTAGGGGCGCGGGCAGGTGCACATGATGTTGGGCCGGGTTTTCAGGCGGTTCCCTCGAAGTGCTGTTTCCCGAGTGATCAGCGTTGTCCATGGCCTTTATGAAGTGCTTCCCCTTCTCGAAGTCGGAGGGCGCGTAAAGCGATCGATAGTTGAAGTTGAGTGTGGCGAAGAAAAGAAAAAGCAAATAAAAGGGAAAGCTGATCAAAAACCAGATATAGAGTTCTCTTTCCTTATTGTCGAGAAAGGGTAGGGATACGGCGGCGGAAGTTTCGGACAGTGTTGCAAATATTGCAATTATTGTCATGGGGTTGGTGATTCTTTTTTTGAATTTTGTCATGTCTTTTGCTCATGAGATATTATCTTTTTCTCTGCTTGTTTATGGGGGCGGTGATGGTGATAAGTATATGGGTTTTATATTGTTGTATTGAATTCCTTTTTTTGAAGTGAGTGAGGGAGCATAGTAGCTGTATTGTTCTTCGGTTGGGTATGGTTGTTTATTTGTTTTAAAGTTGTGTGGGGTTGTTCTGCTTGTGAAATGTTACGGTGTGTGATCTTTCCTCTGACATTCTCGGATCCAGTTATGAATGGCGCTGGAGAATATCCGTTACTTTTAAGGGTAGCTCAATAGTTTAGGAATGTCGGATCACTGGCGTTGAGCCCAGTGCTTTTGTTTTTTTTGGTTGTAAATTGATACAAAGAATCTGTCGGAGTGTTGTGCAGAGATCGGCAAATAAAGTCTCTGGGCCATCATATGCAACGATTTTTTGTAGGAATAATCCGTGTTGTTTGTAGGTAATGTCTCTCGGTGCGAGTGGCCGGGGGGGGCGGCATGCCATGGGGGAAACGACTAGGCTATGGTGCGGGCTCTAAAAATTCGAACAGCGAAAATTGGACTTGCCCATGAATAAAGTGCTGATCGTGGATGATCACCCCGTCATTCGTCTTGCGGTACGTATGCTAATGGAGCGTCACGGCTACGAAGTCATTGCAGAAACAGACAATGGCGTGGATGCATTGCAACTTGCCCGTGAACTTATGCCGGATATTGTTATCCTGGATATTGGAATACCGAAACTGGATGGGCTGGAAGTTATCGCGCGCCTGACATCGGCGGCTATGCCTCTTAAAGTGCTGATATTGACGTCACAGGCCCCCGGGCATTTTTCCATGCGTTGCATGCAATCGGGCGCTGCTGGCTATGTCTGTAAACAACAGGATCTCACTGAGTTGCTCAGTGCAATAAAGGCTGTACTGTCAGGCTACAGCTATTTTCCTAATCAGGCGCTGCATACCGTGCGTTCCAGCCTTGGGAATGCCAGTGAAGCTGATATGGTGGATCGCCTGTCCGGGCGGGAAATGATGGTCTTGCAACAGTTGGCCCGAGGAAAGACAAACAAGGAAATCGCCGATGGAATGTTCCTCAGCAATAAAACCGTCAGCACTTACAAAACGCGCCTGCTGCTGAAGCTTAATGCTCGTTCACTGGTCGATCTCATTGAGCTGGCTCAACGCAATGGCCTGGTATGAGTACGCCAGCGTTTGACAAGGCGCGATGAGCGGAGGGGGCGGCACTTAGTAAAAAGCCTCCGTTTCGGGAGGCTTTTAGGGGCTACAGGTCAAAATCGTAATCGGCCAATTGCTTTTGCAGTCGGCGCTCCTCCAGCAGATTGTCGATGGTGCGGCGTTTGCTCAGGTTGGTCTTCGCCACTTCCACCGCCGGTTCTGCGTCATCGGCCTCAACAGGGATGAAGTCGTCTTCTACGTCCAATTGCTCTTTGCCAGTGCTCATAAGGTTAACTCCAGGCTAAGACTGCCTTTGGCGCTCCTTATATCGACAATTTCCCGGCGGGTAAAAAAGATTTTTTCAATCGGTTAATCAAAAAAACTAATAGTGCCTCAATCGTCCGAGGTTTTTTGCTTGTATTCGCATAAGTCCTCGATTCGGCAGCTGCCACAACGCGGCTTGCGGGCCAGGCAAACGTAGCGTCCGTGGAGAATCAGCCAGTGATGGGCGTCGAGCAGATACTCCTTTGGCACGAATTTCATCAGTTTCTGTTCCACCTCGACCACATTCTTGCCCGGAGCAATGCCGGTACGGTTGCTGACCCGGAAAATGTGAGTATCCACAGCCATGGTCAGCTGACGAAATGCAGTATTGAGCACCACGTTGGCGGTCTTGCGACCGACACCGGGCAGGGCTTCCAAGGCCTCACGGGTCTGCGGCACTTCACCGCCATGGCGCTCCACCAGCAAGCGACAGGTTTCGATCACGTTTTTTGCTTTGCTGTTATACAGGCCGATGGTCTTGATGTACTCCGATAATCCTTCAACGCCCAATGCGTAAATCGCCGCTGGCGTATTGGCCACCGGAAACAGTTTGGCGGTGGCCTTGTTGACGCCGACATCGGTCGATTGCGCCGAGAGAATCACGGCGATCAGCAGTTCGAACGGCGAGGAATAGGCCAGCTCGGTCTTCGGTTCAGGATTGTCTTCGTGAAACCTGCGGAAAATTTCCAGACGTTTTGCGGCATTCATGGGCGATGCGTTTCCTCGAAGGAGGTCAATGTGGATGTCGGGCGGGTCCAGGCCTGACGTGCGGCAATCAGCAGTCCCAGCAGAATAAACCCACCGGGGGCCAGCGTGGCCAGGCGCAGGCCACCGTCAGCGGTGAGCACCCAACCTTGCCAATCCGGTTGAGCACCGGCCAGCCAGGACAGATGGCTGCCCAGTGTCCCGTTGCCGATAAACTCGCGTAGCAGGCCCAGGCCGATCATCAAGGCGCCGAACAGGCCACACAGACGCAGGCGATCACGCCCGGTGCTCTGGAAAAAACCGTTGTGCTCCAGCACCACACACTGCAAGGCGATCAATCCGGTATAGAACCCCAGATGCTGGTGCCATTGAAGTGACCAGGCTTGCATGGCGAGTTCCGCGCAACTGGTCAGCGTGGCAGCCACCAGGAGGCAGGCCAGCAACTGTGTTGCCGGAATCAGTCGCGAGCGCAAGGCGCCCATGCCAAGGCCATATGCACTGAGCACCAGAACGAACATCAGCCACACGCCCAGGGCCGTTACCAACGAATCAGTGGCGCCGATCAAAGGCGTAAGCATCAGCGAGTTCCGCAGGGTCGATGACTTATTCATGGGCGCTGCTCCCGATCAGCGGTTGCCGGTGTTCATCGAAGTAACGCAATGCATCATGGGTGGCATTGATCACCGCTCTTGAGGTGATGGTTGCGCCCGCGATCTGATCGAATTGCCCTTGGTCTTTTTTCAAGGCCCAGCCATTGCCGTCAGGTTCGGTCGATGATTTGCCGGTAAACACCTGAAGCCAGGCATTGGGCCAGTCAGCGAGTTTGCCGCCCAGCCCAGGGGTTTCCGATTGCTTGAGGGTTTTGACCCCCAGCAACTTGCCAAGGGGGTCGATGGCAATCAGCAGGTCGATGGAGCCGGCGTAGCCCAGTGTCTGGCTGCGCAGCAGGACAGCGCTCGATTGGCCGGCCTTGGTCGCCAGGTAGCCACCCAGCAGCGTGCTGTTGGCCAGGTGAGTGTTTTCAACGCTGAGGGGGTGTTCCAGTGGCTGATTGTCGTAGCTGTCGGGCGCTAGCAGATCCAGCAAATTGTGGCTGTCGATCAGGCGTTGTTCGGCGGCAATGCGCGCAGCGCTGGTGTGCTGCATGAGGTAAGTCGCGCCAATCCCCAGGCCTGCCAGCAATACCAGAACCACAACGCTCGTCGCTCGGTTCATGGGGCTGCCTGCTCCTTGCGGGATACGGCGAACCGCTCCAGCGCCGGTACGCAGAGGTTCATCGACAGGACCGCAAACGCCACCCCGTCCGGATAGCCACCCCATGTGCGAATCAGGTAAGTCAGCAATCCCACACCTGCGCCGAACAACAACCGTGCTGTAGGGCTTTTCGCACCAGACACTGGTTCCGTCACGATGAAGAAGGCACCCAGCATGCTCGCGCCGGTGAGCAGATGAAACAATGGGGAGCCATGGGAGTCAGAGCCCGAACCGTTCCAGCACAACAGGCTGATGACGAACAGGCTGGCGAGCATGCCCACCGGCGCATGCCAGCTGAACACCCGCCGTTGCAGCAGAAACACGCCGCCGGCCAGAAAGGCCAGGTTGACCCATTCCACGCCCCGGCCGCCGAAATGGCCGAATGCCGGGTTGCCGGCAAACAGTTCGTCCATGGTCAGGCTTTTGTTGATTCGCAGGCTGTCCAGCGCGGTGGCCTGGGCCCACGCGTCTGGCGTCTGGCCGAGGTTGAAGCCGAACACTTGTTGCAGGCCAGCGAGAAAGTCCATGCCATGGGACGACGGCCAATGGGTCATTTGCTGGGGAAATGTCACTAAAACCAGGGCGAAACCGAGCATCGCCGGGTTGAACGGATTCCTGCCGACGCCGCCATACAGGTGCTTGCCGAAAAAAAGTCCGAATGTCGCAGCGCTGACCGTCAGCCACCATGGGCAATAAGGCGGCAAGGCCAGGGCCAACAAGGTCGCGCTGACCAGCGCACTGCCGTCGCTCACTGTCGGTTTTACAGGTTGCTTGCGCAGCTGCAACACCGCTGCTTCAACGGCCAGTGCGGTAGCTGCCGTCAGAATCAGGTTGATCAACACGCCCCAACCGTACAGCCAGAACAACATCAGCATTCCCGGCAGGGTGGCCAGCAATACCAGCTTCATGGCCTGCTGAAGGCGTTCGTCCACCGGTTCAAGGGACGGCATAGGCATCCACCTGACGCTCGGCTTCGCTAAGCGCGCGTTCCAGTGCTGCGATCTGTTCGGTTGAAGCGTCGCCTGTTTGAGCTTTCTTGAGTTCGGCGCGGCGCATGGCCAACTGGATCTTCGCCCGTTTCAGTTCGGCATCGTTTGCTGGAGCTGCTGGAGCTGCTGGAGCTGCTGGGGCGGAGGCCGGCAGCGCGCTGCTTTCCAGCTGCGCCAGCGCTTGTTCGGCGGCTTCGAACTGCTGTTGCAGCACGATCAGTTGCGATTGCTGTTCGAAGGTCGGGGGATGCCCGAAGGCTTTGAGCGATTTGTTCAACTGCGCCCGACTCATCGCCAGATCGACCTTGGCCTTTTTCAATGCGGCATCGGCAGTGGCGGCTTTCTGTGCGCGAACGCGTTCCAGTGCAGCCTGCACCGGGTCGAGTGTCGCCTCACTGGGTTGTGCGGCGCGTTGGGCGCGGGCCTGGCGTTCGGCGAGTCTCTGTTCCTCTTCGCGGCGCAAGCGGGCATTGCGCTGTTCGAAGCGGCGCCGCGCACGGTTGCGCTTGGCGGTCCGGGCCTGTTGTTCCTCCTGGCTGAACGCCAACCCGCCGACAATCGGCAGCACCGTGGCCAGTGGCAACGGATGCATCTCGATGCAATCCACCGGGCAG
Organism: Pseudomonas sp. FP1742; assembly: GCF_030687145.1. Classification (NCBI taxonomy): domain Bacteria; kingdom Pseudomonadati; phylum Pseudomonadota; class Gammaproteobacteria; order Pseudomonadales; family Pseudomonadaceae; genus Pseudomonas; species Pseudomonas sp. FP1742. The sequence continues at coordinate 5,326,286 of NZ_CP117460.1, read as the reverse complement.
GGCGCCACGCAGAGGTCGCAACCGGTGCATTCGTCAATAATGACCGTGTGCATGAGTTTCGCCGCCCCGACAATGGCGTCGACCGGGCAGGCCTGAATGCACTTGGTGCAGCCGATGCATTCGGCTTCGCGGATGTAGGCGATCTGCGCCGGTGCCGAGCCGCGACTGACGTCCAGTTCCAGCACCGGCACTTTCAGCAGCTCGGCCAGGGCCGCGATGGTTTCGCTGCCACCGGGTGGGCACTTGTTGATCGGCTCGCCGCTGGCGATGCCTTCGGCGTAGGGTTTGCATCCGGGATGGCCACACTTGCCGCATTGGGTCTGCGGCAAGAGGGCATCGATGCGTTGAATCAGACTCATGTTTTGATCAGCCCGCTGAATCCGAGAAAAACCACCGCGATCAATCCGGCGCCGATCAATTCGATCGGCAGGCCGCGAAAGGGCAGCGGGATGTCGTTATCGAGTGTGCGCTGGCGCAAATCGCTGAACAGGCTCAGCACCAGCCAGAAACCCAGCCCGGCACCAAGGCTCAGGGCTATGGCGTGGAAAAGTCCCTTGTCGTCCTGAGCGTTCAGCAGGGTCAGCCCAAGTACGCCGGCATTGCCCAGCAGCAGGGGCCAGAGACCGTCGAATGAAAGCTTGGCAAATAACCGTGCAAGCAGCTTCAGCAGCGGGCCGATCAGCAGGACGCTCAGTGGCAGGAACACGAACAGTCGCAGCGATGTCAGCCCCAACGGCACCAGCAGCCAGTGGTAGAACCCATGGCCGAGCGTGCCGACGATCAGCATCAGGCACGTCGTCGCGATGCCCAGCGCGTGAACCTGTTGCCGCTCGCTGCCCAGCACTGGATCGACGCCCAGCGGCCAATGCAACACGAGATTGTTGATCAGGGCAGCGCTGATAATCGTAAGAAGCAGTTCGGTCATGATCGTGCCGGCAAAAGGAAGCCTGTCTAACAAGGTTAGGCATTATCCGGCAAGGAAGGAGGGTGGGCCAGATATGAAAATCCCACAGTCGCGCCGGGCACGACTGTGGGATCGGTTTAGCGCACAGCTTTACTTGATGCGCTGACCTGGCTTGGCGCCGCTGTCGGGGCTCAGCAGGTAGATTTCTTCACCGCCAGGGCCGGCTGCCATCACCATGCCTTCGGAAATCCCGAAGCGCATTTTGCGTGGCTTGAGGTTGGCAATCATCATGGTCAGGCGACCTTCGAGCTTGGCCGGGTCCGGGTAGGCGCTCTTGATGCCGGAGAACACGTTGCGTTGCTCGTCGCCGATGTCCAGGGTCAGGCGCAGCAGCTTGTCGGCACCTTCGACGGCTTCGGCCTTGAGGATCAGCGCGACACGCAGGTCGACTGCGGCAAAGGTATCGAACTCGATCTCCGGCGACAGCGGATCCTTGGCCAGTTCGCCATTGCCTTGAGGCGCGGCGGCTTCGCCGGTGTCGGTCTGGCTGGCGGTCAGGTCTTCTTTCGAGGCGTCGGTCATGGCTTGCACTTTTACCGGGTCGATGCGGGTCATCAAGGGTTTGAACTCGTTCAGCTGATGGTTGCTGAGCAAGGTGGCGTGGTCGTTCCAGGTCAGCGGGGCGACGTTCAGGAACGCCTCGGCATCGGCGGCCAACAGCGGCAGCACCGGCTTGAGGAAAATCACCAGTTGGCGGAACAGGTTGATGCCCAGGGCGCAAATGGCCTGGACTTCATCCTGCTTGCCTTCCTGTTTGTTCAGCGACCATGGCGCCTTGTCGGCGATCCAGGCGTTGGCTCGGTCGGCCAGGCCCATGATTTCACGCATGGCCCGGGCGAAGTCACGCGCCTCGTAGGCTTCAGCGATGCTCGGCGCTGCGGCCAGGAACGCTTCGGTCAGCTCCGGCGCGGCGTTGCCGGCGACCAGCACACCGGCGTTGCCCTTGTGGATGAAACCGGCGCAACGGCTGGCGATGTTGACGACTTTGCCGACCAGGTCCGAGTTGACCTTCTGCACGAAGTCTTCGAGGTTCAGGTCCAGGTCATCGACGCCACGGCTCAGCTTGGCCGCGTAGTAGTAGCGCAGGTATTCCGGCGACAGGTGATCCAGATAGGTCCGGGCCTTGATGAAGGTACCGCGGGACTTGGACATCTTCTGGCCGTTGACGGTCAGGTAGCCGTGTACGTTGATGCCGGTCGGTTTACGGAAACCGGCGCCTTCAAGCATGGCTGGCCAGAACAGGGCGTGGAAGTTGACGATGTCCTTGCCGATGAAGTGGTACAGCTCGGCGGTGGAGTCCTTGCCCCAGAACGCGTCGAAGTCCAGCTCCGGCGTACGGTCGCACAGGTTCTTGAAGCTGGCCATGTAGCCGATCGGCGCGTCCAGCCACACGTAGAAGTACTTGCCCGGCTCGTCGGGAATCTCGAAGCCGAAGTACGGCGCATCGCGGGAGATGTCCCATTGCTGCAGGCCGGCATCCAGCCATTCGGCGATCTTGTTGGCCACGGCCTCTTGCAAGGTGCCGCTGCGGGTCCAGGCTTGCAGCATTTCCTGGAAGTCCGGCAGCTTGAAGAAGAAGTGCTGGGAATCCTTGAGCACCGGCGTGGCGCCGGAAATTGCCGACTTCGGATCCTTGAGGTCGGTCGGGGCGTAGGTCGCACCGCATTTTTCGCAGTTGTCGCCGTACTGATCTTCGGTGCCGCATTTCGGGCAGGTGCCCTTGATGAAGCGGTCGGCCAGGAACATTTTCTTTTCCGGGTCGAAGTACTGCGTGATCGAACGCGTGGCGATGTGCCCGGCGTCGCGCAGCTTCAGGTAGATCTGGCTCGACAGCTCACGGTTTTCTTCGGCGTGAGTGGAGTGGAAGTTGTCGAAGTCCACCAGGAACTCGGCAAAGTCGGCGCTGTGTTCAGCCTGGACGTTGGCGATCAGTTGTTCCGGGGTGATGCCTTCCTTTTCCGCGCGCAGCATGATGGCCGAACCGTGGGCGTCGTCGGCGCAGACATAAATGCATTGGTTACCGCGATGCTTCTGGAAGCGCACCCACATATCGGTCTGGATGTATTCCAGCATATGGCCGAGGTGGATCGAACCATTGGCATAGGGCAGGGCGCTGGTGACGAGGATCTTGCGTGGCTCGGACATGGGGCTCGGCTACTTGATGAAACGGAGGTCGGCCACTATAAAGCGCCGGCGCATATTTTTCACCCCTGTGGCGAGGGGGCTTGCCCCCGTTCGGCTGCGAAGCAGTCGTGAATCCAGACAACTCGGTCGGTCTGACAGATTGCAGGGGGCCGCTGCGCGACCCAACGGGAGCAAGCCCCCTCGCCACAGGGATGCTCTCTAGGCAAAGGGAAGTGTTTGCCACAAATCATCGTGGGGCATGCCGTCTATGATGTAGAACGGTTAGGATACCCGCCTGATTTTCCAGTCTTGCTATCGGAGTTGCCCATGAGCGCCGTCAATCGCGCAGCGGTGGAAGCCGTCCTTCGCCAATACACCGACCCTTACCTGAACCAGGACCCGGTCAGCTCCGGGTGCGTGCGCAGTATCGATATCCAGGGCGATCGCGTCAGCGTCCAGCTGGAGCTGGGTTATGCCGCCGGTCTGTTCAAGAGTGGCTGGGCGCAGTTGTTGCAACTGGCCATCGAAGGTCTGGACGGGGTGGTCACTGCCCGTGTCGAAATCACCAGCGTGATCGCCGCGCACAAGGCCCAGGCGCAGATTCCGGGCTTGGCCAACGTCAAGAACGTGGTAGCCGTGGCATCCGGCAAGGGCGGGGTGGGCAAGTCCACCACGGCTGCCAACCTGGCGCTGGCGCTGGCTCGTGAAGGCGCCAAGGTCGGGATTCTCGACGCGGACATCTATGGTCCGAGCCAGGGCATCATGTTCGGCATCCCTGAAGGCACCCGTCCTCAGGTCAAGGATCAGAAATGGTTCGTGCCGATCAAGTCCCATGGCGTCGAAGTGATGTCCATGGCTTTCCTGACCGACGACAACACGCCGATGGTCTGGCGCGGGCCGATGGTTTCCGGCGCCTTGTTGCAACTGGTGACGCAAACGGCCTGGGGAGATCTGGATTACCTGGTCATCGACATGCCGCCAGGCACCGGCGACATCCAGCTGACCCTGGCGCAGAAAGTCCCGGTGGCCGGTGCAGTCATCGTGACCACTCCCCAGGATCTGGCGTTGCTGGACGCACGCAAGGGTGTGGAGATGTTCCGCAAGGTCAACATACCGGTGCTGGGTGTGGTCGAAAACATGGCCGTACACATCTGCTCCAATTGCGGACATGCCGAGCATCTGTTCGGTGAGGGTGGTGGTGTGAAGCTGGCCAACCAATACGGTGTCGAATTGTTGGCTTCGTTGCCGTTGTCGATGCTGATCCGCGAACAGGCCGATGGCGGCAAGCCAACGGTGATCGCTGAGCCTGACAGCCAGATTGCAATGGTTTACCAGGAACTGGCCCGCCATGTCGGCGCGCGGATTGTGTTGCAGGAAGCGGCGACGCCGGCGATGCCGAACATCACCGTCAGCGACGATTGATGCCTGTCAGATAGCATGCTGAACCTGTGGGAGCGGGCTTGCTCGCGAAGGCGCTAGATCAGTCAACTTATCTGTTGAATGACACACCGCATTCGCGAGCAAGCCCGCTCCCGCATTGGGTTTACGCCAACCTTAAATGCGCAACCCGCCATCCAGCTCCAGAATCCGACCGGTGTAATAGTCGTTCTCGAAAATGTAGGCCGCCGACTGGGCAATCTCTTCGGGTTTGCCCATGCGCTTGAGGGGAATTCCGGACGTCATCTTTTCCAGCGCCTCCGGCTTCATGCTCAGGGTCATTTCAGTTTCGATGAAACCCGGTGCGATACCCGCCACGCGAATGCCGTAGCGTGCCAGTTCCTTGGCCCAGGTCACAGTCGCCGCGGCAACACCGGCCTTGGCGGCGGAGTAGTTGGTCTGGCCGATGTTGCCGGCGCGGGAGATCGACGAGATATTGATGATCGCGCCGCTGTTGTTCAGCTCGACCATTTTTGCCGCGACTTCACGGGTGCACAGGAACACACCGGTCAGGTTGACGTCGATCACCGCTTGCCATTGGGCCAGGCTCATCTTGGTCATTTCGCCGTCCTTGACCTTCAGCAACAGGCCGTCACGCAGAATGCCGGCGTTGTTGATCAGGCCATGGATCGCGCCGAAATCGTCGGCCACCTGGCTGACCATGTGGGTCACTTGCTCTTCATCGGCGACGTTGCACAGGTAGGCGCGGGCGTCGACGCCCCTGGCCTTGCAGGCCGCGACGGCGGCGTCGAGTTTTTCCTGGTTCAGGTCCACCAGCGCCAGCTTCGCGCCTTTGCCGGCTAAATACTCGGCCATGGAGCGGCCTAAACCCTGGCAACCGCCGGTGATAATGATTACTTTGTCAGTGAGTTGCATTCGCATAGCCCCATAGCAGATCGGAGTGGTTTCTCCTTCTAGAGGGCCTCTCGATCTGAGCCTGATGAGGCCTGGCTGCACATGAGAACTGCCCCTATGGCATGCTGGGACTAATACCCAGGCGCCTGTCCGTTTTTTTGACGGATTCTATATAAGGAGTCATAAATTGAGCGTTGTAGTGGCTAAGCATGCCCGAGAATTGCTTCTCAAGGAATACCGTGGATTGCTCTCGACGCATTCCAAAGCGATGCCCGGTTTCCCGTTTGGCTCCGTGGTTCCTTACTGCCTGGACGAGCAGGGCCGGCCGCTGATCCTTATCAGCCGCATCGCTCAGCACACTCACAACCTGCAGAAGGATCCGAAATGCTCGCTGCTGGTGGGCGAGCGCGAGGCCGAAGACGTACAAGCCGTTGGTCGGCTGACCTACCTCGCCGAAGGGGAAAGGCTCGAGGACGTCGCAGCCATCGAAGCGGCAGCCGAGCGTTACTACCGCTATTTCCCTGACTCGCAGAACTATCACAAGGCCCACGATTTCGATTTCTGGGTGCTCAAGCCGGTACGACATCGCTACATCGGCGGCTTCGGCGCGATTCACTGGGTTGATCAACTGACCCTCGCCAACCCGTTCGCCGGCAAGGCCGAAGTGAGCATGGTCGAGCACATGAATGCCGATCACGCCAAAGCCATCGCCCACTATGTCGAGCTGGCGGGCCTGCCGAAAACCGCGCCGGCGCAAATGGTCGGTATCGACTCCGAAGGCATGCACTTGCGCATCGGTCAGGGGCTCTACTGGCTGCCGTTTCAAACCCCCTGTAATACGCCGACACAAGTCCGGGAGGCCTTGGTTTTCCTGGCTCACGCCGAGTTTTGGCCGAAAAATGAAGTGGCCGACGCTTGAATTCACGAAACGGCGACGTCATCTAAGGAACACTGGCAAGGCATTCTTGCGTTGAGGAACCATTTGATGCGCCCTTTTTTGTTGCTCTTTGTACTGTTCCCGGTGTTGGAGCTGTTCGTATTCGTCAAAGTCAGTGGGGCGATCGGGTTTTTCCCGGCCCTGCTACTGATCATTCTCGGCTCGATGCTCGGCGTGTTCGTGCTGCGTATCGCCGGTCTGGCTACTGCGCTGCGCGCCCGTGAAAGTCTTAACCGCGGCGAGTTGCCGGCTCAGACCATGCTCGAAGGCCTGATGCTGGCCCTGGCTGGCGGTCTGTTGATCCTGCCGGGCTTCGTCACCGACGTGCTGGGTCTGATCATGTTGCTGCCGATCTCTCGTCGACTGCTGGCCAACAAAATGCGCCTGCGTGCCGAGGAACAAGCGATGCGTCAGCGTGCGTTCGCCGATGACCTTCAGCCACGGGGCGGTCCTGCTCCACGGCAGCCTCTGGGCCGTGAGCCCAACGTGATCGAAGGCGAATTCGAACACCGCGACTCCAAGTAACACGTCCATCGACACGGCACCTTCGGGTGCCGTGTTCGTTTTCAGGGCATTGACGTAAAAAATTTCGCTCCCCGCCCTTGAAATAAGCTTGCGCGCCCTTATGTAACGGTCACCGCAAGGTTTCTGGCAATTGCGCCAGACAGACTTCCGCGGTTCGCTTGACGAACCGCACCCGGCGCCGCCGGATTTGTTAAACCCGCCGGGACTACACCGGCCGATGAAAACCACAATTAGGAGAGATCGACAATGAAGCTTCGTCCTCTGCATGACCGCGTCGTCGTCCGTCGCAGCGAAGAAGAAAAGAAAACCGCTGGCGGTATCGTCCTGCCAGGTTCGGCTGCTGAAAAGCCTAACCAGGGTGAAGTCCTCGCCGTAGGCCCAGGTAAAGCACTGGACAGCGGTGAAGTGCGTGCGCTGGCCGTGAAAGTGGGTGACAAGGTTGTGTTCGGCCCTTACTCCGGCAGCAACACTGTGAAAGTTGACGGCGAAGACCTGCTGGTCATCGGCGAGAGCGAAATCCTCGCTGTCATCGAAGGCTGATTCCCCGCTCATTTTCCCGCTACTACAAAGTATTTAAGGAATATCGATCATGGCTGCTAAAGAAGTTAAATTCGGCGATTCCGCCCGTAAGAAAATGCTCGCCGGTGTCAACGTCCTGGCTGACGCAGTAAAAGCGACCCTGGGCCCGAAAGGCCGTAACGTGATCATCGAGAAGAGCTTCGGCGCTCCGACCATCACCAAGGACGGCGTCTCTGTTGCCAAAGAAATCGAGCTGAAAGATCGCTTCGAAAACATGGGCGCGCAGCTGGTCAAAGACGTTGCCTCCCGTGCCAACGATGACGCAGGCGACGGCACCACCACCGCTACCGTTCTGGCTCAGTCGATCGTCAACGAAGGCCTGAAAGCCGTCGCTGCCGGCATGAACCCGATGGACCTGAAGCGCGGTATCGACAAAGCGACCATCGCGATCGTCAAGGAACTGAAAGCCCTGTCCAAGCCTTGCGCTGACACCAAGGCTATCGCTCAGGTCGGTACCATCTCGGCCAACTCCGACAACTCCATCGGCGACATCATTGCCGAAGCCATGGAAAAAGTCGGTAAAGAAGGCGTGATCACCGTTGAAGAAGGCTCTGGCCTGGAAAACGAACTGTCGGTTGTTGAAGGCATGCAGTTCGACCGTGGCTACCTGTCTCCGTACTTCGTCAACAAGCCAGAGACCATGACCGCCGAGCTGGATGGTCCGCTGATCCTGCTGGTCGACAAAAAGATCTCCAACATCCGCGAAATGCTGCCAGTACTGGAAGCCGTTGCCAAAGCCGGCCGTCCACTGCTGATCGTGGCCGAAGACGTTGAAGGCGAAGCCCTGGCGACTCTGGTTGTGAACAACATGCGTGGCATCGTTAAAGTCGCAGCCGTCAAGGCTCCAGGCTTCGGCGACCGTCGCAAGGCCATGCTGCAGGACATCGCTGTTCTGACCGGCGGTACCGTGATCTCCGAAGAGATCGGTCTGAGCCTGGAAAGCACTACCCTGGAACACCTGGGTAATGCCAAGCGCGTGATCCTGTCCAAAGAAAACACCACCGTGATCGACGGCGCCGGCGTTGAGGCTGACATTCAGGCTCGCGTGACCCAGATCCGTCAGCAAGTGGCCGACACTTCGTCCGACTACGACCGTGAAAAACTGCAAGAGCGCCTGGCCAAGCTGTCTGGCGGCGTTGCAGTGATCAAGGTTGGCGCTGGTTCCGAAGTTGAAATGAAAGAGAAGAAAGCCCGCGTTGAAGACGCCCTGCACGCTACCCGCGCAGCCGTTGAAGAAGGCGTGGTACCTGGCGGTGGCGTGGCACTGGTTCGCGCTCTGCAGGCTATCTCCGAGCTGAAAGGCGACAACGATGACCAGAACGTTGGCATCCAGTTGCTGCGCCGTGCTGTTGAAGCGCCACTGCGCCAGATCGTTGCCAACTCCGGCGACGAGCCAAGCGTAGTAGTCGACAAGGTCAAGCAGGGTTCGGGTAACTACGGTTACAACGCTGCTACCGGCGAATACGGCGACATGATCGAAATGGGTATCCTGGACCCGGCCAAAGTGACTCGTTCGGCTCTGCAAGCGGCTTCGTCGATTGCCAGCCTGATGATCACCACCGAAGCCATGATCGCCGAGATCAAGGAAGACGCACCAGCTGGCGGCGGTATGCCAGACATGGGCGGTATGGGCGGCATGGGCGGCATGATGTAAGCCAGCCTTACCCCGTACATAAAAACCCCGCCTGCGTTGAGCAGGCGGGGTTTTTTATGGCCTTCAGTTTGGTAGGCCTGGAGACCGAGTCGTGGCCATCGCGGGCAAGCCACGTTCCCACAGGGGATTGCGTAAAACCCGTGGGAGCGGGCTTGCCCGCGATGGCGTCGGTTCAGGCGCTGACCGGTTCTGCCCCGTTCGCCCGCTCGGCCTTGGAGGCCGGCCGATACAGGATGAAGTAATACGACCCCAGACAAAACAGCCAGCAGAAAATCGCCGTCCACACGTTGTGCGAGAAGAAGTGCGCACCCTGCATCATCCGGCCGATGGAAAACACCGAGCCCAACGCGAAAGCGAAGACAAACGCACTGCGTGCCAGCCGCGGGCGTCGGTCACGCAACACAAAGAACAACGCAAACAGGGTGAAACCGGTCGCCGCATGACCACCGGGCCAGCAGCGGCCTGGTTTGTCGGTGTGCGGGCGAGGGCTGAGCAGTTCGCTGTAGGTTTCGTGCCCGCCGAATTGTTCCAGGCTCCATGGGCATTGCACCGCCGTTACCGCTTTGAGCGGGGTGACAAAGGAGGTTGCCAGCGCCAGAGACAACACCAGGCAACCCATTTCACGCTTGAACGGTTTGAGCCTTTCAATGAAAAAGGAGCCGACAAAGCCCAGGATGGAGAACACCGAAAAGGCAATGACCACTTGCTTGGCCCGGTCATGCAGGATGTCTTCCAGGAAGTAACTGTGCCGCCCGATGAACGCACCGGCGACCGGGTCATAGAACAGCTTGGCAAGGTCCATGTCCAGGGACGTCAGCTCGAGCAATAAAAGGGTGATCGCCGCAACGGCGGGTACGCCCAGGCACAGCCAGAAGTTGAGCGGGCGGGAGACGGGACGGACAGCGGTTGATGACATGGTGGATCCTGAAGAATGGAAAAACCCCGGGGCATCAGCCCGGGGCCATTCGGTTAACGTTCGCTGACTTGGCGGGTGCCCTCCGTGGGCGCTTTCCAGCCGAGCAGCTGTTGCTTGAAGCCATGACTGGCAGTTTGGTAATAAGTGATCGCACGGGTGATCAACGGATCATCGAGGGTGGCCCGTGATTCGCGACTGTCGGTCAGTGCATCATCGTGGCGACGCAGCCCCTGACGCGGGCTCAGGATCGCTAAATCCTTGCCATCGAACAAGCCCAGATGTTGATAGTTGCCAACCACCACTCGCGGCGGCAGTGGATTGTCCTGCAACAGATTGCGACCGAAGAACGTCGACTGGTAATCCAGATTCAGCAGTCCGAGCAGCGTTGGCGCAAGGTCGATCTGACTGGCCAGCTGTGCGCTTTCCCGAGCATCGATCAGCTTTGGTGCATAGATGAACAGCGGAATCTGATAGTTGCTGATCGGCAAGTCTTCTTTACCGGCGCTGCCGGCCGTGTGGTCGGCGACGAAGACGAACAGGGTGTTATCGAACCAGGGTTTCTTGCGTGCCTGATCGAGGAACTGACCAATGGCGAAGTCGGTGTACTTCACCGCACCGTCGCGTCCGTTGCCGGATTTGATGTCGATCCGGTTATCCGGGTAGGTGTAGGGGCGATGGTTGGAGGTGGTCATCAGTTGCAGCAGAAATGGCTGTTGCCTGGCGTAGTCGGCATCGGCCAGTTTCAGGGTCTGGTTATAGAGGTCTTCGTCAGCCATTCCCCAGGCATTCTTGAAGTGAATCTCTGATTCATCAACGCTGCTCTGGTCGACGACGCGATAGCCGTTGCCGCTGAAGAACGCGTTCATGTTGTCGAAGTAACCGCGCCCGCCATACACGAACACGCTGTCGTAACCCACGGCGCTGAGTTGCTGGCCGAGGCTGGCGAAACCGCTTTCACGCCCCACGCGCTTGACGATCGAACGCCCCGGCGTTGGAGGAATGGCCAGGGTGATGGCTTCCAGGCCACGATCGGTGCGGGTGCCGGTGGCGTAGAAGTTATTGAAGTACAGGCTTTGTTTGCGCAGGGCATCGAGGTTCGGCGTCAGGTTACGATCGTCGCCATTGCTGCCCATGTACTTGGCACTGAAGCTTTCGATGGTGACCAGCACGATGTTGGGTTTTCGTTCCGTGCCGGGATTATCGATCATCCGGCGGATGTCCTGCGGATCCTCGCCGATGAAGCGGGCGTTGGGCTCGGTCAGTTCAGCGCGAATCTGTTGCGCGACGACTGAGTTCGGCAGGCTACTGTAAAACTGTGGGTAATCCAGTTCGTTGTTACGGAAAGCGGCGAAGAACTGATACGGGCCATTGCTCGCCAGTTCGTTCTGATAAGCATTGCCACCCTGGGCGCGTGGCGCATCCTGGCTGAGCAGTTGCAGGCTCAGGCCCGCGACGACCAGCAGGCCCAGCGCATTCAGCAGGCGCCCGCGCATGGCAGGCAAGGGGGCGTTCAGCGCAATAGTGAAGGGTTTGCGCAAGGCAAAACTCAGGACCACCGCCAGCACGGCAAGCATGCTCAGCAACTTGCCGATCGGGTACGACTCCAGCAGGTTATTCAGCACTTCGTCGGAATACACCAGGTAGTCGACGGCGATGAAGTTGAAACGCACACCGAACTCATCCCAGAACAGCCACTCGGCCACTGAAGTGAATAGCATGGCAAACAGACTGACGGTCAACAGCCCCTGAAGGAACCAGCGATGGCCAGGGCGACGCCACAAGGCTGGCGGGCATAGCAGCAGGTAGAGGCCCATGGGCAGCGCCGCGTAGGCGATGAAACCCAGGTCGTAGAGCAGACCGATGCCAAACACGGAGAGGAATCCGCTGCCGGCCTCATCCAGGTGAGCCAGCAGCAGAACCGTTCGAGTCAGGAAGAAGATCACCAGCCAGACGCTGGTCACGAGCAGCAGAAAGCGCATTGGCGCAATCTTGAAAAAGTCCATTGTGTCTACATTCCTTATAAAGCGCGGGAGTTTAGCCCGACCACTGTAGTCAGGTTGTGAACCGATAGTGAAAAACTTGTTAGCCACATAATTTGGTTGAGCGCATCGATTCTACAACCGGCCGCCCTATCCCTGAGTCACACTTGGCCTTAAGCTGCGCGGGCCAAGACGGCCGCTGCTGTGTACGGAGGAGGTGCCGATGCGAATTCTATTGGTTGAAGACAACCGCGATATCCTGGCCAACCTGGCCGATTATCTGGGGCTCAAAGGTTACACCGTGGATTGCGCGCAGGACGGTTTATCTGGCCTGCACTTGGCGGCTACCGAGCATTACGACTTGATCGTGCTCGACATCATGCTGCCCGGCATCGACGGCTATACCCTGTGCAAACGCCTGCGCGAAGACGCCCGCCGCGACACGCCGGTGATCATGCTCACTGCGCGTGATCAACTGGACGATCGCTTGCAAGGCTTCAAGTCCGGCGCCGACGATTACCTGATCAAACCCTTTGCCCTGTCCGAACTGGCTGCGCGCATTGAGGCCGTCATGCGCCGTACCCAGGGTGGCGGTCGCCGTGCCTTGCAGGTCGGTGACCTGAGCTACGACCTCGATACCCTGGAGGTGACGCGCGAAGGCCGACTGCTGAAACTCAACCCGGTGGGCCTGAAGCTGCTGGCCGTATTAATGCAGAAAAGCCCGCACGTGCTGCGCCGGGAAATTCTCGAAGAGGCCCTTTGGGGTGATGACTGCCCGGACAGCGACAGCCTGCGCAGCCACGTCCATCAACTGCGCCAGGTGATCGACAAGCCGTTCGACAAGCCCTTGCTGCACACGGTGCACGGCGTCGGTTATCGCTTGGCCGAGGGTCGTGATGGAGTTTAAGCAGAGCCTTGCCCAACGGATCATCATCGCCTTTGCGTTGATGAGCGCACTGGTCGCGGGAGCTTTCGCCATCGGCATCATAGCGACCGTGCACCTGGTGGAAGAGAAACTGATTTCGGCAGGTCTGGGCGGCGATTTGCAGCGTCTGTTGCTGATGGACAGCGTGTCGGACTGGAGCCACCGCCCCGAGCCGGATCAGCTGTTCTACTTCAGCGGCGGGCCGGGCGATTTTGAGTTGCCCAAGGATTTACGGCACCTGGACTCGGGTTTTCATGAGGTCTTTCGCGAACATTTGTCTTATCACGCAATGGTCGAGATTGTTGACGGCCGGCGTTATGTGCTGCTGCAGGATCAGAGTGATTTCGAAGAGCGTGAACGGGTGCTGTTTGCCGTGGTGCTGGTGGGGTTCGTCCTAAGCCTGGCATTGGCGGTGTTTCTGGGTTGGGTGCTGGCGCGCAAGGTGATGGCACCGGTGGTGCGACTGGCCCGCCAGGTGCGTCATAGAGATCAGTTGCTGGGGCTGGCGCCGCCACTGGCTCCGGATTATGCCGCCGATGAAGTGGGCGAACTGGCCGTGGCCTTCGACGCCACCCTCGGGCGCTTGCGTCAGGCGTTGACCCGTGAGCGATTATTCACCAGTGACGTCAGCCACGAACTGCGCACGCCGTTGATGGTGTTGGCCAGTTCCTGTGAACTGTTGCTGGAAAACCCCGGCATCGATCAGCGCGGGCGTGCCCAGGTCGAGCGGATCGCCCGGGCTTGCGCAGAGATGCGCGAGCTGGTGCAGACCTTCCTCATGCTGGCCCGTGCTCAACATGAAGACGCCAGCATGGCGCCCCAGCAGAGCCTCAGTCAGGTGGCCGACGGGTTGCTTGGCCAATGGCGTGAACCGATCGAAGCCAAGGGCCTGACGTTGATCGTTGAGTTGGGCAATCCACCGGACACCCGCTATAACGCGACGCTTCTGCACGCGGTAATGGGCAATCTGTTGCGTAATGCGCTGCATTATACCGAGCATGGATTTATCCGCTTGGCCCTGACCGATACGGGGTTCGTGGTCGAGGACAGTGGTGTAGGCATTCCCGAGGAAAAACGCGAGGCGATGTTCGAGCCTTTCGTGCGCGGCAGCGAAAAGCGTGGCGAAGGCCTGGGGCTGGGACTATCGCTGGTGCAGCGGATTTGCGAGAACCAGGGCTGGAGCGTGAGCCTGACGAACATGGAACCCAATGGTTGTCGCTTTCAGGTGGAGTTGGGGGCGTCCCGGGTTTGATCGGACTGGACCGGATCAGGAGCGAAAAGCTCCCAGCCCTGTAATACCCCGAAATGATTCCGGGTTTTACATGACGAAATTTTCACCAAGGCATGACCTGACGCTGACACCACGCTACCTAAGGTAGTTGTCCCAGACGTTCAGGAGATTGCCGTCATGGCTGGCCCGATCAAGCTCGACTTTTCTGAAAAGTACGATGATCAACACGCGCAGAAAAATATGCGCAAGCACCAGCTGGGGCTCGGCCGTCGACTGTCCCACTGGCGTGACGAACACCTGGCGCGAAAGGCCCTGGCGCTGGCGGGTGAACCTGGGCTGATCCTCGATTTGCCTTGCGGCGCGGGGCGTTTTTGGCCGCTGCTCGCGGAAAAACACAATCGTGTGATCATCGGGGCCGACAACTCGGTGTCCATGCTCAAGACCGCCATGCGTACGCAATCCGCCGACGTGGTCAAAAGGGTACAACCCTTGCACACTTCTGCATTCGACATTGCCTTGCCCGATAACGCCGTCGACAGCATTTTCTGCATGCGTCTGCTCCATCACATCGGTGAGGCCGAGCAACGACTGACCATCCTGCGCGAATTCGAACGTGTCACCCGCGACAGTGTGATTATTTCGCTGTGGGTAGACGGCAATTTCAAGGCCTGGAAACGCAAGCGTGCCGAGAAACGACGTGGGCAGCAGGGTTACCGGACTCGATTTGTGTTACCGGCTGCCACGATTGAAAAGGAGTTCGAGCAGGCGGGTTTCCGTATTCAGGGGCAACTGGATTTTTTACCGCTCTATGCCATGTGGCGGGTCTATGTATTACGCAAGGGGTAACAGAATGACAGTGCACTATGCAGCCGCACCCCATGGCCTGAATCAATGGCGTCGCCACTCGTCGTTCAGTGATACAGACGGTGAAAAACTCGTCTATTTTTATGAAACGGCGTTTGGCAGCGCTATCAAAGGCTTATAGCGATGAAACTCGAAATTGCACGAGGTTTGTTTTTAGCCGGAGCCTTGGCAGTTGCTTCTTTGGCAGTCGCTGCCTGGGAGCAGCCCCGTACGCAGGTCCTCAGTTCAGTGCACGGTGACGCGCACTGTCCGTTGCCCAGGGTTGCCAAAGCCCCGGTAGCTACTCAACCCGATCATGACTTGTTACTGTTCATGTTCGGACTTTCTCAGGGACTGAGGCCACAGAGTTGAATAGATTGAAGCCCAAATAAAAAGGCCTCGCGGTTGCGAGGCCTTTTATTTGGCTCTCCATAAACCCAATGTGGGAGCGGGCTTGCTCGCGAATACGGTCTGACATTCACCAGTGATGTCGACTGGGACACCGATTTCGCGAGCAAGCCCGCTCCCACAGGTTATGGGCGTTTTTCAGGTTTATCGGGCTTGGCCAGCAGGGTGTAGATGCACGGCAGCACGAACAAGGTGAACAGCGTCCCGATCGACATCCCCGTTGCGATCACCGTGCCGATGTCGAACCGGCTGACGGCACCCGCGCCCGTGGCGATGATCAATGGCACCATGCCGAACACCATCGCCGCCGTGGTCATCAATACCGGACGCAGGCGAATGGCCGCCGCTTCCTCCACCGCTTCCCGAGGCGACAGCCCCTTTTCCTTGCGTAACTGATTGGCGAACTCGACGATCAGGATCCCGTGCTTGCTGATCAACCCGATCAACGTCACCAATCCCACCTGGGTATAGATGTTCATGCTCGACCAGCCGAGGAACAACGGAATCAGAGCGCCGCAGATCGACAGTGGCACGGTGACCAGAATCACCAGCGGATCGCGGAAGCTTTCGAACTGGGCCGCCAGCACCAGGAAAATGATCGCCAGCGCCAGGGCAAAGGTGACCCACAGCGCACTGCCTTCCTGAACGTATTGCCGAGACGCACCGGCATAGTCGACGGCATAACCCGTCGGTGCTTCTTCCCGGGCGATCTGGCGCACGGTGTCGATGGCTTCACCGATGCTGACCAGTGGCACCCCGGAAAGAATCGCCGAGTTGAGTTGCTGGAACTGATTCAACTGACGCGGTCGTGCCCGGTCGGTCACGGTGATCAGGGTCGACAGGGGCAGCAACTCGCCCTTGGTGTTCTTGACGTAATAATGGTTCAACCAGTCGGGGTTATCCCGGAAGGGCCGTTCCACCTGGGCGATGACTTTGTAGCTGCGACCTTCGATGGTGAACCGGTTGATCTCCGCTTCCCCCAGCATTGTCGCAAGAGTTCCGCCCAGGTCTTGCATGGACACACCCATTTGCGCAGCCTTGGCGCGATCGATATCCACCACGACTTCCGGCTTGTCGAAGGCTAGGTCGACGTCGACAAAAGCAAACTTGCCGGATTGCATCGCTCTTTTTTTCACCCGGTCCATCACTTCCAGCAATGACTCATAGGTGTTGGCCGAGTTGATCACGAATTGGAACGGCAAGCCTTCGCCGGTGCCCGGCAGGGAAGGCAGGTTGAAACCGAAGATCTGCAAGCCCGGAATGCTCGCCAGTTTGCCCTGGACCTCGGGCAGGATCTGCATTTGGGTCCGGTGGCGTTCGTTCCAGGGTTTGAGCAGGAAGCCACCGATCCCTGATTGCACGCCATTGAAGCCGTTGATCTGGAACGAGGAGTAGTACTCGGGGAACTCCTTGAAAATCGCGACGAACTCGTCGGTGTAGGCGTTCACGTAGTCGAGGTTGGCTGGTTGAGGGGCGTTGGCCATCATGAAGATCACGCCCTGGTCCTCGTCCGGCGCCAGTTCCGACTGGGTGAATTTGAGCAGCACCGGAATCAGGCACAACACGATCACTGCGAACACCAGTACCACCGGCCGGGTGTTGAGGGTGCCGTGAAGCATGCTCTGGTAGCGGCGCTTGAGGCCTTCGAAGATCACGTCCAGGCGATGGGCCAGGCCGGTGGGGTTTTCATCGTGGCGCAGCAGCAGGGCGCACATCATCGGCGACAACGTCAGGGCGACGACCCCGGAGATCACCACCGCCCCAGCCAGCGTCAAGGCGAACTCCTTGAACAGCGCCCCCGTCAGGCCGGTCAGGAAACCGATCGGTGCATACACTGCCGCCAGGGTGATGGTCATCGACACCACCGGCATCGCAATTTCCCGGGCGCCCTCGATGGCCGCATCCAGCGGTGTCTTGCCTTCTTCGATGTGCCGGTGGATGTTTTCCACCACCACAATGGCGTCGTCCACCACCAGCCCGATGGCCAATACCATTGCCAGCAAGGTCAGCAGGTTGATCGAGTAGCCCATCATCTGCATGAAGAACATCACGCCGATCATCGACAGCGGAATGGTGACCACCGGGATCACCACCGAACGCAGGGCGCCGAGGAACAGGAACACCACCACGATCACGATCAGCACCGCTTCGAACAGGGTTTTCAACACTTCGTCGATGGAGGCCTGGATGAACAGTGTGGCGTCGTAGGCGATTTCGCCCTTGAGATTGGGTGGCAGCTGGGCTTCCAGGTCCGGCATGATCTTGCGCACTTCCTTGATCACGTCTAGCGGGTTGGCGCCAGGGGTGGCCTTGATGCCGATGTACACCGAGGGCGTGCCGCCGAAGGAACTGACGGAGTTGTAGTTTTCCGCGCCCATCTCGACCCGCGCCACGTCCCGCAACAGCACACGACTGTCACCGTCGACCTTGAGCGGAATTGCGCCAAAGGCCTCGGCGGATTTGAGTTCGGTGTTGGCGTTGATGCTGGTGACCACGTACTCGCCTTTCACTTCGCCGGCGGCGGAGAGGAAGTTGTACTGGCGCACGGCGTTGGTCACATCGCTGGCACTCAGGCCGAAACCGGCGAGCTTCACCGGGTCCAGCCACAGGCGCATCGCGAACACCTGGTTGCCGAGAATCTCGGCTTCGGCCATGCCCGGCAGGGTCGCCAGTTTCGGCTGGATGACCCGGGACAGGTAATCGGTGATCTGCGGGTTACTCAGTTCCTTGCTGAAGAAGCTGATGTACATCAGCGCCGAGGCGCCGGCGGCTTCCTTGCTCAGTACCGGGTCTTCGGCGTCCTGGGGCAGCTTGTTCTTGACCTCGTTGGCCTTGGCCAGCAGCTCGGTGAACAGCCGGTCGCTGTTGGAGCCGATGCGCGCGTAGATCGAGATCACCGAAAAGTTCTGGCGACTGACCGACGTCATGTAGTCGATGCCCTCGGCGCTGGCCAGGCTCTGCTGCATCGGTTGGGTGATGTAACCCTGGATGGTTTCGGCGTTGGCTCCGGGGTAAGCGGTGGTCACCGTGATCAGGGCGTTTTCCATTTGCGGGTATTGGCGTAGCGGCAACTTGCTCCAGGCCTGGAAGCCCAGCAGCACAATCAACAGGCTGATCACGGTGGCGAGCACCGGGCGACGGATGAACGGGTCGGTAAAAGCCATGGGGATTCCTTGATCAGTCAGCGCGGCTGACTGTTCTTCTCGGCTAGGGTCTTGTCGTCGCTGATCGCGATGTGCACCCCGTTATCCAGTTTGATCTGGCCGGCGGTGACCACTTTTTCGCCGTTCTGCACACCTTTGACAATCATGACCATCCCCTCTCGACGCTCGCCGGTTTCGATGAAGCGGCGTTCGGCGATCAGAACCGGCTCGCCCTTGTCGTCTTTTTCGAGGCTGCCGTCTTCGGCCTTTTTCTGCGCGACGACGTACAGCGAGTTGCCATAAAGGGTGTAGGTGATCGCGCTCTCAGGCACGACGATGTGCGGCTGCGGATCAGGCAACAGCACCTGCAGGCTGGCGAACATTCCCGGCAGCAGTTTGCCATCGGGGTTGGCCAGGGTCGCGCGCACCAGCACGTTGCGGGTACTGCTCTCGACCTTGGGGTTGATCGCGCTGACGGTGCCGGGGAAAGTCTCTGTCGGATAGGCCGAGACGATGACCTGTACCGATTGGCCGAGGGTGATCTTCGGGACGGCCTGCTCGGGTACAAAGAAGTCGACGTAGAGGCTGCTGAGGTCTTGCAGGGTGGCGATCATCGTGCCGCTGGCCACGTAGTCGCCGACGTCTACCTGACGAATACCGATGGTCCCGCTGAACGGTGCGAGGATACGTTTTTTCTCCAGCGCCGCCTTGAGCTGATTGACCGTGGCCCGGCTCTTTTGCAATACCGCCGAGAGTCGGTCGAACTCACCTTTGGAAATAGCCTGGCTGCCCACCAGTTGGCTGCCGCGACCGTAATCCAGTTGCGCCAGTCCCAGGTCGGCCTGGGCGGTTGCCAGCAGGGCGGTTTCCACGGCGCTGTCGAGTTGCAGCAGCGGCTGGCCGGCCTTGACCTTCTGTCCTGACTCGAACTGAACTTCCTTGACGGTGCCGTCGACCTCCAGGCTCAGGTCGACCCCTTGCAGCGCCGTGAGGGTGCCGACCGTGGGCAAACGGCTTTGCCACGGACGTTCGGTGGCGGTGGCCACGGCGACGCTGATCGGCGGTTTCGGCACGGAGAATCCCTTCATCATCGTGTAGATGGAGAAGGCTTTGTAACCGGCCAGGGCCAGCACGATCAGCAGAACAACACCCAACATGATCAGCATGCGGCGACGCAGCATATTTCCATTTCCTTGGAGAAAATCAGGTGAGACAGGCGGGAACATTACTCCGAGTATGAGGGGGATTCCAGCTGCTACAGGTTGCGTGTTCAGATCAGGTGAAGGTGGTTGTCCCAGAGCCCCGCAGGCAATTCCAGCGGTTTTGCGACAAGGTTTGTCTGGCGACAATCGTAGAACCGGCAACGGCCTTGACCGGAGGTCACGACAAATCCGTCGGCCACGGCCCCGACACCGGCGCAATCGGGCAGTGGCGCATCCAGGCGTACTTCACCGCTGTCCAGGTCCCAGATAAAAAACCGGTTGCCTCGCGGCGCGGTCAGGGCGACCAGGCGCAATTCGCTGTGCACGGCCACGCTGGCGGTGTAATGCCCCATGGCCTGCAGCTGATGTTCGGGCACCGGGAAGGCCACGAACGGTTGACCGGGACGCTTGATTGCCAGTAGCTCCGATGATTCGTGTGCATCGCCCATGAACTGCTGACCGGCGACGATGGTGCCATCGCTGGCAATCCCCAAGTGCCGCACGCTATTCATCTGCTGGGCCAGCGTTTCCTTGCTCAGCAGCGTGCCGTCGCGTTGCATCAGCACCAGGCTGGGTTCCATGGCGTTGAGGTTCATCTCGACCCGGCTTTCGGCTTCGGTGCGAATGCCGCCGTTGGCCACCACCAGCGTCTCGCCGTCGGGCATCCACGACACCTGATGCGGGCCGACGCCGTGGGTGGAAATCTCGCCGCTGTGCACCAGACGCTCACCTTCGAACTTATACACACCGAGCAGGCCACGGCCCGGATCGGTAGTGTCGTTCTCGGTGGCGTACAGCCAGTCGCCGCTCTGGTGAATTACCGCGTGCCCGTAGAAGTGTCGGTTCGGCTGCGACGTCACGGTTTGCAGCAGCGTGCCGTCGCGCAGGTCGATCAGATAGCTCTCGGTGCCCGGACGCCGGGCGACGAACAGCGCGATCGGCAGCGTCGGGTGGTTGATGATGTCGTGGCAGCGCTGGCCGACCCGGGTGGCAAACACTCGGGTGCCGTCCAGCCGATAACCGACGGCATAGTGCTTGCCGTCAGCGTCGTCCCGCGCCGAGAGCAGCAGCGGGCTTTTGTCCTTGTGCTTGAACAGCGTCCAGCCGCCCAGTGTCACCGCACCCAGCAGCAAACTCCCTAACGTCAGAGCCTGGCGTCGCAGCATGGCACTTGCCCTCATCAGTCACCGTCGTTGGCGTTGAAGCCCAGTTGGATGCCCAGCGCCTTGGCCAGTTCGCCTTCGTGCAGGCGATGGACCGCGTTGAGGCTGTCATAGATGGCGCTGAGCTGTTGGCGGCCGGCATCGTCGGTGAGCATGTCGGTCAGCGAGCGCTGGTTGCCGGCAAGCAGTTTCAGGGACGCTGCGTAGGCCGCGTCGATCTTGTCGGCCAACGGTTTTTGTTCACTCGGCAACAGACCGCGCAGGCCTTTGTTGTCGACACCGACCCAGACGGTTTGCGCCGCGCTCAGGCTGGCTTCCAGGCTTTTGAGCGACGATTGGCTGCGCCAGGCATCGGCCTGGAATGGCTGTGGCATGCCCTTGCTCTGACGGCCCATCGGCGTGCCGAGTTTTTTCTTCAGGGTGTCGAGCGCGGTGACCTGCACACGCAGCAGATCGGCGATCGCTTCGTGGGAGTCGGCGTAGCGCTGGTTGGGGAACTTGCTCATCTGCGCGAGCATGCCGTCGTTGGTGTTCCAGCGTGACAGGATCTCTTCGGCCAGTTGCTTCTGACGTTCGCCGATGGCGGTCAGCAGCGGGCAGTATTTGGCTTTCTGAGCGCTGTCGGCCATGTCGATCTTGCTGTCGAACAGGATGTATTCATAAGCCGAGAGGCCCTGAACCACGACGCTGGACTTGGCCAGGGCGGCGGCATCGATCTGCGGCTGCGCGGTAACCAGTTGCTCGACCTGACGGCCCACGAGGTTTTTTTTGTCCGGCCAGAACTGCACCTGCCACGAACGGTTACCCTCGGCCAGTGGCCCGATCAGCAGCGGTTGCAGCTCGGCCCAGGCTTTCTGCGCGTGCAGGAAGTCGGCACGGGCGGTGTCCAGGGTTTCCTTGCCCTGGCAAAACGCCAAGGCGCTGACCGCCAATTGCCGGTCGGCTTCCACCCAACGACTGTAGCTCGGCAGGATCACTTGCTTGGCGATGGCCGCCGAGGTGACCGCTTGCGGATCCTGGGGCGAACAGGCGCCCAGGGCGAGGGCGGCAAGGCTGGTGAACAACAATTTGGGACGGAACATGTCGGGCTCCCGCTGAAGGAATACGTATTAAAGGGAATTCAAAAACGCCAGCAACGCCGCGCGCTGCTCGGCGTTGAAAGACAAAACCTGTTGCTGCGCCGCTTTTGCCTCGCCGCCATGCCAGAGCACGGCTTCGAGCAGGTTGCGGGCGCGACCGTCATGCAAAAACTGGGTGTGGCCGCTGACCGTCTGCGTCAGGCCGATGCCCCACAACGGCGGCGTGCGCCAGTCGCGGCCGCTGGCCTGGAATTCGCTGCGGTTGTCGGCCAGACCGTCGCCCATGTCGTGCAGCAGCAGGTCGCTGTAAGGGCGAATCACTTGATTGGCCAATTCAGGTTCCGCGGCGTTGGTGGCGGTGGTGTATTGAGGGGTGTGACAGGACTGGCATCCGGCCTGGAAAAACAGATTCTTGCCGGCCAGCACCTGCGGTGCGCCGACGTCGCGACGGGCCGGCACGGCGAGGTTACGGCTGTAGAACAGTACCAGACGCAGAATGTTGTCGCTGACTTCCGGCTCGCCATCCGGGCCATTGCCGTTGGGCGCCTGCTTGCAAGCAGTTTGGGCGTCGGTGCAGTCATCAATAGGCCTCAGGCTGGTCGTCAGGCCCATATCGCCAGAGAACGCATGAACGTTCTGCTGATTGAGGTTCGGTTGCCCGGCCTTCCAGCCAAAGCGCCCGAGAACAGTCTTCTGCTGAGCGTCATCCCAGACCCGGTTCGGCCGCCCGGCGATGCCGTTTTTCTCCCGGGCCTGGGCCTGGGCATTGGCGAGGATGGCTTCGTCGGGGATCGCTTCAAGCAAGCCCAGGCCGATCATTGGCGGTGCGATACGTGCCGAGAAGCGTGTGTCGGGGTGCATCGGGCCATAGCCGAGTTGGGTGATCTGCAAGGTCGGCTTGCGCAACTCGATTTCGCTGCCGTCCTTGAAGCGTACCGGGACCGGCGTGTAATCGACGCGCACCTTGCCTTCCGGGGCGACGCCGGGCACCGACATGTCCTGGAGCTGGCCGCCGTAGACTGGCTCCGGCACCACGCCCAGTTGTTCGATGACCTTGGCGTAGGCTGGCGCATCAGGAATCGACAGGCGTACCAGCATCGACACCGCGTTCGGCGCATCGGGCGTCGGTGGATGACCGCGCCCGTCCTTGATGTGGCAGTTCTGGCAGGCGTTGGTATTGAACAGCGGGCCGAGGCCATCGCGGGCGGTGGTGGTCGACGGCGCAATCACCCAGGGGCTGCGAAAGAAGCTATTGCCGACGCTGAAATCGACGCGCCGTGACGGCGGCAGATTGGCTGAAGGCAAGGAGAATGCGTTCTGATCGGTCTTGCGCACGGTCGCGCTGCCACCAGACCGGGCTTCCCCGGGTTCGGCCTGGGTGAAACGCGGGGCATCATCGCAGGCACTCAGGCCCAGGGCCAGCAACAGTGCAGACAAACGAAGAGGCAGCGAGGGCATCGGACATCCTGCAAGGCGAGCAAAACAAGGGCGCAAAGTCTAACAGGGCAGGGGAGTTTGAATAAGAGGAATTATCGTTTGCTTGATGTGAGGCAATAACTCTCAGCGCGATCCAATGTGGGAGCGGGCTTGCTCGCGAAGAGGGAGTGTCAGTCGACATCAATGTTGCCTGACACACCGCCTTCGCGAGCAAGCCCGCTCCCACATTTTGATCTGCGGTAGGGCAGACCAAAAAAGGCGACCCGAAGGTCGCCTTTCTATTCACTCAGCCAGCGTTGATCAGAACTCGTGATCAGCATTGTCCGGGTTCAGGTCACTGATACCCAGTTTGCCGGCTGCGGCTTCGATCGAACCGGTCTGCTTGACCAGCGAGGCAATGGCGTCGCGCACGATCTGGTTGCCAGCGGTGTTACCAGCGGCGATCAGTTGGTCGTAGTGTTCACCCTTGTTGGCGTGGTCGACCATGACCTGGATCTTGGCTTCGGTCGCCGCCAGGTCGGCTTTCAGCGTGGTGTCGGCAGCCGGGTCGGCCTTGGCCACCAGGGACGACAGGCTGGCGCCGGTCATTTTGGTGCCGTCGACGCGGGTGTATTCGCCCAGGTACACGTTACGCACGCCTTTGGCGTCGTAGAAATGCGAGTTGTGGGTGTTGTCGCTGAAGCAATCCTGTTCGTCTTCCGGGGAGTTGGCTTCCAGGGAAACCTTCATGCGCTCGCCCGCCAGTTCGCCCAAGGACAGGCTGCCCATGCCGAACAGCATTTTGCGCAGGCCGGATTCAGCCGGTTCCGCTTCCAGGGTGGCGCGGTAGTTGTCGGCCACGTTCGGCTTCCAGTTGCCGACCATTTCTTCCAGGTCGTTGACCAGCAGTTGGGTCACGGATTTCAAGTAGGCGCGACGACGATCATTGTGACCGCCGGTGGCACCTTTGCCTTCCAGGTAGTCGGAGGCTGGACGGTTGCCGGCACCAGGGCCGGTGCCGTTCAGGTCCTGGCCCCAGAGCAGGAATTCGATGGCGTGGTAGCCGGTGGCAACGTTGGCCTCGGAACCGCCCAGCTCGTTAAGGCTGGCGAGTTTTTCCGGGGTGATGTCTTGCACGTCGACCTTGTCTTCGCCGACCTGAACCTGGGTGTTGGCGATGATGTTGGCGGTGGCGCCCGGGTTACCCAGTGCGTGTTCGTAGGATTTGTCGACGTAGTCGATCAGGCCCTCGTCCAGTGGCCAGGCGTTCACCTGGCCTTCCCAGTCGTCGATGATGGTGTTGCCGAAGCGGAACACTTCGCTCTGCAGGTAAGGCACGCGGGCCGCGACCCAGGCAGCCCTTGCGGCTTTGAGTGTGTCGGCGTTCGGCTTGGCGAGGAATGCGTCGACGGCGGTTTGCAGGGTTTTTGCGGTGGATTCGGCATCGCTGTAAACGGCAAAGACCATGTCGGCGTAGTGCGCGACCACAGCCTTGGCGGCGGCTTCGTCGACTTTACCGGTGGCAGCAGGTGCAGCCGGGGCAGCGGTGCTGGCGGCCGGAGTCGGCGCTTGTTGAGCGACAGCCTTGTCTTTGCCTTCGCCGCAACCGGCGAGGGAAATAGCGATGGCCAGCAGACTGGCGGTGGCCAGAGGCATACGAATCATGGCAAACATCCTGCTTCGGTGATGGATTGGGCGCGCACGGGCGGCGCGCAAAACTGCGACATAATGCAAATCTTTCGCATTATCTGTAAAGGGTTGCGCCTGTAAATATTTCTTATTCACGGGCGTGTCAGGCCGCAGATCAAAAGATCGCAGCCTTGTAGCAGCAGGCTGCGCCAGCTGCTACAAAGGCTGCATTGTTTCAGAGGATGGCCGCGTTACTGCGCTGGGCCTGCTTGAGGTAGGCACTCAATTCCCGTGCCGGCAGCGGTTTGCTGTAGTGATAGCCCTGACCTTCGTGGCAGCCTTCGGAGATGATGTAGGCCTCTTGCTCGGCGGTTTCCACGCCTTCGGCAATCACCTGCATGCCCAGGCTCTTGCCCAGCTGGATGATGGCCCGGACGATGGTCGCATCGTCGTCGTCATCGAGCAGGTCCTGAACGAAGCTTTTGTCGATCTTGATCTTGTCCAGCGGCAGGCTTTTCAGATAGCTCAATGACGAATAGCCGGTGCCGAAGTCGTCGATGGCAATCAGTGCGCCGGAGCGACGCAGGCTCAGCAGATGCTGGGCGGCGGTGCTGATGTCTTCCATCAGGCCGGTTTCGGTGACTTCCAGCTCCAGGCTGCGTGGTGGCAGGCGGTATATCTGCAGCAGGTTGTTGACCACCCGCGGCAACTCGGCGTGGTGCAATTGCACGGTGGACAGGTTCACCGCCATGCGCAGGTCGACGAAGCCCTGATCGTGCCACTCGCGCAGTTGTTTGCAGGCCTGGTCCAGCACCCATTCGCCAATGGCAATGATGGTGCCGTTCTGCTCGGCCAGCGGGATGAACAGGTCCGGTGGCACCAGCCCATGCTCGGGATGCTGCCAGCGAATCAACGCCTCGACACCTACCACGCGATGATCGCGGTAGCTGATCTGCGGCTGGTAGACGAGGTAGAACTGGTCGCGGATCAAGGCGTCGCGCAGGTCTTTTTCCAGCTCGCGACGCCGCCGCATTTCCGTGTCGACGCTGGCGATATAGAACTGATAGCGGTTGCGCGAGCGCGTCTTGGCCAAGGTCATGGTCTGCTCGGCTTTCTGCAGCAGCTTCTCGGTGCTGTCACCGTCTTCGGGGAACAGGGTGATGCCGATGGTGGCGCGCAGGCGGATTTCCTGATGATCGAGGGCGAACGCCGCTTCCAGATCATCGAGAATGCTTTGGGCCAGTTCGGCGGCTTCGTAGGGTTGTTCGATGTCGGCCTGGACCAGCGCGAACTGGTCGCCGCCTAAACGGGCGAGGGCGCCGAGGCGGCCGCTGTGAGCGCGCAGGCGATCGGCCAGGGCCAGCAGCAATTGGTCGCCGGTCTGGTAGCTGAACTGTTCGTTGACACCTTTGAAATCATCGAGCCCGACACACAACACCGCGACCCGGCGCTGCAATTTGCCGGCATCGACAAGAATCTTGTCCAGCTGTTGCTGCAATTGCTGACGGTTCGGCAGACCAGTGAGAAAGTCGTACTGGGCCATGCGCAGCAGGCTGTTTTCCGCTTCGTGGCGCAGGTGAGTGTTGCGCTCGATGGATTCGAGCAACTGATTGGCGGTGTTGATCCAGATGCCCAGCTCGTTTCTCTCATGGCCCTTGAGTTGCGGAATCTTGTGGGCGCTGGGGCGGTCCGGGTTGATTTCGGTCAGGTGCTCGATGATCCGCGACAGCGGCTTGGTCAGCAGCCAGTGATAGACCAGATACAGCACCAGGGACATGGCCATGGCGCGCAATACGCCAGAGATGAAGATGATCACCGAGCTGACAATGAAGCTCTGCCCGTAGGTGGCGGTGTCGAGGGTAATGCTCAGGTCGCCGTAGTATTCGCTGTAGGGGCCGCGCCCCACCAGTTGGGTGGTGAAGGTGCGTTCCTGGCCGAGGATCAGGTCGGTCAGCCAGCGGCTGTGGGAATGCTGCAACTCGCGGGATTTTTGCGCCAGCATCGCTTCATTGGGGTGGCCGATGGAGGCCTTGCGCACGGCGGCGTCCTGGAACAGGCCTTCGATCACCTGCATGCCCATTTCCCGGTCCAGGCTGTAGACGGCCTGGGTCGAGGGGTCGCGAAACATGTCGAGGATGCGCTGGGCATCGTTGGCAACCGCCTGACGTGTTTTATAGGCATCGAAAACAATCTGTGCGCAGCTCAAGACCACGCCGACGATCAATGCCGACAGGAGCACGACCCGAAGCAACTTCACCGACAAGCTGTTCTTGAGTTCCAGCTTCAAAGGG
The DNA here is from genome assembly GCF_030687145.1 of Pseudomonas sp. FP1742. Taxonomy (NCBI): domain Bacteria; kingdom Pseudomonadati; phylum Pseudomonadota; class Gammaproteobacteria; order Pseudomonadales; family Pseudomonadaceae; genus Pseudomonas; species Pseudomonas sp. FP1742. The sequence continues at coordinate 5,298,986 of NZ_CP117460.1, read as the reverse complement.
TTATTCCTTGTTCCGTGCGGGTAGCGTCAAGTTGCCATGAGTATTGGCAATCCCGTGATGGCAGTCAAAGGGACAATCCAACCCGGGGGATATTGCCGGTAGCCCTGGCCGATAGGCTTCTGTTTGGAGTATTTGCCCTATTAACACTGTGTCGGTTGTCGGGGCCTTCAACTTGAGGAGGTTGAGGCAATTTTTCCTTGTGTTGATGTTAGACCGCTGTGCTGTGGGGGCAAGAGGACGAATGCGGCTCGCGTTGTGGGAAAGCACACCCCACGTACGGATTTTCGATGGCATAAAAAACCCGGCATAAAAGCCGGGTTTCTTGACTGGCGCGAAGCTTAAGCGGTGAAGGTTTTGCCTTCGAACTGCTCAGCCACGAATTTCCAGTTGACCAGGTTCCAGAACGCTTCGACGTACTTCGGACGCAGGTTGCGGTAGTCGATGTAGTAAGCGTGTTCCCAGACGTCGCAGGTCAGCAGCGGGGTGTCGCCGCTGGTCAGCGGGTTGCCGGCGCCGATGGTGCTGGCCAGGGCCAGGGAACCGTCAGCCTTTTTCACCAGCCAGCCCCAGCCGGAACCGAAGGTGCCGATGGACGTCTTGCTGAACTCTTCCTTGAACTTGTCGAACGAACCGAAGGCTGCGTTGATGGCATCAGCCAGCGCGCCGGTTGGTTGACCGCCGGCGTTTGGCGCCAGGCAGTTCCAGTAGAAAGTGTGATTCCAGACCTGAGCGGCGTTGTTGAAGATACCGCCCGAGGAAGTCTTGACGATTTCTTCCAGGGTCTTGCCTTCGAACTCGGTGCCTGGCACCAGGTTGTTCAGGTTCACGACATAGGTGTTGTGATGCTTGTCGTGGTGGTATTGCAGAGTTTCCTCTGAAATGTGCGGCTGCAGGGCATTGTGCGCGTAAGGCAGCGGCGGCAATTCGAAAGCCATGATGATTCTCCTAATCAGGTCAGTTGCGGTGAGCGCAAGGCCGATCACGGGCGGCCAGACATGCGCCGGGGAGTTTGTACTCTTTGCGGCGCAGGGATCGGATCATAGCACCGGGGGTGCGGCATAACCACGCAACAACTGTGTGGGATAGAGGTTCCAGAGCCTTTTGGAATAAATCACCCGGCGATGACTAGTTGAATCGCTACGGTGAACATCATCACGGCCACCAACAGGTCGAGAATTCGCCAGGTACTGGGGCGTGCCAACCACGGCGCCAGCCACGCTGCGCCAAGGGCCAGGGTAAAAAACCACAGCAACGAAGCACTGGCCGCGCCCACGACATAAGCACCGGGTTCGGTCTGTTGTGCGCCAAGGGAGCCAATCAGCAACACGGTGTCCAGATAAACGTGCGGGTTGAGCAGGGTCACCGCCAAAGCGCTGAGCAGTACCGCCCGTAGTGAGCGCACGGTCTGGTTCTCGCCTTGTTGCAGGCTTTGTTTCGAGCACGCCCGACGCAGGGCCAGGCTGCCATACCACAGCAGAAACGCCGCGCCACCCCAACGGGCGATGGCCAGCAGGGTCGGGTTCTGCGCCAGCAACGTGGCCAGGCCGAACACACCGGCGGCCACCAGCAACGCATCGCAGGTGACACAGAGCGCCGCCACCGGCAGGTGATGTTCACGCCTCAGGCTCTGAGCCAGCACAAACGCATTCTGGGTGCCGATCGCCATGATCAGCCCGGCGGCCACCAACAGGCCGTTCACATAGCTTTGCCACATAACGTTTACTCCGCGTTGGTTGCCAGATCCCGCAGCACCTGCAGGGCGCGTTCGGCATCGGCCTGGCCGACGAACAAATGGTCGTGGTAGTAGCCGGCGATCACGTTGCAACTGATGCCGGCCTGGCCCAGTGCCGTGGCGAACGCGGCGGTCAGGCCGACGGCTTCGAGCGCCGAGTGCACGTTCAAGGTGATCCAGGCCGCGACGTAGTCGAAGCTGAAACCGGCCTTTTCGGCGTGGGAACGTTGCAGAATCACCGTCAGCCCTTCCTGTTCGCGAAAGCTGCCGACAATCTCAAGGCCAGTGGGCAGCTTGCCGTCGGGCAAGGTGCAGAACACGTATTCGCCGTCGTTGAGTTGCGGGCTCATGCTGCGCAGCAGGGTTGCCAATGAGGTTTCGCCAGCCATGTCGGTGATCCTTGTTCAAGAGTTCTTGCTGGCCATTCTCCGGTGGGAAGCTGTATAAGAAAAACCAATAGTCCTGATCGCTCATTAGGAAAACTGATGTTCGACTACAAATTGCTGTCGGCGCTCGCCGCCGTGATCGAGCAGGCCGGATTCGAACGCGCCGCGCAGGTGTTGGGCTTGTCCCAATCGGCCATCTCCCAGCGCATCAAACTGCTGGAGGCGCGGGTCGGCCAACCGGTACTGGTGCGCGTAACGCCACCGGCCCCGACGGAAATCGGCCGGCGATTGCTCAACCATGTGCAGCAGGTGCGATTGCTGGAGCGCGATCTGCAAAGCCTGGTGCCGGCACTGGACGAAGAAGGCCTGCCGGAACGCCTGCGCATTGCGCTCAATGCTGACAGTCTGGCCACCTGGTGGGCGGCGGCTGTGGGGGACTTCTGCGCGGAACAACATTTGTTGCTCGACCTGGTGGTGGAAGACCAGACCGTCGGCCTCAAACGCATGCGCGCGGGTGAAGTGGCGGGATGTCTGTGCGCCAGTGAGCGGCCGGTGGCTGGGGCGCGCAGTGTGTTGTTGGGGGCGATGCGCTACCGTGCGCTGGCCAGCCCGGCGTTCATTGCCCGGCATTTTCCCCAAGGTGTGCGCGCCGATCAGTTGGCCAGAACCCCGGCCCTGGTGTTTGGCCCGGACGATTTTCTGCAGCATCGTTATCTCGCCTCATTAGGCGTGGACGGCGGTTTCGAACACCATTTATGCCCCTCGTCCGAAGGGTTTCTGCGTCTCACGGAAGCGGGGCTGGGCTGGGGCCTGGTGCCTGAATTGCAGGTGCGCGAGCAACTGGCGCGCGGCCAATTGGTGGAGCTTTTGCCAGATAAGCCGATCGATGTGCCGCTGTACTGGCATCATTGGCGCAATGGCGGTCAGCTATTGGGGTTACTCACCGATCAATTGGTGCGCTCATCCAGGCAATGGCTGGTGCCGTTGGACTGACGGCTGGCGTCAAGACTTCACGCCCTACGCAATATGCAAAGCGCAAAACGCAAAACGAAATATTCGGAGCAATACATGAAGATTCTGGTCACCGGCGCAAGCGGCTTCATTGGCGGGCGCTTTGCGCGTTTCGCCCTGGAGCAGGGCCTGGATGTGCGGGTCAACGGTCGCCGGGCCGAGAGCGTCGAGCATTTGGTTCGCCGTGGCGCCGAGTTCATTCAGGGTGACTTGAGCGACCCGCAGTTGGCGCGCGACCTGTGTTCAGACGTCGAAGCCGTGGTCCATTGCGCCGGCGCTGTCGGTTTGTGGGGGCGCTATCAGGATTTCCATCAAGGCAACGTCGAGGTCACCGAGAACGTGGTCGAGGCCTGCCTGAAACAACGGGTGCGGCGCCTGGTGCACTTGTCGTCGCCGTCGATTTACTTCGATGGCCGCGATCATCTGGGGTTGACCGAAGACCAGGTGCCCAAGCGCTTCAAACATCCCTACGCCGCGACCAAATACCTGGCCGAGCAAAAAGTCTTCGGTGCGCAGGAGTTCGGCCTCGAAACCCTGGCCCTGCGCCCGCGTTTCGTGACGGGCGCAGGCGACATGAGCATTTTCCCCAGGCTGCTGAAAATGCAGCGCAAGGGGCGGTTGGCGATCATCGGCAACGGCCTGAACAAGGTCGACTTCACCAGCGTGCAAAACCTCAATGAAGCATTGCTCAGTAGCTTGCTGGCCACGGGTTCGGCGTTGGGCAAGGCCTACAACATCAGCAATGGGGCGCCGGTGCCGTTGTGGGATGTGGTCAATTACGTGATGCGTAAAATGGATGTCCCACAGGTGACCCGTTACCGTTCCTACGGCTTGGCTTATAGCCTTGCCGCACTCAACGAGGGCGTGTGCAAGCTGTGGCCGGGTCGTCCCGAGCCGACGCTGTCGCGGTTGGGCATGCAAGTCATGAACAAAAATTTCACCCTGGACATCAGTCGTGCCCGGCATTATCTGGACTACGATCCGAAAGTCAGCCTCTGGACCGCCCTCGATGAATTCTGCGCCTGGTGGAAGGCTCAGGACATTCGCTGACACACAAGGGCCGCCCCCAACTGAACCGAGTTCGGGGTTCAGGGTCAACCGGTGCGCCAGCGAGGGTTATACTTCGCCGCATCAAGCCATCACCGCGTTTCACAAAGGTTGACTCCATGTCCATGCGTAACGATGCCAATGACGACTTCGACGATGTCCCGAGCCTGCGTGCCGACAGCCTCGACGACGATGATTTTCCGACCACCGCGCGCACGTCCGTGCATTCGCGCACCACACCGGTGGTCAAGGTCAAAGGCCCGAGCACCGGCCCGCTGTGGGCCTTGGTCGGCGCGTTGTTCTTCGCCTTCGCCGGCCTTGCCTGGTGGAGTTTTCAGCAGATCTCGCTGATGGAACAGCAACTGGTGGCGACCCAGGAAAGTTTCGCCCGTATCAGTGAGGAAGCGGCGGGGCGCCTGCAGGACATTTCCGGCAAGGTCGTGGCCAGCCAATCCACCGTCAACACCGGCAGTGAAGCGCTGAAGCTGCAAATCAAACAGCTGGAAGGCAAGCTCCAGGACCAGAGTAAACAGCTGGAAAGCAAACTTCAGGACCAGAGCAAACAGCAGCAAGGCGTGCTGGGCCAGACCTCCGAGCTGGACAAGCGCCTGGCGCAAATGACCGCGCAAACCACCGAACAACAAGCCGCCAATGTTCAGTTGCAGGCCCAGGTCAAAGCCTTGAGCGGCGAACTGGCCGCGTTGAAGAACGCGTCGGACGACACCAGCAAATTCGACGCCCAACTCAAAAGCCTGGGCGCCGACATCGCCGCGCTGAAGCGCCAAGGCAATCCGAGCGCCGCCATCGAGCGTCTGGAGCAAGACATGATCGTGCTCAAAAGCCAACAGGACAATCGCCCGGCCGCCGCAGCGCAAGGTGGCAACAATACCGCTGAATTCGATGCCTTCCGCGGCCAGGTCACCCGCAACATCAACACCCTGCAGGCGCAGATCCAGAACCTGCAACAACAGCTGCGCACCCGGCCTTAAGTCACACAAGCATGCCGGGGTATTACAGCCCTTGAATGGCGGTGACTGACAGCCCGCTTTCGCGAGCAAGCCCGCTCCCACGTTCGACCGCATTTCATCTGGAAAAACTCGGTCTACTGTGGGAGCAGGCTTGCTCGCGAATGCAGGCGACTCGGTCTTTCTACCGAACCTTGTCTTCCCGCCCCCGCAACACCCTGTTCGGCATGGCCATCGCCGCCGCCAGCCCCAGCAGCGACACCGCCGCGCTGACCATCAGCAAATGCCGGAAGGTCAGCAGCAACTCGGCGCGCAAGGCGTTTTGCGCATCCCCCGGCGCGGCGTTCAAACCATCGAGCAAGACATTCCCTGAATGACCCTCGGCCATCAGCGCCGAGCCGGCCATGTGCGCGAAACCCGAATCCTGTAACAACGCCAGCAACAGCGCCGACATCAACGCCACACCCACTGCGCCGCCCAGAGCGCGGAACAGATTGGTGGTGCTGGTGGCGACGCCGATGTCTCGTTGATCCACCGAGTTTTGCGTGCCCACCAACGACGTCGGGAACTGCATTCCGCCAGCAATGCCGCAGAGCAGCATAAACAGGCTACTCAGCAAAAACGCTTGAGGCGCACTGAACGCCATGCCGAGAATCGCGACTGGCATAAGCAGGGCACCGGTCAGGATCATCGGTTTGTAACGACCCGTCACCGAGGTCCGGCGCCCGGCGAAATACGCGCCTATCGGTAAACCCATGGCCAGCGGCAACAGGTGCATCGCGGCGCTGTCAGCCCCGGCGCCGGTGACACTCTGAAAGCGCAGCGGCATCAGCACGATCAAGGAGATGGCCTGGAAACTGGTGAAGAAAATCGTGCACCAGCAAAGGACTGCATTGCGGTTGGCGAACAAGTGCATCGGCAGCAACGGCTCCCGTGCCCGCCGTTCATGCCAGACGAACACCGCCAGCACCACTACCGCACAACCGAGCAAACCCGCGACTTCGGCACTGCGCCACGAATGCCCCTGGCCAACCTGCGTGATGCCCAGCAACAACGCCGTCAGACCAATGATCATTAACAACGTACCGAGGTAATCGATGATCGGCTTGCGTTGCGGCACCGGTAGCCCGACCAGCGTGCGGTAGGCCACCAGCCAGGCACCCAGGCCCAACGGCAGATTGATCAGAAACACCCAGCGCCAGGACAGGTATTCAGTCATGTAGCCACCGAGTACCGGCCCGGCCACGCTGGCCACTGCGTACATGCTGCTGAAGTAGCCCTGATAGCGACCGCGTTCGCGGGGTGGAATGATGTCGCCGATGATCGCCTGGCTCACCGAAATCATCCCGCCGGCGCCGATGCCTTGAAAGATCCGCGCCAGCACCAGTTGCTCCATGCTTTGCGCCATCCCGCAAAACAATGACGCCAGGGTGAACAAGCCCATGCCGAACAGCATCAACCGGCGGCGGCCATACAGGTCGCCGAGCTTGCCGTAGATCGGCACTGCCACGGTCATCGCTACCATATACCCGGAAATCACCCAGGCCAGCAGGCTGACATCCTTGAACTGCGCGGAAATCGCCGGCATCGACACGGCGACAATGGTCTGATCCAGCGCACCCAGAAAGATCGCCAGCATCAGGGCGATCAGCACACTGCGAATGGCCGGTTTGGGTGTTTCAGGCCGGTTGAGATTGGTCACGGTAAAACCTGCGGGCAGTGATGGACCCGCAAGAGGCAAGGCGAGCGGGGATGCTCGCCAGTGTAAGTCGGTAGCAGGCTATTCGATAGCCTCATAAGGAAGGCCGACGTAATTTTCCGCAATGGTTTTTCGGCCCGCCTCGGAGTCAACGAAATAGGCCAGCTCCGACTCGCTGATGCGCTGGCTGAATGCATCGTGCTCGTCGAAGCGATGCAACATCGAGGTCATCCACCAGGAAAACCGTTCGGCTTTCCACACCCGTCGCAGGCAGACTTCGGAATACTTCTCCAGCAAATCAACACGGCCTTCGCGGTAAACCTTCAGCAGAATATTGAACAACGTACTGACGTCGCTGGCCGCCAGGTTCAGGCCCTTGGCGCCGGTGGGCGGGACGATGTGCGCGGCGTCGCCGACCAGGAACATTCGCCCGTACTGCATCGGCTCGACCACGAAACTGCGCAGCGGCGCGATGCTTTTCTCGATCGACGGACCAGTCACCAGCCTGTCGGCGAGGTCGGCCGGCAGACGGGATTTGAGCTCATCCCAGAAGCGTTGGTCGGACCAGTCATCGACCTGATCCTGAGCCGGCACCTGGAGGTAATAACGGGTGCGTGTCGGCGAACGCATGCTGCACAACGCGAAGCCCCGTTCATGCCGTGCATAAACCAACTCTTCGTGAACCGGCGGAGTGTCGGCGAGAATCCCCAGCCAGCCGAACGGATACACCCGCTCGAACACCTTGAGGCAGTCGGCAGGGATCGACTGCCGCGCCACGCCATGGAAACCGTCGCAACCGGCGATGTAGTCACAATCGAGTCGATACGTTTCGCCGTCCTTGTCGAAGGTCACATAGGGTTCAGCGCTTTTCATGCCGTGGGGGACGACGTTGCCGGCCGAATAAATTGTCTGCGCGCCAGCGTCCCGACGAGCGGCCATCAGGTCGCGGGTGACCTCGGTCTGGCCATACACCATCACGGTTTTGCCACCGGTCAATGTCTGCAGATCGATGTGTACCCGGCGCCCGTCCAGGGCCAGTTCGAAGCCGGTGTGAACCAGCCCTTCGGCGTCCATGCGCTGGCCCACTCCGGCCTGGCGCAACAGCTCTACCATGCCTTGTTCGAGGACACCGGCACGGATGCGTCCCAGCACATAATCCGGGGTCTGGCGTTCGAGAATCAGGGTGTCGATGCCGGCGTTATGCAGCAATTGGCCGAGTAGCAAACCAGAGGGGCCGGCGCCGATGATGGCGACTTGGGTTTTTAGTGTTTTCATTGTTTTTATGACTCGCAAGCTCCACGCGACCAACGCCGGTGGATGATTTTTATGGATCGAGTGCTTGCATTTTTCACTTGCGGGTCTGTCAATTGAAGGTGAAAACTGAGCCGATACCTGTACATTCTGCCAATCGGTGCGATTATCGCCCCGTTACCCTCGAGGCCTGGATTGAAGTGATGAACAAGCCCGCCCTGCCATCGATTCCGGTGTTCAAACTCTACGGTGAAAGCCTGGATTGGCCGACCCCCGATTTGCTCCACTGTGAAACCATTTCCAAACGCAGCCGCGAACATCAATGGGAAATAAAACCCCATCGCCACGCTGATTTGTGTCAGTTGCTCTTCGTCTTCAAAGGTCAGGCAGAGCTTGAGATCGAAGGCAAACGCTCACAATTGGCTGAGCCGGCAATCATCATTCTGCCGCCGTTATCGGTGCATGGTTATCGGTTTTCCGAGGACGTCGAAGGGTTCGTCGTCACCCTGGCCGCGCCGCTGGTCGCCCATCTTCAGGCGCAGTTGGGCAATTCGGTAAATGCCCTGGCCCAAGCCGAAAGCTACCCGGCGGGCAAGGACAGCGAGTACCTCAACAGCCTGTTTTCAGCGCTGCAAAGCGAATACACCGGTCATCAACCGGCGCGGGAAATGCTCATGCATTCGCTGGTCAGCGTGATCATGGTGTGGGTCAGCCGTCAGGTGATTCAGCGCCGCGCGGCCAGTCAGCGTCCGCAGCGTGCCCGGGAATACCTCAACGGTTTTATTCAGTTGGTGGAAGAAACCTATCGCCAGCACGTCAAGGTCGAGGACCTGGCCCATCGGCTGGGGATCTCCGTGTCCCACCTCAACGGCACATGCCGTGAACTGGCGGGGCAACCGGCGTTGCAGATCATGCACGAACGTCAATTGCTGGAGGCCAAGCGCTTGCTGACCTACACCAGCATGACCATTTATGAAATGTCCGACGTGTTGGGGTTTTCCGATCCGACCAACTTCACACGCCTGTTCCGGCGTCGGGTGGGGATCTCGCCCAAGGCTTTTCGCGACCGCTTGAAGGCCGATCAGGGCAGCGAGGCCTGAATCCCTTCGTTAACGCAGAGCGTTGAGGCTTGCGCTGTGGGGGATGCAGCGCTCGAAGTTGCAGCTCGCGAAGTCACGGGGCACTTTGCGCAACTGTTCGACACGCCAGGCAGCCGTGCCATACAGCGCCAGTGTCGCCGCGCAAGTGATGAAAATGGCGAGGTATCTTCTTGTTTTGATGTTCATGGCGTTGACCTCTGAACGAATACCTTTCGGTACTGTTTTGAGCATAGGTCAGCGGGGATGAGTTGCCAGCAAAACCACCCCCGCGTTTAACGCGATATTCAGAACACTGATGACCCAATGTGGGAGCGGGCTTGCTCGCGAATGCGGTGAATCAGTCGACATCATTGTTGAATGTCACACCGCTTTCGCGAGCAAGCCCGCTCCCACATTTTGATCCGGTTATAAGCCGATATCCCACGCCGGTTCTTCGGGAAACCTGAGCACCAGGAAATCCAGCATGCTGCGCAACGCCGCCGGCATGTGCTTGCGTGAGGCATACACCGCGTAGATGTTCATCTGTCGGGGCTCGGCCTGGGGCAGCAGGCGGATCAGTTCGCCGCTGTGGATATGCACGCCGGCCTGGTAACTGGGCAGCATCGCCACACCGGCCCCGGCCATTGCCGCGCGCAGCAGGGTGCTGGCTTCGTTGGCGCTGATGTTGCCCTGTACCGGCACCGAGACCGGTTCGCCATCCTGCTCGAAATGCCAGAGGCTTTTGCCGAAGTAGGAGTGGGTCAGGCAATTGTGCAGGCTCAGGTCTTCGACCCGCTGCGGCGCCGGGTGCTCGCGCAGGTAAGCGGGGGAGGCGCAGATCACCGAGCGGCAGACGGTCAGTCGTCGGGCGATCAGGTTCGGGTCCAGGTCGTTGCTGGTGCGGATGGCCAGGTCGATGCGCTCATCCACCAGGTTCACCGTGCGGTCGAGCATCTGCAGGTCGATGCTCACGCCGGGGTAGCGTTTGACGTAAGCCGCCATGGCGTCCGCCAGTTGCGCCTGGCCGAACGAGGTGCTGACGCTGATCCGCAGCAGGCCGCGCGGTGCTTCGTCCGGCTCGCTGACGGCGGCTTGCATGTCGCTGGACAAATCGAGCATCTGCCGGCAGCGGGGCAGGATTTCGCTGCCGGCGGCGGTCAGGCTCAATTTGCGCGTGGTGCGATGCATCAGGCGCGCGCCGACCCAATCCTCCAGCTCCGCCAGATACCGGGAAACCACCGGCCGTGACAGGTCCAGGTGATCGGCGGCGGCCGATTGGCTGCCCAGGTCCACCACCGTGACGAACACCCGCATTGCTTGTAGACGATCCATGATTTGCCCGCTTTCAGAAACAAACTATGTTCAAGCATCGCATTTTTTGTATCGAACCAGGCAACTAAGCTCTGTCCCATCGCCAAGCACGGCATTCGGACAACGGAGCAACAGATGATCGGCTTCACTTCACTCAAACGCATTCTCCTGGCAACCGCCACACTCGGCTTCGCGGCCCACGCCGCTGCGGCATCCACCCTGACCCTGGACGTCTACAACCCTGGCACCAACGCGATATTTCCGGTGACCTCGGTACTGGTCAGCGGTGAGAAAGAAGCGATTCTGGTGGATGCGCAATTCGGCAAGGCCCAGGCCGAACAGGTGGTGGAAAAAATCCGCGCCAGCGGCAAGCAATTGACCACCATCTACATCAGCCACGGTGACCCGGATTACTACTTCGGCCTCGACACCGTGACCAAAGCGTTCCCGAAAGCCAAGGTACTGGCCTCGCAACCGACGGTTGATCACATCAAGAAAACCGTCGACGGCAAACTGGCGTTCTGGGGGCCGAAAATGGGCGCCGACGTGCCGAACAAAACCATCGTGCCGCACGTGCTCAAGGGCGACAGCCTGATGCTGGAAGGGCAGAAACTGCAGGTGCTCGGCCTGGACGGCAAACAGCCGGATCGCAGCTTTGTGTGGATTCCGTCGATCAAGGCCGTGGTCGGTGGCGTGGTCGTCGCCGAAAACATTCATGTATGGATGGCTGACACCCAGCCCCCGCAATCCCATGCCGATTGGCTGACCACGCTGCATACGATCGAAGCCTTGAAGCCGAACACCATCGTGCCGGGTCACTACCTCGGTGAGAGCGCTCGCTCTCTGGCGGCTGTGCAGTTCACCGCCGATTACATCAAGGCGTTCGACGAAGAAACCGCCAAGGCGAAAGATTCAGCCGAACTGATCGGCGCGATGAAAAAACGCTACCCGACCCTGGGCGAAGAAAGCTCGCTCGAGCTGAGCGCCAAAGTCGCCAAGGGCGAGATGAAGTGGTAACCCGCTGAGCAGTGGCGAGGGAGCGACGAAAATCCTGTGGGAGCGTGGCTTGCCCGCGAAGAACGATGACGCGCACTACCTGAAAAACCGCAGTGCCTTCTTCGCGGGCAAGCCACGCTCCCACAGGTTCTGCGTCGCCCCGCGCCACACAAATCAATACAGATTCACCCAAGCCAACTGGAGAAACGTCATGAGCAAAATCGCAATCATCGGTGCCACCGGTCGTGCCGGTAGCCAGCTGTTGGAAGAAGCCCTGCGTCGCGGTCACAGCGTCACCGCCATCGCCCGCGATACCTCGAAAATCGGCCAGCGCGCCGGTGTCGTCAGCAAAAACGTCGACGTGCTCGATGCTGCCGCTTTGCAAGCCGCCGTCGCTGGCCATGATGCAGTAATTAGTGCTGCACATTTCTCCACCATCCCCGCCAGCGCCATCATCGAGCCGGTGAAGCAGGCCGGGGTCAAGCGTCTGCTGGTGGTGGGCGGTGCCGGTTCGCTGTTGCTGCCCGGCGGCACGCGGGTGATCGACAGCGAAGGTTTCCCGGAGGAATACAAGGCCGAGGCCAGTGCCGGTGCCGACTTCCTCAATACCTTGCGTCAGGAACAGGACCTGGACTGGACCTTTCTGTCGCCGTCGGCGGAGTTTGTCGAAGGTGAGCGTACCGGCACGTTCCGTATCGGCAAGGATGACTTGCTGGTGAGTGCGCAAAGCCGCAGCTGGATCACCTTTGCTGACTTCGCGATTGCGCTGCTCGATGAAGTGGAAACGCCGAAGCATTCCCGTCAGCGGTTTACTGTCGGATATTGATGGCGTTGCTTAAATCATTCGCGAGCAAGCCCGCTCCCACACTGGATCTCCTGAGAGCACAGATTTTGTGAACACCTCAGATCAAATGTGGGAGCGGGCTTGCTCGCGAAGCTTTTCGACGTTCACCGCGCCTGCGCCTGTTCCACCAACCACCCCATCAATTCGCGCAACTTCGGCGAAGGCGCAGGTTTCTCGGGGAACACCAGGTAATACGCCAACCCGGTTTTCACCTTCAAATCAAAGGGCATGACCAGCCGCCCGGCGCTCAGGTCATCGCCGATCAACGACCAGTCGCCGATCGCCACGCCCGTGCCCTGGGACGCCATCGACATCGCCAGGTCCAGGGTTTCGAAATGCTGGCCCTTGCCGACATTGCTCAGATGAATATCCGCCGCTTTCAACCAGGCTTTCCAGTCCCGTTCATCCCGGGTCGGATGCAGCAACAAGTGCTGTTGCAGGTCGGCCGGGGTCTGCAAGGCCAGTGGCCCTTCAAGCATCGGCCGGGAACACACGGGCGTCAGTTGCTCATCGAACAAATGATGGGAGGCCAGTGAGCTCTCCGGCGGCGGGCCATACATCACCGCCGCGTCGAACTGTTCACGATGAAAGTCCACGCCGTGTTTCACCGTGGTGGTCAATTCCACCGGTACGTCCGGGCGTTCCTTTTGCCACTGCAACAGGCGCGGCAACAGCCAGCGCATCACGCAAGTCGGCGCCTTGAGTTGCAAGGTTTCGCGCTTCTCGCCGATCTGCTCCACGGCCTCGTCGATCAGGCCGAAAATCTGCTGCACCCGTGGCAACCACTCACGTCCTTCGGCGGTCAGGCTCAAGCCCCGCGCCTGGCGGATGAACAGCTCATAACCCAGATGATCTTCCAGCCCGGCGATCTGCCGGCTCACCGCGCCTTGGGTGATGTGCAGCTGTTCGGCGGCCCGGGTGAAGTTGCAGCACTGCGCGGTGATCAGAAAAGTGTGCAGCGCCGGCAGGGGAGGCAGTCGTTTCATGGGGATCCAAGGTATGACGTGAGGACATGGCTAGTATGACTTTTTATCCATTGTTGCGGCTACGTGTCGCCCGTTCCAATGAGGCCATTCCCGGGCCTGCCATTCCATCATAAACACTGGGCAGGCCCGGCGTCTCAAACGAACAAAAAGGGCAAACACATGGCGACGTGCGGCGAAGTATTGGTCAAGTTACTCGAAGATTACGGGGTCGAGCAGGTGTTCGGCATCCCTGGGGTGCATACCGTGGAGCTGTATCGCGGGCTGGCCCGTTCGAGCATCAACCACGTCACTCCACGTCACGAACAGGGCGCCGGTTTCATGGCCGACGGTTACGCTCGCACCAGCGGCAAACCGGGTGTGTGCTTCATCATCACCGGCCCTGGCATGACCAACATCACCACCGCCATGGGCCAGGCTTACGCCGACTCGATCCCGATGCTGGTGATCTCCAGCGTGCAATCGCGCAGCCAATTGGGCGGTGGGCGCGGCAAGCTGCATGAGCTGCCGAACCAGAGCGCACTGGTCGGCGGCGTGGCGGCGTTCTCCCATACCTTGATGTCGGCGGCGGAATTGCCGGGCGTCCTGGCGCGGGCCTTCGCGCTGTTCCAGGCCGGGCGTCCGCGTCCGGTGCACATCGAAATCCCGTTGGACGTACTGGTCGAAGAGGCCGATGACCTGCTCGCCAGCGTGCCGGTGAACATCGACCGTGCCGGTGCTTCGCCCAGCGCGATCAGCCGCATGACCGACCTGCTGGCCGGTGCCAAGCGCCCATTGATTCTCGCCGGTGGCGGCGCCATCGATGCGGCGGCCGAGCTGACTGAACTGGCCGAGCTGCTGGATGCGCCAGTGGCCTTGACCATCAATGCCAAAGGCATGCTCGAATCCAGCCACCCGTTGCTGATCGGTTCGACCCAAAGCCTGGTGGCTACCCGTGCACTGGTGGCCGAGGCCGACGTAGTGCTGGCCATCGGCACCGAACTGGCCGAAACCGATTACGACATCACCTTCGCCGGCGGCTTCGAAATCCCCGGCATGCTGCTGCGCGTGGACATCGACCCAGACCAGACCGTGCGTAATTACCCGCCGAAGGTGGCGTTGGTGGCCGACTCGCGCAATGCCGCCCAGGCCCTGTTGAGTGCGTTGTCCCACAAGTCGCTGGCCGAGCGCCGCAACGACTGGGGTCAGGTGCGCGCCGCTCGCTTGCGAGAAGAACTCGCCGCCACCTGGGATGTCCCGACCCTGGCCCAGACCCGTTTCCTGGAAACCGTGCTGCACGAATTGCCGAATGCGGTGTTCGTCGGCGATTCGACCCAACCGGTGTACACCGGCAACCTGACCTTCAACCCGGAACGTCCGCGTCGCTGGTTCAACTCGTCCACCGGTTACGGCACCCTCGGTTACGCCTTGCCGGCGGCGATTGGCGCCTGGCTCGGTGGCAGCGTTGAAGGCGGCGCGCGCCCGCCGGTGGTGTGCCTGATCGGCGACGGCGGCCTGCAATTCACCTTGCCGGAACTGGCCAGCGCGGTGGAAGCCCGCACGCCGGTGATCGTATTGCTGTGGAATAACCAGGGCTACGAAGAGATCAAGAAATACATGGTCAACCGCGCCATCGAGCCGGTGGGCGTGGACATCTATACCCCGGACTTTATCGGTGTGGCCAAGGCCCTGGGCTGTGCGGCCGAAGCGGTCAACAGTGTTGACGGGTTGCGTGAGGCGCTGCGCCTGGCCACCGATCGCCAGGGCCCGACACTGATTGAAATCGACCAGGCCCAGTGGATGAAGGCGGTGTCGAAATGAGTTTTCCAACTACTTTGGACGGCTTGTACATCAATGGCCAATGGTCCGCCGGAGGCGAACATCTGCGCGTGATCAACCCGGCGACCGAAGCCCTGCTGACCACCGTTAATGGTGGCGATGCACACGCTGTCGATCAGGCCGTCACCGCTGCAGCCAGCGCTTTCAAGCAATGGTCGCAAACCACCGGTGCCGAGCGTGGGGCGATCCTGCGCAGAATCGCCGCGGGCGTGCAGGCCGGGCGCGAACAGTTGATGAAGTTGCAGTCGAGCAACAATGGCAAACCGCTGTTCGAAGCAGCCATCGACGTCGACGACGTGATCGCCACCTTCGAGTATTACGCCGGTCTGGCTGAAGGCCTGGACGCGAAACAAGACAGCGCCGTGGCATTGCCGAGCGACGATTTCAGCGCCCGTTTGCGCCGCGAACCGTGCGGCGTGGTCGGCCTGATCGTGCCGTGGAATTTCCCGATGGTCACCACCGCCTGGAAACTCGCCCCGGCCCTGGCCGCCGGTTGCTGCGTGGTGCTCAAACCGTCTGAAGTGACGCCGCTGCCGGAGCTGGAACTGGCGACGATCATTGCCGAGGCCGGCCTGCCAGACGGCGTGTTCAACCTGGTCTGCGGCACCGGCCTTGCGGTCGGCGCACCGCTGTCGGCTGACCCGCGCATCGCCAAGATTTCCTTCACCGGCAGCAACGCGGTGGGCGTGCAGGTGATGCAGCGGGCGGCGGAAACCGTGAAAGGCGTGAGCCTGGAACTGGGCGGTAAATCCTCGCTGCTGGTGCTCGCCGATGCCGACATCGAATTGGCTGTGGAAGTGGCCTGTGGCGGCGGTTTCTTCAACGCCGGGCAGATGTGTTCCGCGACCAGTCGCGTGCTCGTCGCCGATGAACTGGCGGATGAATTTGTCGCGCGATTGAAGGCCCGTGCCCAAGCCATCCGCGTGGCCGACCCGTTCGACCCGAACGTGGAGATGGGCGCACTGGTCAACCAGACGCAATACCAGCGGGTGCTGGGCCACATCGATCGCGGTTTGAGCGCGGGTGCGAAGCTGATCTGCGGCGGCAATCGCCCGGCGGACCTTTCACGCGGATATTTTTTGCAGCCGACCGTTTTCATCGACGCGCCCCTCGACAGTGCGTTGTGGTGTGAAGAGATTTTCGGCCCGGTGATCTGCGTGCGCAGTTTCAGCTCTGAAGCCGAGGCCATTGCCCTGGCCAACGACAGCCCGTTCGGCCTGGTGGCCAGTGTGGTCTCGCGCGACAGCGAGGCCGCCGATCGGGTCGCCAACGCTTTGCAGGCGGGGCTTGTGTGGATCAACGCGCCGCAAGTGATCTTCCCGCAGACCGCCTGGGGTGGCTACAAACAGAGCAGCATCGGCCGCGAATTGGGGCCGTGGGGCTTGCAGGCGTTCCAGGAAATCAAACACGTGATTCGGGCCGTCTGACAGCACGAAAACGGTGAGCGCATGCCTCGAAAGGAGGCATGCACTTACGTCATGGCTTCAATGAGTTTTTATCGATAGTCAGGTGTTTTGCACGACCTCAGGATGAACCCGCCGGTCAAGCTCAAGTCCTTTGAAACCGGGGACTTCAAGCCGATCTGGCCGCGCGGATGCAACGGTTGCGACCAACCTCATACTTAAAAAAACAAAGGGAGTCCTTCATGGGCAAGCATGATCTGAACAGACGTCAATTCATCAAAACCGTGGGTGTGGCGTCGGTAGCCGCGGCAGCCATGAGCATGCCGTTCATCCGGGCCAATGCCAGCGACACGCGCTTTCAGGGCAAGACCCTGCGCCTGCTGACCTGGTCCGATGACACGGGCCTTGCAGCACTGCGCAACATCGCGGCCACCTTTGAAGACAAGTACGGCTGCAAGGTCATCGCTGACCGCACCGGCAGTACCTCGGAAATGGTCGCCAAACTCAAGGCCGGCGGTGATCGTCCACAGTACGACATCATCACCCTGGCCGGCGTCGGTGCCGAAGGTCTGGCCGCCGCCAACCTGCTGGAAAAACCCGACCTCAATCGCATCCCCAACCTGGTGGACGTGCCGGAGAAATACCGCACCGGCGCCAATGGTCACGGTATCGGTTACCTGCTGTGGTGCAACAGCCTGGTCTACAGCACCCGCACCCAGAAAGAAGCCCCGGACAGCTACGCCGCGATGTGGGACGCCGACCTGGCCCCGAACATTTTCCTGCCGCCGCCGAACTGGACCGAGGCCATGGACCTGATCATCATCGCCGCCAAACTGGCCGGTGGTGACGAACACAACATCGAGCCAGGCTTCAAGAAACTCGCCGAGCTCAAGAGCCGCGTAGTGACCCTGGGTGAAAACCCGAACCAGATCGCCGAGCTGTTCCGCACCGGCTCCCTGGACATGGGCGGCTTGTACGCGCCGGCGTTTTTCCCCAAACAGATCCGCGACCCGGCCTACGGTCTGGGCGCCACCTTCGGGATGAAGGAAGGCTTCTACACCGACCTGATGCTGTCGGTGATGCCGAAGAATCGTCCGGGCGATACCGACTTGGCCTACGCCTTCATCAACCACTCTCTGGACCCGCTGGTGCAGGGCAAGATGGCCGAAGACATCTACAACGGCCCGGTCAACGCCAAGGCGATCATCTCCGCCGAAGCGCGCAAGAGCCCGTACATCCTCACGCCGGAGCAGATTGCCGAGAAAGCGATCATGCACGACAACGCCTTCCTGGCCACCGTGCATGACCAATGGATTCGTCGTTACACGGAAATCTTTTCTTCCTGATCGAGTGGCGTACGCAAGCCCTGAGAGCACCACAAATCAAATGTGGGAGCGGGCTTTTGTGGCGAGGGGGCTTGCCCCCGTTGGGGCGCGAAGCGGCCCTGAATCCTGTCATCGCGGTGCATCAGGTGTACCGCATGAGATGGTTTACGACTGCTTCGCAGTCGAACGGGGGCAAGCCCCCTCGCCACAAAGCCCGCTCCCACAGGGTTCGCGGTGGTTTTGAGGACTGTGTTTGCCAGCTGCTTTCCATTGACGAGACCCTTGCTATGGAACACCAACCTCTGACTCATCCGGTAAGCGCGGCCCCCACGCGCGTCACTCGGGGTGTCTCACCGACAGCGCGCGCGTGGCTTTTCCTGTCGCCGTCGATGCTGTTTCTCGGCGTGCTGATTGCCGCCAGCCTCCTGGTGCTGCGCATGAGCGTGGGCACCAAAGGCGCGGAGTGGTCCGGCTTCAGCCTGGCCAGTTACGCGCAATTGCTGGAACCGTACTACCTCAAATCCTTGCTGCTGACCCTGCGCCTGGCGCTGATCAGCGCGGTGATCGCGGTGCTGCTGGCGATCCCGGTGGCCTACACCATGTCGCGGCTGACCTCACCGTTCGTGCGGCGGATTTTCCTGGCGGCGGTGCTGTTGCCGTTGCTGGTCAACCTGTTACTGCAAAGCTACGGCTGGCTGGTGATTCTCGGCCCGGGCGGGATGCTCAATCAGGCGCTGATGGGCCTGGGCCTGATCAAGCGCCCGATCATGCTGCTGTACAACCAGAACGGCGTGTTGATGGGCCTGGTGCAAACCGCGTTCCCGTTGGCCGTGCTGCCGATTGCCAGCGCCATGCGCGGAGTCGCCCGCACTTACGAAGAAGCCGCTGCAACCTTGGGCGCCAGTCGCCTGCAGGTGTTTCGCCAAGTGGTGTTGCCGATGAGTTTTCCGGGGATCATCACCGGCGCGACGCTGGTGTTCGCCTACAACGCCAGCAGCTTCGTGGTGCCTTTGCTGCTCGGCGGTCGGCGCGTGCCGATGCTGGCGGTGATGGTCCATGACCAGATCGCCCCGCTGATGAACTGGCCCGCCGCGTCCGCCGCCGGTGTGGTGCTGATCGTTACCACGCTCGCCATCATGACCTTGTCCGAATACATCACCGGCCGTCGTCGGCGCATGCTGGAGGCTTCCCAATGAGCACCTTGATCAAGAAGCGTCAGTCGCTGCTGCCGGGCGATACCGGCAAGTTCGCCGGCATCCTCTCGGGCTTCATTTTGCTGTTGGCGGTGCTGCCGATCCTGACCATGATCGTCATGTCGTTCAGCGGCGCGTCGAACCTCGACTTTCCGCCCAGCAGCTACAGCCTGCAATGGTACAAGGCCGCCTGGCACACCTTCGTCTCGCCGGACGCCAGCGACGTGCTGAGCCTGGGCAAAGCCATGAGCACCAGTTTGCTGGTGGCCTGCCTGACCATGATCTTCGCCACGATCATCGCGGTGCCGGCCGCTTACGCGCTGACCCGTTGCGAGTTCCGTGGCAAGGCCGTGGCGCTGCAATTGATGTCGCTGCCACTGGTGTTCCCGATGGTGGTGTTGGGCCTGGCCTTGCTGCTGGTGTTCGACAGCCTGCCATTCCAGATCACCACCTCGCGGCTGGTGATTGCCCATGTGATTCTGGCGCTGCCGTTCGTGGTGAAGAATTGCACCGCAGCGATGCTTTCCATCGGCAGCGAAGTCGAAGAGGCCGCGCAAATGCTCGGCGCTTCACCGCTGCGGGCGATTGTCGATGTGGTGGTGCCGTTGATGAAGTCGGGGATTCTGGCGGGCATGCTGCTGGCGTTCATCGTCTCGTTCAACGAATTCACCGTGACCTATTTCCTCTACACCATCGACGTCATGACCGTGCCGATCTGGATGTACAGCCGCACCGTGTCGTCGCTCGACCCTACCGTTTTCTCGTTTGCCGTGCTGATCGTGCTGATCGACTTCGTGCTCATTTGGGCGCTGGAAAAGTTGGTTGGCGAAGGCGGCGTTTCGTTCTGATTTCTTGAGGTGATTCAAATGACTGGTCTGATTCTGGAAAACGTCGAGAAACATTACGGCTCGGCCTGCGCGGTAAAGGATGTGAACCTGCATTTGCCCGAGGGCAAACTGGTGTGTTTCCTCGGCCCGTCGGGCTGCGGCAAAACCACCTTGCTGCGGATGATCGCCGGGCTCGAAACCCTGACCGGCGGCGAGATTCGCCTGGACGGTGAAGACATCGGCCATACCCCTGCGCACCAGCGCAATTTCGGCATGGTGTTTCAATCCCTGGCGCTGTTCCCGCACATGACGGTGGGGGAGAACATTGCCTATCCGCTGAAACTGCGTGGGGTCAGCAAGGCCGATCAGCAGGCGCGGGTGGTGGAGTTGCTGGAACTGATTCAGCTGCAGGAAATGATTGATCGCCCGGTGGCGAAACTCTCCGGCGGTCAGCGTCAGCGGGTGGCGATTGCCCGGGCGATTGCCTCGCGGCCGAAAATCCTCCTGCTCGACGAACCGCTGTCGGCGCTGGACGCCAAGCTGCGCGAGTCGATGCAGGTGGAAATCCGTCAGCTGCAACAGCGCTTGAACATCACCACCATCATGGTCACCCACGACCAGCGCGAAGCCATGACCATGGCCGACATCGTGGTGGTGCTGGGTGAGCATCGGGTGCAGCAGGTGGGTACACCGATCGAGATTTATCGGCACCCGGCCAATGAATTCGTCGCGGACTTTATCGGTTCGGGCAACATTTTCCCGGCCACCGCGCTGGGTAACGGCAAGGTCAGCTTGCCCGGTGGCGATGCGCTGCAAGTGCCGATCTGCAGCAGCATTGTGGTGGGGGAGAAGGTGAAAATGCTGATTCGCCCCGAAGACCTGCAACTGTCGCAACCCCAGGCCACGGCGGGGAATCGCTTGCTGGGTAAGGTGACGTTTGTGCGGGATATCGGTGCCACGATTGAAACCACCGTCGAGTGTTCCGGGGTGTCGTTTACCGCGTTGAGCACGCCGTGTCAGGACGTTGGGTTGAGCATTGGCAATCCGGTGTCGGTGACCTTGCCGGCGGAGGCGTGCCGAGTACTGAGCGCCTGACTTTAGTCTTGGGGTGTTGCTAGCGGCCTCTTCGCGAGCAAGCCCGCTCCCACAGGGGATCTGGGGGGCACAAATTTTGTGTCCACCACATATCCCCTGTGGGAGCGGGCTTGCTCGCGAAGGCGTCAGTAGCCGCACCGAAAAAGTCGGATCAAACCGACAACCGCAACCGCGCCAGATCCCGCAGCGGTGGCGCGCCAAACAATCGGCTGTACTCCCGGCTGAACTGCGAAGGGCTTTCATACCCCACCCGATAACCCGCCGCCGACGCTTCCAGCCCTTCGGCCAGCATCAAGCGCCGCGCCTCTTGCAGGCGCAGCTGTTTCTGATACTGCAGCGGACTCATCGCCGTCATCGCCTTGAACCGGTGATGCAGCGTCGACACGCTCAGGTTCACTTCCCGCGCCAGATCGTCGATGCGCAGCGGTTGTTCATAGTTGCCATTGAGCCATTTGATCGCCTGGCTGATGCGATGGCTCTGGCTGTTGGCGATGGCAATCTCATACAGCCGGTGGCCCTGCTGGCTGCGCAACAACCGATACAGAATCTCCCGGCGAATCAGCGGCGCCAGCATGGCGATGTCTTTGGGAGTGTCCAGCAAACGCACCAGGCGCAGCACGGCGTCGAGCATGGCCGCGTCGATCCGCTCGACATACAGGCCGCGTCCCGTAGGCCGTGTGGGCACGCCGAGGGGGCCGGCGTCGGCAATCAGCGCGGTGATTTCCGCCGGGTCGATGTCCAGCCGCACGGCGAGGATCGGTTCATCAGGCGAGACATTCACTACCCGCCCACTCAAAGGCATCGAGACCGACACCACCAGGTAATTCAGCGGGTCGTAATTGAAGTATTCATCCGCCAGCCGCACTTCCTTGCGCCCCTGGGCCATGATGCACAGCGCAGGTTGGGCCAGCACCGGGGCAAAATTATGGTTCTGGCTATGGCGCGACATGAACAGCGAATCGACGGCAGTGGCATAGGAGCCATCCTCCATCGTGTTGCGGCGTATGAGGGCGGCCAGCTCCGCGCGCTGTTTTTCCATGTCGGCGGGAAGCGGGGCCTGAAAGTGATCGAGCGACGACATGCAGGGCATCCTCGGTGAAGCGTGGGTCATGAGCCGAGCTTAAATTTGTGCAAGCCTCAGCGGTAGACACATCCTGCCCAAAGCTTGCCTGATTCTGCACGGGGTGAATATACGATGCGGTTATGACAGAGCAACAGGGATGAAACTTGCTTGAAAGTCGTGTGACACCGGTGTGACAGCGTTTTACGCACTGTTACAGCGGTTTTCCGCAGTCGCGCAGGATTGTGCAATAAGCCGGCAGAAATCGACTAACGGCGACGGTGACGCGCCGCCTAATCTTGGATCCTGTCGCAGCCCGTCCCACGGCTGCCACTCGACTCCCTGGGAGGGTTGAACATGTCTACGCAGATCCCCGTCAGTCATATGGCCTTCGTTCGCGCCCGCGCCGGGCGTTCGGCGGAACTCGGCGCGCGCCTGAGCGCCCTGATCGAGCCGTCGCGCAACGCGCCGGGTTGCCTGAGCTTCGCCCTGCAGCACTCGCAATGTGATCCCGAGCTGTGGCTGGTGTCCGGTTTCTGGGCCAGCCAACAGGCGATGACCGCTTACTTCGGCAGCCCGGCGATGCAGATTTTTGCCGAGCTGGTGCAGGATCTGGTGGTCAACAGCCTGGATTTCCATACCTTCAAGGAGGTCTCGGCGGCCCAGGCCCTCGGCCAGCCCCAGGCAGCGGTACACAAACTGGCCGGTTGAGGGTTTAATGGCGCAACTCTCCATTAGCCAGGATCCGCGACATGGCACGTAAAGCCTTTGAACACTTCGAAGCCGTTTCAGCAGTAGTACCGGGCGAGGGCGGTTACCACGCCGCGATTGCCGTCAAAGCCCTTGGTGGTGCCGGTGCCCCGCGTTTTCACAAAGTGCTGGAAGGCCAGACGTTCAAGACCGCTCATGAAGCCGACGAGGCAGCCGCCAAAGAGCTGACCCGCCTCAAAGACGTCAAAGAAGACACCGACCTGCTCTGGTAATCACTTGACCGCCCCTGGGCGGAACATCTTGAACAATGCCTCCGGCCCCAGCTGAAAGTAGTCCGCCGGCCCGCCGCCGCGCAGAATCGGTTCTGCCGCGGCGGTGTCGTACACCCCATCCTTCAACAGCCATTTGGCGATATGCACGGCGACCACTTCGCCGAGAATCAGCCAGCTCGGCACCACTTCCTTGTTGGCGCGTTGCAACTGAATGATCTGCGTGACCTTGCACTCGAAGGACACCGGGCTTTCGGCGACCCGTGGCACCTGAATGATTTTCGACGCGGCGGTGGTCAGCCCGGACAGTTCGAACTCATTGACTTCCGGCCCGACCATGGCGCAGCTCTGGTTCATCTGCTCGGCCAGCGGACGCGTCGCCAGGTTCCAGGCGAACTCGCCGGTCTGCTCAATGTTGTTCAGGCTGTCTTTGCGCCCGACACTGGAGAACCCGATGATCGGCGGGATGTAGTTGAAGGCGTTGAAGAAGCTGTAGGGCGCCAGATTCAGGCGACCGTTGGCGTCCTGGGAGGAAATCCAGCCAATGGGACGCGGGCCGACGATGGCATTGAACGGGTCATGGGGCAGGCCGTGGCCGTTGGCGGGTTCGTAGAAATGGATATCGTCGGGCATGAACGGGGTTCCTGGGGCTTTGTTTCGGGATCGATCATAGTGCAAGGACGAGCGGGTTATTTCCAGCGATGAGCTTCAATGTGGGAGCGGGCTTGCTCGCGAAGGCGGTGTATCAGTCAGCATCTCTGTTGAATGTTAAGCCGCTTTCGCGAGCAAGCCCGCTCCCACAGGTTCTTCGTTCTGTCCGATATTTTCTTTGCTCCAGAAAAAGACTAAGCCCGGCCAAAGCCGGGCTGTGGTGTTGCGTTCAGGGATCAGTTGGTGCGGGCGGTGTCGGTGCGATCGGCGCCGTTGGTAGCGACTTTGGCCACGCCGCTGCGGTCGTCGCCAGCAGAAGCGACAAGGGCACTGTTGTCAGTGGTGAAAGCGGCGGAACCGGTGCGGTCGTAACCGTCGGCGGCGAAGGTATTGGCGGCCAGCACGGAGAGGGTCAGGGCGAGCATCAGTTTGGTTTTCATGGTGGTAACTCCAGTGTGCATATCGCAATGAATTGATCAGGCGGGGGCAGGATGCGTACCGGGCATTAACCAGCGATTAATCGGTTCTTTTACCTGAGTGACAGAATTTTCATCCTGCACTTACCTATTTTTCACTGCTCCACCGCCAGTCTGCGCACCGGTAAATAACCCGAAGAAACGGCCGCCATGAACACTGGAGCTCACCTTGCATGAATAAACTTCCTCAGGTCACCCTCGCGTTTTGGATCATGAAAATCTGCGCGACGACCCTGGGTGAAACCGCGGGGGATTTGCTGTCGATGACCCTCAATGTCGGTTACGCCATCAGCTCGCTGATCCTGATCAGTGTGTTTGTACTGACGCTGGTCACGCAGTTGATGTCCAAAACCTACAAACCGGTGCTGTACTGGATCGTGATCCTGGCGACCAGCACGGCCGGCACCACCATGTCCGACTTCATGGACCGCACCCTTGAATTGGGCTACGCCACCGGTTCGATGATCCTGATTGCGATTCTGCTGGGGATTTTCGCGGCTTGGCGCTTGAGCGGCGATTCGCTGAACGTCACCAAGGTCCAGACCTTCCGGGGCGAGATGTTCTATTGGATGGCGATTCTGTTTTCCAACACCCTGGGCACGGCACTTGGCGATTACCTGGCCGACGACTCGGGCCTGGGTTTTGCCGGTGGTGCGCTGCTGATCGGTTCGACCATTGCGCTGGTGGTGCTGTTGAAATACTTCACGAAGATTTCGTCGGTGCTGTTGTTCTGGGTGGCGTTCGTGCTGACGCGGCCGTTCGGCGCGACCTTGGGCGACTTCCTGACCAAACCCCATGCAAAGGGTGGCCTGGATTTCGGCACTGTCGGTTCGTCGCTGGTATTGGCGGGGATTCTGGTGGTGATGATTGCGGGGGCTTCTTACGTGCAGAACAAGTACACGAAGCAGGAAGTTGCCGAGTTGTCTTGAGACCGAGTCGCGGCCTTCGCGAGCAAGCCCGCTCCCACAGGTTGACCGGGTTCTTTCAGAAGAATGCGGTCTGATGTGGGAGCGGGCTTGCTCGCGAAGAGGCCGGTACTGCCTTCCTCGATGTGCCTGTCAGTCCGTCTCGATCCGCGAATGCTTGCGGGTGTCTTTCATGGTCACGTACACCAGCAACGACACCGCGATGCACGCGGTGACATACCAGTAGTAACCGGTTTCCATGCCGATGCTCTTGAACCACAGCGCGATGTATTCAGCGGTGCCGCCGAAGATCGACACGGTCAGTGCGTACGGCAGGCCAACGCCCAGGGCGCGGATTTCGGTGGGGAACAGTTCGGCTTTGACCACCGCGTTGATCGAGGTGTAGCCACTGACGATGATCAGCGCCGCCATGATCAGGAAGAACGCGCCCCACCAGCTCTGGATGGTGTGCAGGGTGGTCAGGATCGGTACGGTGAACAGCGTCCCGAGAATACCGAAGGCGATCAGGATCGGCCGACGACCGACTTTATCCGACAGCCCGCCGATGATCGGTTGCAGGCACATGAACAGGAACAGCGTGGCGGCGGAAATCGTGGTGGAGTCGGAGATGCTCATGCCGACGGTATTCACCAGGTATTTCTGCATGTACGTGGTGTAGGTGTAGAACGCCAGCGTGCCGCCCATGGTCAGGCCGACCACGGTCATCAGTTCCTTGGGATGGCGCAGCAAGGTGCGCATCGCGCTTTCCTTGGCTTTCTCTTTCTTGGTGAACGACTCGGTTTCTTCCATGCCACGACGCAGATACAGCGCGACCACGGCACACAGCGCGCCGATGGCGAACGGAATACGCCAGCCCCAGGCGTACAGCTCTTCGGTGGTCAGGAAGTTTTGCAGCACGATCAGCACACCCAGGGCGATGAGCTGGCCGGAGATCAGCGTCACGTACTGGAAGCTGGAGTAGAAACCCCGACGTTCCTTGGTCGCCATCTCGCTGAGGTACGTGGCCGAGGTGCCGTACTCACCCCCCACCGACAAACCTTGCAGCAGGCGGGCGAACACCAGCAGGATCGGCGCGCCGATGCCGATGGTTTCATAGCCCGGGCTCAGGGCGATCAGCAGCGAGCCGAAGCACATCAGGTACACCGAGGCCATCAAGGCACGTTTGCGACCGGCCTTGTCGGCGTAGAGGCCCATCAGCCAACCGCCGATCGGGCGCATCAAAAAGCCCACGGCGAAGATCGCGGCGGTGTTCAGCAGTTGGGCGGTGGTGTCGCCTTTGGGGAAGAAGACTTTGGCGAAGTACAGGGAGAAGGCGGCGTAGACGTACCAGTCGTACCACTCGACCATGTTGCCGACAGAGCCGCTGAAGATCGATTTGATCCGGCTGGCGGTGCTTCTTTCTTTAGCCGGCACGGCAGCCGACCCAAGGGGCAGGGCGTTGGAGTTATCCATTGAAGGATCCTTCGTTTAATTGTTTTTGTGGAGCGCGTGTAAACGCAGCCTGCAGGGGCTATAGCAGGAGCTGTGCCAAGGGAAGGAGGGCCGGTTTAGAGGGGGTGGCGGGTTTTGTTGAGCGGAAATCCGCTTATTCAGGATCGGGGGCGAGCGGAAATCCGCTTATTCAGGCATAGGGCTGCGTAGTCAGTGCTGGCCCCTTCGCGAGCAAGCCCGCTCCCACAGTTGATTCGGGGTGCAGGGAAAATCTGTGTTCGCCATAGATCCAATGTGGGAGCGGGCTTGCTCGCGAAGAGGCCAGTTCAGGCACCACCCAATCAGCTGTCCTGCACAAACATCTCCCGGCTCAAGCCATGGCGCTGCATCTTTTCATTGAAGGTCCGGCGCGGCAGTTGCAGTTCTTCAAGCACCGCTTTCACGTCGCCCTTGTGCCGGGTCAACGCCGCGCGCAGGCAATGGGCTTCGAAGGCTTCCGCCTGCGCCGCCAGCGACTGGCCGGGATCGATCCCCGCCGGTTCCGGCTCACCAAGTCCCAGCACCTGGCGTTCGGCGACGTTCGCCAGTTCGCGCACATTGCCCGGCCAGTCGTGGCTCAGCAGATGGCTCAACTGCGGCCCGCTCAACGGTGGAAAGGTGCGGCCAAGGCGTTCGGCGGCACTTTGCGCGAAGAACTCGAACAGCAGTGGAATGTCTTCACGCCGCTCGCGCAACGGCGGCAGGCGCAGCTCGGCGACGTTCAGGCGATAAGCCAGGTCTTCGCGAAAACGCCCGGCCCGTGCTTCATCCAGCAAGTCGGGTTTGGTCGCGGCGATGACCCGCAAATCCACACGGATGCTTTGATTGGAGCCCAATCGCTCAAGCTTCTGTTCCTGCAACACCCGCAGCAGTTTCACCTGCTGGGCCAGCGGCATGCTTTCGATTTCATCAAGAAACAGCGTGCCGCCATCGGCGTATTCGAGCTTGCCGATGCGTTTGCCCTGGGCGCCGGTGAACGCGCCACTCTCGTGACCAAACAGTTCGGCCTCGAACAACTGCTCGGGAATCGCCGCGCAGTTCAAGGCTACGAAGGGTTTGTCGGCGCGGGGACCGAAGTCGTGCAGGCAACGGGCAACCAGTTCCTTGCCGCTGCCGGTTTCGCCACGGATCAACACATTGACCGGCAACGTCGCCAGGTCCAGCACCTGCCGGCGCAGCGTCTGCAAACCACGGGATACACCCAGCAGGGTGGCATCGAGTTTGGCGCGATTGTCGGCCTGTTCGTGCAGGGCACGGTTTTCCAGCACCAGACGGCGCTTGTCCAGCGCCCGGCGCAGGCTGCTCAGCAAGGTTTCCGGGCTGAAGGGCTTTTCAAGGAAATCGTAAGCGCCGTCGCGCATCGCTTCGACGGCCATCGGCACATCGCCGTGACCGGTCAGCAAAATCACCGGCAAATCGGCGTCGCGCCGCTGCACTTCGGCCAGCAGCTCCAGCCCGGTCATGCCGGGCATGCGCACGTCGCTGAGGATCACCCCGGGGAAATGCCTGGGCAGTTGCGCCAGGCACTCATCGGCGCGGCTGAACAGCTGCACCTCGAACCCCGACAGACTCAGCCACTGTTCGACGGCGCTGCGGATGCTGCTTTCGTCATCGACCACCATCACCGAATTGAGCATCAGGCAGCTACCTCCAGATCAATGGGCAACGTCAGGGTGAACACCGCGCCTTTTTCGCCATTATCGGCGCTCAGGCGTCCGCCCGCTTCGTGGACGATGGCAAAGGATACGGCCAGCCCGAGGCCCAGGCCATCACCCACCGGTTTGGTGGTGAAGAACGGATCGAACACCTGGCTCAAATGTTCTTCGGCAATGCCGCCGCCATTGTCGATGACGCTCAGGCGCCACAGTTGTTCATCGGCTTCAAGGCGGATCTCCAGGCGCTTGCAGGGTTTGCCCTGCATGGCGTCCAGGGCGTTGCGCAACAGGTTGATCAGCACCTGTTCCAGACGAATCGCATCACCACGCACCCAGGCCGGACGGGTCAGGTGCAGTACCAGGCTGACCTGTTCATCGCGCAGGCGGGCGTCGAGCAATTGCAGGGCCTGATCCACCACCGCCGCCAGATCCAGCCGTTCGCGCAAACCGCTGGGGCTTTTGCGCGCAAAGGTTTTCAGGTGACCGGTGAGGGCGGCCATGCGCGTGAGCATGTCGTCCACCGGTTTCAACGCCTTGTAGGCCTCGTCGACCCGGCCGTGATCGAGCAGCAGCCTCAGCGTAGCAAGCTGCATGCGCTGGGCGGTCAGGGGCTGATTGATTTCATGGGCGAGGGCGGCCGACATCTGGCCGAGGGCCGCGAGTTTGGCCGATTGCACCAGACCGTCCTGAGCGGTGCGCAGGTCACGGGTGCGTTCTTCCACCAGTTGTTCGAGTTCTTCGCGGCTGCGTTGGCGCATTTTGGCCAGGCGCCAGCGTTGATTGAGGAACAGCAACAGAAACACCAGCGCCAGCCACAAACCGGCAGCGGCGAGCGCGGCGTTACGGCTGTCTTCGAAGGCGACTTGCGGGCGGCGCAGCAGGTGCAAGGTCCAGCCTTCAGTGCTCAGCGGCAGCGATTCCCACAGGTAGTTTGCCGTGCCGTCAGGACCGACGACGCGCGCCAGATCACTGTTGTCGTCAAAACGCTGCAGTGATTGGTAATCCAGCGGTGTCAGCGGTTGTTTGTCGTATTGCCGGGTGGCCTTGAGCTCGGCGTGATCGCTGTCGTTCAACGGTTTCAACAAGCGATAGCGCCAGCCCGGCTGATTGGCAATGAAGATGATCCCGCGCGCATCGCTGACCAGCAGTGTGTCGCTGCCCTGACGCCATTCGCGCTCCAGTTCCGGGAACTCGAGTTTGACCACCATGGCGCCGAGGAACTCGCCGCTGTCGCGGGTCACCGCACTGGAGAGAAAGTAACCGGGAATGCCACTGGTCACCCCCACCGCGTAAAAACGCCCGGTGCCCTGGGTACGGGTCTGGCTGAAGTAAGGGCGAAAACCGTAGTTGTGGCCGACGTAACTGCTGGGCAAACGCCAATTGCTGGCGGCCACGGCCAGGCCGGTGCGGTCGAGCAGTTCCAGGGTCGAGGACTGGGCGGCACCGTTGATTTTTTCCAGTTTGCGGTTCAGTGCGTCCTGTTGCTCAAGCGTTACCGGGCCATCGAGCGCGGCGCGCAACTCCGGGTCCAGCGCCAGCACGGCGGGCAGGGCGCGGTAGCGGTCGATCAGGGTATGCAGGGAATTGGCGTACAGCGCCAGTTGCTGGTTGGCGCGGGCGGCGTCTTCTTCCAGCGCCTGGCGTTCGGCGTGACGCAAGGCGAAACCGGCCGCCAGTGCGGC
Organism: Pseudomonas sp. FP1742; assembly: GCF_030687145.1. Taxonomy (NCBI): domain Bacteria; kingdom Pseudomonadati; phylum Pseudomonadota; class Gammaproteobacteria; order Pseudomonadales; family Pseudomonadaceae; genus Pseudomonas; species Pseudomonas sp. FP1742. The sequence goes on along the minus strand of NZ_CP117460.1, from coordinate 5,269,121 downwards.
TCCGGCGAGGATCAGCAAGGTATAAAGGGAAATACGCACTGTACGAGAAGTCGGCAGCATACTGTGGAAAACAGGAAGTGATACGGGCGCGCACCATAACATGCGCGCCCTGTATGGGCAGCGCCACATGGCGTAAACACGATGGTTTACGCCGCGACCCGATGACCTTTTCCATGGGCCCGAACCTTCTGCAGCAGATCGCCCAGCAGGCCAACGCTCTCGTTGGTCTTATCCTTCAAGGCCTCTATTTCGATGCCGCCTATCTGGGTGATGGAAAGGGCATTCGCCTTTTCAATAATGTTGTTCATGCCTGAGGTAATAGCGCCTTGCAGCTCAATGATCCCCTGTTCGAACTGATCCATTTTTTCGTCGGATTTTCCTCTGAGAGCACCGCGTGTTTCATTGACGATTTCCGGTATTCCCATCGCAATGCCTACGCCACTGCTCATTGCGCTCACCGCTTCCGAAGGCATGTGCGCCAGGGTCGCCTTCAATATTTCGCTGGCCGCCATAGTGGTGGCCTCTTTCGTGAGTTTCAATTGCGACTTTTGAGAGCTGAGGTTCATGTTCCTGTATTTCGCTGCGATGTAGTCAGTCAGTTCCATCGTTTTATATTCAGCTTTTTTAATGATTTTATCCGCGGTCAGTTTGCTGGTTTTCAGGTTGACCGAGGCACTGAGCCCTGTGCGTTCAGCCACAAAATCGACTGCCGCACTCACGGCGATTTTGGCGGAAAGTCCGATCGCTACGCCCACCGCGTTGCCGACACCCGGAGCTGCGACGCCCAATGCTTGAGCGCCGAGACCGACAAGGATTCCGGCGCCATAACTGAGGGCTTTCCCTGCCACCAGAACCCCCGTTCTGCGGGCAGTCGATAGCGCAACGGCTGAACCTGAGCCCATCGTCTCAAGTTGCTGGCTGGCGTCCTGAGTGCGGCGTTGGGTAAGCCCTAATATATTGATTTGACGAAGGACATCGCTGGCGATCTGACTTTTCAGATGATGTACCGCACGAGATTGCCTTCTTCGGGCATAGCTTGCGTTTTCCGAAGTGATAAGCCTGTCCATTGCCGCATTGAAATCTGCCACTGTGGGCAATTTGATTTCGCCGTTTATGTCGACAAAACAGACAGGGTTGTTGCCGACGAACACATACAGATTCAACCCGTCCACATCGCCCGCCGGGTCGGGACAGATCCAGCGCCACAACCAAGGCGCGTAATACCGGGCGCCATAGTAATAAAGCCCGCAGCGGTCCATTTCCTTCCCTGAATACCGGATGGTCTTGTAATCGGCCTCCACCTCCGAGCGCGCCGCCCACCACGCCGTACCGCCAAACGGGTAATAAAATTCAAGACTGATCAACGCGCCATGGCGATCCAGTTCCCGTGTGCAGGAACCCAGGTGATCGTCGAGGCCGTAGCGCAGCTGATCCGGTTCCAGATCTAACGGCAGGCCTTTGTCCCAGTGCAGACATCGCACGCTGCCGAAGGCCAGTGGCAACGTGATGACATGCAGCACGCGGCCGTCGTCCCGGGTGTGAATGTCCAGCCCTGGCAGGTAAAGAATCTCATGGCTGTGCGTCAGCGACGGGGTATGGGTGATGTGGCGTTTGCACACCCGTTCGCCCTGGCTGTAGAGGTAGGTTTCTTCATCGTCGGCCAGGCCGTTGCTGTGGCTCAGCAGAGTGACCTTGGCCAATTGATCCCGGGCATTCCAGCTCAGGGGTTGTGCGCCGTCCTGCAGGTAGAGCTGGTTGCCATTGGGGTCGAAGCACTTGTCGAATTCCGGCTCCGGGTCGCCCGGTTTCAAGCGCACGCCACGGTTGCTGCCGGGATCGATACGCAGGTGCAGAGTGAAATGATTGCCGTCGCGCTGATGGCAAAGTTTGACCAGATTGTTACCCGCATCGTAGGTGTAGTGTTCGCGGTAGCCATAGCGGCGACCGGGGTCGATGGGATGGACGAGTTCCGGTAAACCGGGTTGCAGGTGGGGGACTTCTGCCTCGAAACCATTGGCGCTGATCAGGCGGTACAGCGAGTCGTAGGCATATTCCCGCAGGCCCTCGACCCGCTGGTTGGCGAAGTAAACGGTGGGTAACGTGTGATCTTCGATACGCAGGATATTGCCCATCCGGTCATAGCTGTACTGCAGATCTTGCTGCAACGCTTGCTGGGGTTTTCCGGACTTGAGGGTGCAGAGACGACCATCGGCCGGATCGTAAGTCCATTGGCTGCACACACCGTTGCCGGCAATTTGCACCTCGATCTGGCCGGCGGCGTTGTACTGCGCATCCTGCAGAACCGATTGTGGCTGACCGTTCTTGAGTTGCAACATCACTCGGTTGAGTTGCCCGGCGATGTCATAGCGCAAGTGTTGCTGATGCTCCCCGGCGTCGGTCTGGGTCAGTAGGGCGCCCAGCGCGCTGTACGTTCGGTGGCTGACAAAAGTGCCCGAATCGGCAATCGTTCGGCGTTCAGCTAGCGACTGGCCTTGCAGGTTGAAACTGTTGAACTCGATCGCCCCGGACACATCGACTTGTCTGATCAGCTGGCCACGCAGATTGTGAGCCGAATCGGCCGAGGCATCGGCATAGGTGAAGGTGTCGACGTCAGGTTGGCCGTTTTCTTCCATGCTCAGCGGGCGCAATTGATCGTCGTAGGTGTTGCGCCAATGATTACCGCGCAGGTCCCAATGGCGCAGCACTTCGCCGGCCAGCCCGAACAGACTCACCCGCGAGCCCGAGTCCACGCTGGCGATCTGCACGGTTTTGCCTGAAAGGCTGTGGATGTGACGCGTGTGGGGTGTGGGCAGCCGCGCATCCCATTGCTCGGTCAATTGTCCGGCAGTGTTGTAGACGTGTCGGGTGATGAGTGATTCAACGTCGCCACCGGCCTCCGTGCGCAGGTAAGCCACTTGCCTGATCGTCAAGCCTTGACAATCGTTGACTATCAGAGTGGGCGTGCGGAGCGAGATGCTCTGGCTCATTCTGTTCCTCGCCTGTTCAAGCGGCTTTTTTTCGTTGGAGATGCTCGGTTGCCCTAGGACGCAGATCCACGACACGCTGCATCTTCCCTTTTATGACTGTTTCAGTTTTCTCCAGCCGATGACGAGTTCCAGCTGCTAGCGCTATGTGCTCGCCACCGAGACTTTCAAGCTCTTCCAAAGCCGAATCGGATTTCTCTTTTTCAGTATTCAGAAAGTCACTCAGCAAATAGACGCCCTGTTCTACCAACTCAAGATCTCTTGGTCCAAGTGTGTCATTAAGCGCCTCGGTCATTTCGATGCTCAGGCGATATAACGCAAGAAATTTTTCCAGGTGAGTACTTTGTTGTGTCAGCGTATCAGCGGCCCCAATCGCCCCTGCCATCAATATTTCTTTGTTTCCGTCCGTTTGCCGTGGGTTGTACTTTCCTAGAATTTTTTTTATTTCGGTTTTTATGCTAAATGGCTTTGCATCTTCTTCTATATTGCGCAAATCGTAGTCGTCGCCTTTCGGTAGGAGCGAGTATCCGAAAGCGTTCTTCTGGCCGACGCTGTCAATTGCATTACCTGATATATCTGCTGCCACGGCAGCCGCCCCGACACCAATTACAAGGCCTACAGGCACATTGCCTAAGGTCACGAACGTGCCGGCAGTTGTCGCTAAACCACCAACGAGGCCTGCGATGAATGCAGACGCCAAGACATTGACCAATGTAAGCGCAGCCCTTTTACCACTGGATTTGTAGATATCCCTGGTACGGTTAAGGTTGTTGAATTGATAAATCGACTTGTCCAGTCTGGGTTCGACCGCTGTAAGCAGATTTGAGTAGCGATCAATGACAGCTTTCAGTTCATCCGGCGTTCGCTGTTGCCCGTCATCATCGAAATAGTTCGTCGGATTATTCCCCACAAACGCATAAAGATTCAGTCCGTCCACAGCCCCGGCCGGATCCGCGCTTACCCAGCACCACAACCATGGCGCATAGTAACGACTGCCGTAGTAGTAAAGCCCGCATTCATCCATTTCCTTGCCTGAATAGCGGATGGTTTTATAACTGACCTCCAGCGCAGAGCTTGCTATCAGCCAGGCGGTGCCGCCGAACGGGTAATAGCCCTCGTGACTGACTATCCGCGCGTTTTGATCCAGTTCCATCACACTGGAGCCCAAGTGATCATCGAGGCTGTAGCGCAGCTGATCCTTATCGATCGCTTCGGGTTTGCCGCTGACCCAATGCAGGCAACGCACGCTGCCTCGTCCGCCCGGTACGGTAATGACGTGCAGTTCCTCGCCGTTGTCGCGGGTGCGGATTTCCAGCCCCGGGAAGTAGAGCACTCGATGAAAATGGGTGAGGGTCGAGGCTTGCCATTCATGGCGTTTGAACACCCGCACACCCTGGCTGTAGCGAAAGTCTTCTACATCGTTGGGGCCGTCACGTTCAACCAGCGTTGCGCTGGCCAGTTGATCGCGGCTGTTCCAGTGCAAGGGTCTTCCCGGGGCCGAGGCCAGGAGATTGCCATGGCGGTCGAACAACTTGTCGAATTCCGGTGGCGGATCACCCGGTTTCCAGCGCACGCCACGATTGCTGTTCGGGTCGATGTACATCTGGTGGGTGTAACCACCCACTGCACGCTGATGGGTCAACTTGATCAGATTGTTGCCGTCGTCGTACGTGAAAAACTGTTTGTAATTGAGGTGGTTTTTCGGGTCGCTCGGCGAGGGGCGACCCGGCAAGTCAGAGCTCGGGACAGCATCATGCCCGGTGGCGCTGGTCAGCTCGTACAGCGAGTTGTAGGTGAATTCGCGGTGGCCATCGATGAGCTGGTTTTTGAAGAACACCGGTTTGAACGCGAGGTCGTCGATGCGCAACACGTTACCGACCCGGTCGTAAAGGTATTCAAAGAACTGCAGCGGGGCCTGCCCGGGTACACCGGCGCTCATGCTGTTGAGACGGCCATCGGCCTCGTCGTATGTCCAGGTGCTGACCACCTGGTTGCTGGCTTTTTGCTCAATGATCTGGCCGGCGGCGTTGTATCGGGTGTCTTCAAGAACGGGCGTCCAGGCCGCCGTGGGTTCGAGTCGCAGGTGTACCTGACGCAGTTGCCCGCTAATGTCGTAGCGCATCCGTTGCTGATGCTCGCCGGCATCCGTCTGGGTCAGCACCGCGCCGAGCGGGCTGTAGGTTCGGCTGCTGGTGAAGGTCCCGGCCTCGCTGAGGGTTCGGCTGTCGCGCAGCGGTTGGCCGTGCAGGCTGAAACTCTTGATCTCAAGTTCGCCTGAGGGGTCGACTTGCTTGATCAACTGGCCACGCAAGTTGTGGGCGGGATCAGCCGATACATTGGCGTAGATGTTGGCTTCGACCGGGCCCTGACCATGCTCTTCAAGCGTCAGCACACGCAGCTGGTTGTCGTAAGTGGTGCGCCAATGATTGCCGCGTTCATCCCAGTGCTGGAGGGTTTCACCGGCCAGCCCCGCCAGGGTTATCCGCACGCCGGCATCGACGCTGTCGACCTTGACCGATTGTCCGGTCAGGCCGTAAACCGTGGCCAGGTTGGGTCTGGGAGCATCGGCCAGTCGCGGGTCCCGTTGCTCCACCAGCTGCCCGATAACGTCATGGCGTAGCCGGGTAATCAAAGGCTTCACAGTGCCCGCCACATTGCACAGGTAGGCAATCTGGCGTATTGGCCGGCCTCGCGCATCATGGGACGTTATTGCCGGTGTATTGCGGTCGACAGTACTCATCATTGCTTGTCCGCCTTGAATTCTTTCGTGTCTGGCGCGACGTAGGTGTCATTAAAGTCCAGCTTGGTTGTGTACCAGGGGTGGATTTTTTCCAGCGCGATATCCCCTTTGGCGTTGATGACCTTGATAAGGCGCCCCAACACATCGTAGAAACTTTTATCGTGATGGCCGAATTCCTTGAGACAATCGTCGTTGATGTAGCCATAAGCATTGGCGAAATAGGGACGATAGGTTCGTACCGGCAATCCTTTGTTGTTGTATTCCACGCGCTCGCTGATGCGCCAGCGACGCTCGGCGTGTGCAACTGTTGGCTTGCCGTTTACGATCGCCAGTTTGCCTTTTTCCACGACATAGGCATCACCAGGCTCGACCTGTTGCTGGGTTTGCAAGGGGCGGCCGAAGCCATCGACGAGGCTGAGGGCGATCTGGATTTTCGGGGGTTCTTCATCGTAAAAGTCGCGATCGGCGCTCAAAGCGACGCTGTGCACCGGAATGCGAGGGACGCTGACCAGCAGGTCCCACAACGCTTGTTCTGCCGGTGTCCGGGACTTGAGTCGGGCCAGGCGCAGGCGGGCACTGGCGCGCAGGTGCAGGCTGGGCAACACGTAACCTTGCGTGATCCAGTCACCCAGCCACTCCGATGTCTGCCCCATGGAGCCTTGGAGCTGGCCCATCCAGCTGAACAGATCCTTGCGAAAGGTGCTGGCCGCGTTTTGCAGCGCTTCCTCGGGGTATTTGATAGCCGTGTCGGGGCTGGCATCTTCAGGACGGTTGTATTTGTCGATGGGCAGGAAGCCGGCGGGAACACCGTTTTCTGTTCCGTGATAGGTGACGGTGTGCGGACCAGAGGGATCGTAAAGGGCCTCTTCAACGTTGTCGTTGGCATCAAAGATGCGCAGCGCTCGCAGTGAGTGGTAATCGTACTCGACGCGAGTGGTGCAGCCATCCGGCTGCTCGACGCTGAGGGGCGCGAGACAGTAAGCGTCGTATGTCGCTTTGGTCACACCATGGCTGCGGGTTTCGTTGTATTCCATCACCCGGTAGAAGCGTTCGAGGCCTGCATACTCGGCAAAGTTGTAGAGCGCGGACCAAAGATTTTTCTGTTTGTCCTCTTCTTTGTCGGCCTCTTCGTCCGTGCCCAGAAACAGCTTCATGGACAGATAACCAATCTTCTCAAGTTCTGCCCGGATATCGATCGCAGGCGTTACGTCGTCGTAGACCTCCAGCGCTTTCTTGTCCAACTGAGCGATTTCCATTGGCCCTGCCAATGCCTCGAATTGGGCATCGCCATCCGGCAACTCGTCGTTGGTCGTCGTGACGTAGCGTTGCACCGATTGCGAGGTCAGTTCCCGCACAGCCGCCCATTCGGCTGATGCGAACAGCTCGAGAAACTGTCCATAACAAATCTCCTTGGGATCAAGGCCTCCAGCTTCCGATTTCTTGGGCAATACCAGCGCATTGCCGCGTTGTTGATAAGGCAGGCCGAGCCGCCAGCCTTGCGGGTCGAGCAAGTGAATGAAACTGGCGCGGGTTTCGCTCAAGTAGTAGAACTGCTGGGCCCGATCATGGGCATCAATCCACCATGTCCCTTCATCGACATCGGTAAAGGGCGGTTCATCCTCCTTGGTCCTGCGCCGGGCATAACTGACCGTGATGCTGTAAGTCGTCAACCCGATCTCGTCCCGTTTCAAGTTAATGACATGGCGGCACAATGGGTCGTCGATGAAGCGTTCATAGTTGTACGTGATGGTTTCCAGCAACGACACCATCAACACCGCGTCGGGATGGTGTTCGCCACGCTCACGCACTTGGCGAACGATGTAGCGGGACTGCTCAACCAGGTAAGGAGTGGTCGGGTCATTTGCCGCGTAGGTTTCCACTCTCAGCACCGAGCCGGCGAGGGCACGCGCGATGGCGTGGGCCATGGCCTCATCGGCAGGCTCGATGAGTTCTTCGCATTCGTCGCTCGGGTGGTATCGACAAAACAGCGTTTCGCCCAACGGGTGTGCCTCATCGTCATGGTCAAAGTAACCGGTGCAAGACATGTCGATCTGTTTGCCGGTATGAAACCAGGTGCAAACCAATGCCGGTTCGGTGAAGCTTTCGTCTTCATCCGAAGCGGTTTCGCTGTCGGTCTGGTGCAGCCGCCCGAAGCCGCGGAATTCCCGGTCCTGATTGTCGTACCAGGCCTCGAAATAGCTGAAAGACTGATTCAGGCAATTGCCGGTGATTTCGTCGAGCTGGGTTTGTTGGCTGACGACCTGCAAAGCGAAAGGCAGGTATGAAACGGCGTGTTGATTGAGGTCGAGAATTCCCTGTTTTTCATCCAGCCATTCCTGCGCCGAACTGCGGTACACCACCTCCGTGCGGCACCCCATGTTGTTGTTGCTGGCGATCATCAAATACGGTTTGGCGCCGACAAAATCATAGCGCCAGTGCCGGGGTTTCATGTGCGGCACGGTCAGGATCAGGCTGGCGCAACCGAGCCCTTGCAGGTCGGCGAGCGAGACCTGGCACAGGTTGTCGTAACGCACGCCTTCGGGCCAAAGGACAGTGATCGGGTCTGTCGCAAACCCATTGCCGCCCTGGTTGAGGTAAATACAGAAGTCATCCGAGTTCAGATAGATGAGCGCAGGGGCGCCCGAGCCGTTCACGTCGGCGATGCGCACCCGCGCCGCGTCGAAAGTCGCGTAATCGAAGGTCGGGCCTTTGATGACAAAACCCGTACCGAATGTTCCGTGCCCATGGTTCGGCCAGCATTTGATTTCGTCGTGGCGGATGCGGCACAAATCGGTCATGTCGTTGCCCAGCAGGTTGCCCAGAAGCACCAGCTCACTGCGGGAGTCGCTGAACGACGGCAAACGGTCATCCAGCGGCTCATGAGTGACTTCCTCGGGGCTGGCAAATCGATCACGCTGGTTGGCGTAAAGGCGTACAGCGTTGGGACCGATCATTGCCAGAGAACTGAGCCCATCGCCGTTGAAGTCACCCAATTGTGAAAGGGCATGGAAAAACTCCAGCGCAAACGCTGTAAACGGAATGAAGTCTGACCAGGTCCTGTCCGGATTCAGCGTAAAACAACCGCACATTCCGGGTTGAGCGATGACCCAATCCAGACGACCGTTGCCGGTCAGGTCTATCAGGGCCTGATGCACTTGCTTGTTCCGGTCGGCCACCGGGATTTTTTCGAGCGCTGTCCACGGGCCATAGCTGATGCGATCACCACCACCACCGGCCTGGTCACGCAACGGCTCCCGGTAGTACCAGCACTGGTCATAGCGGCACAGAAACCCCGGCAGGCCTTCACCGAACAAGTCGACGCATTGATAGAACTGCCCGTCTTCGATACCAGGCTGGGTGTCGAACGGGAAGAACGGTACCGGCTGTGTATTGAGTTCGAAAGCCGAATAATCGAACTCCATCGGCGGCATGGTTTCCACGGCGCCGCTGGCGTCATACGCCTGATAATGCGCCGCTGTGATTTGACTGTAGGACCAGAGCCCGGTATTGCCCGAGTACTCCAGCAGCAAGCGGCGCACCAGCACCGGTTTATCACCCAGTTCCGGAAAATTGTGGAACATCAGCACTTGCCGGCAGAGGCGCCGAGTGCCCACTTCAAAGCCTCGCCCATAGGACGAAAACGGGTCGTTACGGACCAGCCACGGCTTGAGTGTCGCGCCGTCATAAACCGGTTTCTCAGCCAGTTCCAGCGTGCGTTCGCCGTAATCGAATACCAGGTGAAAGAGCCATACGGGTGGTGCCGGCCTCAAGACACTCCAGCCGTACAACTGGTCGCTTGCGTCAACATTGCCATAAAGCACCCGATGCAAATATCGCTGGGCCCGGTAGTCATGCGGGTCAGGAAGCTCGTTCTGTTCCTCTGACAGGTACTCGTAGCAGATGTGTTCGCCATGGGCGTTCATGCTTTCCTGCAGCAGCCACGCTGCCACACGGAGTGGCGCTTGCGGGTCGGCCACGCGGGAGCTGTGGTCTTTGCCGAAAAGGTGCAGGCTGCCGTCGGCTCCGTGCACCAACCAGAAACCCTCTGGCGTGACGTCGGAATACCAGAATTCGATGAGCTCGAACGTCTGTTCGACCCGCGGCCGATACCGCACTACCTTATGGTTGCCGATGGTTTGGCCGCGGTATTCGCTTACGTCCCTGGCCTTGATGTTGCCCTCGTCATCACGCTCGGGCATCAGTTCTTCGCCCGCAGTGTTGAGGAACACGTCATCGCCCAGATAACGCGGCACGCCCTTGGTGGTCTGGCGGGTGATGGCCGGGAGGTCCACCTGCCAGCAAAGACCGAACATACCGTTTCCGGACTGGCTGCTGTAGCTCAGCGAGAGCTGAGGATCCCAGCCACGGCCAGACGAAATAGGCAGAGGCAATACAAATGAAGCGGCCCCCGTCGGACCCACCTTGCCCCAGCTTTTGCCGATGGTGGCGATCGAAGCACTCTTGGCGATAGAGGGTTCAGTGATACTCAGGGACGCTTGCTCTTCCATGGGGCTGATCCTGTATTGGCCTGGCGCTAGCCCTGGCAACGGTGTCGCTGGATGGATCAGACGCTAACAAAGAAGGAACGCTGCGTAACCTGTCAGATCTGACAGGTTGGGAAGGTTTTTGTAGATCAAATAGTTGTAGTTACACAGTTTTTAATGCCGTTGGCATTATTCGTAAGCAAAAAAAAGCCGGCTCGTCCATACAGACGAGCCGGCCGCATTGGCAAACTGAAGCGCTTACTGCACTTCCACCGCCAGGCTTTCACTGATCTTCTGCTGCCAGATCGCAGGGCCGGTGATGTGTACCGACTCACCCTTGCTGTCCACCGCAACGGTGACCGGCATGTCTTTCACGTCGAACTCGTAGATCGCTTCCATCCCCAGTTCGGCGAACGCCACCACGCGGGATTTCTTGATCGCTTGCGCCACCAGGTAAGCCGCGCCGCCGACTGCCATCAGGTAAACGGCCTTGTGGTCCTTGATCGCTTCGATTGCGGTCGGGCCGCGCTCGGATTTGCCGATCATGCCCAACAGGCCGGTTTGCTCGAGGATCTGACGGGTGAACTTGTCCATCCGCGTGGCGGTAGTCGGGCCAGCCGGGCCAACCACTTCTTCGCGCACCGGATCAACCGGGCCGACGTAGTAGATGAAGCGACCTTTCAGGTCCACCGGCAGGGTTTCGCCCTTGTTCAGCATCTCGACCATGCGCTTGTGCGCGGCGTCGCGGCCGGTGAGCATCTTGCCGTTGAGCAGGACGGTTTCGCCCGGCTTCCAGCTCTGCACTTCTTCCGGCGTGAGCGTGTCGAGGTTGACGCGACGGGCCGACGGGCCGGCTTCCCAGACGATTTCCGGGTAGGCGTCCAGTGGTGGCGCTTCCAGCGAGGCCGGGCCGGAACCGTCGAGCACGAAGTGCGCGTGACGGGTGGCGGCGCAGTTGGGGATCATGCACACCGGCAGGGAGGCGGCGTGGGTCGGGTAATCCATGATCTTCACGTCGAGCACGGTGGTCAGACCGCCCAGGCCCTGGGCGCCGATGCCCAGTTGGTTGACCTTCTCGAACAGCTCCAGGCGCATCTCTTCGATACGGTTCTGCGGGCCGCGTGCTTTGAGCTCGTGAATGTCGATGGACTCCATCAACACTTCCTTGGCCATCACGGCGGCTTTCTCGGCGGTGCCGCCGATGCCGATGCCGAGCATGCCCGGTGGGCACCAGCCGGCGCCCATGGTCGGAACGGTTTTCAAAACCCAGTCGACGATCGAGTCGGACGGGTTGAGCATGGCCATTTTCGACTTGTTCTCGGAGCCGCCGCCCTTGGCCGCCACGTCCACTTCCACGGTGTTACCCGGAACGATGGAGTAGTGGATAACGGCCGGGGTGTTGTCCTTGGTGTTCTTGCGAGCGCCCGCCGGGTCGGCGAGGATCGAGGCACGCAGGACGTTTTCCGGCAGGTTGTAAGCCCGGCGCACGCCTTCGTTGATCATGTCGTCCAGGCCCATGGTGGCGCCATCCCAACGTACGTCCATGCCTACGCGCACGAACACGGTGACGATGCCGGTGTCCTGGCAGATCGGGCGGTGGCCGGTGGCGCACATGCGCGAGTTGATCAGGATTTGCGCAATGGAATCGCGGGCTGCCGGCGATTCTTCACGCAGGTAGGCCTCGTGCATCGCCTGGATGAAGTCAACGGGGTGGTAGTAGGAAATGAATTGCAGGGCGTCGGCAACGCTCTGAATCAGGTCGTCTTGCTTGATCACGGTCATCGAGTCGCGCTCCTCTAAAAGACGGGAACATTCAATAAGGTGCCTGCGGCTTGGGTGCATCGGTCGGTCGCAGACACCTTTCAAGGCACGCCGGGCATGCTGGCGCGACGCTAAAAAGGCGCGGCAGTATACCGCGCATCAAAGGCGGGTACATCCGTTGACAGTCAAACGTTGGTCGCATATCCGATGGTGCGGATCAATAGAGCGCTATCGTGGGAGCGGGCTTGCCCGCGAAGGCGGCGTATCAGTCGACATCATGGGTGAATATCAGATCGCTTTCGCGAGCAAGCCCGCTCCCACAAAGGTTCCCCAGCAAGGTTTCAATGAATCGGGCCATGGTTTTGACGCCAGTTTTCTGCCCCAAAAATTGAATGGTCATTTATCAGACTCGCCACTAAAGTGGCATCCGGCCTGTAGAGTAGGACACTCCGACAGCCTCCTTTCGCACGGTGAGTCAACGATTGACCCATAACGCCATCCAGCGGCTTTTGCTCAAGCGCTTTGCCCTCGCGGCCGGCACCTATGCCCTGGCTATGCTGCTGCTGTGGCTGGCGTTTTTTACCGGTCATTACGATGAGTCCATCGCCGGCATGGTGATCGGCAGCGTGTTGGCGGCGCTCAGTCAGGCCGTGTTGTTCGCGGTGTTTTACAGCGGCACTAACCTGCGCTTTTCCGACCCCAGCCTGACCGAAGTGCAAATACTCCTGGGGCTGAGTTGGCAAACCTGGGTGATCGCTCATCTGGACGAGGCCCGCGGTGCGTTTCTGGTGTTTTACCTGCTGATTCTGCTGTTCGGGCTGTTTCATCTGTCGCGCATCGCTTTTGTGCGTTGCGCGTTGCTGGTGTTTTTCAGTTTCAGCGCCATCACGTTATGGGAGCTTTACCACTTCGAGCTCCACGACCCGACGCAAGCCCTGTTGCAGGTCTGCGTGCTGTTTGTGGTGCTCGGCTGGCTGGTGCTTTATGCCCGTTACGTCCAGGTGTCGCGCCAGCGTATGCGGCAGCGGCGGTTCGCCTTGCAGGCGCATCAGGACACCCTGCGCGGAATGATGCGCCAGCTCGAAGGCCTGGTGGCGACCGATGAACTCACCGGGCTGTTCAACCGTCGGCATTTTCTGCGCCTGGCCTCCCGCGAGCTGAACGCCATGGAAGTCGGTGTGGTGCATGGCCTGGCGCTGATCGACCTCGACCACTTCAAACGCATCAACGATGTTCATGGCCATGCCGCCGGCGATCAGGTGCTGCAAGCGTTCGCCGGAGTGGCCACGGCCTGCCTGCGCGATGGCGATATTCTGGCCCGTTATGGCGGCGAAGAATTCGTGGTGCTGTTGCCCGATTGCGATGCCGAGCGCCTGACGGCCTGTTGCGAGCGCTTGCGCATTGCCTTCATGGATGTCGAATTGGTCGGCCTGGAGATCGCCCACCTCAGCCTGTCGGCGGGCATGACTTTGTTGGAGCTGGGCGATGATCTGGATCACGCCTTGCACAGTGCCGATCAGGCGCTGTACCGCGCCAAGCGTGATGGCCGCAACCGTTGCGCGGCGGCCTGGGAGAATGTCGATGCCTGAGTTACGGGTCGGCGAACGCCAATGGACGGTGGCGGCGGGCAGTAACCTGCTCGATGCCTTGAATCAAAACGGCGTGTCGGTGCCCTACAGCTGCCGCGCCGGCAGTTGCCATGCGTGCCTGGTCAAATGCGTCGAGGGCCTGCCCAGCGACAACCGTCCCGATGCCTTGAGCAATGAACAGCGCCAACAGGGTTGGCGGTTGGCCTGTCAGTGCCAGGTGGTCGACGATCTGCAAATCGAAACCTTTGACCCGCTGCGCGATGGCCTTGCCGCGCAGGTGGTCGCCAGCGATTGGCTGAGCGCCAGCGTGTTGCGTTTGCGCCTGACCAGCGAGCGACCGTTGCGCTATCAGGCGGGGCAGCATCTGGTGTTGTGGGCGGGGCAGGTGGCGCGGCCGTATTCCCTGGCCAGCCTGCCGGAAGAAGACCGCTTTCTGGAGTTCCACCTCGATTGCCGCCAACCGGGGGAATTCAGTGACGCGGCGCGTCGCTTGAAAATCGGCGACCCGATCCGCCTCGGCGAGTTGCGCGGCGGGGCGCTGCATTACGACTCGGACTGGCACACCCGACCGCTGTGGTTGCTGGCGGCCGGCACCGGTCTGGGGCCGTTGTTCGGTATTCTGCGCGAAGCGTTGCGTCAGGATCACCAAGGCGCCATCCGGGTCATTCACCTGGCCCATGATGCCGGTGAGCATTATCTGGCCAAACCCCTGCAAGCCATGGCCGAGGGCCGTGAAAACCTTAGCATCGAGCTGTGGACGGCGGCCGAGTTGCCCGCGGCTTTGGCGCAACTGCGCCTTGTTTCCCGGCAAACCCTGGCCTTAGTCTGCGGAGCCCCCGACAGCGTCGACGCCTTTGCCCGGCGCTTGTACCTGGCCGGTTTGCCGCGCAATCAACTGCTGGCGGATGTCTTTCTACCCCGTGGTTGAGCGCTGATTGCTGTGGCGAGGGGGCTCGCCCCCGTTGGGCTGCGAAGCGGCCCCTAAAAACAGACGCCACCTCGGTGTATCAGACAAACCGAGCGTGCCGGTTTTACGACTGCTTCGCAGCCGAACGGGGGCAAGCCCCCTCGCCACAGTGGATCCTCTCAGATCAGGACACGCCATGCCCGACGCCATCCAGTTTGAACGTGAGCGCGGTTTACTGACCCTGCGCCTCAACCGCCCCGAGAAGAAAAACGCCCTGACCCGCGCCATGTACAGCCAGCTGGCGGAGGGCTTGCGGCTTGCCGACAGCGATCCCGACATCAATGCGGTGCTGATCACCGGCAGCGCCGAGTGCTTCACCGCCGGCAACGACATCGCCGACTTCATCCAGCAACCGCCGGGCAACCTCGACAGCCCGGTGTTCCACTTCATGCTCGGCCTTCTTGAGTGCCGCAAGCCGGTGATTGCCGCGGTAGCAGGCGCGGCGGTGGGGATCGGCACGACGATGCTGCTGCATTGCGATCTGGTTTATGTCAGTGCGGATGCAAGGTTGCGCATGCCATTCGTCAATCTGGGGTTATGCCCGGAGTTCGGCTCCAGCCTGATCCTGCCGCGCTTGCTTGGGCCGGCCAAAGCGGCGGAGTTGTTGCTGTTGGGTGAAGGGTTCAGCGGTGAACAGGCTGCGGCGTGGGGCATTGCGACCGAGGCGTTGGGCAGTGGCGAAGCGGCGATGGCCAGGGCGCGGGAGATGGCGTTGCGGTTCGAATCATTGCCACCGGAAGCGGTGCGCATCAGCAAGCAACTGATGAAAGCGCCGGACCGGGAGTCGTTGCGCAAGGTGATAGAAGAAGAGGGCGCATTGTTCACCCAGCGGTTGCGCTCGCCGGAAGCGATGGCGGCGTTGTCAGCGTTTATCAGCCGGCATTGAAGATGCGGTGACTGGGAGGACACCTTCGCGGGCAAGCCCGCTCCCACAGGTTCTTGTGGTGGTCATGTGAAGGGTGAACAACACAAAACCCTGTGGGAGCGGGCTTGCCCGCGAAGAGGCCCGCCAAAACAACACACATCCTGGATCAGAAACCAAAAAGCCCCGCCATTCACATGGCGGGGCTTTTGTTTTTCAGCAACCGGTCACTCAGACCATCGGGTCGCCAACGTGCAGGATTTTCATCCCGTTGGTGCCGCCGGTGGTGTGGTAGCTGTCGCCCTTGGTCAGGATGACCCAGTCGCCTTTCTCCACGACGCCGCGTTTGAGCAACTCGTCGATTGCAGCCTGGCTGACTTGCTCGGCCGGCAAGGACGCCGGGTCGAACGGTACGGTGTAGACACCCCGGAACATCGCCGCGCGGGCCTGGGTTTCACGGTGCGGGGAGAACGCGTAGATCGGCACCGAGGAACGGATGCGCGACATGATCAACGGCGTGTAGCCACTTTCGGTCAGGGCGATGATCGCCTTCACGCCCGGGAAGTGGTTGGCGGTGTACATCGTGGCCAGGGCGATGCTCTCGTCGCAACGTTCGAACGTCTTGCCGATGCGGTGGCTGGAGGTCTTGCTGGTCGGGTGCTTTTCAGCGCCGATGCAGATGCGCGCCATGGCTTGCACCGCTTCCAGCGGATACAGACCGGCGGCACTTTCCGCCGAGAGCATCACGGCGTCGGTGTAGTCGAGCACGGCGTTGGCTACGTCGGACACTTCGGCGCGGGTCGGCATCGGGTTCTGGATCATCGACTCCATCATCTGGGTCGCGACGATCACGGCCTTGTTGTGGCGACGTGCGTGCAGAATGATTTTCTTCTGAATGCCCACCAGTTCGGCGTCGCCGATTTCCACACCCAGGTCACCACGGGCCACCATCACCGCGTCGGAGGCCTTGATCAGGCCGTCGAGGGTTTCGTCGTCGGCCACGGCTTCGGCGCGTTCAATCTTCGCCACCAGCCAGGCAGTACCGCCGGCTTCGTCGCGCAGTTGACGGGCGTATTCCATGTCGGCGGCGTCACGGGGGAAGGACACCGCGAGGTAATCGACTTCCATTTCGGCGGCGAGCTTGATGTCGGCCTTGTCTTTCTCGGTCAGGGCCGGTGCCGTCAGGCCACCGCCGCGACGGTTGATGCCTTTATGGTCCGACAGCGGGCCGCCGATGGTCACGGTGCAGTTCAGTTCGGTGGCGGTGGCGGTATCGACGCGCATCACCACGCGGCCGTCGTCGAGCAGCAGCTCGTCGCCCACGCCGCAGTCTTTCACCAGGTCCGGGTAGTCGATGCCGACCACTTGCTGGTTGCCTTCGGTCAGCGGATGGCTGGTGGAGAAGGTGAACTGGTCACCGATCTTCAGCTCGATCTTCTTGTTGGCGAATTTGGCGATACGGATTTTCGGGCCTTGCAGGTCACCCAGCAGGGCGACGAAGCGGCCGTGCTTGGCGGCGAGGTCACGCACCAGCTTCGCGCGAGCCTTGTGCTCGTCGGGGGTGCCGTGGGAGAAGTTCAGGCGGGCGACGTCCAGGCCAGCCAGAATCAGCTGTTCGAGAACTTCCGGCGAGTTACTGGCCGGGCCAAGGGTAGCGACGATTTTGGTACGACGGACGGACATGCAAAGACTCCTGAGTTCAAGCGCTAGCAGAGGCTACTATGGTCCGGGGGTGTAGTCATTGTTCGTTTGCACTACTTTTTGCTTTCTTTATTGAACGCGACAATCGGCGTAAACGGTTCTGAAGATTTCCGCCAACGGGTCGATACAGAGCGCAAGACAGGAGATTCCCCTATGCGATTCGTGCTCATTGCCGTCCTTGCCCTCAGTGCTGCGGGCTGCACCCGTTGGTCGATGGACCATCATTTGAACAATGCCTACAGCGCCTACGAACGCGGCAACTGCGAGCAGGTGATGCTCGAACTGTCCAAGGTCGATCGTGACAGTCGTTCCCGTCGCTACGTGCAGCCGGAAGTGTCGATGATGCGCGGCCAGTGCCTGGAACGGCAGAAGCTGTTCATCGATGCGGCGCAGACTTATCAGTTCATCATCGCCTCTTACCCGCAAAGCGAATACGCCTACCGCGCCCGCGCCCGTCTGGAAACCTTGCAGAGCCTGGGCCATTACCCGACGCGCAGCGCGGCGGCCGTGCGCCCGACGCAGTTCTGATGGCCGCTGTCATGCAACGGCTGGCCGCCCGGCGGTGGTGAGCTATAGTCGAATAGATCGGTTTTAGAGCCTTGCCTCTAAACCGAGGTGATACCTGTGATCGGCAGCAGTAAGCGTCAGCGTGGTAAGGACTGACGCACCAGGATCGGGGAGAGCGCGTCCAGGCTTATCAAGCAGCCGGCACGTTCCGAAGCATTAGTGCGGCCCTGCTTAAGGGCCTTGCTGGGCCATTTGCGCATGTTTACCGACCGCCGGATCGAGCGGCATCAACTGCCGTATTTTCTGAAAGTGTTCAACAGCGTCACCGACAAACCCATCGGCTTTCTGGGCAACTTGTCCAGCGACGGGCTGATGCTCATCAGCCAGTTGCCGATGATGGTGGGCGTCGACTTTGACCTGCGATTGAAAATCCCCGCCAGCGACGGCTGCCAGCAGGTCATTGACCTGAAGGCGTGTTGCCTGTGGTGCCATGAAGACGCCACGCCCCACCATTACGACTCTGGGTTCAGCCTGCAACGGGCACCGCCGGAGTATGGGCAATTGGTGGAGGCGTTGAAGCAGTACTTCAGTTTTCAGCCGTTGCCTGCTTCGGCCTGAAATTCTGTGGTGCCTGTACTGACGCCTTCGCGAGCAAGCCCGCTCCCACAGGGTTATTCGGTGAACACAAAACCTGCGTTCAACTCGAAACCTGTGGGAGCGGGCTTGCCCGCGAAGACGTCAGCCCAGGCGCCAGCTATTTAAGCCCCGGCCACCTTGATCGCCTTCTCGTTATCCAGCGACCGCTCCACCAACATCAACCCCAACTCACTCATCCGGTAAATCGCCATGGCCAGATGCCGCGGCTTGTCGTCCAGGCTTTCCGCCAGGTCGAGCAGCAGAATGCTGACCGTCGAAAAGGTTTCGTAGGTTTCGATGGTCAAGGCTTCGGGGTTGGCATCAGGGACAACGGCGAACATTTTCATGGATCGTTCCTCGGTGGGGCGTTCGTTGGCGACACACGGCTCAGTGTTTTCCCGTTCTAGATAGTGATCTAGAGCCCTGTTGGCAGCTTCTTGGAGTTTTCTTGAGTCGAGGGTTCCGTAGGGGGAACGCGGGATGGTATTGCGTGGATTGGGTGGAGGCATTAATACGGTTAACTCCTTGTTGGAGCTACCGTCGATTCGGAGGTAGACGAATGGACGGCAGCGAGGGAAGGAGAACCTTATGTCGGGACGGACAGCACCCACAATCAGCCGGGTCGCTGACACTTGTAGGCAAATGCGCTTCATTCTGTAGCCGTTAGCGCTGCTATTCGAGAAGTCGGGAGGAGGACAACAAGCAGATTACTGACCATGAACGTCAGTTGTTACCCGATGAGAGGCATCGGGTAACAACCGAGGAGAATTGCGACTCTTGATGGTTAGTTAGAGTCATTAGGGTCATTCTTTTTTGGAACCTGTGATTCTTTAAAATCGGTGGAGATAGAAATAAGTGCCAAAGAGATGAATTCTTGGTTTCGATCTATCGTTTGCAATGCACATCGGATGTTATCCGCTACTTCGGTAGCCCCCCGTTGCGCCATCCAATTCGATAGTTCTTCTATAGCTGCACCCAAAGCCAGTTGGTTCTCATTGATCTGCGTTAGCACTGAAGCAAATAGGTTCTCGTCCATGATTGATTCCTTGTGATAGAGCTTTCAGGGGATTGGTTTTCGTAAGTACCCGGTTTGAGGGTCCTGTCGTACGTGCTCGCACGTCATACTCATGTAGACATCGTGATATGACGATTTTATATACGATTCGACGTTACATCGTCCCAGCTTTTTTCCACCCCAAATACGCCGTCACCAACTCGGCCCCCAACTCTTGGGGCCGAGCATCCACCACCGGCACTCCATGAGCACTCAACCGCTCATGGAGCTGCGCCCGGTCATTCAAATAATCCACCGTCCCACAATAGGCCAGCGCCTCCGGCAAGGTTTGCACCGGCGTTTGCCGCAGGCTGTCGAGCAAGTCTTCGCGCAGGCTCGCCACCAGCACCCGATGCAGTTTGCTCAGGCGTTTGACGGCGGTCAGCAGTTCTTCATCGTCTTCATCCCGCAGGTTGGTCACCAGCACCACCAGTGCCCGGCGTTTTTGTCGGGCCAGCAGTTGCGTGACGGCAGCCTGGTAGTCGGCCGGGCGTTGGGTGCTGTCGAGGTCGTAGACGGTGTTGAGCAACACGTTGAGCTGGCCCGTGCCCTTGACCGGGGCAAGGTAGTGCGGATGGTTGCTGGCGAAGGTGCTTAAGCCCACCGCGTCGCCCTGGCGCAACGCGATGTAGCTGAGCAACAGACAGGCATTGAGGGCGTGATCGAAATGCGCGAGTTCGCCGTCCTGGCTGCGCATGCGGCGGCCGCAGTCGAGCATGAAGATGATTTGCTGGTCGCGCTCGTCCTGGTACTCGCGGGCGATGGGGGTGCGTTGGCGGGCGGTGGCTTTCCAGTCGATCTGGCGCAGGCTGTCGCCTTCGCGGAATTCGCGCAGCTGATGGAATTCCAGGCCTAGGCCGCGACGTTGGCGCTGGCGTACGCCGAGTTGGCTGAGCCAGTTGTCCACCGCCAGCAACTGGCCGCCGTAGAGGCGGGCGAAGTCGGGGTAGACGCGGGTGGTGTCGGGTATGTTGAGCAGGCGTTTGTCGGACCACAAACCCATGGGGCTCGGCAGGTTGATTTCGCAGTATTCGAAGCTGAAATGGCCGCGCATGAGCGGGCGCAGGCGGTAGCTGATCTGGCTCTGTTGGCCGGGTTGCAATTCGACCGACAGGGGCAGGTTTTCGAAGTTCAGGCCGTCGGGTACGTGGTCGAAGATCTGAATGTTCAGTGGCTGGGTAAAATCATGCTCGACCTCCAGTCGCACGTCGCTCCATCGACCGAGTGCCAGGCTGCCGGGCATTTGTCGCTGGAGGCGTGGTGAGGGCAAACGCTTGAGGCGAATGGCGTCGAGTATCGCCAGGGTCAACAGGGCTAGCAGTAATCCCCAGTTGATCGATAAAAGGCTTGATGGGACGGCGATGTCCAGCGCCCGTAAGGTGCCCAGCACGATGCCGATAGCCAGCAGGATAGTGAGCCAGGTCAAGAGCAGGCGCGAGGGTTTCATGGCGTCGCGACTTCGTGGCAAGGGTTGGTCTGGCACGGTAATTCTGTGGCGAGCGGGCTTGCCCGCGTTCGGCTGCGAAGCAGTCGTAAACCCGACAACCGCGGTGTGTCTGTCGATATGCGATTGCAGGTTTTGGGGTCGCTTCGCAACCCAACGGGGGCAAGCCCCCTCGCCACAGGAGTGGCGTGTAACGAAATAGAGGGGGTCATAACCGTGGCGCCGGCACTTGGTCGAGCAATTGCCGGAGCACCTGATCGACGTCCAGCCCTTCGATGTCCAGCTCCGGGGCAATCCGCACCCGGTGACGCAGTACCGCCAGGGCGCAACCTTTGATGTCGTCGGGAATCACGAACTCGCCCCCGCGCAGCAGCGCCCGGGCTCGGGCGCAACGCACCAGCGCGATGGACGCCCGTGGCCCGGCGCCGAGGGTCAGGCCTGGCCAGGTGCGGGTGGTGCGGGCCAGGCGCACGGCGTAATCGAGCACCTGATCGTCCAGCGGCAGGTCACTGGCGATGCGCTGCAAGGCCAGCACGTCCTTGGCCTGCAACACGGTGCGCAGCGGTTGCACGTCGAGCATGTCGGCGCGGGTCGAGCGGCTGACCTGGCGCACCATGTCCAGCTCTTGCTCGGTGTCGGGGTAGTCCATGCGCACCTTGAGCATGAAGCGGTCGAGTTCGGCTTCGGGTAACGGGTAAGTGCCTTCCTGTTCAATGGGGTTTTGCGTGGCCAGCACCATGAACGGTTGCGCGATGGGCAAAGCGCGGCCTTCGAGGGTGACCTGGCGTTCCTGCATGGCTTCGAGCAGCGCGGCCTGGGTTTTCGCCGGGGCGCGGTTGATCTCGTCGGCCAGCAGCAGGTTGGTGAACAACGGGCCTTTGCGCAGTTTGAATTGCTCGGTCTGCAGGTCGTACACCGCATGCCCGGTGACGTCGCTGGGCATCAGGTCCGGGGTGAACTGGATGCGAGCGTATTCGCCACCGAAGCAACGGGCGAGGGCGCGCACCAGCAACGTCTTGCCCAACCCCGGCACGCCTTCGAGCAGTACATGGCCGCCAGCGATCAGGGCGGTGAGCACGTCGTCGATCACGCCGTTCTGGCCAATCACCGCTTTTTGCAATTCTGTTCTTATCGCCTGGGCCAACTGGCTGGCGCGCTGGCGCTGTTGGGCGGCGTGGGTCTGGGTGCCGGGCTCGATCTGTTCACTCATAAGGCGTTCCTCAAGGTTTGCAGGTGGGCGACCTGACGGCTGAATTCAGCGCTGGACAGCCGCTGTTTCGGTCGCGGGCTCATGGCCTGGCTGATGGCGCGTGTGGGGTGGCCGGTCAGGCGTGCGAGCACCAGCCATTGTTCGGCGACGCCGAGTTGTTCAAAACCGGGGTGTCGGTGGCGGACACGACGCAGGATGTCTTGCTGCAAGGCGTGCAACAGGCTGTGCTGACCGCTGCGGCGCAGCATGAAATCGGCGCTGGCGCGCAGGTGTTCCTGAAGTCGCCGGCGGGCTCTGGGAGCCGGCTCCAGCAACGGGCCATTGCGCACGCCGACGTGCCAGAAACCCAAGGCGATCAAGGCGATCAGCGCTACCAGGGCTTGCGCAAAATAGCGCCACAGCAACGTTAGCAAGCTGTCGTGATCGGTATTGAACAGCAAGGTCACGTCGGTGTCGGCCGCCAGGTACCACAGCAACCAGGCGTTGTCGTACTGGCCGATAGCGGGGCTTTTCCAGAGGTCGGCGTCGGTCACCACCGTGATCGAACCCAGCCCGTGACTCAGCTGCATCATGTGCGTGGCCTTGCCACTGTTGGCCCAGGCCTGGGCAAGGTTTTTCGGGTCGTCGAGGTGGAACGCGGTATCGAAGCTGAAGTAGGCCGGCGCCTCTTCGTTTTCCAGATAGAGCTTGGTCAGTTTGGGGTAGGGGTCGTCGATGAGATCGGGTGGCGGGTCCTTGAGGTCTTTGCTCAGGGACTGGTGCAACTGCACCCGATCGAGCAGCAGGTCATTGCTCTGACCGGTTTTTTCATCCCACAGGGCTTCGGCGACGAATAACAGACGTCCACCGGCCCGGGTCCAGTTCAACACCTGATCCACCTGTCGCGGGGACATGTTCGATCGGTCGCCGAGCAACAGCAAACTGTGCTGACGGGGCTCAAGGGTCGGCAGGATGTCGAGGGTGTCGGCATGGCTGACGGTCAGGCCCTGTTTGCGCAGAAAGTGCTCGGCCGCCAGGTAGGGGTTGGCCTGGGCTTCGGGGGAAGGGCCGTGATCGATTTCTTCCTGATAGGGCATGGCCTTGAAGTACAGGTAAACACTCAACGCGCCCAGGAGCACGGCGATGAACACGCCGACCGCCTGCCACCCCCGGCGGTTCAACGGACTGCTCCCGGGCCGAACAACGCGCGCCAGCCGTCACAGAGTTCCTGTTGCAAATGCGCCGGGGGCAGGCGATGCCCGTAGGCCATGTTCTGCCAGTGCGCGGTCAGGTTTTTGCTGAAGGCCAGCAACGCCGGTTGCTTCAATTGTTCAACGCGCTGAAGCACTTCGCCTTCGGTGTCGGCGGGTTTGAGCGCCATGTTGAAGTCGTGCAACAAGTGACTGAGCAGGGCGCGATAGAGCAAACCGAGGGCTTCACGCGGGTTGGTCTGCCAGAGGCTTTCGGCGCTGGCCGCGATATCGGCGGGCAGGGTTTCGCGGTTGAGGTCCAGGCCGAACGCCTGCTGCGGTAACGGCCGCGTCGCTTGACGGTTTAACGCTGGCCGGCGGCTGACGAACGCCTGCAGCCAGTCGCGGTAACGCCAGATCAACAAGCCGATGGCGGCAATCACCGTGCCCCACAGCACCACTTCGATCAGGCTGGCCAACACGCCGAAACGCTGGCTGTCGAGCAAGCCGAACAGCGCCTTCAACCAGGCGGGTGTTTGACCACCGTGCGCAGTGTCGTCGGCGGGTTTGTCTTCGCCGAACCGATAGCGGGTTACCGTTTCCTTGTTCTTGAACGGTGGTTGATCGAGGATGGCCTTGATGCTGTCTCGGGATGCCTGACTGGTCAGGGGTTGCTCCAGCAGACGCGGGCTGTCCGGTGACATGCCCGGTTCGGCGGCCCAGACGCTTTGCCCCGTCGGCACCAGCACAAACGCCGCCAGCAGCAGCGTAATGACTGCGCTGCTCAAGCGTTGGCGCAAGCGGCGGAATACCAGTTCGATGTCCCAGGCTTCCAGCCATGTGCGCCGGTTCAGATAAAGGCTGAAACCACAGGCGACATAAATCGGTTCCCAGACCACTAGCACCAGAGCGTAAAAAGCATTGGTCAGGTGTTCCAGCCAGCGCCAGTCTTGTGTGGCGGCGGCAATCAAGGTCTGCCAGCCCCAGTCGAGTTCGACCTGCAGTGGCAAGAACATGTAGAACAGCACCATCAGGCCGATCCACAACGCGGTTTCCAGATGCACACCAATGATCGTCAGCCATTGCGCGGCACCGGCGTTGCGCTGCAATAGCACGCGCAAACGCTGTTGTCGCGCCAGGCCTTCCAGGCCTTCGAGTTGCACCACCGGCATCAGAAAACTGCGGCTCAGGCTCAGGCGACGCCAGGTCAGGCTGGCCAGCAGTTGCGGCTTGAGCAGGCGCGGCCACTGGCGCAGGGCCTGTTTCAGCGTGGGCGTTTCGCCGAACATGGCTTTGGACAGGATGTACAGCGGCAGCCGATCGAACGCCGGTTTGAGCCACCAGAACAGGAACACGGCGAGGGAGGGCGAATCCCATAGCAGTAGGGTGAGCAGGGCGAAGACCGGCAAGGTCACGATGGCCCAACTGGTCATCAGCAGGCGCCGATGACGCTGACTCAGCAGCACCCCCAGGTCCATGGCTTCCCAGCTGGTGCGCGGGCGAATCACCGCACTGGCGTCACTCGGGCGCATGGCGGGTCCGTCCGGCAAACAGCAGATAGGTCGCAACCAACACCCAGAGCGCTGCGCCGACCAGGTATTTGGTCAGCGGCGCAGTGGCGCTGCGCGACGACCAGTAGGCTTCGATAAACGCCGCAATCAGCAAAAACAGCATGACCCCGCAAATCAGCGACACGCTTTTGCGCGCGGCCAGTCGCAGGGCCTCGGCCCTTGGCAAGCGCCCTGGGGCGATCAATGCCCAGCCCAGTTGCAGGCCGGCGGCACCGGCCAGGGCAATGGCGCTCAGTTCGAAGGCGCCGTGCCCGATCACGAACGACCAGAAGGTTTGCCCATAGCCGATGTGCGTCAGGTGCCCGGCCACCGCACCGATCATCAAGCCGTTGAAGAACAGGAAAAACGCGCTGCCCAGGCCAAACAGCAAACCGCTGGCGAAGGTCTGAAAGGCGATGCCGATGTTGTGCATGATGTAGTAGCCGAACATCACCCAGTCTTCGCTGGCCGCCCGTTCCGCCAAACGCCCCAGATGACCGGCGTCGGGGTCGTACATGTTTTGCATTTCACTGACCTGTTCGGCCGGGATCAGGCTGTAGACCAGTTCCGGAAACAGATAGACCAACAATGCGAAGCCGCTCAGGCTGCCAAAAAATATCAGGCTGGCAGCCAGTACGAAACGCCACTGTTCGCGAACCAGTCGCGGGAAGTCGGCCAGGATGAAACCCAGCATATTGGCCCCCAGCCGACTGCGATGCCGGTAGAGCTGTTGATGCCCACGCAGCACTTGTTGCTGCAATGAGTCGACCAAAAAACTGCTGTAACCGCGTTCCTGAGCCAGCGCCAGATGTTGGCAGAGCCGTCGGTAATCGCTGGGGAAACTGGCGATTCGTGAGGCCTCCTTGCCGCGCTCCAGCCGTTCAAGCATGAGTGCAAATTGCTCCCATTCGGCCTTATGGCGGTTTTCGAACTGGCTTTGCTTCATAGGGGGCCCAACAGGCCGCGGGCGATGCCGTTGAGTGCGGCCACGGCCTGCGACTTCGGTACCTGCAACGGTTGCGCCAGTATCGAGGCGAGCTCGCCTGCCCGTGCCTCGGAGAGTTCACTCTGGCGCTCGGCAAACCCGAGGATGGCGCGTTGTTCGGTCAGCGTCAGCGCGAAGGCTGCGCGCCGTGGTGGGACATCGGGCAACTGTGGGCGGGTGAGCGGTTGTTCGCTATAGACCACCAGCGTGCCGGCGGCCAGGTCGCCGAGGCGTTTGAACGTGGGATGTTGCAGGCAACTGATCGCCCCGAGAAAGTAGCCGAACGGCAACATGTCGACAAATCGCAACAGGTTGCGCACCAAGGACGCGGACCAGCCGATCGGCGTGCCATCGTCCTGCACTACCCGCAGCCCCATCCATTGCTTGCCGGGCGAGCGCCCTTTATTGAGCACCTCGAACAGCACCATGTACCACCAGCTCACCACGAACAGCAAAATCGAGCCCAGCCCGGCGCCGAGTTGCCCGAGAAACGCCAACACCATAAACAGCAGGCCCAGGATCAACCCGCGCAGGCCCAGGTCGATGGCGAAGGCCAGCGCGCGGACCATCATCCCGGCCGGGCGCAGTGGCAAGTCGATGCCTTCGGGCGTTTCGACGTGATACCGCGTGTCCAGTGGCGGGGCCAGCGTTGCTTTCCCTGGCGGAGCTGTGGTCTCGAGCATGGGCAACCTTGGTGTGGCTGGTTTGCGAATCGATGTTCGTCCGATGCTAGCAGCCTCTCGGGGGCGAACGACATAACTATGTATTGCACGATGAGTGACAAGAGCTGATTGAATGACAAGAATTCTGGTCGGGCGGTGTGCGTGCGCCTAGACTTCGCCGGTCTTCAGTTCAGGAATAACCCGTGACCTCGATCTTCTGGTACGACTACGAAACCACTGGCATCAACCCGCGTTGCGACCGCCCGTTGCAAGTGGCGGGGATTCGCACCGACTTCGATCTCAATGAAATAGACGAGCCGGTCAATCTCTACTGCCAACCCAGTGACGACATCCTGCCGCATCCGGCGGCTTGCGCGATCACCGGTATCACGCCCGGCCTTTTGGCCGAGCAAGGTTTGAGCGAAGCCGATTTCATGACACGGGTTCATGCCCAGCTCGCCGCCCCCGGTACCTGTGGGGCGGGGTACAACACGCTGCGTTTCGACGACGAGATGACCCGTTACAGCCTGTATCGAAACTTCTTCGACCCTTATGCACGGGAGTGGCAGGGCGGCAACAGCCGCTGGGACCTGATCGACGTGGTGCGCGCGGCCTATGCCTTGCGCCCCGATGGCCTCGTCTGGCCCAGGGATGACGAAGGGCGGGTGACGCTCAAGCTAGAACGCCTGACCGCCGCCAACGGCATCGATCACGGGAATGCCCACGAGGCGCTATCGGATGTTCGCGCGACCATCGCCCTGGCACGTCTGATTCGCGAAAAGCAGCCGAGGTTATATGACTGGCTGTTTCAGTTGCGCAGCAAACAAAAGGTGATGGACCAGATTCGGCTGTTGCAGCCCATGGTGCACATTAGCGGACGCTTTTCGGCGGCCCGCCATTACGTCGGCGTGGTACTGCCGTTGGCTTGGCATCCGCGTAATCGCAACGCGCTGATTGTCTGCGATCTGCACCTGGACCCTCAGGGGTTGCTCGATCTGGATGCCGAAACCTTGCGTCAGCGGCTTTATACCCGGCGTGACGATCTGGCCGAAGGCGAACTGCCGGTACCGCTCAAGCTCATCCATATCAATAAATGCCCGGTCGTGGCGCCGTTGTCGGTACTTCGTCCCGAAGATCAGCAACGTTTGGGGCTGGACATGGCGCTCTATCAGGAACGGGCGTTGCGGCTAAGTGACGCACAACAAGTTTGGCAAGATAAAGTGTCGGCGATTTATGCCCGCGAGGATTTCGCCGCGAGCCTGGACCCCGAGCAACAGTTATACGACGGTTTTATCGGTGATCGGGATCGACGTCTATGTGAGCAAGTCCGAGCGGCCGACCCTGCGCAATTAGCACAAGAGCAGTGGCCGTTCGATGACGAACGTTTGCCTGAATTATTGTTTCGTTATCGAGCACGCAACTTTCCCGATACGTTGAGCCTGGAAGAGCAAGAGCGCTGGCGAATATTCTGTCAGCAGCGTTTGTCCGCCCCGGAGTGGGGGGCTCCCAATACGCTGGAAAGTTTTCTGACGGCTGTTGCCCAATTGACGATTAGTCCTGCATCGTTTCAGCAAGAGGTTCTGGATGACTGGCTGATTCATGTCCAGGTATTACGAAAGCGTTTGAATCTTTGAAAATGAAAATGATGTCCGCTTGAATTCCAGACATAAAAAAACGCCAGCATTCGCTGGCGTTCTTTTGGGTCGCGATCAGGCTGCGACAGGCTTGCGGCTTAGCCCAGCAGGGTAGCCCAGCCTTCAACCACGTCACCGCCCCACTTGGCTTTCCACTCTTTCAGAGTCTTGTGGTTGCCACCTTTGGTTTCGATGACTTCGCCGTTGTGCGGGTTTTTGTATTGTTTAACTTTGCGAGCACGCTTGGTGCCGGTAGTTTTTACTGCGCCGCCACGTTGAGGCTTGGTTTTGGAGTCTGGATCCAACAGGGCAATGATGTCGCGCAGGGATTTGGAGTATTCGCCCATCAGGGTGCGCAGTTTGCCTTCGAATTCCAGCTCTTTTTGCAGTTTGTCGTCTTTGGACAGGTCCGCCAGACGCTGTTGCAGTTCTTCAATAGCTTGTTTTGTGGCGTTGTATTCGGTGATCAAGGACATGGGGACTACCTTATGTTGGCGCTGGATGACAGGGTGACAGTGCGACAATAATAGTCAGGGTGTTTCATCAAGTAAACATTTAACCGGAGTTTTATTTAAATTAGTTGCGGAATAGGACACACATTGGAGTGGCAGTTAAATAGCGTCACAAATATTCACAGTTGACCTCTTGAAGACTGGCTACAAGAGCACCATGCACTGGCGTATGGCGCCGCCGGAACCTGTGTCGCGGACCGCAATCGGCGGCCATGCGTCATCAATACTGCAGTTTTGCTGCGCAATCGCTAGAATGGCGGCCTTTGCGAAGTTCTGGAGTTTCCCCCTCATGCGCACTTTTCGGCTGGTGATTGCTTGCCCGGACCGCGTCGGCATCGTTGCTAAAGTCAGTAACTTTCTGGCGTCACATAACGGCTGGATCACTGAAGCGAGCCATCACTCGGACAATCTCAGTGGCTGGTTCTTCATGCGTCACGAAATTCGTGCCGATTCGCTGCCTTTCGGTATCGAAGCCTTTCGCGAAGCGTTTGCACCGATTGCCCAAGAGTTCTCGATGGACTGGCGCATCACCGACACCGAGCAAAAGAAACGCGTGGTGTTGATGGCCAGCCGTGAATCCCATTGCCTGGCCGACTTGTTGCACCGCTGGCACAGCGACGAACTGGATTGCGAAATCGCCTGCGTGATTTCCAACCATGACGATTTGCGCAGCATGGTCGAGTGGCACGGTATTCCTTATCACCATGTACCGGTCGACCCGCAGAACAAGGAACCGGCCTTCGCCGAAGTTTCGCGCCTGGTCAAACAGCACGAGGCCGAAGTGGTGGTGCTTGCCCGTTACATGCAGATCCTGCCGCCCGAGTTGTGCAGCGAATATGCCCACAAGGTCATCAACATTCACCACAGCTTCCTGCCGTCGTTCGTCGGCGCCAAGCCGTATCATCAGGCTTCGATGCGTGGCGTGAAGTTGATCGGCGCCACTTGCCACTATGTCACCGAAGAGCTGGATGCCGGCCCGATCATCGAGCAGGACGTGGTGCGCGTCAGCCACAGCGACAGCATCGAAGACATGGTGCGCTTCGGTCGTGATGTCGAGAAAATGGTGCTGGCCCGTGGTTTGCGTTATCACCTGGAAGACCGGGTGTTGGTGCACGGCAACAAAACCGTCGTGTTCTGACAACCATACGGTTGAAATCCGAAGGGCCTGGGCGTTCAATCGCTTCAGGCCCTTCGCCGTTTCTGCACCGAGGACATGACCATGGCCGATCCGCTGGATAAAGCTGTTTCCAAGGCGCCCGCCACATTGGGCGAGGGCTGTTTGAGCCGCTACGATCCGGACGACCTGAGCCCCGAAGACGGCACGGAGTTTCCCGGCGCCGCCGAGTTGTGGGAGCAGTTGCAGGACGATTCTGAAGATACAGCCAGTGGTGCCTGAAAACCCTGTGGCGAGGGGGCTTGCCCCCGTTGGGCTGCGAAGCGGCCCCGGCACTCTTTCAGGTAGACCTTGCGTGCTGATCTTGCGACGGCTGCGCCGCCGAAGGGGCGGTGCGGCGTTCCGACAAGCCCCCTCGATCTTTCAAGCTTGCTTGAACTTCATCAACTTCTTCAGCAATGGCCGCCCGAGCATCAGCAGAAACACCGGGCCACCGACCACCAGATAGAAGTAATAAGTCACCGTCCGCCAGATCAGAATCGCCGCCGCCGCGGTGGATTTCCCCACCATGGGCGCCAGCAGCGCCGCCGACGTCAGTTCCGCCGCCCCGGCACCACCGGGCAACAGGCTGAATTGCCCCGCACTCAATGACAGCATCTGGATCAGAAAGCACCAGGCCCACTGCAAATCCACGCCCAGCCCGCGCAACGCCAGATACAGCACGCTGTAACGCAAGACCCAATGCAGGCAGGTCAGGGCGAATACCTTGATCAGTGTCTGAAAGGGTAACTTCAAGGTGTCAGTGAACGCCGCCAGGAAGTGCAGGAGCTTTCGTGCCCAGCGGTGTCGAGTCGTTGATTTGACATTGAATCGGGCGAGCAACCGACCGCTCAGACGAATCAGCGAGCGGTGGTAGCGAGCCATCAACACGCAACTGAACAGCCCGCCGAACAACGAAATGGCGCTGACGGTCAGCAGCCATTCCAGGCGCTGGCTGAGGTGCTGGAACAGTGCATAAATCAGAATCCCGCTCAGCGCGCAGAGGAAAAACAGCAGATCGCTCAATTGGTCCATGGCGAACACGGCGCTGCCCCTGGCCGGCCGCACGCCGTGGCGCGCCAACAGGGCCATGATGGTCAGCGGGCCGCCACTGCCGCCGGGGGTGGCGCAGTAGGCGAACTCGGCGGACATCACCACCCCGAGGCTTTTCAGGCGGCTCACCTTGTCACTCTGATCGCCCAGCAACAGGCGCAAGCGCAGGGTGTTGATCACCCAGCACAGCAGGATCATGCCGAACATGATCAGCAGCCATTCCAGCGGAAAGCTTTGCAGGCGCGACCATGTCTCGCCGCCGCCCAGCAACGACGGGATGAGCACCGCGGCGAGCAGCGCGACGATCAGCAGAATTCCCCGGCTCATGCGGCGCGACCGACGGGGTCGCGTTGCAGTTTCAGCCAACCGGCCTTGGTCATCGGCACACGGCCCTCGTCGAGCAGGCGCTTGAGAATATGCAGCCAATACTGCCGCGAGAACTCATGGCGCATGTCCACCGGGTGCAGGCCCAGACGAATCACCGGCGCCTGGCACCAGCGCTGTTCGCGCTGATCGCTGACGATTTTCGACAGGCCACGGCGCCAGGCGCTGCGAGCGCTCCAGACCAGGCCGGGGGCATCGATCGCGGTGAACTCCGGCAAACGATACAGGTGCTGCGAATCGCTGGTGTAACGCAACGGCAACTGGCGCAATGCCTGGCGGGTGCCTTCGCTCATCAGCCAGGCTGGCGCGACGAAACCTTCCAGTGGCCAGTCATAACGCTGGAACACTTCGATTCCAGCGCGCAGGCGGGCGAGGGCGGCTTCCACAGGCAACTTGTAGAACTCGCCTTCATGGGTGTAGATCCGGCGCATGAACCAGTCTCGAGGAGTGATGGGGGTCGGTCCTTCATCGCAATGGTAGTAGCCGTGCAGTGCCAGTTCGTCGCCGAGGGCGACACGGTTGCTGAGCAAATGTCTAAACCCCGGATGCGCGTCAAGGTCGTTATGTTTGTGGAAGTTCGGCACCACCAGCCAGGTCATCGGCACTGTCCCCAGTGCGTCGACGGCTTCGACGAAGGCCTGGTAGTCGGGCCAGGTTTGCGGCGCAACGTCGTGCAGCACCAGCAACAGACCGGGCGCGTTCATGGGCTCAACCATTGGCGATCTGCGGCCATTGCGTGCCGAGTACGGCGTGATAGTGCCCCAGCAGGCTGTGGACCACCGTGTCCCAGGCGTAATGTTGCTCGACATGTCGACGGGCCTGCTTACCCAATGCGGCGCTGCCCTGGCTGAACAGCTCACGTACGGTGTTGGCCATCGCCACTGGATTGTTTGGCGTACAAAGCAGGCCGCATTGATCGGTGACAATCTCCTGGAAAGCCCCGGCCGCCACGGCGACCACCGGAATGCCGCTGGCCATGGCTTCGAGGACGACCAGGCCAAAGGTTTCCTGATCGCCGGCATGCACCAGTGCGTCGGCACTGGCCATCAGGCGCGCGACTTGCGCCGCCGGGCAAAACTCATCGAGGACGGTGACATTGCGCGGCACCAGGGTCGGCATCGACGAGCCTACCAGCAACAGGTGGTAACGACGTCCCAGGCGCTTCATGCAATTGAGCAGCACCGGCAGGTTTTTTTCCTTGGAGCCTCGGCCGGCGAAGATCAGCAGGTGAGTGTTTTCATCGATGCCCAATTCGGCCCGCAGGCCTGGATCCCGTGCAGCGGGGTTGAACGTTTGCAGGTCGACGCCCAGGGGTTGTACGAAAACGTTCTTCACCCCCAGCCCGATCAGTTTGTCGGCCATGACCTGGCTCGGCGCCAGAACCCGGTCGAAGTTGCCATAGAGTTTGCTGACATAAGCTTCGACATTGGGTGTAACCCAGTTGCCCATGCGGTTACTGACCAGCATCGGCAGGTCGGAGTGATAAAAGCCGATCACCGGCACATCGAGTTGCCGCTTGGCGTCCAAAGCGGCCCAGGCGGTCAGGTAAGGGTCGCCGACTTCAATCAGATCGGGCTGTAAATCTCGCAGGACATTGCGCCACGGCCCGAGACGGAGGGGGAAGCGATAACCCTTGCCGAAGGGCAGGGCGGGGGCCGGAACCGTATAGACACCATCCTGTTCACTCAAATGCGCTCCTGGGATCAGCAGGCTATGGCAAATACCGGGTTTGATGCCCAAACGACGGTGTTTGGCATCCAGATAAGTGCGCACGCCACCGCTGGCAGGGGCGTAGAACATGGTTATGTCAGCGATATGCACGATGAACATCCCTCCGGGTTCGATGTGCTCCCTTTGGTTGACCTATATGAAGGATAGATGTTCGGTTGGGTTTTGCGGTGGGGGGACGCAGCGGGATTTTTGGTGCCTGGATGGACGCCTTCGCGGGCAAACCCGCTCCCACAGTGACCGAGTTGTCCAGGCGGACGCGGTCAACTGTGGAAGCGGGCTTGCCCGCGAAGAGGCCAGTTCAGACGCTAGATACGGAAACTGCCCACCAATTGCTTCAAGCGCGAGGCCTGCTGCTCAAGGTCCGAGCAGGCCCGCAAGGTCGATTGCAGGTTTTCCACGCCTTCCTGGTTCAGCGTGTTGATCTCGGTGATGTCCACGTTGATCGACTCCACCACCGCCGTTTGTTCCTCGGTCGCCGTGGCCACCGACTGGTTCATGCCGTCGATTTCGCCGATGCGCAACGTCACGCTGTTCAAGCGCTCGCCGGCCAGGTTGGCGATTTCCACGCTGTCCTGGCTGTGACGCTGGCTGTCGCTCATGGTGCTGACGGACTCACGGGCGCCGACTTGCAGCTCCTCGATCATGGTCTGCACCTGTTGCGCCGACTCCTGTGTGCGGTGCGCCAGGTTGCGCACTTCGTCGGCCACCACGGCAAAACCGCGCCCGGCTTCACCGGCCCGTGCCGCTTCAATGGCCGCGTTGAGTGCCAGCAGGTTGGTTTGCTGGGAAATGCTGGTGATCACTTCGAGAATCTGCCCGATGTTCACGGTTTTGCTGTTCAGCGACTCGATGTTGGTGCTGGAAGCGCTGAGCATGCTCGACAGCTGATTCATCGCGGCAATGCTGCGATCCACCACTTGCTGGCCGTCTTCGGCCAGGCTGCGGGCGTCGCTGGCCTGACTGGACGCTTGCGCTGCGTTGCGGGCGATTTCCTGGGCGGCGGCGCCGAGCTGGTTGATCGCCGCGGCCACGCTGCTGGTGCGCGAGGCTTGCTGGTCGGAGTTGAACATCGACGAGTTCGAGGCCGCCACCACCCGCAAGGCCACTTCGTTGACTTGCCCGGTGGCCGAGGATACTTCGCGGATCGAGGTATGAATCCGTTCCACGAAGCGGTTGAACGCCGTGCCGAGGATGCCGAATTCGTCCTGATTCTGGATGGTCAGGCGCTTGGTCAGGTCGCCCTCACCGTCGGCGATGTCTTCCATGGCCCGGGTCATGACGTGCAGCGGCTGGATCAGGATGCGGATCAGCATGCCCAGCAAGGCGATGATAATGGCCACGGCAATGACCGTCGCGACGACCGCCGAGGCGCGGAATTCGCTGAGCCTGGCGAAAGCTTTGTCCTTGTCCACCGACAGGCCGATGTACCAATTGACCGAAGACAGGCCTTTGATGGGGGTGAACGTGACGATGCGGGTCTTGCCATCGACATCGATTTCACTGAGTTCGCTGCTGATGCGTGGGGTGTTTTTCGGGTACGCCTCGCTCAGGGGCTTCATCACCAGGGCTTTGTCCGGGTGAACCAGGATCTTGCCGTCGGCGCTGACCAGGAACGCATAGCCCATACCGCCGAAGTCCAGGGCGTTGAGGCTGTCGGTAATCACTTGCAGGCTGAGGTCGCCACCGACCACACCGATGTTCTGGCCGTCCTTGAGGACGCTGTCGACGATGGAAATCACCAACTGGCCAGACGCCAGATCGATGTAAGGTTCGGTCAAGGCAGAACCGCTGGTGCTTTGCGCGCTCTTGTACCAAGGGCGAACACGAGGGTCGTAGCCGTCGGGCATCTTGCTGTCCGGGCGGATGATGAACGTGCCATCCTTGTTGCCCAGGTAGGCGCCCATGAAGGTGGATGCGACGGCCTTCTGTTCCAGCAGTTTGGCGACGTTGTCGCTCTCGGCGTTCAGGGCAACGGTCTGTGACAGGTTTTCGATCAACAGGCTGCGGCCAGTCAGCCAAGTCTGAATGTTTTTGGCGGTGACGTTACCCATTTCTTGCAGGTAGTTGTCCAGATCGCGGCGTATCGCATTGCGCTGCAAATAGTCGTTGTACAGTGTGAACGAGGCGAATGCGGCGATAACGATCAGGGCGGCGGCAAGCAGTATCTTATGGCTGAAGCGCAGGTTTTTGTTCATGGCTTGGGGGTCCGCTAAGGTCTTAATGTCCAGGGCGTGCTTTTATAAAGGCACGCAAAATGGGCAGTGTTGAAAGTAAGCTGATATTTCCGTCTCTCCTTAGGGAATTACCGACGCTATTTTCAGTCTGGTCTCTCGGTTGTTATCGGCCATGAAGGATCAAAGATTAACCATGGGTGACAAAATGCCTGACTCATCGCAACTCGTTATCGGCGCCGACCTCGCTGGCCAGCCCATCACCCAGGCCATGCGCCTGGCGAACCGTCACGGTTTGGTAGCGGGCGCTACCGGGACCGGTAAAACCGTTACGTTGCAGCGTCTGGCCGAAGCGTTCAGCGATGCCGGCGTGGCAGTGTTCGCGGCGGACATCAAAGGCGACTTGTGCGGCCTGGGCGCCGCCGGCAACCCTCAAGGCAAGGTTGCGGAGCGGATCGCCGGCATGCCCTGGCTGAACCATAAGCCTCAGGCCTATCCGGTAACCCTGTGGGACATTCACGGTCAATCCGGTCATCCACTGCGCACCACCTTGAGCGAAATGGGGCCATTGCTGCTCGGTAGCCTGTTGGAGCTGACCGATAGTCAGCAGTCGGCACTGTATGCCGCGTTCAAGGTGGCCGACCGCGAAGGGCTGTTGCTGCTGGATTTGAAGGATTTGAAGGCGCTGCTCAATCATCTGCGCGATAACCCCGAATTGCTGGGCGATGACGCCGCGCTGATGACCACCGGCTCCAGCCAGGCCCTGTTGCGCCGATTGGCGACGCTGGAACAGCAGGGCGCCGAGGCGTTGTTCGGCGAGCCGGCGTTGCAACTGGAAGACATGTTGCAACCGGCCGTGGATGGTCGCGGGCGCATTCACTTGCTCGACGCCAGCCGTCTGGTGCACGAAGCGCCGAAGGTCTATGCGACGTTCCTTTTGTGGTTGCTGGCCGAACTGTTCGAGCAATTGCCGGAGCGCGGTGATGCGGAGAAACCGCTGCTGGCGCTGTTTTTCGACGAGGCGCACTTGCTGTTTGCCGGTACGCCCAAGGCGTTGCAGGATCGTCTGGAACAGGTTGTCCGTCTGATCCGCTCCAAAGGTGTAGGCGTATATTTCGTCACCCAATCGCCAGGCGACCTGCCGGATGACGTGCTGGCTCAGTTGGGCCTGCGTGTTCAGCATGGCTTGCGCGCGTTCACCGCCAAAGAGCAGAAATCCCTGCGTGCGGTGGCCGAGGGCTTTCGGCCGAATCCGGCGTTTGACGCCTTGTCGGTGCTGACTGAGTTGGGGATCGGCGAGGCTCTGGTCGGCACCTTGCAAGACAAGGGCACGCCGGGCATGGTCCAGCGGGTATTGGTGGCGCCGCCGCAATCGCGGATCGGGCCGCTGACCGAGACCGAACGCACGGTGCTGATCGCCGGTTCGCCGTTCAAGGGGCGCTATGACAAACCGATCGATCGCGAATCGGCGTATGAAGTGCTGATGGGGCGTAAGGGGTTGGCGCCGGAGCCTGAGGCAGCACCGGGCAAACCTGTACCTGAAGAGCCGAGTTTCACCGAACAGGCCGGGGAATTCCTCGGCACGGCGGCAGGGCAGGCACTGAAATCGGCGATGCGACAGGCGGCAAATCAACTGGGCCGACAATTGGTGCGTGGTTTGATGGGGTCATTGCTTGGCGGCAGCAAACGCCGCTAGCGAGCGTACACAGTCAACATGTGGGAGCGGGCTTGCTCGCGAAAGCGGTTTAACATTCAACAGAAATGTTGATTGATTAGCCGCCTTCGCGAGCAAGCCCGCTCCCACATGGGTTCTATGTCATGACTTGGGTTTGGCGTGCGCCGCCAGGCGTTCGAGGGCCGCCCGCAGGTTCGGGTCGGTAATCCCGTCAGCCGTCGCCTGAATGGTTGCGGCCGCATCCGTCGACAAATTTATCGTATGCCCCGCCGCCCCTTGCTGAACGGTAGGCGGCTGCACCTTGAACAGGATCCGCGTCAGGCTGGCGAATTCATCGAACAGCTGTAACTGCCGTTGCAGACGCTTTTGCTGGTAGCGCAGGCGGGTAGCCCAGTGACCGTCGGTGACGATCAGCAATAGATTGCCTTCACGCCACGACGCCACATGACAATGCTCCCGGGCAGCCGGCTGCAACTGGCTTTCCACCAGGCGTTGTAAATGGCCCAGGCGTTGAGCGTGGCCAAAAATGGCCTTCAGCGGTTTGGCTTCGCGAAGCAGGACGGCGGGTGCTCTGGCCGTGAGAGGGCGAAATGCCATGATCGAACACCTGAAGTAACAGAGCGGCCATGTTAACAGAAAGCACTGGTTGCTCCCGACCCATTGCTTTGTGAGCGTTTTACTCATTAAATCAACGAATAACTTGTGCCCGGAACGGGTTGAAGTTCAGTAAAAAGCCCTTATTTTAGGTGAGCCCCGTCACAGCGCAGTGCATGCATCGTGGAACAACGCCACTTTCCTCACCATCGTTTCCGGGTAGAATGCTCGTTCGCATGCGGCCATGAGGGCTGCACGGGCGACTCACGGGGCCGCCCTCCATCCCTTTAGTGTGGAAGATCCTGCCGATATGTTTGCGCCTTTGTTAAAGAAACTTTTTGGAAGCAAGAACGAGCGTGAAGTCAAACGCATGCTCAAGACGGTGCAGCTCGTCAATGCCTTCGAAGAGCAAATGGTGGCCCTTTCGGACGATCAATTGCGTGCCAAGACAGACGAGTTCAAGGCCCGCCTCGCCAAAGGGGAAACCCTCGACAAGCTGCTGCCAGAAGCCTTCGCGGTCGCCCGCGAAGCCGGTAAGCGCGTCATGGGTATGCGCCACTTCGATGTCCAGCTGATCGGCGGCATGACCTTGCATGAAGGCATGATCGCGGAAATGCGTACCGGTGAAGGCAAGACCCTGGTGGCAACACTGGGCGTTTACCTCAACGCGCTGTCCGGCAAGGGCGTGCACGTTGTGACGGTGAACGACTACCTGGCCCGTCGTGACGCCAACTGGATGCGTCCGCTCTATGAATTCCTCGGCATGACGGTCGGCGTGGTCACGCCGTTCCAGCCACCGGAAGAGAAGCGCGCCGCTTACGCCGCCGACATCACCTACGGCACCAACAACGAATTCGGTTTCGACTACCTGCGCGACAACATGGCGTTCAGCATGGAAGAAAAATTCCAGCGCGAACTCAATTTTGCCGTGATCGACGAAGTCGACTCCATTCTCATCGACGAAGCCCGTACCCCGCTGATCATCTCCGGTCAGGCCGAGGACAGTTCCAAGCTGTACATCGAGATCAACAAACTGATCCCGCAGCTTGAATTGCACGTCGAAGAAGTCGAAGGCGAAGTTACCAAGGCCGGCCACTACACCGTGGACGAGAAGACCCGCCAGGTCGAACTCAACGAAGCCGGTCACCAGTTCATCGAAGAGATGCTCACCCGCGTCGGCCTGCTGGCTGAAGGCGAGAGCCTGTACTCGGCGCATAACCTGGGCCTGCTGACTCACGTCTATGCCGGTCTGCGTGCGCACAAACTGTTCCATCGCAACGTCGAATACATCGTGCAGGACGGTCAGGTGGTGCTGGTCGACGAACACACCGGTCGTACCATGCCGGGTCGCCGTTTGTCCGAAGGCCTGCACCAGGCCATCGAAGCCAAGGAAAACCTGAACATCCAGGCCGAGAGCCAGACCCTGGCGTCGACCACGTTCCAGAACTACTTCCGTCTGTACAACAAGCTGTCCGGCATGACCGGTACCGCGGACACCGAAGCGTTCGAGTTTCACCAGATCTATGGCCTGCAGGTCATGGTCATCCCGCCGAACAAGCCGTTGGCACGTAAAGACTACAACGACCTGGTGTTCCTGACCGCCGAAGAGAAATACGCGGCGATCATCAACGACATCAAGGAGTGCATGACTCAGGGCCGTCCGGTGCTGGTGGGTACCGCCACCATCGAAACGTCCGAGCACATGTCCAGCCTGCTCGTGAAGGAAGGCATCGAACACAAGGTTCTGAACGCCAAGTTCCACGAAAAAGAAGCCGAAATCATTGCTCAGGCCGGTCGTCCGGGGGCACTGACCATCGCCACCAACATGGCCGGTCGTGGTACCGACATTCTGTTGGGCGGTAACTGGGAAGTGGAAGTGGCGTCCCTGGAAGACCCGACCCCTGAGCAGATTGCCCAGATCAAGGCCGACTGGCAGAAGCGTCACCAGCAAGTGCTGGAGTCGGGCGGCTT
The DNA here is from genome assembly GCF_030687145.1 of Pseudomonas sp. FP1742. Taxonomy (NCBI): domain Bacteria; kingdom Pseudomonadati; phylum Pseudomonadota; class Gammaproteobacteria; order Pseudomonadales; family Pseudomonadaceae; genus Pseudomonas; species Pseudomonas sp. FP1742. Next base: position 5,229,938 of record NZ_CP117460.1, on the reverse strand, counting down.
GCAGGTGATCGCTTCCGAGCGTCACGAATCGCGCCGTATCGACAACCAGTTGCGCGGTCGTGCCGGTCGTCAGGGCGACGCCGGTTCCAGCCGTTTCTACCTCTCGCTGGAAGACAGCCTGATGCGCATCTTCGCCTCTGACCGGGTGAAGAACTTCATGAAGGCGCTGGGCATGCAGTCCGGCGAGGCGATCGAGCACCGCATGGTGACCAATGCGATCGAGAAGGCTCAGCGCAAGGTTGAAGGCCGCAACTTCGACATCCGTAAGCAGCTGCTTGAGTTCGACGACGTCAACAACGAACAACGTAAAGTGATCTATCACATGCGTAACAGTTTGTTGGCCGCTGACAACATTGGCGAAACCATTGCCGATTTCCGTCAGGACGTGCTCAACGCAACCGTCAGCGCACACATTCCGCCACAATCGCTGCCTGAGCAGTGGGATGTGTCCGGTCTGGAAGCGGCGTTGCAGAGCGACTTCGGTGTGGCGCTGCCGATCCAGCAATGGCTCGACGAAGACGACCACCTGTACGAAGAAACCCTGCGCGAGAAGCTGCTCAACGAACTGATCGCCGCGTACAACGAGAAAGAAGACCAGGCTGGTGCCGAAGCACTGCGCTCCTTCGAGAAACAAATCGTGCTGCGCGTGCTCGACGACCTGTGGAAAGACCACCTGTCGACCATGGATCACCTGCGTCACGGCATCCACTTGCGTGGCTATGCGCAGAAGAACCCGAAGCAGGAATACAAGCGCGAGTCCTTCACCTTGTTCTCCGAGCTGCTGGATTCGATCAAGCGCGACTCGATCCGTGTGCTGTCGCACGTTCAGGTTCGCCGCGAAGATCCAGCCGAAGAAGAGCAACGCCTGCGTCAGGAGGCCGAAGCACTGGCCGCCCGCATGCAGTTCGAACACGCCGAGGCTCCTGGTCTGGAGCAGCCGGAAGCATTGGTCGGTGAAGAGGTCGATGTGGCCCTTGCCACCGCGCCGGTACGCAACGAGCAGAAGCTGGGCCGTAACGAGTTGTGCTACTGCGGCTCGGGCAAGAAGTACAAGCATTGCCACGGGCAGATCCAGTAAACCCCGTTTCAAACGCTGAAATACCCGCGCCGCGACCGGCTTCTGCCGTCGCGGCGTTTTGCCATTTAAACCACCGTCCATCGCACTGACGGTGCCAACATTTTTTAAGGAGCGCATTCATGGCTGTTGGTCTTGGTCCTTTGCCAACGTTGCACCCGGTTGCCGGTTTTGAACTCGGTATCGCCTCGGCCGGTATCAAGCGCCCGGGGCGCAAGGATGTCGTGGTCATGCGCTGTGCCGAAGGCTCCACAGTGGCGGGGGTGTTCACCCTGAACGCCTTTTGCGCCGCTCCGGTGATCCTGGCCAAGCAACGCGTGCAAGGCCCGGTGCGTTACCTGCTGACCAACACCGGCAATGCCAACGCAGGCACCGGCGAACCCGGCCTGGCCGCCGCCGAGCGTACCTGCGCCAAGCTCGCGGAGCTGACCGGTGTCGATGCCAGCCTGGTGCTGCCGTACTCCACCGGCGTGATCGGCGAGCCGTTGCCGGTCGAGAAAATCGAAGGTGCACTGCAAGCGGCCCTCGATGACCTGTCGGAGAATAACTGGGAAGCCGCCGCCACCGGCATCATGACCACCGACACCCTGCCCAAGGGCGCCAGCCGTCAGTTCCAGCATGACGGCGTGACCATCACTGTCACCGGCATCAGCAAAGGCGCGGGCATGATCCGTCCGAACATGGCAACCATGCTCGGCTACATCGCCACCGACGCCAAAGTCTCCCGCGAGGTGCTGCAAAACCTGTTGCTGGACGGCGCCAACAAGTCGTTCAACCGCATCACCATCGACGGCGACACCTCGACCAACGACTGCTGCATGCTGATCGCCACCGGCAAGGCGGCGCTGCCGGAAATCACCCGCGCCGAAGGCGAGCTGTTCGCCAAGTTGAAACAAGCAGTATTTGAAGTGTGCATGGACGTGGCCCAGGCCATCGTGCGTGACGGCGAAGGCGCGACCAAGTTCGTTACCGTTGAAGTCAACGGCGGCGGCAATCACCAGGAATGCCTGGACGTCGGCTACACCGTGGCCCACTCGCCGCTGATCAAGACCGCGCTGTTCGCCTCCGACCCGAACTGGGGCCGCATCCTGGCCGCCGTGGGTCGTGCCGGCGTGCCGAACCTGGACGTCAGCAAGATCGACGTGTTCCTCGGCGATGTGTGCATCGCCAGCCGTGGCGCCCGCTCTGCCACTTACACCGAAGCCCAGGGCGCGGCGGTGATGCAACAGGAAGAGATCACCATTCGTATCGAACTGGGTCGCGGCGATTGCAGCGAAACCATCTGGACCACTGACCTGTCCCACGAATACGTGAAGATCAACGCCGAGTACCGTACCTAAACAAGGTTCGGATCGAGTCGCGCCCTTCGCGAGCAAGCCCGCTCCCACAGTTGACCGAGTTGTGCAGATGGATTCGGTTCAATGTGGGAGCGGGCTTGCTCGCGAAGGCGGCCGACCCGACGCTGATATTCTGGCCTGTTCCCTGACTGAAAGGCGCCAAATCATGAGCCTCCACCTGATCATCGGCGACAAACTGCTTTCTTCCTGGTCCCTGCGCGCCGCGCTGGCTCTGGATCTGACTGGCGTGTCCTACACCGAAGAACTGATCAAGCTGAACCAGCTGGACACCCGCGCGCGCGTACTCAAGCATTCACCGACCGGGAAAGTCCCGCTGTTGAAAACCGAACACGGCACCATCGCCGATTCGCTGGCGATTGCCGAGTACCTGGCCGAGCAATTCCCCGATGCCGGCCTCTGGCCCAAAGACACCGCCGCCCGTGCCCAGGCGCGTTCGGCGTGCGCGCAGATGCACAGCGGTTTCTTCGCCTTGCGCGGCAATATGCCGTTTGATCTGAGCCACGATGCGCCGCTGTCGCCGACTCCGCCCGAGGTTCAGGCCGAGATCGAGCGCATGCTGGCGTTGTGGGCTGAATGTCGGGCTGCCTCGACTGAAACCGGCCCGTTCCTGTTTGGCGGTGCAACCCTGGTCGATGGGTTTTTCGCACCGGTCGCGGTCCGCCTGCGCACCTATCAGGTGAAGCTGCCCGAGGTCGACGCAGCTTATGTCGAAACCATTTACCAATGGCCAGCCTTCAAGGCCTGGCAGAAGGCGGGTCTGGAGGAGGTCGGACAGTGAAACGAGTACATGTGGCCGCTGCGGTTATCCGCGATAGCAACGGCAAGATCCTCATCGCCCGGCGTGCCGACACCCAGCATCAGGGTGGCTTGTGGGAGTTCCCCGGTGGCAAGGTCGAGGATGACGAATCCGTCGAAACCGCCCTGGCTCGCGAACTTCACGAAGAGTTGGGCATTGTGGTCAGCGCCGCGCGCCCACTGATCAAGGTTCGCCATGATTACCCGGACAAGCAGGTATTGCTGGATGTCTGGGAAGTCTCGGCATTTACCGGCGAGCCCCATGGCGCCGAAGGCCAGCCGTTGGCCTGGGTGACCTCGCGGGAACTGCTGGACTACGAGTTCCCGGCCGCCAACCAGCCGATTGTCGCCGCTGCACGCTTGCCCGGCGACTACCTGATCACCCCGGACGGCCTGGAAACCCCGGCCTTGCTGCGCGGTATCCAGAAAGCCATCGCGGGCGGCATCAAGCTGATTCAATTGCGCGCGCCCAACGGCTACGACCCGCAATACCGCGATCTGGCGGTGGACGCGGCGGGTCTGTGTGCCGGCAAGGCGCAGTTGATGATCAAGGGGCCGTTTGAATGGTTGGGAGACTTCCCGTCCGCCGGTTGGCACATCACGGCGGCGCAGTTGCGCAAATACGCGGCGGCCGGGCGACCACTGCCGGCATCCCGCTGGTTGGCGGCGTCCTGCCACAATGCTGAAGAACTGGCGCTGGCCGAGCAGATGGGCGTGGACTTTGTGACCCTGTCGCCGGTACAGCCGACGCAGACGCACCCGGATGCGCTGCCATTGGGTTGGGAGCAGGCTTCGACCTTGATCGAAGGCTTCAGCAAGCCGGTGTTTCTGCTCGGTGGGGTGGGGCCTGCGCAGCGGCAGCAAGCCTGGGAAGCGGGAGCTCAGGGTGTGGCGGGGATTCGGGCGTTTTGGCCTGAGGCTTGATTCTGCGGTGTAGCCACTGGCCCCTTCGCGAGCAAGCCCGCTCCCACGGTTGACCGAGTTGTCCAGACGGATGCGGTCCAATGTGGGAGCGGGCTTGCTCGCGAAGGCTGCTTGTCAGACGAAAAATGTCTTCCTGACTAAACCCCTGGTTTCGCCGCCGCTTGCCAAAGAATCTCGGCAACCCCCTGGCGCTTGGCAATCAACCGTGCCGCCACGAACAACAAATCCGATAACCGATTGATATACGCCAGGCCAACCCCGGCCAGCGGTTCGATCGCATTCAACTGCTGGCAGCGCCGCTCGGCACTGCGCGCCAGGCTGCGGCATACGTGGGCCTGGGCAATCAGCGCCGAGCCGCCGGGCAGAATGAAATTCTCCAGCGGCCCCAGCTCTTCATTCCACACATCGATCGCCGCTTCCAGTCGTTCGATTTCTGCCGTGTTCAGTGCCTGATACACCGGCATCGCCAGTTCGCCGCCGAGGTCGAACAACCGATGCTGGCAGGGCGCCAACACCTCGATGACTTCGTTCAACCCCGGATACGCGTTACTTTCCGTCGCCAACCCGGCCAACAGCACACCCACCTGGCTGTTCAGCGTATCGACTTCGCCGATGGCCTCGATCCGTGGATGGTCCTTGGGCACCCGACGGCCGTCGCCAAGCCCGGTTTCGCCTTTGTCGCCAGTGCGGGTGTAGATCTTCGACAAGCGAAAGCCCATGGTTACCTCGACAGCTGATTGAGTTCTTGAGGGGCCACCGCAGTGCCCGACAGCGGCAGGCGCAAGGTGAAGCAAGTGCCTTGGCCCGGCGTCGATTGCACTTCCATCTGGCCCTTGTGGTTGTTGGTGATGATGAAGTACGAGACCGAGAGCCCAAGGCCGGTGCCCTGACCGATTTCCTTGGTGGTGAAGAACGGCTCGAACGTGCGTTTGCGCACGTTCTCGGTCATGCCGATACCGTTGTCCTCGACCTGAATTTCCGCCCATGGCGGGTTCAGTTTTGTACGCAGGATGATCCGCCCCGGTTCGCGGTCGTCCGGGCGCTGGTGAATGGCTTGCGCGGCATTTTTCAGCAGGTTGAGCAGCACCTGTTCCAGTTCGTTGGCGGTGCCGGGCACCGGGCCCAGTGCCGGATCGAACTGCCGGATGATCGCCTGGCCCTTGAAGTCGAAGCCGATGGCCAGGTCGAAGTCGTTGCCGGCGATTTCCACCGCTTGATCGATCAGCGCCGGCAAATCGCACGGCGCCATCTGTCGAGTGCTGCGGCGGCTGAAGCTGAGCATGTGCGTGACGATTTTCGCCGCCCGGGCGCCGGCCTGTTGAATACCGTCGAGCAGCTGCGGTACTTCACGCGCTTGCAGGTACTTATTGACCGTTTCCAGCTGGATGCCTATTTGCTCGGCCTGTTCGAGGTTTTTCGGCAGGTCGGGTGACAGGCGTCGACGTATGTTTTGTACGTTATGCAGGATCGCGCCCAGCGGGTTGTTGATCTCATGGGCCATGCCGGCGGCGAGGCCGCCGACCGAGAGCATTTTTTCCGACTGCACCATCATTTCTTCCAAGGATAGCCGCTGGGTGATGTCGTCGATCCGGATCACCACGCCGCGTCCGGCGCCGCCCATCAACGGGTAGAACGTCAGGGCGTAATGCCGGGGTTCGTCATCCTTGAGCCAGGTGACGCGTTCGATCTTGGCCACTGTGTGCTGTTCGACGGTTTGCTTGAGCTGCGGCAGGAACGGTTTGAGCGGTTCGAAGGCGAGAAAGATCGGCTGGTTCAAGGCTTCGTCCAGGCGTGTGCCGGACAGCGCGCTGGCTTCCTGATTCCATTGGGTCACGTAGAGCTGCTCATCGAGCGCGATCAGGGCCGATGGCATCGAGTCGATGATGCTGTTGAGGTAGTTCTGGAAACCGGTGAGTTTCTTCTCGATCTTGCTCCGCACCTGAACTTCCAGCTCCAGTTTGCGGTTGGTGTGCCGGGTTTCTTCGGCCAGCCCCTGGGCCTGGTCGTACGCTGCCTGGGAATCGTCGCGAGCTCGCTTGAGCTGCTGTTCGCGGGCTTCGATGCGCGAGAGCATGGTATTGAACGCCTCGGCGAGACTGCCGATTTCATCGTGGTTGCCGCGGGAGGCGCGCAGGGCGTAGTTCTCTTCCCGGGTGACTTGTCGGGACAGTTCTTCGAGCTGGTGGATCGGTTGGGTAATCAGGCGTTTGATCTGCCGGGCGATCACCAGCCACAACAGTACGCTGAAAATCAGAATCCCCAGGCTGGCGGTCAGGGTCCCGGTGTAGAACGCCATCGGCAGCTCGCTGCTGGCCACCAGCAGCAGATGCCCCGGAGCGGTGCCGGGGCGGGGCAGGGTGATCACTTGATTGCTGCGAAATTCCGTGGCTTGCCAGGTTTCCAGTTGCCGGTAGTGATCCGGCAGGCTCAACGCATCGCCATGTTGCAGCTGTGCCAGGCGCTCACCCTTGCCGTCATAGAGCGCTGCCGCACGCAGCGGTGAATAGCTGTTGAGTTCGTTGAGCAGGCGTTCGGCGTTTTGCGGTGACTTCAGGGCGTCGGACACCAGGCTGGGGTTGGACACCAGTCGGCCGATCGTCTGCAGGGCCTGGGGAGCCATGCTTTCCTGGGAGATGTAATACGCGGCGCTGATAAAGGTCAGGTTGGCGACCAGCAAAACGGTGGTCAACAGCACCAGCAGGGCGGCCAGCAATTTCTGGCCGACTGGAAGGTTTTCAAGGCGCTGGCGCAATGGCATCAGGTTTATCGCTGAAAAGGAACAAGTCGCCAGCGTAGCCGCTGCTCAGTCGCTGGGCAATCCAAGGCTGTGCAGATGAGCGATCAAGCGCTGCTGCAATTGATTGAGATGGGGCAGGTTCAACCGATGCCGTGACGCGACTTTGCAGGCATGGCCCAACAGGTAACTGATTTCGGTGCGGCGCTGATTCGCGACGTCCTGGTACATCGAGGAGAAATTGGCGGCGGTGGCCTTGATCACTCGTTCGACTTCTTCCTGAAGGTTTTCGGCCGCTGCCGGCTGACCGCAACGCTCCAGCAGCTCGGTGAGTTCGGCGCACAGAGTGGCGACTTCGCAATGATGCTGCTGCAAACCGCCGTTGCGACACTCGTGCAGCACGGTCAACGGGTTGATCGCACAATTGAGCGCCAGTTTCCGCCACAGCCTGGTGAGGATGTCGGTGCTCCATTCATGGGGAATACCGGCCTCGCTCAAGTCGTCCAGCCAGATCGGCGCCACCGGGTGGCCGGCATCGCCCAGCCAGGTGTAACCATGACCGGCGAATACCACACGCCAGTCGCCATCGCGAAACGCGCCTTCGGTACTGGAGGCAAAGATGCAGCGCGCCTGAGGAACCTGCGCGGCGACCGCGTCCTGACTGCCGAGGCCGTTCTGCAAGAGGATCAATTCGGCGTCCGGTGTCAGGCGGTGGGCGAGCCGGGCCACGGCTGTTACGGCGTCGTAGGCTTTGCAGGCCACCAGCAGACGGCTGATGGGCTCGTCGCCGTCGACTGTTTCAGCGGGCACCGGGTACCGCTGCGCTTGGCCATGTTCGACCAGCGTCAACCCGCCTGCGGCCTGATAGGCCTGCAAGCGTGCCGCGTCCCGCACGATCAGCCTGACCGGCACTGAAGCCCGTGCCAGACGGGTGGCCCACAACGTGCCGAGACTGCCAGCGCCCAAAACATGCCAAGGGGTGGACATCAACTTTTTACTCGGTTTGGCGCTGGCATGTGAGGCTCGCAGTATCGGTTGGAAAAGACCCGTTATAATGAGCCCGATTTTAACCGCAAGCCAAGTGCGCTCCATCGTTATCGAGCGCGCCTTTTTATTGGAGAGATTACATGCCGTCGTTCGACGTGGTATCCGAACTGGACAAACACGAAGTCACCAACGCGGTCGAGAACGCCGTCAAGGAACTCGATCGTCGTTATGACCTGAAAGGCAAGGGCAGCTTCGAGTTCAAGGAAAAGGACCTGACCGTCAACCTGACCGCGGAAGCCGATTTCCAGCTCGAAGCGATGATCGAGATCCTCAAGCTGGCCCTGGTCAAGCGCAAGATCGACGTGCAGTGCCTTGAGGTCAAGGATGCCTTCGCGTCGGGCAAGTTGATGAAGCAGGAAGCGGTGCTCAAGGAAGGCATCGACAAAGAGCTGGCGAAGAAAATCGTCGCTCACGTCAAAGACGCCAAGCTCAAGGTCCAGGCTGCCATTCAGGGTGAGCAGGTGCGCATCACCGGCAAGAAGCGTGACGACTTGCAGGAAGCCATCGCCGCTCTGCGCGCCAAGGAATTCGGCATGCCGCTGCAGTTCAATAACTTCCGCGACTGAAGTTTCAAGCGGGAACCTCTCGGTGTTTTCGACGTCCGAGGCCCAAGCAACGGCAGAAACGATCGGGCCTTACGGGTTCGGTCTTTCTGCCGCTCATTTTTCGCGTGCCGGGTAGCCGGAAATCAGGAGAAAGAAGATGGATTTGAATGCTGAAGTGGACAACCTGGTCAAGGCGTCTCAAGCCTGGATTCCGATGATCATGGAATACGGCAGTCGCGTGCTGCTGGCGGTGATCACCCTGGCCGTCGGCTGGTGGCTGATCAACAAGGTCACGCAAAAACTGGGCGGCCTGCTGGCGTTGCGCAACGCCGACCTGGCGCTGCAAGGCTTCATCAGCAGCCTGGCGAACATCATCCTCAAGGTGCTGCTGATCGTCAGCGTGGCGTCGATGATCGGTGTGGAAACCACCTCATTCGTTGCGGCTATCGGTGCGGCCGGCCTGGCCATCGGTTTGGCGCTGCAGGGCAGCCTGGCGAACTTCGCCGGCGGCGTGCTGATTCTGTTGTTCCGTCCGTTCCGTATCGGTGACTGGATCGAAGCCCAAGGTGTTGCCGGTACTGTCGACAGCATCCAGATCTTCCACACCGTGCTGCGTACCGGCGATAACAAAACCATCATCGTGCCCAACGGTAATCTGTCGAACGGCATTATCACCAACACTAACCGTCAGCCGACCCGCAAAGTGGTTTTTGATGTGGGTGTGGATTACGAGGCGGACTTGCAGAAGGCCCGTGAAGTGTTGCTGGAACTGGCCAAGGATCCGCGAGTGTTGACTGAGCCGGCACCGGAAGCGGTGATTTCCACACTGGGCGACAGTTCGATCACTGTTTCTCTGCGGGTGTGGGTGAAGACTGCCGACTACTGGAATGTGATGTTCATGTTTAACGAGCAATCGCGTGATCGCTTGAAGAATGCCGGTATCGATATTCCGTTTCCGCAGCGGGTTATTCGCGTGGTGCAGGAGTCTGCAACGGTTTAATGATCGGTCTGTCAACTAATGTCTGACCATTTGGTCAGGCATTTCGCAAGACCTAGTGCTGTAGCCAATAAAAAAGGCCCATCCGAAGATGGGCCTTTTTTTGATTACCGCGAACTGGCTTTCGGCAATTACAGAACCGAAATCGGGTAGTCGACGATCAGGCGGAACTCTTTGATATCGCCTTCACCTTCGTCGGCGTTAGCGTAGTGCCATGCTTGACGAATGCGGAAGGAAAGATCTTTTGCCGGGCCAGACTGAACAACATACTTGGCTTCGAAGTTGGTTTCGTTGTGCTTGCCGTCTTCACCGTAAAGCGGGTCACCGGTACGGGTACGGTACTGGCTATTGGCAGCAAGACCAGTGCCGTCAATGTCCCAACCTTTCACGTAACGGGTCATGAAGCTCAGACCTGGAACACCGTACTCGGCCATTTTCAGGTCGTAGCGAATCTGAGCAGATTTCTCGCCAGGAGCGTTGAAGTCAGAGTACTGGATGGAGTTAGCGAGGAAGATCGAGTCGCCGCCGCGGTTGTTTTTGCCCACACCGATGTAGTCGAACGGAGTGTCACCGTTGACCTTCTGGAAGGCGACGGTAATGGTGTGCGCTTTCAGGAAGGAGAAAGCGGCTGCCAGGGAGTAGGCAGTGTTGCTGATGTCACCAGCCTTGGCGCTGCCGGTATCGGTAGTACGGTAGATGTTACCGTCCAGATTCAGCGACTCGGTACCACCCATTGGGATGGTGTAGTTCAGGTTGGCGTAGTACTGGTTCCAGATGTCTTCCAGCTTGGCGCCGTACAGAGAAGCGCTCAGGTTGTCGGTGATGCCATACTTGCCACCGAAGTAGTCGATAGAGTTGGCTTCGACGCCTGCGTAGGTTGCATACAGACCGCCGTCACGACCGTTTTTGTCCTGGCTGGTACCCGAGTAGAAGTGACCGGCTTCGAGGTCAAGGTCTTTGACTTCACTGCTCTGCAGTTGGAAACCGCTGGCAGTTTGAGGAAGGACGCGGGAACCGCCAACAGCGAACACTGGAGCAGTGCTTGGCTGCATGTCACCGACTTTCAGCTCGGTTTTGGAGATGCGGAATTTAACCGCAGCACCGGCTTTGCCCTGGCTGTCGTTGACGTCGTGGGCATAACCGTTGGCCTTAACGGTGTCGCTACGGCTCATGTTGCCCGTACCGGAGGTGCCATCACCGCCATCCAGTTTGACGGCCAGGTAACCGAACGCATCAACGCCAACGCCAACAGTACCTTGGGTGTAACCGGAGCTGAAATTGCCCCAAAAGCCCTGGGTCCAGTCTTTTTGGTCGTGAGCGCCATCTTTGTTGTCACGGTTGAAGTAATAGTTGCGAAGCAGCAAGTTTAGCTTGGCGTCTTCAACAAAACCTTTGGCTTCAGCCTGGTCACTTACGAAAGGTGCGGCCGTAGCCAATTGAGTACTGGCTGCTGCAGCAACTGCCAGTGCGATCATGCTCCACTTCATCACGCGCATCGTGATTTGCTCCTTTGGTTTTAGAAGAGTACTGCCGTCCCACCTGTTTTATTATCTGGGCGGCTCTTTCTTTTTGTGTCGGCGCAAACTTATATCACGCCGACCCTATTGGCGATACTTGCACATCTAACCTTTCAGCTTCTTTACGACCCTGTCGCAAATGGCTGGGTAGATGTCGCAAATTCACAGTCCCGACGCAATCGGACTGACAACTTCAGCGCTGTTTTCCAGGGCTTGAGCATCGGTAAATAAGAGTCCCTGGTCCTGCACTTGAATCTCCATCGGGCAACCCTGCCACTGTTTTTATTGGTCTTAAGGCTTCCACTTCCAGTGGAGCACTTATAGACGATACGGGGGTGAATGCAACAAGCGTGCACAAACCGGAATTCTGTTGCTGTTTTTTTCCGCAGGCCTGTCTGTTGCTGTAAAAACCTCATAAAACCGGGGGGTACAAGCTCATTTGGTGTGGGCTTGACGCCATGCTTTGCATCGTGGTTACCACATCGAAGCGGCGGGGGTGACAACCAAAAACGTTACCGGTTCACCCCGCCAGTGAGTAATTGGCGGATGCTGACGCACTGAGCGTAGACGCGTTGTGCGGTTTTGGTGCAAAAAATTTTATTTCCTGTACTGAATTCACACATTGCGGCTTTGTCGTGGATTCGAGCAGCGCATTGTTTATTGGTCATTTCGGCACTTTTTCCATGACGGCCAGCTCTGTCATGGTGCGTCACGGATCAGAATGGTTCATGTCGGGGCGGCTGGAGGCCGGTGCAGCCCGGTACTTCGTCGTGATGCGCGTGGCGTTCGCAGGTATGCTGCCGTCCTGTCGCTTGGCGCGCCGACTTTCGGTATGGGCGCTAAGCTGAAAAAAGATGACCAGACGGGAGTGTGCGCTGTGTTCGCTTTAGATCCACGACTTCAACAAGACACGTTGCCAATCGGCGATTTCCCGCTCTGCCGGTTGCTGCTGTCCAATGATTCGAACTACCCCTGGTTCATCCTCGTGCCACGCCGCGAGGATATCAGTGAAATATTTCAGCTCGATGGCGCAGATCAACAGCAGTTGTGGCGCGAAACGACGGAGCTGGCGGAAATCCTCAAGGACTCGTTCGACGCGGACAAGTTGAACGTCGCGACCCTGGGTAACGTCGTCAGTCAGTTGCACATGCATGTGATTGTGCGCAAGCGTGAGGATGCCGCCTGGCCAGCCCCGGTCTGGGGAAAGCAGGAGGCCAAACCATACAGCCCAGAGCAGATCGCGACGATTCGCGAACGACTGCGTCTGGTGTTGACCGATGATTTCACGTTTCTGGAGGGTTGAGTCATGAGCCTGGAAGAGCGCGTTACCGATCTGGAAAGCCAGTTGGCGTTTCAGGATGACACCATCCAGACATTGAATGATGTGCTGGCGGCGCAGCAGCGGATGGTCGAACGTCTGCAATTGCAAATGGCGGCATTGCTCAAGCGGCAGGAAGAAATGGCCGGCCAGTTTGCGACCCTTGAAGAAGAAGAGGCACCACCGCCCCATTACTAAGAGCCAGGCAATAAAAAACCGCGAACAGCCAAGCTGGCTGTCCGCGGTTTTTTTTCAGCCTTTAATCAGCGACGCGGCAGTGCGGCGATCACATCTTCGGCTTGCAGGCCTTTGTCACGATTCATGACAGAGAACTCCACGCGCTGGCCTTCGACCAGAACACGGTGGCCTTCACCGCGAATCGCCCGGAAATGCACGAAAATATCATCGCCGGAGTCACGGGAAATAAAGCCGAAGCCTTTGGAAGTGTTGAACCATTTGACGGTGCCAGTATCGCGGTTGCTCATGTCGTAGCTTGGCGAGGCGGCGGCCGGTGAAGATTTGTAGAAGCTGATGGCCAGGTGCAGAAGAACGGCGATCAGGGCAACGACCAGGCTGAACAGAACGGCAGGTTGACCGGCGATGACAGGCATCGGGGCGATCAGTGTCAGGGTTTGCAGCACGACAGCCAGCACCAGCAAAGCGCTGACCAGGTTTTGCAACTGATGACGTGGACCTTTGTTCCAGTAAGGGATAACAGGCGCGAGGGTGAGGTTGAGCAAGCCCAGAAAGGCCAGGTACAGCGCATCGGGTTGTTGCAGGTAAGGTACCGCTTCGGATCGCAGGCTAGGGATGAAGGACAGCAGCAAGGCTGCTGCGCCCATTAGCAGGTGGACGATTTTCAACATTTTGATTAACTCACGTTAAGACGGATCACAAGGAAGAGCTGATAGAGCACGGTTCGCTTCAGAACAATAAGAGGCGTTGGGCACGTACCTGATATCAGCCTATGCGCAGCCCCCGGAAAATAGGCGGTAGCGACACACTGCCTATTTAACAGCAAAGCCCTCGGCTACTCAAATCAGGCGGTCCGGCGGTGCTTCCATTGGCACATGCGCGGGCGACGCTTGCCGAATGTTGTTCGCGCGTGGTGTTTTCGAGGTCTTTTTCCTTCTCGTTGCGTGACGTTGCGTCAGCTTTTGTAGGAAATCGTCCGGCCTAGGACGAGCTCCATGATCGCCCCTCCGTTGTTGGCTTATCCTACGTTGATGGTCATAAAGTCGTCTGGATATACCGTTGCGCCTGCGCTTTTATAAGGAAACAGAATATGGCTTTCAAAAGCAGCAAGGATGACAAAGGAGTGTCAACGGTATGGTTCATGAAGACAGACAAGGCGAGGGGAGGATCGGTCCATTCAAGGATATAAGGATTGATTCACTTGTCAGCGAATTCGATATGGGGCTGGCCCAGCCCTTGTCCCGGTCAGTGCGTTTGAATGGCTTTGCGACCTGTTTGCGGCTTGAACAGGTCTATTGGGATATTTTGGGTGATATGGCCAAGGTCAACTGCTGCTCGGTCAATGCGCTGCTGTCCCATGTGGACCGCGAGGTGCATTTGCGCCATGGCGGGGTGAAGAACTTCACCGGGCTGGTACGGGTTGTGTGCGTCGTGCACAGCCTGAAGGAGGGTAGCTGCCTCATCATGGCTTAGCGGTGGGGCGGATGGAGTCGAGTGCGGTCTGTGCAGTCTTACGGCTGCACAGGCAGCATTTAATGGATATAATCCCGCTCTTTGCCGCAAAGCCCAGCGTGCGCGGTAGCAATCTGATCGCCGAGACAACCCCCATGCCGATGTACGACTACCAATGTGCTTCCTGTGGTCATCAGTTGGAAGCCATTCAAAAGATCAGCGCAGCACCGCTGGTCGACTGCCCTGCCTGCCAGGCGCCAGAGCTTAAAAAGATGCTGTCCATGCCCGGTTTCCGCCTCAGTGGCACCGGCTGGTACGAAACCGACTTCAAGACCGGTTCCAAGAAAAATCTGGCCGGTGGCGACAAAGCTGACTAGGGTCTAGCGCCCGGGTTGAACGACACGCGCGAGCTCTTGCATCATCTGGCACCTTATTCAAGTGTGGTGGTGCGGCAAGGCCTCCAACCGAATTTCGAATTACGAGAAGTGAAACCACTACCATGATGCGCAGCCATTATTGCGGCCAACTGAACGAAAGCCTGGAAGGCCAGGAAGTTACCCTTTGCGGATGGGTCCACCGTCGCCGTGACCATGGCGGGGTGATTTTCCTCGATATCCGTGATCGTGACGGTCTGGCCCAGGTGGTGTTCGATCCGGACCGCGCCGAGAGCTTCGCCGCCGCCGATCGCGTGCGCAGCGAGTACGTCGTGAAGATCACCGGCAAGGTTCGCCTGCGTCCGGCCGGTGCAACCAACGCCAACATGGCGTCGGGCATGATCGAGGTCCTGGGCTACGAGCTGGAAGTGCTGAACGAATCGGAAACCCCGCCGTTCCCGCTGAACGAGTTCTCCGACGTTGGCGAAGAAACCCGCCTGCGTTATCGCTTCCTTGATCTGCGTCGCCCTGAAATGGCCGAGAAGCTGCGTCTGCGTTCGCGCATGACCACCAGCATCCGCCGCTATCTGGACGAGAACGGTTTCCTCGACGTCGAAACGCCGATCCTGACCCGTGCTACCCCCGAAGGCGCGCGTGACTATCTGGTGCCGAGCCGTACTCACGCCGGTTCGTTCTTCGCCTTGCCGCAATCGCCTCAGCTGTTCAAGCAGCTGCTGATGGTGGCCGGCTTCGACCGCTACTACCAGATCGCCAAGTGCTTCCGCGACGAAGACCTGCGTGCCGATCGTCAGCCTGAATTCACCCAGATCGACATCGAAACCAGCTTCCTCGATGAAAAAGACATCATGGGCCTGACCGAAGGCATGATCCGCAACCTGTTCAAGGAAGTGCTGGGTCTGGAGTTCGGCGAATTCCCGCACATGACCTTCGAAGAAGCCATGCGCCGCTACGGTTCCGACAAGCCAGACCTGCGTAACCCGCTGGAACTGGTGGACGTTGCCGACCAGCTCAAGGAAGTCGACTTCAAGGTGTTCAGTGGCCCGGCCAATGACCCGAAATGCCGTATCGCCGCCTTGCGCGTTCCAGGCGGGGCGAGCATGCCGCGCAAGCAGATCGACGATTACACCAAGTTCGTCGGCATCTACGGTGCCAAGGGCCTGGCGTACATCAAGGTCAACGAGCGTGCCGCCGGTGTTGAAGGTCTGCAGTCGCCGATCGTGAAGAACATCCCGGAAGCCAACCTGAATGTGATCCTCGATCGCGTGGGTGCGGTCGATGGCGACATCGTGTTCTTCGGCGCCGACAAAGCCAAGATCGTCAGCGAAGCCCTGGGCGCGCTGCGGATCAAGCTGGGCCATGACCTCGAGCTGCTGACCTGCAAGTGGGCGCCGATGTGGGTCGTCGACTTCCCGATGTTCGAAGAGAACGACGACGGCAGCTTCAGCGCCTTGCACCACCCATTCACCGCGCCGAAGTGCACTCCTGAAGAGCTGGAAGCCAACCCGGCTGGCGCTTTGTCCCGTGCCTACGACATGGTCCTGAACGGCACCGAGCTGGGTGGCGGTTCGATCCGTATCCACCGCAAGGAAATGCAGCAATCGGTCTTCCGTCTGCTGGGTATCAATGAAGCGGAACAGGAAGAGAAATTCGGCTTCCTGCTCGACGCCCTGAAATACGGCGCGCCGCCGCACGGTGGTCTGGCCTTCGGTCTGGACCGTCTGGTGATGCTGATGACCGGCGCCCAGTCGATCCGTGAAGTGATCGCCTTCCCGAAAACCCAGAGTGCTGCGGACGTGATGACGCAGGCTCCAGGCGTGGTAGATGCCAAGGCGCTGCGCGAATTGCACATTCGTCTGCGCGAAGCACCAAAGGCAGAGTAAAGCTGACCGCAAAGGCGCATCCTTTTGGGATGCGCCTTTTCTTTAGGTCGAGATTTTTTGTTGCTGGCCCACACTCCCTGTGTGGCGGGCGATGTTTCAAAGAGAAATTCGGAGCGAGTTATGGCGGGTCATTCCAAGTGGGCGAACATCAAGCACCGCAAAGAACGTCAGGATGCCAAGAAGGGCAAGATTTTCACCAAGTGGATTCGTGAACTGACGGTCGCTGCCCGTCAGGGCGGAGCTGATCCGGGCTCCAACCCGCGCCTGCGCCTGGCGCTGGATAAAGCGCTGGGTGCGAATATGAGCCGTGACATCATCGACCGCGCGGTGGCCCGTGGTGCCGGCGCTGCCGATACCGATGACATGGTCGAACTGACCTACGAAGGTTACGGTCCGGGCGGCGTGGCGGTGATGGTCGAATGCATGACAGACAACCGTAACCGCACCGCAGCCGCTGTTCGCCACGCGTTCAGCAAGTGCGGCGGCAACCTCGGCACCGACGGTTCGGTGGCTTATCTGTTCGAACGCAAAGGGCAGATTTCCTTCGCCCCGGGGGTTGATGAAGACGCGCTGATGGAAGCGGCCATGGAAGCCGACGCCGATGACGTGGTGACCAACGAAGACGGCTCCATCGACGTGTTCACCTCGTTCGCCGGTTTCTACTCGGTGCGTAACGCGCTGGAAGCGGCAGGTTTCAAGGGTGATGACGCGGAAATCGTCATGTTGCCGACCACCAGTGCCGAACTGGATCTGGAAGGCGCCGAGAAGATCCTCAAGCTGATCGATATGCTCGAAGACCTTGATGACGTGCAGAACGTGTATTCCAACGCGGATATCCCGGAAGCGGTGGCCGCGCAGCTCGGTTAAGGGCGACTAAAGTTCATTGTGGGAGCTGGCTTGCCTGCGATGGCGGTGTGTCAGGCTGCATCATTGTTTGATGAGCCTGGGTCATCGCAGGCAAGCCAGCTCCCACATTTGTTATTCGCTGTCTTGAATAATGTGCTCTTACCTAACCCGCAGGCGTTATGACTTTAATTCTTGGAATTGACCCCGGTTCACGTATCACCGGTTATGGCGTGGTACGTGATACCGGGCGGGGCTGCGTGTACGTGGCGTCGGGCTGCATTCGTACGGGTTCCGGCGAGCTGCACGAGCGCCTGCAAATCGTCTATCGGGGCGTGCGCGAAGTCATTCAGACCTATGGTCCGGTGACCATGGGCATCGAAAAAGTCTTCATGGCCCGCAACGCCGACTCGGCCCTCAAGCTCGGCCAGGCCCGTGGCGCAGCCATCGTGGCCGGAGCCGAAGAAAGCCTGGAAATCGCTGAATACACCGCGACCCAGGTCAAGCAAGCGGTGACCGGCACCGGCGGGGCGAACAAGGAACAAGTGCAGATGATGGTCATGCACATGTTGAAGCTGACCAGCAAGCCGCAAATCGATGCCTCGGATGCCCTGGCCATCGCGATTTGCCATGCTCACACCCGTTCCAGCCTGTTGCCCCATGGTCTGGGCACGGCACGCAGTCGTGGCGGGCGCCTGCGTCTCTGATAGCATCAGCAATCATTTTTTGTGGAATGAGGGTTTTGCGCCTGTGTTGTCGGCGCAAAACCCTTGTTCTGTCAGTCGCCAGCACTGATCTGGCCAACGCTCAAGGATCTGAAACGTGATTGGACGCTTGCGCGGCACTTTGGCTGAAAAACAGCCGCCGCACCTGATTCTGGATGTAAACGGTCTGGGGTATGAGCTGGAAGTGCCCATGACCACGCTTTATCGCTTGCCGTCGGTCGGTGAACCGCTGACCTTGCACACCCATTTGGTCGTACGCGAAGACGCGCAGTTACTCTATGGCTTCTTCGGCAAGCGTGAGCGAGACTTTTTTCGCGAACTGATCCGTCTCAATGGGGTAGGGCCGAAACTGGCGTTGGCCTTGATGTCGAGCCTGGAGGTCGACGAACTGGTTCGTTGCGTGCAGTCTCAGGATACTTCGGCGTTGACCAAGGTGCCGGGCGTTGGCAAGAAGACCGCCGAGCGTTTGCTGGTGGAGCTCAAGGATCGCTTCAAGGCCTGGGAAACCGTGCCGGCGATGTTCGCGTTGGTGCCAAACCAGCCGGGTGGGCCAGATATGCCTCCGGTCGCTACCGCCGAAAATGACGCGGTCAGCGCGCTGATTTCCCTGGGTTACAAGCCGCAGGAAGCCAGCAAGGCGATTTCTGCGATCAA
This sequence comes from Pseudomonas sp. FP1742, assembly GCF_030687145.1. Taxonomy (NCBI): domain Bacteria; kingdom Pseudomonadati; phylum Pseudomonadota; class Gammaproteobacteria; order Pseudomonadales; family Pseudomonadaceae; genus Pseudomonas; species Pseudomonas sp. FP1742. The sequence goes on along the minus strand of NZ_CP117460.1, from coordinate 5,211,484 downwards.
GGAGAAAGGTTTGAGCAGTGAAGACATGATTCGTCGTGCCCTGAAGGGAATGATCTAAGTGATTGAAGCTGATCGTCTGATCGCCGCCACGGGTGGACCCCGTGACCGCGAGGAAGTCCAGGACCGGGCGATTCGTCCCGTCAGCCTGGCCGAATACATCGGCCAGCCAACCGTTCGCGAGCAAATGGAGTTGTTCATCCAGGCCGCGCGCGGGCGCAATGAATCGCTCGATCACACCCTGATTTTCGGCCCGCCGGGCCTGGGTAAAACCACCCTGGCCAATATCATTGCCCAGGAAATGGGCGTGTCGATCAAAAGCACTTCGGGGCCGGTCCTTGAGCGTCCGGGTGACCTGGCGGCGTTGCTGACCAACCTTGAGCCCCATGATGTGCTGTTCATCGACGAGATCCATCGGTTGTCGCCGATCGTCGAAGAGGTGCTGTACCCGGCCATGGAAGATTTCCAGCTCGACATCATGATTGGCGAAGGGCCGGCCGCCCGCTCGATCAAACTCGACCTGCCGCCGTTTACCCTGGTCGGCGCAACCACCCGTGCCGGCATGCTGACCAACCCGTTGCGCGACCGTTTCGGGATCGTCCAGCGCCTGGAGTTCTACAGCACCGCCGACCTGGCAACGATTGTCAGCCGTTCGGCCAATATTCTCGGTTTACCGCTGGACCCGGAAGGCGCCTTTGAAATCGCCCGCCGTGCCCGTGGCACACCGCGGATCGCCAACCGCTTGCTGCGCCGGGTCCGGGATTTCGCCGAGGTCCGAGCCAAAGGCCACATCACCAAGCCCATCGCCGACCTGGCCTTGAACCTGCTGGATGTCGACGAGCGTGGTTTCGACCACCAGGACCGACGTTTACTGTTGACCATGATCGAGAAGTTCGACGGTGGGCCGGTGGGGGTGGACAGCCTGGCCGCTGCAATCAGTGAAGAACGCCACACCATTGAAGATGTGCTGGAGCCGTACCTGATCCAGCAGGGCTACATCATGCGTACTCCACGGGGGCGAGTGGTGACGCGGCATGCGTATCTGCATTTCGGTTTAAACATCCCGTCACGATTGGGTGAGATGCCCGTGGTAGACGAGTTCCTCGATGCCGTGGACGATTAATCAACTTTTGCGTGCTGATTTATTCGGGGTTTGTGCTGTCTCAGGACGGTGCTTTCGCCGGAAAGCCGCGAATCAATGAAAAACAGTTGCCTGGCCGGATTGGCAACCCGAGGAGTAAGCACTAGAGTATGCGCGCGCAAAACGGGCTTGAGCCGTTCGCACATCGTTGTCGCGTTTATTACGAGGACACCGATGCCGGCGGCATCGTGTATTACGTCAATTACCTCAAGTTTATGGAACGGGCTCGAACCGAGCGGCTCCGGGAGCTGGGCTTTGCCCAGTCGGCGCTGGCAGGGGAGGACCTGTTGTTCGTCGTGCATTCCAGCGAAGCGCGTTACCACGCGCCGGCGCGACTGGACGACGAACTGCTGGTAAGTGCTGAGGTGATTGAGTTGAACCGGGTCAGCCTGCGCTTCAAACAGCAGGTCAGGCGGGCTACGGATAATGTGCTGCTCTGCGAAGGGCAGTTTCTGGTGGCCTGTGTGCGCACTAACAGTTTGAAACCCCGGGCCATTCCCGAAACTCTACGTGCGGCCTTCGCCGACGTGAGCGGCGCGGGTACACACTTAAAGCAGGAGATAAAGCGTGGAAGCTAACGTCGTCGACCATTCCTCCATGTGGAGCCTGGTCAGCAATGCCAGTGTCGTGGTGCAACTGGTAATGCTGATCCTGGTAGCCGCATCGGTGACCTCGTGGATCATGATCTTTCAGCGCAGCAACTTGCTGCGCGCCGGTCGACGTGCCCTAGAGAGCTTTGAAGAGCGCTTCTGGTCCGGTATCGACCTGTCCAAACTCTACCGTCAGGCCGGCAGCAACCCTGATCCGGATTCCGGCGTCGAGCAAATCTTCCGTGCCGGCTTCAAGGAATTCTCCCGTCTGCGTCAGCAGTCGGGCGTTGATCCGGAAGCGGTCATGGAAGGCGTGGCGCGTGCCATGCGCGTAGCCATCTCCCGCGAGGAAGAAAAACTCGAGCAGAGCCTGCCGTTCCTCGCCACCGTCGGTTCCGTCAGCCCGTACATCGGTCTGTTCGGTACAGTCTGGGGCATCATGAACTCCTTCCGTGGTCTGGCGACCGCCCAGCAAGCGACCTTGGCCACTGTGGCTCCAGGTATCGCCGAAGCACTGGTTGCTACCGCGATCGGTCTGTTTGCCGCCATTCCGGCCGTTATCGCCTACAACCGTTTTGCTGCCCGCAGCGAAACCCTGCTGGGCCGCTATTACACCTTCGCCGATGAATTCCAGGCGATCCTGCACCGCAAAGTGCACACCAGCGAAGAATAAGCAGGTAATTTCCAATGGCTTTAATCGCTCGAGCTCGCAAAAAGCGCAAGCCGGTTGCCGAGATGAACGTGGTGCCTTACATCGACGTGATGCTGGTACTGCTGGTCATCTTCATGGTGACCGCGCCGATGCTCAATCAGGGCGTGAAAGTTGATCTGCCCAAGGTTTCCAGCGAAGCCTTGCCGCAGGACAACAACACTCAGGTCCTGACCATTTCGATCAAGGCTGACAAGACCTACTACTGGAACCTTGGCAGCGAAGTCGACACCGAAAAGCAGCAGGACAAGGCCATGACCTTGCCGCAAATGACCGACGCCGTGACCAAGATCATTCGCGTTGGCAACGATAACGGCAAGCGTACCCAGGTATTCATCCGCGGTGACAAGACCGTCGATTACGGTGCCGTCATGGGCGCCATGGGCGGGTTGCAGAAGGCCGGGGTCGGTAATGTTGGCTTGATTACCGAGGCGCCCTGATGCAGCAACTGCGAGAGCCGTCCGCCTCGGAAAGCTACTTCTGGCCTAGTGTCTGGGCGATTGTCTTGCACGTGCTGGTGTTCGGCATGCTGTTTGTCAGTTTCGCCTTCACACCGGAACTGCCGCCGGCCAAGCCGATTGTCCAGGCAACCCTGTACCAGCTGAAATCGAAAAGTCGGGCGACCACCCAGACCAATCAGAAGATCGCGGGTGAGGCGCAGAAATCTGCTGCGCGTCAGACCGAAGTCGAGCAGATGGAACAGAAGAAGGTCGAGCAGGAAGCGGTGAAGGCTGCGGAACAAAAGAAAGAAGAAGCGGCTCAAAAGGCCGAGGAAGCCAAGAAGGCCGACGAGTCGAAGAAAGCGGAGGAGGCGAAGAAGGCTGATGAAGCCAAGAAAGCCGACGAAGCGAAGAAGACCGCCGAAGCCAAAAAGGCCGAAGAGAAACAATTGGCTGATATAGCCAAGAAGAAAGCCGAAGAAGAAGCCAAAAAAGCTGCTGAAGAAGAGGCCAAGAAAGCGGCCGCTGAAGAAGCGAAGAAAAAGATCGTCGAAGACGCGAAGAAGAAAGCCGCGGAAGACGCCAAGAAGAAAGCTGAAGCGGAAGAGGCGAAGAAGAAAATCGCCGAAGACGCGAAGAAGAAAGCGACTGCCGATGCTGCGAAGAAGAAAGCGCAGGACGCGGCTCGCAAGTCGGTAGAGGACAAGAAGGCTCAGGCTCTGGCTGACTTGCTGTCCGATAAGACCGAGCGTCAGCAGGCTTTGGCGGATGAGCAAGGCGATGAAACCGCGGGCAACTTTGATGATCTGATTCGTTCGCGAGCATCTGAAGGTTGGGCGCAGCCACCGTCGGCCCGCAAGGGCATGAAGGTGATTCTGCAAATCAACATGCTCCCTGACGGAACGATCTCCGGTGTTTCGGTTGCTCATTCCAGCGGTGACGCGCCGTTCGACAGTTCTGCAGTCGCGGCTGTAAAAAATATTGGTCGATTGACCGAAATGCAGGGTCTGAAGCCAGCTGATTTCGCACCCTATCGTTCATTCAAGATGACATTCACACCTGAGGATCTAGCCTTGTGAGAAACCTTCTTCGAGGACTGCTTGTAGTCATGTTCTGCTTTGCAGGACTGGCCACGGCAGATGAAAAAAATATCCTGGTCAGCAGTGGCAGCTCCCAGGCAACTCCAATTGCCGTTGTGCCTTTCGGCTTCCAGGGCGGTAGCGTGCTGCCGGACGACATGGCTGAGATTATCGGTAACGACCTGCGCAATTCGGGTTACTACGCGCCGATTCCAAAGCAGAACATGATCAGCCAGCCAAGCCAGGCCAGCGAAATCATCTACCGTGACTTCAAGGCGCTGGGTGCCCAGTACGTCATGGTCGGCAGCATCGTTCCGGCGGGCGGTCGCCTGCAGGTGCAGTACGCACTGTTCAACGTCGCCACCGAGCAGCAAGTGCTGACCGGCAGCGTGTCGGGCGGCGTCGATCAACTGCGCGACATGGCTCACTACATCTCCGACCAGTCGTTCGAAAAACTCACCGGTATCAAAGGTGCGTTCTCGACACGTCTGCTGTATGTGACAGCCGAGCGTTTCTCCGAGAAGAACACTCGCTACACACTGCAACGTTCGGACTATGACGGTGCCCGTGCCGTGACGCTGCTGCAATCGCGCGAACCGATCCTGTCGCCGCGCTTTGCACCGGATGGCAAGCGCATTGCCTACGTGTCGTTCGAGCAGAAGCGTCCGCGCATTTTCATGCAGAACATCGACACCGGTCGCCGTGAGCAGATCACCAATTTCGAAGGCCTGAACGGTGCGCCAGCCTGGTCGCCGGATGGCAATCGCCTGGCATTCGTGTTGTCGAAAGACGGTAACCCGGACATTTACGTGATGAACCTGGGTTCGCGTCAGATCACCCGTGTCACCAATGGTCCTGGCATCAATACCGAACCGTTCTGGGGCAAGGATGGTTCGACCATCTACTTCACCTCGGACCGTGGCGGCAAGCCTCAGATCTATAAAACCAGCGCAGGCGGTGGTGGTGCGGAGCGTGTGACCTTCATTGGCAACTACAACGCCAACCCTAAATTGTCGGCCGATGAGAAGACCCTGGTAATGATTCACCGCCAGGACGGTTTCACCAACTTCAAGGTGGCAGCCCAGGATTTGCAGCGCGGTAGTGTAAAGATCCTCACTGATAGCACTCTGGACGAGTCTCCTACTGTTGCGCCCAACGGCACCATGGTAATCTACGCCACCCGCCAGCAGGGCCGGGGAGTCTTGATGCTCGTGTCCATTAATGGACGCGTGAGGCTCCCGCTTCCTACCGCACAAGGCGAAGTCAGAGAACCGTCCTGGTCCCCTTACCTGAACTGACGCGGCGCTATACGTTTTACTTAACACACTGGGGTTCATTAGGAGTTTCACGATGGAAATGCTGAAGTTTGGTAAATTTGCTGCGCTGGCTCTGGCCATGGCTGTAGCTGTAGGTTGCTCGTCCAAAGGCGGCGACAACGCCGGTGAAGGCGCTGTTGATCCAAACGCTGGTTACGGCGCTAACACTGGTGCTGTTGACGGCTCCCTGAGCGAAGAAGCTGCTCTGCGCGCAATCACCACCTTCTACTTCGAATACGACAGCTCGGACCTGAAGCCAGAAGCCATGCGCGCTCTGGACGTTCACGCCAAAGACCTGAAAGCAAACGGCGCTCGCGTTGTTCTGGAAGGCAACACCGACGAACGTGGTACTCGTGAGTACAACATGGCACTGGGCGAGCGTCGTGCGAAAGCCGTTCAGCGTTACCTGGTACTGCAAGGTGTTTCCCCAGCTCAGCTGGAACTGGTTTCCTACGGCGAAGAGCGTCCAGTTGCTACCGGCAACGACGAGCAGTCCTGGGCTCAAAACCGTCGCGTCGAACTGCGTAAGTAATTCGTCATGCGAACGTGCCGTCGTGCTGTAACTGTTTTGGCTCTCAGCCTCGCACCGCTTGCGGTGTGGGCTGCGGTTCCTGTGGTCGAGGACAACTCCGGCTATAACAATAGCGGGAGCAGTTATCCGCCTGCGGGTTACGGTACGAACGGCGCCTATGCCGGGGGAGGGGTTTCGGCCCCTGTCTCGGCACAGGGCGAGCTGTTCAACCAACTGCAATCGATGCAGGAGCAGATCTCGCGCCAACAAGGCATCATCGAAGTTCTGCAAAATGATGTAGCGCGCATGAAGCAAGAGAACCTGGAGCGATATCAGGATCTTGATCGGCGCATAGGATCCGGCGTTGCACCAGCCGCGACTCCTGATAATTCTTCCACCGGTGGCAATTTGAATGCCCCCGGTGCAGCCGCCGGCGCAGGTGCGGCAGCGGCCGCCACTCAAGCTCCGGCCGCGGGTAGCGAACCGGCTGATCCGGCGAAGGAAAAACTGTACTACGATGCAGCCTTCGATCTGATCAAAGCCAAGGATTTCGACAAGGCCAGTCAGGCTTTCACCGCATTCCTGCGCAAATACCCGAACAGTCAATACGCAGGCAATGCCCAGTATTGGTTGGGTGAAGTGAACCTGGCCAAAGGTGATCTGCAAGGTGCAGGTCAGGCCTTCGCCAAGGTTTCGCAGCTGTACCCCAAGCACCCCAAGGTGCCTGATTCGCTGTACAAGCTCGCTGATGTAGAGCGCCGCCTCGGTCATACCGACCGGGTCAAAGGCATTCTGCAACAGGTTGTGTCCCAGTATCCGGGCACTTCCGCCGCTCAGCTGGCGCAACGGGATTTGCAGCGCATGTAAGCCTGCTGGCATCCGTTTTGAAGAAACCCGCGCTTGTCGCGGGTTTTTTCGTTAGAATTCATGCCCTTTTTATGAAACACGCTTTTTGGGATCTGCGCGTTGGCGGGGTTCCTTGAAGTGCCTGACGGAGGCGGACAGCCTGTTTAGCTGTTACGCCCGTGGCGACTATGCAAGACACATTGAGAATCACCGAAGTTTTCTACTCGTTGCAGGGTGAAACGCGGACTGCCGGGCTGCCCACTGTTTTTGTGCGCCTGACCGGTTGCCCATTGCGTTGCCAATACTGCGACAGCGCTTACGCCTTCACTGGCGGCACCCTCCGCACGCTCGACGATATCCTCGAGCAAGTGGCCGGTTTTCGCCCGCGTTACGTTTGTGTCACCGGTGGCGAGCCCCTGGCGCAACCCAATGCCATCCCTTTGCTCAAGCAGTTGTGTGACGCCGGTTACGAAGTGTCGCTGGAAACCAGCGGCGCGCTGGACATCTCGGCGGTCGATCCACGGGTCAGTCGCGTCGTCGATCTGAAAACCCCGGGTTCGAAAGAAGCCCACCGCAACCGCTACGAGAACATCGAACTGCTCACACCCAACGACCAGGTGAAATTTGTCATCTGTTCGCGGGAAGACTACGACTGGGCCGTGTCCAAGTTGATTCAGTACGGTTTGAGCGAGCGTGCCGGCGAAGTCCTGTTCTCGCCGAGCCACCATGACCTGAATGCGCGTGATCTGGCGGACTGGGTGGTGGCGGACAATCTGCCTGTGCGTCTGCAATTGCAGCTGCATAAATATCTTTGGAATGACGAGCCGGGGCGCTGACATGACTGAACAACTGAACACTGCAGAAAAACGTGCGGTCATCCTGCTGTCCGGCGGCCTTGACTCGGCGACGGTCGTGGCCATGGCCCGTGCCGAAGGCTACAGCTGCTACACCATGAGCTTCGATTACGGTCAACGCCATCGCGCCGAACTGAATGCCGCCGAGCGTGTTGCCCGTGACCTGGGTGTGGTTGAGCACAAGGTAATCGGCCTGAACCTGAATGGCATCGGTGGCTCGGCCTTGACCGACAGCTCCATCGACGTACCGGAGGCGCCGAGCGAAGGTATTCCGGTGACTTATGTGCCTGCGCGCAACACGGTGTTTCTGTCTTTGGCGCTGGGTTGGGCCGAAGTGTTGGGCGCGCGTGACATCTTTATTGGGGTGAACGCAGTGGATTACTCCGGCTACCCGGATTGCCGTCCCGAATTCATCGAAGCCTTCGAGCGCATGGCCAATCTGGCGACCAAGGCCGGGGTAGAGGGGCAGGGCTTCCGTATCCAGGCGCCATTGCAAAACCTGAGCAAGGCGCAGATCGTTCAGGCAGGCGTGAAGCTTGGGGTTGATTACGGGCTGACTGTTTCCTGCTATCAGGCGGACGATAACGGCCGTGCCTGCGGTAAATGCGACAGCTGCCGTCTGCGTGCAGAAGGCTTTGCGGCGGCCGGAATCAGCGATCCGACACCTTATTTTTGATTTTTTTCAAATTAGGTGTTGAATAGTCCTTAGAAATCAGTATTATACGCGCCACCACACAGCGGGTCGTTAGCTCAGTTGGTAGAGCAGTTGGCTTTTAACCAATTGGTCGTAGGTTCGAATCCCACACGACCCACCATTTTAAAAAATCTGGAAGGCCCACGTAAGTGAGGATTTCCGGGTTTTTTTTTGCCCGCGATTTGAGGTCACCTCATTCCGGGATCGCACTGCGTGACGCAGGTCAGAATCATCTTTTGCATCCACCGGATATTCTGTAGCCTTGCGCAGCTTCACCGCTGTCCGTGCCTGATGATACTCACTCTCCCGGCGGTACCCCGAAGGGTCCGGAGCCGGGTGTATACTCGACTTTCGCGCGAAAGCGCCTGCAGGTCTTGCGAACATGACGCAGATTTCCGAACGCCTTCTGGTTCAAGCCCATCTCGACGCCAAGCAGCCCAAGCCGCTGACCGCCGAGGAAGAGGCTTATTACCGCACTGCCATCGCTGCCGAGCTCAAGGCTCAGGACGCGGTGCTGGTTGCCCACTTCTATTGCGATCCGGTCATTCAGGCCCTGGCTGAAGAAACCGGTGGCTGCGTCTCCGACTCTCTGGAGATGGCCCGCTTCGGCAATGCCCATCCGGCCAAGACCGTGGTGGTCGCCGGTGTGAAATTCATGGGTGAAACCGCGAAAATCCTCAACCCTGAAAAACGTGTGCTGATGCCGACCCTGGAAGCGACCTGCTCGCTGGACCTGGGTTGCCCGGTGGACGAGTTCTCGGCGTTCTGCGATCAGCACCCGGAGCGCACGGTAGTGGTGTATGCCAACACTTCGGCGGCGGTCAAAGCCCGGGCGGACTGGGTGGTGACGTCCAGCTGCGCGCTGGAAATCGTCGAAAGCCTGATGGATAACGGCGAAACCATTATCTGGGCCCCGGACAAGCACCTGGGCACTTACATTCAGCGCAAGACTGGCGCCGATATGTTGTTGTGGGACGGTGCCTGCATCGTTCACGAAGAGTTCAAGGCCAAGCAGCTCGAAGACATGAAAGCGCTGTACCCGGATGCGGCCATTCTGGTGCACCCGGAGTCGCCGACCGCGGTGATCGAATTGGCCGACGCGGTAGGTTCCACCAGTCAGCTGATCGCTGCGGCGCAAAGTCTGCCAAACAAGACCCTGATCGTCGCCACCGACCGTGGCATCTTCTACAAGATGCAGCAGCTGTGCCCGGACAAGGTTTTCATCGAGGCGCCAACGGCCGGTAACGGCGCGGCTTGCCGCAGTTGCGCGCATTGCCCGTGGATGGCGATGAACACCCTGGAGCGCACGCTGAAGAGCTTGCGTGAGGGCACTAACGAGATCTTCGTCGACCCGGCGTTGATTCCGCAGGCGGTTCGGCCGCTCAAGCGCATGCTCGATTTCACGCAGGCCGCGCGGATGAAACTGGCCGGCAACGCTTGAGGTCTGTCAGTTAAGTCGCAAAAACTGTGGGAGCGGGCTTGCTCGCGAAGAGGGGGGGATCAGTCGACATCGATGTTGCCTGACACACCGCTTTCGCGAGCAAGCCCGCTCCCACATTGATTTGCGCTCGCCAGAATTATTTGGTTTTCTTCGGAATGCGTACGAGCTGGGTGTCGGAGTAGATGTCATGCCAGCTGCGCTTCTGCTTGTCGAACAGCGACCAGAAGAACCCCAGCCCAAGGCATAGCCAGGACGCGATCGATACCACAAAGCGCAGCAGCGCCTGCCACAGGCTGATGGATGAGCCATCGGCGTTTTGCACGCGGATGCACCACACCTGCATGCCGAGGGTCTGGCCCGACCAGGTCCAGAACTTGGCGAAGAAGCCGAACAGCACGAACAGCAGCACCGTCGACAGCAGTGGGTCACCGTCCAGTGCGCCGGCTTCGGTCAGGGTGCGCATACGGTCTTCGCCGATGATCGCCATCTGGATCATCTTGTAAATGCCGCTGGTGACGATCAGTAGAGCGGTGCACAGCAGGAAGTCGTAGAACATCGCTGCCAGGCGACGACCCAGGCCGACGGCGGGAAAGTCGCCTTGGGGGGTGAGCAGGTGTTTCGACATGGCTGCCTCTGAGCGGAAAAAGAAGCCATTTTACGGATTTACGCCCACAAAAAAGCCCCTGATATCAGTATCAGGGGCTTTTTCGTTACAGAAGATTAGCCTTCTGCTTGTACTTCGTCAGCCTGCATGCCTTTTTGGCCTTGCACAGCAACGAAAGTCACTTTCTGGCCTTCTTTCAGGCTCTTGAAGCCGCTGCCCTGAATAGCGCGGAAATGTACGAACAGATCCGGACCGCTCTCTGGAGTGATAAAACCAAAACCTTTCTCGTCGTTAAACCACTTGACGGTACCGCTCTGACGTTGGGACATTTCTTATTTCCTTTGACGCAAAAATGAATGACAGTCTCTTTCTCATGAAAGAGTACTGGGGCTGGTTGCAGGAGAGTAAGAAGACGTCGAACGGGATGTAGCTAACTTGTAGGCTACTGCCCAGGTCACGATTCCAAGCGACCCATGCAAACACAGTGAACAAACTCTACGCCAACTACGGCAGAAAAAACAAGCCCCGCGAAGGCCCGGATTTCCTCGGGTTGATGGTAGTTAGAGTGGCCACTAGTGCAGGCTTATTCGATAGGGTCGTTCAATTGTTTTCGATCGTTATAAGTAACGTTCATAAACGAAACGTATGCACTATTTTATGGCGGTTGCGTTACAGATTAGTGCACTGTTAACGCAACCGCGTTACTTATAGAAACAGTCAATCAACCACGATAGTAGCGTTGTGGAACAAATGGCATTTTGCTTACAAGCAAAGGCACCTTTTTCCCACGCACAATGGCCCAAACCGGCGTATCCAAAACGGTATAAGCACTATCGAGGTAACCCATGGCCAAAGGGCCGCCAAGCGTCGGACCGAAGCCGCCGCTGCACACGCTGCCGATGATTTCACCTGCTTCATTGACGATCTCTGCGCCTTCACGCACCGGCGTACGTTCCTGCGGCAGCAGGCCAACGCGTTTGCGGCTGACACCGGTTTGCTGTTGGGTGAACACGGTTTCGGCGCCAGGGAAGCCGCCGGCCCGTGCACCATCGGCACGACGAACCTTGGAGATGGCCCACAACAGGCTCGCTTCGATCGGCGTGGTTTCGGTGTTCATGTCGTGGCCGTAGAGGCACAGGCCGGCTTCCAGGCGCAGGGAATCGCGGGCGCCGAGGCCGATGGCCGCGACTTCCGGTTCGGCCAGTAGGGCGCGAGCCAAGGCTTCAGCGTTGGCCGCCGGTACGGAGATTTCGAAACCGTCTTCACCGGTGTAACCCGAACGGCTGACAAAGCAGTCCACGCCCAACAGTTTCACGCGGGTGAACTGCATGAAGGTCATCTTTGCAACTTCAGGCGCCAGGCGTGCGAGCACGGTGACTGCGGCCGGGCCTTGCAGGGCGAGCAGGGCACGCTCTTCGAACAGCGGCTCGATGGTGCACTGATCGCCGATGTGCTTGCGCAGATGCGCCAGGTCCTGGTCCTTGCAGGCCGCGTTGACCACCAGGAACAGTTCGTCGTTACCGAGGTTGGCGACCATCAGGTCGTCAAGGATGCCGCCGGTCTCGTTGGTGAACATCGCGTAGCGCTGCATGCCCACCGGCAGGTCGATGATGTCCACCGGCACCAGGGTTTCCAGGGCTTTGGCGGCGTTGGCGCCGGTCAGGCGGATCTGGCCCATGTGGGATACATCGAACAGCCCGGCCTGATCACGGGTGTGCTGGTGTTCTTTCATCACGCCCAACGGGTATTGCACCGGCATGTCATAGCCGGCGAATGGCACCATGCGGGCGCCGAGTTCGAGGTGCAGTGCGTGTAACGGGGTCTTCAACAGTTGTTCGGTGGACATATCCAGCTCCTGAAAATAGTGCAGATGCGCGCATCAGCACTCGATAATGTTGACCGCCAAACCGCCACGGGCGGTTTCCTTGTATTTGCTTTTCATGTCGGCGCCGGTCTGGCGCATGGTGCGGATGACCTTGTCGAGGGAGACGAAGTGCTGACCGTCACCACGCAGGGCCATGCGCACCGCATTGATGGCCTTGACCGAACCCATGGCGTTGCGTTCGATGCAAGGTACTTGCACCAGCCCGCCAATCGGATCGCAGGTCAGGCCGAGGTTGTGTTCCATGCCGATTTCGGCCGCGTTTTCCACCTGCTGCACCGTGCCGCCGAGTACTTCGCACAAGGCGCCGGCGGCCATGGAACAGGCAACGCCGACCTCACCTTGGCAGCCGACTTCGGCGCCGGAGATCGAGGCGTTTTCCTTGTACAGAATGCCGATTGCAGCGGCCGTCAGTAGAAAACGCACCACGCCGTCTTCGTTGGCGCCGGGGATGAAACGCATGTAGTAATGCAGCACCGCCGGGATGATGCCGGCTGCACCGTTAGTGGGCGCGGTGACCACGCGTCCGCCGTTGGCGTTTTCTTCATTGACCGCCAGGGCATACAGGTTGACCCAGTCCAGTACCGACAGCGGATCGCGCAGCGATGATTCCGGGTTGTTGCACAGTTGCCGATGCAATGCCGCCGCCCGCCGTTTGACCTTCAGCCCACCGGGCAGGATGCCTTCGTTGCGGCAACCGGCGGCGACGCAGTCTTGCATCACTTGCCAGATCTTCAGCAAACCGGCGCGGGTTTCCGCTTCCGGACGCCAGGCGCTTTCGTTGGTCAGCATCACCTGACTGATCGATAAACCGTAGGTGCTGCAGTGACCGAGCAGGTCCTTGGCGCTTTTGAACGGGAAGGTCAGCGGTGTGGCGTCTTCGACGATGCGATCGGCACCGGCCGCGTCTTCATCGACCACGAACCCGCCACCGACCGAGTAATACTCGCGGCTGCGCACTTGCAGGCCGGCCGCGTCGAATGCGCGAAAGATCATGCCGTTGGGGTGATAGGCCAGCGGTTTGCGAATCATCGCCAGGTGTTCTTTTTCGTTGAACGCAATGCTGTGTTCGCCGAGCAGGTTCAGGCGAGCGCTGCTGCGAATCTCTTGCAGGCGGTCGGCGATGGTTTCGGTGTCCACGGTGTCCGGGTGTTCGCCTTCCAGGCCCAGCAACACAGCCTTGTCGCTGCCGTGGCCTTTGCCGGTGGCGCCGAGCGAGCCGTAGAGCTCGACTTTGACGCAGGTGGTTGCTGCCAGCAGCCCTTCACGACGCAGACCTTCAGCGAAACGCGCAGCAGCGCGCATCGGGCCGACGGTGTGGGAACTGGAGGGGCCGATGCCAATCTTGAACAGGTCGAACACGCTTAACGACATGGTTGTTCTCCGGTTTCTTTTTATAGTGACCGACACAAATCTTGTGGAGAGACTGGATCCTGTGGGAACGGGCTTGCTCGCGAAAGCGGTAGACCAGTCAACATTGATGGTGACTGACCCGCCGCTTTCGCGAGCAAGCCCGCTCCCACAAGGGAATGCGGTGTTCTTGAGGGGGGCGAGTGAACCCGCCCCCTATAGATCAAGCGTAGCTTTCGATCGACGGGCAGGCGCAGACCAGGTTGCGATCGCCAAACACGTTGTCGACGCGACCGACCGGTGGCCAGTACTTGGCTTCGATCAGCGACGCTACCGGGTAAACGGCTTGCTCGCGGCTGTACGGGTGGGTCCACTCGCCGACGATTTCCGCAGCGGTGTGCGGGGCGTTTTTCAGTGGGTTGTCATCCTTGTCCAGCGTGCCGTTTTCTACCGCACGGATTTCTTCGCGGATGCGAATCATGGCGTCGCAGAAGCGGTCCAGTTCTTCCTTGGATTCGCTCTCGGTCGGCTCGATCATCAACGTGCCGGCCACCGGGAACGACATGGTCGGGGCGTGGAAGCCGAAGTCGATCAGACGCTTGGCCACGTCATCGACGCTGATGCCGCTGCTGTCTTTCAGCGGGCGCAGGTCGAGGATGCATTCGTGCGCCACCAGACCGTTGCTGCCGGTGTACAGCACTGGATAGTGCTCTTCGAGGCGACGGGAAATGTAGTTGGCATTCAGGATCGCCAGTTGCGAAGCGCGCTTGAGGCCAGCGCCACCCATCATGCGAATGTACATCCAGGTGATCGGCAGAATGCTCGCGCTGCCGAACGGTGCCGCGCAGACCGCGCCTTCCTTGCGCTCCATCTGGGCGTGGCCCGGCAGGAACGGCGTCAGGTGCGACTTGACGCCAATCGGGCCGACGCCCGGGCCGCCACCGCCGTGTGGGATGCAGAAGGTTTTGTGCAGGTTCAGGTGCGATACGTCGCCGCCGAACTTGCCCGGTGCGCAGAGGCCGACCATGGCGTTCATGTTGGCACCGTCGATATACACCTGGCCGCCGTTGTCGTGAATGATGCCGCAGATTTCGCGGATGCCTTCTTCGAACACACCGTGGGTCGACGGGTAAGTGATCATCAGCGCGGCGAGGTGTTCGCGGTGCTCGATGGCCTTGGCGCGCAGGTCTTCGATGTCGACGTTGCCGCGGGCATCGCACGCGGTCACAACCACACGCATGCCGGCCATGTTGGCGGTGGCCGGGTTGGTGCCGTGGGCGGACGACGGGATCAGGCAGATGTCGCGACGGTCTTCGCCACGGCTCTGGTGGTAGGCACGGATCGCCAACAGACCGGCGTATTCACCCTGGGAACCGGCGTTCGGTTGCAGGGAGATCGAGTCGTAACCGGTGGCGGCGCAGAGCATCGCTTCCAGTTCATCGGTCAGTTGCTGATAGCCGGCGCTTTGCTCGGCCGGAGCGAACGGGTGCAGGGCACCGAATTCAGCCCAGGTTACCGGGATCATTTCGCTGGCGGCGTTGAGTTTCATGGTGCAGGAACCCAGCGGGATCATGGTGCGATCCAGGGCCAGGTCCTTGTCCGCCAGTTTGCGCAGGTAGCGCATCAGCTCGGTTTCGGAGTGATAACGGTTGAACACCGGGTGGCTGAGGATTGGCGATTGGCGAACCAGTGCGGCCGGGAGGGTGCTTTGGACCGAGGCGGCCAATGCAGCGAAGTCCGGCAGTGCCTTGCCGTCGGCCAGCAGGCTCCACAGGGTTTCGACGTCAGCCTGGGTGCTGGTCTCGTCCAGGGACAGACCCAGACGCTCAGCATCGACCACGCGCAGGTTGATCTTCTGTGCACGAGCCTTGTCGTGCAGGGCGGCAGTATGCGCGCCGGTTTTGATCGTCAAGGTGTCGAAGAAGCTGGCTTGCTCGACGCTCAGGCCCAGTGCGCTCAAGCCGTTGGCGAGGATCGCGGTCAGGTGATGAATGCGATTGGCGATCTGCGTCAGGCCTTTCGGGCCATGGTACACGGCGTACATGCTGGCGATGTTGGCCAACAGAACCTGAGCGGTGCAGATGTTGCTGGTGGCTTTCTCGCGACGGATATGTTGCTCGCGGGTCTGCATGGCCAGGCGCAGGGCAGGCTTGCCGAAACGGTCCACGGAAACGCCGACCAGACGCCCCGGCATGTCGCGCTTGAACGCATCCTTGGTGGAGAAGTACGCCGCGTGCGGGCCACCGAAGCCCAGCGGCACACCGAAGCGTTGCGCGCTGCCGATGGCCACGTCGGCGCCGAACTCGCCCGGCGGGGTCAGCACGGTCAGGGCCAGCAGGTCAGCAGCGACCGCGACCAGCGCATTCGCCGCGTGGAAGCGCTCGGTCAGTTCGCGGTAGTCGAACACGTCACCGTTGCTGGCCGGGTATTGCAGCAGGGCGCCGAAGAACGGGGACACGTCGGTCAGTTCACGCTCGTCGCCCACCACAACGTTGATGCCCAGAGGCTCGGCGCGGGTGCGCAACACGTCGAGGGTTTGCGGGTGGCAATGAACGGAGGCGAAGAAGGCGTGGCTGCCTTTGTTCTTGCTCAGGCGTTTGCAGAAGGTCATGGCTTCGGCAGCGGCGGTGGCTTCGTCGAGCAGGGAAGCGTTGGCGATCGGCAGGCCGGTCAGGTCGCTGATCAGGGTCTGGAAATTCAGCAGCGCTTCGAGACGGCCCTGGGAAATTTCTGGCTGGTATGGGGTGTAGGCGGTGTACCAGGCCGGATTTTCCAGCAGGTTGCGCAGGATCGGCGACGGCGTGTGAGTGCCGTAGTAACCCTGGCCGATGTAGGTCTTGAACAGTTGGTTTTTGCCGGCGATGGATTTGATCAACGCCAGGGCATCGGCTTCGCTCAGGCCATCTTCAAGGCCGAGGACGCTGGTGCCTTTGATGCTGTCGGGAATGACGCTGGCGCTCAGGGCTTCCAGGGAGTCGAAACCGAGGCTGTTGAGCATGGCTTGCTCATCGCCTGCGCGCGGGCCGATGTGGCGGGTGATGAATTCGTTGGCGGTCGTCAGATTGACTTGAGTCATGTCGGCGCTCCTCAGGCTTGGGCAATCAGACGGTCGTAAGCGTCTTGATCCAGCAGTTGGCCGACAGCCGAGGCGTCGGTTGGCTTGAAGCGGAAGAACCAGCCTTCGCCCAGCGGATCTTCGTTGACCAGTTCAGGGCTGCTATCGAGGGCCGGGTTGGTCTCGACCACTTCTCCGTCCAGCGGCATGTACACGCCGCTGGCGGCTTTTACCGATTCCACGGTGGCGGCTTCTGCGCCTTTATCGTAGGACTGCAGCTCAGGCAGTTGTACGAAAACCACGTCGCCCAGGGCGTTCTGCGCGAAAGCGGTGATGCCGACCGTGACGGTGCCGTCAGCTTCGGTGCGCAGCCATTCGTGATCTTCAGTAAAACGCAACTCGCTCATGGAAACTCCTAAGGGGGGCCAGACTCGTCTGGTGGACGCATTGAATGCTCGGGCAAAAAGCCCTGCTTTATGGGTGGTTACTAAGCAAAAACACGGCCAATGTTTTTTATTCTTTATAAATCAACTAGTTACTAGTTTTTGCGGATAACTGGAATGGATTGGCTGTAGCGAAATCGCTACAGCCCGGACTGAAGAAAAAAGCTGAAGTGGATCAAAGCCTTGCACAGCGGCGATCAAGAGAGGTCGTAGCGATATCGTTCCGCTGTAGCGCTTTCAGTACAGATGGAGGTCGTTTTTGAATCACGTTTTGAAGGCAATGCAGTACCTGGGAGCAGGCTTGCTCGCGAAAGCGGTATAACAGGCAACATGGATGTCGACTGACACTCCGCTTTCGCGAGCAAGCCCGCTCCCACAGTTGACCGAGTGATGCTTTAAGGTTTGTTGGGTATGCCGTACTTACGCAACCGATGGGCGATCGCGGTGTGGGAGGTTTGCAGGCGGCTGGCCAATTGGCGGGTCGAGGGGTAGCTGACGTAGAGCTTTTCCAGCAGATCTTTCTCGAACGCTTCCATGGCCTGTTCGAGGCTGTCGACCTCGGTATCGCTCTGGCGCGCAACAGAAGTGCCGGCGATATCGAGATCGCCGATGTCCACCAGGCTGCTCTCGCAAATCGCCGCGGCGCGGAAGATCACGTTCTGCAATTGCCGCACGTTGCCCGGCCAGCGGTTGTCCAGCAGCGCCGGGTAGGTGCCGGGGGCCAGGCGACAGATCGGGCGCTGGATCTGCGCGCAGGCCTGCTGCATGAAGTAGCGCGCCAGCAGCAGAATGTCCTGGCCGCGCTCGCGCAGGGGCGGGACTTCGACATTCAGCACGTTGAGGCGATAGAACAGGTCTTCGCGGAAAGTGCCTTCGCTGACCATTTTTTCCAGGTCGCGATGGGTCGCGCTGAGGATCCGCACGTTGACCTTCACTTCGCGATCGCCACCGACCCGACGGAAGCTGCCGTCGTTGAGGAACCGCAGCAACTTTGCCTGCAAGTACGGCGACATCTCACCGATCTCGTCGAGAAATACCGTGCCCTGGTTGGCCAATTCCATCAGCCCCGGCTTGCCGCCCCGCTGCGCCCCGGTGAAGGCGCCGGGGGCGTAGCCGAACAGTTCGCTTTCGGCGAGGTTTTCCGGCAGTGCCGCGCAGTTCAAGGCCAGGAACGGCGAACTGTGGCGGGCGCTGATGGCGTGACAGGCACGGGCTACCAATTCTTTGCCGGTGCCGGTTTCACCCTGGATCAGCAACGGTGCATCAAGGGCTGCGACGCGTTGGGCGCGGGCCTTGAGCGTACGAATGGCAGGAGATTCGCCGAGCAGGGCATCGAAACCTTCGGCGTGGTCGTGGTGCAACGCCGAGAGGCGTTCGCCGATGCGGTTCGGTTGATACAGGGTCAGCAGGGCGCCGGCGTCGGTGATCGGTGTGGCGTCCAGCAGCAGGGTTTGACCGTTGACGGTGATCTCGCGCAGCGGCAGGCGGAAGCCATTTTCCAGCAAGGTGTCGAGCAGCGTCGGGTCGGCAAACAGCTCGCTGATGCTTTCGCCCGCCGGTTCGCGACCGTACAGGGCAATCAGTGCCGGGTTGGCCAGCAGCACCTTGCCGGCACTGTCCAGAGCCAGCACCGGGTCGGTCATGGCCGCGAGCAGCGCATCGAGCTGCAAGTGACGGCGCTGGCCGGGAAGGATGTCGACCACCGTCACCGCTTGCACGCCACGCACGTTGAACAGCGCATCGCGCAGTTCTTCGAGCACGGCCGGGCTCAAGGTCGGGGCGTCGATGTAGACGTTGGGTGGCACCATTTCCACCGCATCCAGATTGAGATTGCGCCCACCGAGCAGGGCCAGGACTTCCTGGGTGATACCGACGCGGTCGATGAAACTGACGTGGATGCGCATGGGGCGGTTGGGTTCTGGAGTGCGGAGGGTGGCAAGTATGCCTTGGGGCGGGCCAAATGGTGAAATCTGGCGCAGGATTTGAGGGCTATATCGAACCCCCGTGGGAGCGGGCTTGCTCGCGAAAGCGGAGTGTCAGTCACTGTCGATGTTGGCTGTCAGACCGCTTTCGCGAGCAAGCCCGCTCCCACAGGTTCAGCGTTCACCGTTTTATCCCAGGTGTTCAGGTTTGACCGGGTCGCCGGACTTGACGTCGAGCTGTGCCCGCACGTTTTCAAACATCTCGTCGTAGTACTTGTGCATGGCGCCGATGCTGGCGGTCTTGGGTAGGCCGTACTTTTGCGCGATGCGCGTGGCGTGGCGGGCAAAGTCGAAGGCCTGGTCCTTGGGCAGATAAAACTCTTCATTCTTCAGTTCCTTGCCCTCGACCGAACCACGCAGCGTGAAGAGCATGCCTTGGCCTTCCTTGGGATCCTGAGCAATTTTGTATTCGATGTGCAGGTTGTAGCTGTAATCGTCCTTGTTCAGCGCATGGCGCTCGATGTGCAGGTGTCCGGGTTCGAACGTAGCCATTGGCGTCTC
Organism: Pseudomonas sp. FP1742; assembly: GCF_030687145.1. NCBI lineage: Bacteria > Pseudomonadati > Pseudomonadota > Gammaproteobacteria > Pseudomonadales > Pseudomonadaceae > Pseudomonas > Pseudomonas sp. FP1742. The sequence goes on along the minus strand of NZ_CP117460.1, from coordinate 5,192,049 downwards.
TCCTTCAAAGGCATTGAATCAGGGAAGACCACACGCCTGCCCCTGGAGTTTCTTTCTATTGATAACTGATGCCAGGCGTCGCTGTGCTGATACGGGTCCCGGCCTTGCCCTGGACGATCGCTTCGATGTCCGAGAGTGTACCGATCACCGCGACTTTGCCAGTATGGCGAGCGAACTCGCAGGCCGCCTGGACCTTTGGTCCCATGGAACCGGCCGCGAAGCCGAGTTTGTCCATTTCATCGGGGTGAGCCTGGGCAATGGCTTTCTGGGTGGGCTTGCCGAAATCGATGTATGCCGCGCTGACGTCGGTGGCGATCACCAACAGATCGCTTTCCAGCTGTTCGGCCAATAGCGCCGAGCACAGGTCTTTGTCGATCACCGCTTCCACGCCCTGCAGCTTGCCGTTGGCATCGTAGATCGTCGGGATGCCGCCACCGCCGGCGCAGATCACGATGCTGCCTTTTTCCAGCAGCCACTTGATCGGGCGGATTTCGAAGATGCGTTTGGGTTTCGGGCTGGCGACCACCCGACGGAACTTGTCGCCGTCCGGGGCGATGGCCCAGCCTTTTTCGGCGGCGAGTTTCTCGGCGTCGGCCTTGGAGTAGACCGGGCCGATCGGTTTGCTGGGGGCCTGGAACGCCGGGTCGTTGGGGTCGACTTCGACCTGGGTCAGCAGGGTGGCGAACGGCACTTCGAAGTCCAGCAGGTTGCCCAGTTCCTGTTCGATGATGTAGCCGATCATGCCGTCGGTTTCGGCGCCGAGTACGTCCAGCGGGTAAGGCGAAACCTGGCTGTAGGCCGCCGCTTGCAGCGACAACAGGCCGATCTGCGGACCATTGCCGTGGGCGATCACCAATTGGTTGCCGGGATGAACCTTGGCGATCTGTTCGGTGGCGATCCGGATGTTGGCGCGCTGGTTTTCCGCGGTCATGGGCTCACCCCGGCGGAGCAGGGCGTTGCCGCCCAGAGCAATGACGATACGCATAGTGCAGTCCTTCCTAAGCAAAGAGGTTGCGGGCAACTCGGTCCTCTGCGAAAACCGGATCAAGTGTGGGAGCGGGCTTGCTCGCGAAGGCCGTGTAACAGACAACATTGATGTCGACTGACACACTGCCTTCGCGAGCAAGCCCGCTCCCACATTGACTGTGTTTTGTCAGTGGGAACCGCATCAGCCGTCAGACATCCGCCAACGCCGACACCAGAATAGCCTTGATGGTGTGCATACGGTTTTCCGCTTGCTCGAAGGCGATGTTGGCCGGCGATTCGAAGACTTCTTCAGTCACTTCAACCCCGTTGGCCAGGTTCGGATAACGCGCGGCGATGTCCTTGCCGACCTTGGTTTCGCTGTTGTGGAACGCCGGCAGGCAGTGCATGAACTTCACGCGCGGGTTGCCCGAGGCCTTCATCATGTCGGCGTTGACCTGGTACGGCAGCAGTTGCTCGATGCGCTCGTCCCACGCTTCCACCGGCTCACCCATCGACACCCAGATGTCAGTGTGGATGAAGTCCACGCCCTTGACCGCGGCTTTCGGGTCTTCGGTGATGGTGATGCGCGCGCCGCTCTCTTCGGCGAAGGCTTTGCACTGATCGATGAAGTCCTGATGTGGCCACAGCGCTTTCGGTGCGGCGATGCGCACGTCCATGCCGAGTTTGGCGCCGATCATCAGCAACGAATTGCCCATGTTGTAGCGCGCATCGCCGAGGTAGGCATAGCTGATGTCGTGCAGTGGTTTGTCGCTGTGTTCGCGCATGGTCAGGGTGTCGGCGATCATTTGCGTCGGGTGGAATTCAGCGGTCAGGCCGTTGAACACCGGTACGCCGGCGAACTTGGCCAGCTCTTCGACAATTTCCTGTTCGAAGCCACGGTACTCGATGGCGTCGAACATCCGCCCCAGCACGCGGGCGGTGTCCTTCATGCTTTCCTTGTGGCCGATCTGCGACGACACCGGGTCGATGTAGGTGACGTGGGCGCCCTGGTCATGGGCCGCGACTTCGAAGGCGCACCGGGTGCGGGTCGAGGTTTTTTCGAAGATCAGCGCGATGTTCTTGCCTTGCAGGTGCGGACGCTCGGTGCCGGTGTATTTGGCGCGCTTGAGGTCGCGGGACAGATCCAGCAGGTAGTGCAGCTCGCGAGTGGTGTGGTGCATCAGCGAGAGCAGGCTGCGGTTGCGCATGTTGAAAGCCATGATTGGATCTCCTTGGGTGTCGGTTATCCCCTCGGCCGTGCTGGATAAGCATCGGCCAAGGCTCGAAAGTTAATAATCGATAGGGTCGCGAATGATCGGGCAGGTCATGCAGTGGCCACCGCCGCGCCCGCGCCCGAGTTCACTGGCGCTGATGGTGATGACCTCCACGCCGGCCTTGCGTAGCAGGGTGTTGGTGTAAGTGTTGCGGTCGTAGCCGATGACCACGCCCGGCTCCAGCGCCACCACGTTGTTGCCGTCGTCCCATTGCTCGCGTTCGGCGGCGAAGGCGTTACCGCCGGTTTCGACGACACGCAGCGCCTTGAGGTTGAGGGCCTTGGCCACGGTGTCGAGGAAGCTGGTTTCTTCACGACGAACGTCGATGCCGCCCGGTTTGCTTTCATCGGGGCGCAGGCTGAAGGCGACGATCTGCTTCACCACTTCCGGGAAAATCGTCACCAGGTCGCGGTCGCAGAAACTGAACACGGTGTCCAGGTGCATCGCCGCGCGGGATTTCGGCAGACCGGCGACGATGACGCGTTCCACCGCTTTGTTCTTGAACAGGTTGACCGCCAATTGGCCGATAGCCTGGCGGGACGAGCGCTCGCCCATGCCGATCAACACCACGCCGTTGCCGATCGGCATCACATCGCCGCCCTCAAGGGTGGCGTTGCCGTGGTCCTGGTCGGGGTCGCCGTACCAGATCTGGAAGTCGGCGTGGGTGAACTGCGGGTGGAATTTGTAAATGGCGGTGGCCAGCAGGGTTTCCTGACGGCGCGCCGGCCAGTACATCGGGTTCAGGGTCACGCCGCCGTAGATCCAGCACGTGGTGTCGCGGGTGAACTGAGTGTTGGGCAGCGGCGGCAGAATGAAGCTGGAGTGTCCGAGGAAGTCGCGGAACATCTGAATGGTCTTGCCGCCGAAACTGTCCGGCAGGTCGTCGGCGGAAACCCCGCCGATGAGGAATTCGGCGATCTTGCGTGGCTCCAGGCTACGTAGCCAGGCACCCACTTCATGGACCAGGCCGAGGCCGACCGAATTGGCGGTGATCTTGCGTTCCAGAATCCAGTCCAGCGCTTCAGGGATGGCGACGATGTCGGTCAGCAGGTTGTGCATTTCCAGCACGTCGACACCACGCTCGCGCATTTTGGTGACGAAATCGAAGTGGTCGCGCTTGGCCTGGGCGACCCACAGCACATCATCGAACAGCAGTTCGTCGCAGTTGTTCGGGGTCAGCCGCTGGTGGGCCAGGCCGGGGGAGCAAACCAAGACTTTGCGCAGTTTTCCGGCTTCGGAATGGACGCCGTACTTAACTTTTTCCGTGGTCATTACCGTGTTCCTCCAGATGAAAACAATCAGGTGCTGCTTTTCACAACAGTGCTAAAGGGTCAGAAAGCCGTCATACAGCCCATAGGCCGCCACCAGGGCGCCTACGACGACGGCGGCGAAAATCAGCTTCTCGACGTTAGTGAAAACCGGTTTGTCGACTTCAAGCTTGGCCTTGGCGAACAGGAGCGCGCCGGGGGCATACAGCAGGGCGGAGAGCAGCAGGTATTTGACGCCGCCGGCGTACAGCAGCCAGATCGCGTAGATCAACGCGATGCCACCGATGATCAAATCTTTTCTGCGTTCGGCCAGGGCGTTTTCATAGCTCTCGCCGCGTACCGCCAGCAGCACGGCATAAGCCGCCGACCACAGGTACGGCACCAGAATCATCGAGGTGGCGAGGTAGATCAGCGACAGGTAAGTGCTGGCCGAAAACAGTGTGATGATCAGGAACAGCTGCACCATCGCGTTGGTCAGCCACAGCGCGTTGGCCGGTACCTGGTTGGCGTTTTCCCGGCGCAAAAACGCCGGCATGGTGTGGTCCTTGGCGGCGGCGAACATGATCTCCGCGCACAGCAGCACCCACGACAGCAGCGCCCCGAGCAAGGAAATGATCAGGCCGACGCTGATCAGCACCGCGCCCCAGTGACCGACCACATGTTCCAGCACCGCGGCCATCGATGGGTTCTGCAGTTTCGCCAGCGCGGGTTGGGTCATGATCCCCAGGGACAACACGTTCACCAGCATCAGGAACAGCAGCACGGTGATGAACCCGATGACGGTGGCTTTACCCACATCGCTGCGTACTTCGGCACGGGCCGAGAAGATGCTCGCGCCTTCGATGCCGATGAACACCCACACAGTGACCAGCATCATGTTGCGCACCTGGTTCATCACAGTGCCCAGATCAGGGTTTTTGATGCCCCAAATGTCGGCGGTGAAGATCTCCAGTTTGAAGGCGAACAATGCGATCAACACAAACAGCAGCAGCGGTACGACCTTGGCGACGGTGGTCACCAGGTTGATGAACGCCGCTTCCTTGATTCCTCGTAAAACCAGAAAGTGCACGGCCCAAAGCAGCAGCGAAGCACCGATGACGGCGGCAGGAGTATTTCCCTCTCCAAATAGCGGGAAGAAGTAACCGAGGGTGCTGAACAACAGAACGAAGTAACCCACATTGCCCAGCCAGGCACTGATCCAGTATCCCCAGGCCGACGAGAAACCCATGTAGTCGCCGAAACCGGCCTTGGCGTAGGCATAAACACCGCCATCCAGCTCAGGCTTGCGATTGGCCAGGGTCTGGAAGACGAAGGCCAGGGTCAGCATGCCCACCGCGGTAATTGCCCAACCAATCAGAACAGCACCGACGTCAGCACTGGCGGCCATGTTCTGGGGCAAAGAAAAGATCCCGCCACCAATCATTGAACCGACCACTAACGCAACAAGCGCGCCGAGTTTCAGTTTTCCGGGGTTTTCAGACATTGCATGACTCCATTGCAGGAGAAGAGAGGCCACAGCGTAATTCCGTTGGCTGTTCAATCAGCTGATATAGATCAGTGCATGGGCACATTCCATTGTTATTGAAAGACTTATGTATCTTTGTCGGGCATACAGATGTTGATGTAAAAAAAGCAGGCGCTGAAGCTATAGATTATTCAGCGATAAATAAAAGACGCTATTGAGACTAATTGATTAAGGTTATTTCGCTTTATCTATTTAGTTAAAAGTCACTGCTTTGCAGCGTTGAGGTATTTGCAGTGACTGTTCTGGCCTCATCGCGGGCAAGCCACGCTCCCACAGGATCACGCTGTACCTGTGGGAGCGGGCTTGCCCGCGATAGCTATCTGATGATCACCACCACTGCGCGCGATGGGCACCCAATTCCCCGGCTGGCAGCGCCCACTGCAGTGGCGTCCCGGTGATCTTCAACGGCACCTGCAACCGATGGGCTGGCCCCCACGGTGTTTGCTCAATCAACATCCCTTGATCGAGGTCATCCTCTGCGCGCAATGGCTCGTTGGTTCCGGTGCCATGCTCGATCAACAGCTTCGCCGTCCGTGCCAGTGACAACCGTGCAGAGCCACCGTGCCCCAATAGCTTGATCGCACTGGCCGCCATCAAATACCCGGTGGCATGGTCAAGGGCCTGGACCGGCAGCGGTGTCGGTTTATCCGCCTTCTTCCAGTGCATGCCCGCGTCGGCAATCCCGCTGCTCATCTGCACCAGGCTGTCGAAGCCGCGACGGTTCTGCCAAGGGCCGCTCCAGCCGTAGGCGTTGAGACAAACATCGATCAGGCCGGGGGCCAGTGCCTGGCGTTGGGCGGTGCCGTAACCCAGGCGTTCCAAAGCATCGGCGCGGTAGCCGTGGAGCAGAATGTCGGCGTCTTTGAGCAGGCTTTCGAATACCGCGCGATCGGCTTTGTCGTGCAGATCCAGGCGCGCACAACGTTTGCCCAAGGTGACTTCCGGCACCACCCCCGGTTCGTTCCAGGTCGGTGGGTCGATGCGCAGCACATCGGCGCCGAGCCCGGCGAGGAAGCGGCTGGCGATCGGGCCGGCGAGCACTCGCGTGAGGTCCAGCACCTTGATCCCGGCCAACGGTTGCGCCACCGAGCCCTGCCACGGTTTGGCGGTTTGGTTGCCACCGACGCTGAACTGAATCAACGGCTCGGCGTTCACGGCCCGACCTTGGGGGTGAGCTTGCCATTGCTTCCAGCTGCGCATCTCGGCGGCGCAACCACCGGCCTCGACCACCGCCTGTTCCAGATCGCTCTTGGCCCACTGAGCCACTTTGCTCGCCATCGCTGTGCGGTCGGCACAGGCGCCGAGCACTGATTCAGCAGCGGCGCGGTGATGGGGCGCGTTGGTGTGCAGGCGGATCCAGCCATCCTTGGTTGCATAGTCGCCGGCGACCGGATCCCACAACGGCGGGACGCTCCAACCCACGGGGCGGATCGAGGTGGCGAACCAGAACGACGCCAGGCGGCGGTCAACTTCAAGGCTGGGCAAGCGACCGGTTTGTTGATGCAGCAGTTCGCTGGCGGCCTGGCCGGCGGCGGCGATGCTGGCGCAGGCCAGATCGGTCACGGCAAAAGCCGAGGGCAGGGCGCCGCTCGAGGTGAACGGGATTGGGATGTGAGGCAAGCCGAGTGCGGCTTGAATGGACGTGAGTAAATCAGTCATCGAAGGCCCTCCGGAGCGAGAGCCCGAGCATAGTTCAAAAAGACGGCTCGGCCAGATGAAATCCTGTGGGAGCAAGACCGATCTGTCAGGGTATTCATCGATTTCCGAGCGCCAATACACACGATCCAGAATGAATGTTTAACGACACCCTGTGTTACGTCCTAAAGCCCACGAAACCTTGCGCCGTTGCCTACGCCTGCGCCAGAATCCGCCGGCTTGTGCGCCTTGGGGCCGGTCGGTAACTTGATTCGCATCACTGATTCCCAGTGATCGGGTTTAGCAGCCCGTGGTTAACCTAAGGTCGTACGCGCACTATCAGTCAGGCTCCATGCCTGCATTTGATGGCGGCTGTACGCAGGGCGCTTCGGCGCGCCGGCTTCCTTAGGTTCCCCGGTCTGCTAACCTGCGTTCAGCTGTCACCCCTTCTTTTAGCAGAGAAGAGGTTCCAGCATTATTTTGGAACCTGAAAATGATAAAGCCTACGCCTAACCCACCGGTCACCGATCCGGTCTCCCCCTACGAATCCCCCGATTCCAGAAAACTCAACGAAGCCGCCGAGCGCGCCCTCGACCATTACCTCAACCCGGCGGCCACGGTCATGGCCACACCCTACCAACCCAACAAGCTGTACCTGGCCAACCCGGCGGCCGCCACCGAGCCGATGCTGGTCAACGCCAGCGAAACCCTGGGCTCGGCCACCGTCATGCTCAACGACTTCGCGGCCTTGCTGGAAGGCACCCACCGCAAAACCCTGCTGGGTATCGCGCAGGTGGTGATGTTGGCTGAACTGGCTGTGAATCAGGTGCTGGATAAGGTGGTGCCGACTGAGTAATTCCCAGTGGCGGGGGGGGGGGGGCTGTTGGCTGAGTTCAGAATTTGAGTTGGCTGACTTGACGCCTTCGCGGGCAAGCCCGCTCCCACAGGGATGTGTATTGCCCTGTGGGAGCGAGCCTGTTGTCACAGAGGATTTATGCCAGCGCTTTACCCGCGCCCCTGCAGATAGGTCGCGTAATCCGGGATGCGGTGTTCGTGAGCCTGATCCATCAACGGGCTGCTGAGCAGGTAGTCGGCGCTGCATTCGTTGCAGGCCACCGGGATGTTCCACACCGCCGCGACCCGCAGTAATGCCTTGATGTCCGGGTCGTGGGGTTGCGGTTCGAACGGGTCCCAGAAGAACACCAGCATGTCGACCCGCTGCTCGGCGATTTGCGCGCCGAGTTGCTGGTCGCCGCCCAGTGGACCGCTGATCATGCTTTCTACCGGCAGGCCGAGGCGTTGTTGCAACAACAACCCCGTGGTGCCGGTGGCGATCAGTTCATGCTGCGCGAGTTTGTCTTTCTGTCGCTCGGCCCAGTCCAACAAAAACACTTTGCAGTGGTCATGGGCGACCAGGGCGATACGCTTGCGCGCCGCCATGGTCTTTTGCGTAAAGCTGATACCGATCATCGGTTGCTGCTCCACGGTTTACTCTGCGTTGCAGAGCGCCAGGCAGTTATCGAGCATGCGGTTGGAGAAGCCCCATTCGTTGTCGTACCAGGCCAGCACTTTGAGCAGCTTGCCGCTGGACTTGGTGTGGTTGGCGTCGAAGATCGACGACAGTGGGTTGTGGTTGAAGTCGCTGGATACCAGCGGCAGGGCGTTGTAGCCGAGAATCTTCGAGTGCTGGCTGGCTTGTTTGAGCAGTGCATTGACTTCATCGGCCGACGCTTCGCGCTTGAGCTGCACGGTCAGGTCCACCAGCGATACGTTGATCACCGGAACACGCACCGCCATGCCAGTCAGTTTGCCCGCCAGGTCCGGCAGCACCAGGCCTACCGCTTCAGCGGCGCCAGTCTTGCTCGGGATCATGTTCTGGGTGGCGGAACGGGCGCGGTACGGGTCGGTGTGGTAGACGTCGGTCAGGTTCTGGTCGTTGGTGTAGGCGTGAATAGTGGTCATCAGACCGCTTTCGATGCCCAGCTCGCGGTGCAGCACCTGGGCCACCGGGGCCAGACAGTTGGTGGTGCACGAGGCGTTGGAGATGATCTGGTGCGACTGGCGCAGAATGTCGTGGTTAACCCCATAAACCACAGTGGCGTCGGCGCCTTTGGCCGGGGCCGAGATAATCACTTTGCGCGCGCCGGCCGTAATATGGGCGGCGGCTTTGGCACGGTCGGTGAACAGACCGGTGCATTCGAATACGACGTCGACCTTCTCCGCGGCCCAAGGCAATTCGGCCGGGTTGCGAATGGCGCTGACCGAAATACGGTCGCCGTTGACGGTCAGGCTTTCCTGATCGTGCTGGACATCGGCATCGAATGTGCCGTGAACGGTGTCGTATTTCAGGAGGTGAGCATTCATCGAGCTGTCGCCCAGGTCGTTGATTGCCACGATCTGCAGATCCTGGCGATAGCCTTGGGTATACAGTGCGCGCAGGACATTACGGCCGATACGGCCAAAACCATTGATTGCGATTCGAAGAGTCATTTACAGCGCCGCCGTCGTTTTGTTGTTGGAATTACAAGATTATTCGCAAAAAAATAGAAAACAAGCCTTTTTAGTGGCAATATTTTGTTTTATCTACAACGAGTGACCTGAATCAACTGGTCCGAATGATCAAGAAAGCCGTCTGTCATCCCGATCACAACGGCGTTTGATCAGCATAGACAATCAGGTCGCCACATCCGTTAGCCTGGAGTTCTACACATGCATCCCCGCGTCCTTGAGGTCACCGAACGGCTTATCGCCCGCAGCCGCGCCACACGTGAGGCTTACCTTGCATTGATCCGTGGCGCCGCCAGTGACGGCCCGATGCGTGGCAAGCTGCAATGCGCCAACTTCGCCCACGGCGTGGCCGGATGTGGCAGCGACGACAAGCACAGCTTGCGGATGATGAACTCCGCCAACATCGCAATTGTTTCGTCATATAACGACATGCTCTCGGCGCACCAGCCGTACGAAGTCTTTCCTGAACAGATCAAAAAAGCCCTGCGCGAAATCGGCTCCGTCGGCCAGTTCGCCGGTGGCACCCCAGCCATGTGCGATGGCGTGACCCAGGGCGAGCCAGGCATGGAACTGAGCCTGCCGAGCCGTGAAGTGATCGCGTTGTCCACCGCCGTGGCGCTGTCCCACAACATGTTCGACGGCGCGCTGATGCTCGGCATCTGCGACAAGATCGTGCCGGGCCTGATGATGGGCGCGTTGCGTTTCGGTCATCTGCCGATGATTTTCGTGCCGGGCGGGCCGATGGTGTCGGGCATCTCCAACAAGCAGAAAGCCGATGTGCGTCAGCGCTACGCCGAAGGCAAGGCGACCCGCGAAGAGCTGCTGGAATCGGAGATGAAGTCCTACCACAGCCCTGGCACCTGCACCTTCTACGGCACCGCCAACACCAACCAGTTGCTGATGGAAGTCATGGGCCTGCACTTGCCAGGCGCCTCGTTCGTCAACCCGAACACCCCGTTGCGCGATGCCCTGACCCGCGAAGCGGCGCATCAGGTCACGCGCCTGACCAAGCAGAATGGCAACTTCCTGCCGATCGGCGAAATCGTCGACGAGCGTTCGCTGGTCAACTCGATCGTGGCCCTGCACGCCACCGGCGGCTCGACCAACCACACTTTGCACATGCCGGCCATCGCCATGGCCGCAGGCATCCAGTTGACTTGGCAGGACATGGCCGACCTCTCCGAGGTGGTGCCGACCCTGAGCCACGTGTACCCGAACGGCAAAGCCGACATCAACCACTTCCAGGCAGCGGGCGGCATGTCGTTCCTGATCCGTGAACTGCTGGAAGCCGGCCTGCTGCATGAAAACGTCAACACCGTGCTCGGCCACGGCCTGAGCCGCTACACCAAAGAGCCGTTCCTCGAAAACGGCGAGCTGGTCTGGCGCGAAGGCCCGATCGAAAGCCTCGACGAAAACATCCTGCGCCCAGTGGCTCGCGCATTCTCGGCAGAGGGCGGTTTGCGGGTGATGGAAGGCAACCTCGGCCGTGGCGTGATGAAAGTCTCGGCGGTCGCCCTGGAAAACCAGGTCGTCGAAGCCCCGGCCATGGTGTTCCAGGATCAGCAGGACCTGGCCGATGCGTTCAAGGCCGGGCTGCTGGAGAAGGATTTTGTCGCGGTGATGCGCTTCCAGGGGCCACGCTCCAACGGCATGCCGGAACTGCACAAAATGACGCCGTTCCTCGGCGTGTTGCAGGACCGTGGCTTCAAAGTTGCGTTGGTGACTGACGGGCGCATGTCCGGCGCCTCGGGGAAAATCCCGGCGGCGATCCACGTCAGCCCCGAAGCTTATGTGGGCGGTGCTTTGGCACGGGTGCGTGAGGGCGATATCATCCGCGTCGATGGCGTCAAAGGCACCCTGGAGCTTAAGGTGGACGCCGAAGAATTCGCAGCACGGGAGCCGGCCAAAGGTCTGTTGGGCAACAACATCGGCACCGGTCGCGAACTGTTTGGTTTCATGCGCATGGCCTTCAGCTCCGCAGAGCAAGGCGCCAGCGCCTTTACTTCTGCCCTGGAGACGCTTAATTGAAACTGGCTTTGGTCGGTGACATCGGTGGGACCAACGCACGTTTCGCGTTGTGGAAAAACCAGCAGCTGGAATCAGTCCAGGTGCTGGCAACGGCAGACCACTCCACCCCGGAAGAAGCGATTGCGCTGTACCTGAACGGGCTCGGCCTGGCGCCGGGTGCGATCGGTTCGGTGTGCCTGTCGGTGGCGGGCCCTGTGAGCGGTGATGAATTCAAGTTCACCAACAATCACTGGCGGCTCAGCCGCAAGGGTTTCTGCAAGACCTTGCAGGTGGATCAACTGCTGCTGGTCAACGATTTTTCGGCCATGGCGCTGGGCATGACCCGCTTGCAGCCGGGCGAGTTCCGGGTGGTCTGCGAAGGCACGCCGGAGCCGTTGCGGCCGGCGGTGGTGATCGGTCCGGGTACCGGCTTGGGCGTAGGCACGTTGCTCGATCTGGGCGAAGGCCGTTTTGCCGCGTTGCCGGGGGAGGGCGGTCACGTCGATCTGCCGCTGAGCAGCCCGCGGGAAACCCAACTGTGGCAACACATCTACAACGAGATCGGCCATGTCAGCGCTGAAACGGCATTGAGCGGCAGTGGTTTGCCGCGGGTCTACCGGGCGATCTGCGCGGTGGATGGTCACACGCCTGTGCTCGACACACCTGAGGCGATCACGGCGGCCGGGCTGGCGGGTGATCCGATCGCCATGGAAGTGCTTGAGCAGTTCTGCTGCTGGCTCGGCCGCGTGGCCGGCAACAATGTGCTGACCACCGGTGCACGGGGTGGTGTGTACATCGTTGGCGGGGTGATTCCACGGTTTGCCGACTTTTTCGTTAAAAGCGGTTTCGCCCGGTGCTTTGCCGACAAGGGTTGCATGAGCGATTACTTCAAAGGCATTCCGGTGTGGCTGGTGACAGCGCCGTATTCCGGCCTTGTTGGCGCGGGTGTGGCGCTGGAGCAATCCATTCCAGCCTGAAATGCAATCAAAAATGTGGGAGCGGGCTTGCTCGCGAATGCGGTGTGTCAGTCAACGTTGATGTTGAATGTGATGGCCCCTTCGCGAGCAAGTCGAATCGTCGCACCGCCGCTCCCACAGTAGTTCTGCAGTGTTTGTAGATTCGGTGCTTAAGGCATAATCCTCCCTAACACAAACAACAAGGATGCCGCCCCGTGAGCTCAGTCAACAAGTCGATTTTGTTGGTCGATGACGATCAAGAGATACGCGAGTTGCTGGACACCTACCTGACTCGTGCCGGTTTCCAGGTCCGCACCACGCCCGATGGCGCAGGCTTTCGTCAGGCGCTGAACGAGGCACCGAGCGATCTGGTGATCCTCGACGTGATGCTGCCGGACGAAGACGGTTTCAGCCTCTGCCGCTGGATCCGCCAGCACCCGCGCCAGGCCCACGTGCCGATCATCATGCTCACCGCCAGTTCCGACGAGGCCGACCGCGTCATCGGCCTGGAACTGGGCGCCGACGACTACCTCGGCAAACCCTTCAGCCCCCGTGAATTGCAGGCGCGCATCAAAGCCCTGTTGCGCCGTGCGCAGTTCGGTCAGGAGCGCTCCGGCGGTGAAGTGCTGGCCTTCGACGACTGGCGGCTGGACATGGTCAGCCATCGGCTGTTCCACACCGACGGCGAGGAAGTGATTCTCTCCGGCGCCGATTTCGCCCTGCTGAAACTGTTCCTCGATCATCCCCAGGAAATCCTCGACCGCGACACCATCGGCAACGCCACCCGTGGCCGTGACCTGATGCCGCTCGATCGCATCGTCGACATGGCGGTCAGCCGTTTGCGTCAGCGCCTGCGCGACACCGAAAAACCGCCGCGACTGATCCGTACCGTGCGTGGCAGCGGCTACCAACTGGCAGCCAACGTGGTTGCCGGCAATGGCCACTGAGTTCCTGCGCAAGCTCGCCGGGCGCGTGCCGGTGCCGCGCTCGCTGCTCGGGCGCATGTTGCTGCTGACCCTGTTGGCGGTGCTGTTTGCCCAGACGCTGTCGAGCGTGATCTGGGTTTCGCAACTGCGTGCTACCCAGCTCGAAGGCCTGGTCACCAGCGCCCGCAGCCTGGCCCATTCGATGACGGCCAGCGTCAGCTATTTCCGCTCATTGCCGGTGGCGTTTCGGCCGCTGGTGCTCGACCAGTTGCGCAGCATGGGCGGCACCCGGTTCGTGGTGACCCTCAACGACAAACCCTTAGGCATGGAAGTGCTGCCGATCACCCCGCGCAAAGAAGCGGTGCTCAAAGCGGTGGACGAGGTGCTGCGCCAGTCGCTGGGCCAGGACGCGGATATTTCGGTGACGTTCGTCAGCCCCGAAGACCTGCGGATCTTCAATAGCGGGCTGAAACTCGATGAATTGCCACGCTCCTGGGCGCACTACGCGTTGACCCTGGAGCCAGTGAACCCGCCGGTGCTGGTCACGCAAATCCAGATGGCGCCGGGGGAATGGCTGTACATCGCTTCGCTGTTGCCCGAGCCCTACACCAGTCTCGAAGAGCAAGGCCTGCCGGCGCAGCAAGTCTGGTTCATCGTACTTACCAGCGGCTTCTTGCTCCTGTTCATCGGCCTGCTGGTGCACTGGCAGAGCCGACCGCTCAAGCGATTGGCGCGGGCGGCGCGGGACATGTCCCTGGGCGCCGAAGTCGAACCGGTGGCCGAGGGCGGTGGCAGTGAAGTGGTGGAGGTGGGGCGCGCTTTCAATGCGATGCGCGAGCGCATCAGCCGTTACTTGACCGAGCGCAGCCAGTTGTTCAGCGCAATCTCCCATGACTTGCGCACGCCGATCACCCGGTTGCGACTGCGGGTTGAATTGCTCGAAGACGAAAAGCTGCAGGCCAAGTTCGGTCGCGATCTGGATGAGCTGGAGTTGCTGGTCAAAGGTGCGCTGCAATGCGTGAAAGACACTGACATCCACGAAAACATCGAGCCGGTGGACCTCAACCATGTGCTCGACTGCCTGGTGGAACCGTATCTGGCGCCTAACGGCAATGGCCGCGTGACCCAGCAGGGGCGGGCGCTGGCGCCGTATCCCGGCAAGCCACTGGCGCTCAAGCGCTGCATCGGCAACCTGATCGACAACGCCTTGAAGTACGGGCAGAACGCGCATCTGCACATCGATGACGACGAGAGTGCGTTCGTCCTGCATGTCGACGACGAAGGCCCGGGCGTGCCGGAGCAGCGGCTGGAGCAAGTGTTCGAGCCGCACTTCCGCCTGGCCGGGCAGCAGCAGGGGTATGGCCTGGGGCTGGGGATTGCGCGCAACATCGCCCATAGCCATGGCGGTGAAGTCAGCCTGCAAAACCTGCGTGAAGGCGGGTTGCGCGTGACGTTGCAGTTGCCGCGTAGTGTTGATTAGGAAGACCGCGTTATCGTTCTTCGCGAGCAAGCCCGCTCCCACATTGGATTTGTGTACGACGCAGAACCACTGTGGGAGCGGGCTTGCTCGCGAAGACGTCAGTCCCTTCAATACATCTCTTAAGGTAAATGTCACAGCCCGGTGACATAACTCACCCCCTTCGTTACCTGCCCGCCACCGACCGTTGTTTAGACTGGTCCCAGTCATAACAACAAAAAAAGGTATCGCATGGACACCTTCCAACCCGCCTTCAGCAGTTGGCTGAACGCGCCTGCCCATCAGCAATGGCTCGCCGCCGAAGGCCTGCGCCTGCTGGCGTTTGCCAGGGCTTCAAAGCTTGCCGAAGGTTTCGGCAGCCTTGATGAAAAGGGGCGCCTTCCAGCCAGCGCCCAAGCTGAAACCATGAACACCGCGCGCATGACCCACAGCTTCGCCATGGCTCATATCCAGGGCCTGCCGGGTTTCGCCGAACTGGTGGACCACGGCATCAAAGCCCTCAGCGGGCCGCTGCGTGACGCCGAGCACGGTG
The DNA here is from genome assembly GCF_030687145.1 of Pseudomonas sp. FP1742. Lineage (NCBI taxonomy): Bacteria > Pseudomonadati > Pseudomonadota > Gammaproteobacteria > Pseudomonadales > Pseudomonadaceae > Pseudomonas > Pseudomonas sp. FP1742. The sequence continues at coordinate 5,176,975 of NZ_CP117460.1, read as the reverse complement.
GCTGGTTCGCCACCCCCGAACACCACGACGGCAATACCGGCAAAGCCGCTTACCTGCATGCCTTCGTGGCGTTGGCCGCGAGTTCTGCGGTGGTTGCCCAGCGTCCCGGTGCGCAAGCCTTGCTCGATGAGGCGATCCACATCATCGACAGCCATTTCTGGAGCGAGGAGGAGGGCGCCCTGCGCGAATCCTTCAACCGCGACTGGAGCTGTGATGAAGCCTATCGCGGCGCCAACAGCAACATGCACGCCACCGAAGCCTTCCTCGCCCTGGCCGATGTCACCGAGGACAACCGCTGGCTGATTCGCGCACAGCGCATCGTCGAGCGTGTCATTCACGAACACGCCGCCGCCAACGATTACCTGGTGGTCGAGCATTTCGACCGCGACTGGCAGCCGCTGCGCGACTACAACCACGACAACCCGGCCGACGGTTTCCGTCCTTACGGCACCACGCCGGGTCATGGTTTCGAATGGGCACGGTTGTTACTGCACCTTGAAGCGGCCCGGGTGCAAGCCGGGATGCTCACACCGGGGTGGCTGGTCACCGATGCGCAAAAACTCTTCGAGCACAATTGCCGTCACGGCTGGGACGTCGACGGCGCGCCGGGCATTGTCTACACCCTCGACTGGGACAATCGCGCGGTGGTTCGTCATCGTTTGCACTGGACTCATTGCGAGGCCAGCGCCGCCGCCAGTGCGCTGCTCAAACGCACCGGTGACGAGCAATACGAGCGCTGGTACCGACTGTTCTGGGAATTCTGTGATCGTCATTTCATCGACCGCTGCGATGGCAGCTGGCATCACGAGCTCGATCCGCTGAACCGTCCGAGCGCCGATATCTGGGCCGGTAAACCCGACCTGTATCACGCCTGGCAGGCTGTATTGATCCCGCGCCTGCCGCTGGCGCCGAGTATGGCCAGTGCGCTGGCGCAATTGTCCCAGAGCGCTCCTGTGTAACCATGTGGTGACATTCGAACGTCCCTTCGTTACCTGCGAAGGGATGACTCCTGTTTAGAATCCATGCAGCGCAAGCACCAGACTTGCATGCATAACAACAAGAAAGGTACTACTAGATGAATGCGATTTCTCGCCTCGCTACTGTCATTTCTCTCGCTTCACTGCTTCCCGTTGCAGCATTCCCGCTCAGTGCCCTTGCCGCCGATTCCAAAGGTTCGGTGGAAGTCGTTCACTGGTGGACGTCTGGTGGTGAAAAAGCAGCTGTCGATGTGCTCAAGGCTCAAGTCGAAAAAGACGGCTTCACCTGGAAAGACGGCGCAGTCGCCGGCGGTGGCGGTGCTACTGCCATGACCGTACTCAAAAGCCGCGCCGTGGCCGGTAACCCGCCGGGCGTAGCGCAGATCAAAGGTCCGGACATTCAGGAATGGGCGTCTACCGGTCTGCTCGATACCGACGTCTTGAAAGACACTGCCAAAACTGAGAAGTGGGACAGCCTGCTCGACAAGAAAGTCTCCGATACCGTGAAGTACGACGGTAACTATGTGGCCGTGCCGGTGAACATTCACCGCGTCAACTGGTTGTGGATCAATCCGGAAGTCTTCAAGAAAGCCGGCATCGAAAAAGCGCCAACCACCCTTCAGGAATTCTACGCGGCCGGTGACAAGCTCAAGGCTGCGGGCTTCATTGCGCTTGCCCACGGTGGCCAGCCTTGGCAGGACAGCACCGTGTTCGAAGCGGTGGTCCTGTCGGTCATGGGCGTCGATGGCTACAAGAAAGCCCTGGTCGATCTGGATAACGCGGCGCTGACCGGTCCTGACATGGTCAAGGCGCTGACCGAGCTGAAGAAAGTCGCGACCTACATGGACGCCGACGGCAAAGGCCAGGACTGGAACCTGGAGGCGGCCAAGGTCATCAACGGCAAGGCCGGCATGCAGATCATGGGTGACTGGGCCAAGAGCGAGTGGACAGCGGCCAAGAAAGTCGCCGGCAAGGATTACGAGTGCGTAGCCTTCCCGGGCACCGACAAGGCCTTTACCTACAACATCGACTCGCTGGCCGTGTTCAAGCAGAAAGACAAGGGCACTGCTGCAGCTCAGCAGGACATTGCCAAGGTCGTGCTGGGTGAGAACTTCCAGAAAGTCTTCAGCATCAACAAGGGCTCGATCCCGGTTCGAAACGACATGCTGAGCGACATGGGCAAGTACGGTTTCGACTCCTGCGCCCAGACGGCTGCCAAAGACTTCCTGGCGGACGCCAAGTCCGGTGGCTTGCAGCCGAGCATGGCGCACAACATGGCGACCACGCTGGCGGTACAGGGTGCTTTCTTTGATGTCGTGACCAACTTCATCAACGATCCGAAAGCCGATCCTGCCACTGCCGCCAAGCAACTCGGCACTGCCATCAAAGCGGCCAAGTAACCGTTAGCCGCGCCCCCCTGTGGGAGGGATTTTGTGGGAGTCGGGCTTGCCCGCGATGCAGACACCTCGGGTTATCAGTTGCACCGAGGTGATGCCATCGCAGGCAAGCCAGCTCCCACAGAAGGCCGCTCCTACAAGGGAAAGCGCTTGTAATCCTTTCTCTTCGTACTGGATCTTCCCATGAGTTCTGTTGCTGTGTTCAGCAAGGCCTCGCCGTTCGATGCACTGCAGCGCTGGCTCCCCAAGCTGGTGCTGGCGCCGAGCATGTTCATTGTTCTGGTGGGGTTCTATGGCTATATCCTGTGGACCTTCGTCCTGTCGTTCACCACTTCGACCTTCCTGCCGACTTACAAATGGGCGGGGCTGGCGCAGTACCAGCGGCTGTTCGACAACGATCGCTGGTGGGTAGCGAGCAAGAACCTGGCGCTTTTCGGCGGCATGTTCATTGGCATCACCTTGGTGATCGGTGTGTTGCTGGCGGTGTTTCTTGACCAGCGCATTCGTCGCGAAGGTTTCATTCGCACCATTTACCTGTACCCGATGGCGCTTTCGATGATCGTCACCGGTACCGCCTGGAAGTGGCTGCTCAACCCGGGCATGGGCCTGGACAAATTACTGCGTGACTGGGGCTGGGAAGGCTTTCGCCTGGACTGGTTGATCGATCCGGATCGCGTTGTGTATTGCTTGGTGATCGCGGCGGTATGGCAAGCCTCGGGCTTTATCATGGCGATGTTCCTCGCCGGTCTGCGTGGCGTTGATCAATCGATCATCCGTGCCGCCCAGATCGATGGCGCGAGCATGCCGCGCATTTACCTGAAAGTGGTGTTGCCGAGCCTGCGCCCGGTGTTCTTCAGCGCAGTGATGATCCTGGCCCACATTGCTATCAAGAGTTTCGACCTGGTGGCGGCAATGACCGCCGGTGGCCCGGGTTATTCCTCCGATCTGCCTGCGATGTTCATGTATTCCTTCACCTTCAGTCGCGGCCAGATGGGCATGGGCTCGGCCAGTGCGATTCTGATGCTCGGTGCGATTCTCGCGATCATCGTGCCTTACCTGTACTCCGAGCTGAGGGCCAAACGTCATGACTAGTTTCGCTGCCAAACCTGCCATCAGCCTGAGTCGCATCGCGATCTATGGCGTGCTGCTCCTTGCGGTATTGCTGTACCTGATACCGCTGGTGGTCATGCTGTTGACCAGTTTCAAGACGCCGGAAGACATCAACTCCGGCAACCTGCTGAGCTGGCCGACCGTGGTCAGCGGTATTGGCTGGATCAAGGCCTGGGGCACGGTTGACGGGTACTTCTGGAACTCGATCAAGATCACCGTTCCGGCGGTAATGATCTCCACGGCCATCGGTGCGTTGAACGGCTATGTGCTGTCGATGTGGCGCTTTCGCGGGTCGCAGTTGTTCTTCGGCCTGCTGCTGTTCGGTTGCTTCCTGCCATTTCAGACGGTCCTGCTGCCGGCCTCGTTCACCCTCGGCAAGATGGGCCTGGCCAGCACAACGACAGGCCTGGTGTTCGTGCACGTGGTCTACGGCCTGGCGTTCACCACTCTGTTTTTCCGTAACTACTACGTCAGCGTTCCCGATGCGCTGGTGAAGGCGGCGCGGCTCGATGGCGCGGGGTTCTTCACCATCTTCCGCTTGATCATCCTGCCGATGTCCACCCCGATCATCATGGTCTGCCTGATCTGGCAGTTCACCCAGATCTGGAACGACTTCCTGTTCGGCGTGGTGTTCTCAAGCGGTGACTCGCAACCCATTACGGTGGCGTTGAACAACTTGGTCAACACCAGTACCGGGGCCAAGGAATACAACGTTGATATGGCGGCGGCAATGATCGCCGGGCTGCCGACCCTGCTGGTCTATGTGGTCGCAGGTAAGTATTTCGTGCGCGGGCTGACGGCCGGCGCAGTCAAGGGGTAATCATGGCTACGCTCGAACTTCGCAATGTAAACAAAACCTATGGCCCCGGCCTGCCGGACACCCTCAAGAACATTGAGCTGTCGATCAAGGACGGTGAATTCCTGATTCTTGTGGGCCCTTCGGGTTGCGGTAAATCGACCCTGATGAATTGCATCGCCGGCCTTGAGACCATCACCGGCGGCGCGATCATGATCGGTGACCAGGACGTCAGCGGCATGAGCCCCAAAGACCGCGACATCGCCATGGTGTTCCAGTCCTACGCGCTGTACCCGACCATGAGCGTGCGCGAAAACATCGCGTTCGGTTTGAAGATCCGCAAAATGCCCGCCGCCGATATCGACGCGGAAGTCGCTCGCGTGGCCAAGCTGCTGCAAATCGAACACCTGCTCAACCGCAAGCCGGGTCAGCTCTCCGGTGGTCAGCAACAGCGCGTGGCCATGGGCCGGGCGTTGGCGCGGCGGCCGAAGATCTACCTGTTCGACGAACCGCTGTCCAACCTCGACGCCAAGCTGCGGGTCGAGATGCGCACCGAAATGAAACTGATGCACCAGCGCCTGAAAACCACCACGGTCTACGTGACCCACGACCAGATCGAAGCGATGACCCTGGGCGACAAAGTGGCGGTGATGAAGGACGGGATTATCCAGCAGTTCGGTACGCCGAAAGACATCTACAACAACCCGGCCAACCTGTTCGTGGCGAGCTTTATCGGTTCGCCGCCGATGAACTTCATTCCCCTGCGTTTGCAACGCAAGGACGGCCGTCTGTTGGCGCTGCTCGACAGCGGTCAGGCGCGCTGCGAATTGCCGCTGGGCATGCAGGATGCCGGGCTCGAGGACCGCGAAGTGATCCTCGGCATGCGCCCGGAGCAGATCGTGCTGGCGAACGGCGAGCCAAACGGTTTGCCAACCATTCGCGCCGAAGTGCAGGTCACCGAACCGACCGGTCCTGACACCCTGGTATTCGTCAATCTCAACGACACCAAGGTCTGCTGCCGTCTGGCACCGGACGTCGCACCGGCCCCGGGCGAGACCCTGACGCTGCAATTCGATCCGTCGAAAGTGCTGCTGTTCGATGCCAAGACCGGTGAGCGCCTGGGCGTGGCCGGCCTGCCAAAACCCGAAGCTCACAGCGCCAACGTGGCCCAGTTCAAAGGCCGCTGAAGATCAAATGTGGGAGCGGGCTTGCTCGCGAAAGCGGTCTGACATTCAACAGTGATGTCGACTGACACACCGCCTTCGCGAGCAAGCCCGCTCCCACAGGGGGGATTCGTGGCGGATGGAGACATCCGTCGCAATCGATGTAAACCGCGTTAGATAAAAACAGTTAATAACAATAAAACGAGGATGTAGGGATGAAGAAGAACAACAACGCTCAGCTGATCTGCCAATTGTCAGCGGTTGCGGCGATGATGCTGGCCGGCAGTGTGCACGCGGCTGACGCGTTCAGCGCTGATTCGCAGTGGATGACCGGTGACTGGGGTGGCGAGCGGACCAAGCTGATCGAGCAAGGTATCGACATCAAGGCCGACTATGTCGGTGAAGTGGGCGCCAACCTGCACGGCGGCTACAACGACGACAAGACAGCGCGTTACGCCGACCAGTTTGGTCTGGGCGTGGCGCTGGACCTGCAAAAGCTGTGGGGCTGGGATAACACCCAGGCCAAGATCCAGCTCACCAACCGTAACGGTCAGAACATCTCCAATGACCGTGTCGGCGACCCGCGTGCCGGCACCTTGAGTTCCTCCCAGGAAGTCTACGGCCGTGGCCACATGGTCCGTCTGACCCAATTGTGGATCAAGCACCAGTTCCTCGACGGGAAACTGGACGTCAAGGCCGGTTACTTCGGCGAAGGCGAAGACTTCAACACCTTCCCTTGCGAGTTCCAGAACCTGGCATTCTGCGGTTCCCAGGCGGGTAACTGGGCGACCGGTATCTGGTACAACTGGCCGGTCATGCAGGCAGCGCTTCGCGTGAAGTACAACATCACGCCTGAGTTCTATGCGCAGATCGGCGCGTACAACCAGAACCCATCGCAACTTGAGCACGGTAACGGTTTCAAGCTCAGCGGCAGTGGCACCAAGGGCACCGTCTTGCCGGTTGAATTGGTCTGGTCGCCGAAGGTCAACAACCTGCCGGGCGAATACCGTGTCGGTTACTACAAGAGCACGGCCGACGCCAGTGACGTGCGTAAGGACGACGACGGCAATGATGCAGCGACCACCCGCAACGCCTATCGCAGCCATGACAGCAAGCACGGCTACTGGTTCGTGGCGCAGCAACAACTGACCACCCATAACGGTGATGCTTCGCGCGGTCTGAACATCGCGGCCAACGCCACCTTCCACGACAAGGACACCAACTTCGTCGACAACTACCAGTCGCTGATGTTTGTTTACAAAGGCCCGTTCGATGCTCGTCCAAAAGACGACGTCGGGATCGGTTTCTCCCGTATCCATGTCAACGATGACGTGAAGAAAAACTCTGAGTTGGTCAACGCCGCCAATGGTGTCACCGACTACAACGATCCACTGTTCGCGCCACTACGTAGCACCGAGTACAACTACGAGATCAACTACGGTTTCCACGTTACCAACTGGCTGACGGTGCGTCCTAACCTGCAATACATCACTCACCCAGGTGGTGTGGATGAAGTTGATAACGCGCTGGTCGCTGGTCTGAAAATTCAGTCGGTGTTCTAACGCTGTTGCGATAAGCTCCTCTCTATGTGCGCATATTTGCGGACGGCCATGGCTGTCCGCTTTTTTTTGGGGGGACGGCGCACCCTCGGGTGACAGATGATTTTCAGGACCGTGGTACATGCTTGAGCATCCGCTACAACGCTTCTTCAAGTCCTTGCGCGAACGTCCGGTGTTTGCGTGGGAGCGCTATCAGATGCGCGACGTGCTGGTGATTGATCATCCGCTGTGTCAGGCGGTGTTCAGTCGTCAGGGCGCGCAGTTGCTGCACTTCCAGCCAAAGGGCCAGAAACCCTGGCTGTGGTGTGCGGCGAAATGGCCGCATGTCGGTGCGATTCGCGGCGGCGTGCCGGTGTGCTGGCCGTGGTATGGCCGCCACCCAAGCGAAAACGCCTGGCCGTCCCATGGCTGGGCGCGCCTGCTGGATTGGAAGCTGCTGGACAGCAGCAGTGACGACGAAGGCGTGCACCTGCATTGGCAGTTACAGCTGTGCGACTGGCAAGTGGACTTGCATGCTCATTTGGGCGAACGCATGGATTTGCAGCTGAGCACCGAGCATCAGGACGACATGCCGTGCCAGCTGAGCCAGGCGTTGCACGCCTATTGGCGTATTGGCGACGTCGGTGAGATAGCGCTGTCTGGGCTCGACGGGGCGCAAGGTTACGATCAATTGAACCGCCAGGTTTGCCAACAGGAAGGCGAGTTGCGGGTCGACGGTGGTTGTCAGCGCGTGTTCCAGCACGACGGCGAATTGCAGCTCAAGGACCACGCCTGGCAGCGCGAACTGTGCATCGATACCGGTGATCATGCGGACACGGTGGTCTGGCATCCCGGTTCGCGGCCGCTGCTGGGCGTGAGCTGGAACGAGATTTCCGAGTTTGTCTGTGTGGAAGCGGCCAGCGGCGGCACCGACAGCCTGTGCCTGGCACCGGGGGAGCGGGCGCATTTGAGTTTGCAGGCGCGGGTTGGGGCTTAGCTCAAGATCCATGGTGTTGCGGGTATCGCTTTCGCGAGCAAGCCCGCTCCCACAGTGGATCTGTGTTGAACACAAATGCTGTGTCCACTGAAGATCTAATGTGGGAGCGGGCTTGCTCGCGAAGGCGGCTTGTCAGGCAACAAAGAACTCAGGTTGGGTTAATTAAACTCATCGCCAATCGGATACCGACTGGCATTCAGGCTTTCCTTGATCTTGCGCAGATGCGGCTGGAAATCCACGCCCCGGCGCAGGGTCATGCCGGTGGCGAGTACATCGAGCACGGTCAGTTGAATGATCCGCGAGGTCATCGGCATGTAAATGTCGGTGTCTTCCGGCAACGGAATGTTCAGGCTCAAGGTACTGGCCTTGGCCAGCGGCGAACCTTCGGCCGTCAGCCCCAGCACCGAAGCGCCGTTTTCCCGGGCGATGCGCGCCACTTCCACCAATTCGCGGGTACGGCCGGTGTAGGAAATGATCACGAACAACTCACCGGTGTGGGCCACCGAGGCAATCATGCGTTGCATCAGCACATCGGCGTGGGCAGTCACCGCCAGGTTGAAGCGGAAGAACTTGTGCTGCGCATCCAGCGCCACCGGGGCCGAAGCACCGAGGCCGAAGAAGTGGATCTGCCGGGCCTGGATCAACAGGTCGACGGCGCGGCTGATCAGGCTCGGATCAAGCGCCTGTAATGCACTGTCCAAAGAAGCGATGGCGCTGCCGAAAATCTTTTTGGTATAGGCCTCTGGATTATCGTCGGCCTCGACCGCACGGCTGACATACGCCGCGCCACTGGCCAGGCTTTGGGCCAATTGAAGCTTGAGTTCCGGGTAGCCGCTAACGCCAAACGAACGGCAGAAACGGTTGACCGTCGGCTCGCTGACTTTAGAGGCCTGGGCGAGGGCGGCGATGCTGAACCGGGTGGCCTGCTCCGGGTTGAGCAGGATCACTTCGGCGACTTTGCGTTCTGCCTTGTTCAGGTCTTCAAGGCGATTCTGGATCTGTTCCAGTAAATTTCGCACGCGGTCCATTTCATGTTCCTTAGGTCAGCAGCGCAAATAAGCGTTCGGCTAATGCAAATTGGGCCTTTGATACGGCCCATAACGGTGGCCTATCCTACTGATGGCTCCGACCGACCACCACTCGGAATCTGTATTTTGCGAAAATGTTGTGGTTATTACTACATTTTCCCTTGAGTGATGCCTTGAAAAAAGGTATTTGTAGCTTAACTTGATAAAAGAACAAACATCATGCCTTCGATTACGGTTGAACCGTGCACCTTTGCCTTGTTCGGCGCTCTCGGCGATTTAGCCTTGCGCAAGCTGTTTCCTGCCCTTTATCAACTCGATGGCGCCGGCCTTCTTCATGAGGATACGCGCATTATCGCGCTGGCCCGTGAACCTGGCAGCGAGCAACAGCATCTGGCGTTCATCGCCACCGAGTTGCGTCGCTACGTGGGCGCCAAAGAGCTGGATGAAGCCGTACTCGAGCGCTTCCTGGCCCGTTTGAGCTACCTGCATGTCGACTTCCTCAAGGCTGACGATTACGTTGCCCTGGCCGAGCAGGCCGGCAGCGCCCAGCGGGTGATTGCCTACTTCGCCACACCGGCGGCGGTTTATGGCGCCATTTGTGAGAACCTGTCGAAGGTCGGCCTGACCGAAAACACCCGCGTGGTGCTGGAAAAACCCATCGGTTCGGACCTGGAATCCTCGCGCAAGGTCAACGACGCCGTGGCGCAGTTCTTCCCGGAGAACCGCACCTACCGCATCGACCACTACCTGGGCAAAGAGACCGTACAGAACCTGATCGCCCTGCGTTTCGCCAACAGCCTGTTCGAAACCCAGTGGAACCAGAATTACATCTCCCACGTGGAAATCACCGTGGCCGAGCAAGTCGGGATCGAAGGCCGTTGGGGCTATTTCGACAAGGCCGGCCAGCTGCGGGACATGATCCAGAATCACCTGCTGCAACTGCTCTGCCTGATTGCCATGGACCCGCCGGCCGACCTGTCCGCCGACAGCATCCGCGACGAGAAGGTCAAAGTGCTCAAGGCGCTGGCGCCGATCAGCCCGGAAGGCCTGACCACTCAAGTGGTACGCGGGCAGTACATTGCCGGTCACAGCGAAGGCAAATCGGTGCCCGGGTATCTGGAGGAGCCTAATTCCAATACCCAGAGCGACACCGAAACCTTCGTTGCCCTGCGTGCCGACATTCGCAACTGGCGCTGGGCCGGCGTGCCGTTCTACCTGCGCACCGGCAAACGCATGCCGCAGAAGCTGTCGCAGATCGTCATCCACTTCAAGGAGCCGTCGCACTACATCTTCGCCCCCGAGCAGCGCTTGCAGATCAGCAACAAACTGATCATCCGCCTGCAACCGGACGAAGGCATTTCCTTGCGCGTGATGACCAAAGAACAAGGCCTGGACAAGGGCATGCAGCTGCGCAGCGGTCCGTTGCAGCTGAATTTTTCCGACACCTGGCGCAGCGCACGGATTCCCGATGCCTACGAGCGGTTGTTGCTGGAAGTGATGCGTGGCAATCAGAACCTGTTTGTCCGTAAAGATGAAATCGAAGCCGCGTGGAAGTGGTGTGACCAGTTGATCGCCGGGTGGAAAAAATCCGGTGATGCGCCCAAGCCGTACGCGGCCGGGTCCTGGGGGCCGATGAGCTCCATTGCATTGATCACGCGGGACGGGAGGTCGTGGTATGGCGATATCTGAATTGAAACTGCCCCAGGGCGTCAGCGCCCATGAATTCAAAAGCCCGGTGCTGCTGGCCGAAGGCCTGGCATTGGCAGTGGCCAAACAACTGAGCGACGCGATTGCCGCACAAGGTACCGCGACGCTGGTGGTGTCCGGTGGACGCAGCCCGGTGGCGTTTTTCCAGCACCTGGCCAAGCAGGCGCTGGACTGGTCGAAGGTGGTGATCAGCCTGGCTGACGAGCGCTGGGTGCCGGTAGAACATGCCGACAGCAATGCCGGTCTGCTCAAGCGTTACCTGTTGCAAGGCCCGGCGGCCAAGGCCCAGTTCCTGAGCCTCTACAGTGCCACCGCCAACCTGGAACAGGCCGCCGAGCAAGCTGATCGCTTGCTCGCCGAACTGCCGGCGATCGACGTGCTGGTGCTGGGCATGGGCGACGACGGTCACACCGCGTCGCTGTTCCCCAACAGCCCGAACCTGGCCGATGCCTTGAAGGTCGATGGTACTCGTCGTTGCTGGCCGATGCTGGCGCCGACCGTACCCCATCAGCGCCTGACCATGAGTCGCGCACTGCTGGCTTCGGCCAAGTACACCGTTCTATCGATTTCCGGTCAGTCCAAGCTGACCACCCTGAGCGCCGCACTGGCCGGTGACGATGTCGCCGCCATGCCGATTCGGGCGTTTCTGCAACCTACGTTAGAGATTTACTGGTGCCCATGAACCAAGGATCAGCCGCTATGAAAAACACATCCCCGACCGTTTCCATGGCGGACAAAGTTGCCCTGATCGACAGCCTTTGCGCCAAGGCGCGGATCCTGCCGGTGATCACCATCGCGCGTGAACAGGACGTGCTGCCGTTGGCCGACGCCCTGGCGGCCGGTGGTCTGACGGCGCTGGAAGTGACCCTGCGTTCGCAGTTCGGCCTCAAGGCGATCCAGATTCTGCGCGAGAAACGCCCGGAGCTGGTGACCGGGGCCGGTACGGTACTCGATCGCAGCATGCTGGCCGCTGCCGAAGCCGCCGGTTCGCAGTTCATCGTGACGCCGGGCATCACCCGAGATCTGCTCGAAGCCAGCGTCGACAGCCCGATCCCGCTGTTGCCAGGCATCAGCAACGCCTCCGGCATCATGGAAGGCTATTGCCTGGGTTATCGCCGCTTCAAGCTGTTCCCGGCGGAAGTCAGCGGCGGCGTCGCGGCCATCAAGGCGTTGGGCGGCCCGTTCGGCGAAGTTAAGTTCTGCCCGACCGGTGGTGTCAGCCCGGCCAACATCAAAAGCTACATGGCGTTGAAAAACGTGATGTGCGTGGGCGGTAGCTGGATGCTTGACCCTGAATGGATCAAGAACGGCGACTGGGCCCGCATCCAGGAGTGCACCGCCGAGGCGTTGGCGCTGCTGGACTGATCTGATTTACCTGACACTCGTTGTGTGTTCTACGGCTTTACGGTGCGCTTGGTCGGTGCACCGTTTTTTTTTGCCCGGTGAAAAACCTGTGGGAGCGGGCTTGCTCGCGAAAGCGGTGCGTCAGCCGACAACACTGTTGAATGTGATGCCGCCTTCGCGAGCAAGCCCGCTCCCACAGGACATCATGTGATACATAGTTACCGCATCCCGCCGCTCGTCCAGCGTTAACCTGCGTTCATCTTATGGAAGAGAGAACGTCATGGACGACAACACTGTAATCATCCCCCCTCTACCGGTTCACCAACTGTCACCCGAACAGGTCGCGGGCCCGTATTTTCGAAACCCGAAACTGATCAGACGAAACGTCAGCGAAGGCATGGACGGCATCCCCCTGGTGCTGCGGCTGACGATCGTCGATGCGATGACCGGTCAGCCGGTAACCGGGGCATTGGTCGATATCTGGCATTGCAATGCGCGGGGGGCGTATTCGGGCTGGAGCAAGGTCAATCCGGACAAGGAAGTCGATGTGGATGATATCGGGTCGATCCCGCGCACCGACGACGATACCTACCTGCGTGGTGGGCAATTCACCGACAAAAAGGGCATCGTGCGGTTTACCACGATTTATCCGGGGTTCTATGCCGGTCGCGCGCTGCACATACATGTCGCGGTACGAATTACTGCCGGCAACAACTATCTGGAAGAGCGGCATGTCGCCTGGGTCGGCCAGCTTTACTTTCCCGAGGTCGCATCAAGGTCGGTGCTCAACGCTCGTGAGTACAGCGGTCGAGCCGTCTCACCGCTGACCAATGAGGAGGATCTGTTTTATCAACGCATGGGCGGCGAAGCCTCGACCCTGAGCATTCACGCCATCGGTCGAGACTCGAATGAAGACGGCTTTTTCGGGCAAATGACCATCGGTGTCGACACGTTTGCGGTGTCATCGCAGATCAAGCCCGAGGACTTCGACAAATACACCGTATGACGTCAGCGCAATTCGCTCAGTGCCCGGGCCAGCGTATCCATGTCGTCTGCCGTGGTGGTGAGCCCCGGCGTGATGCGGATGCACGGGCCACATGCTGCGCCGCTACGCACCACGGTAAACAGGTTGTAGTCGTTGAGCAAACGATCGACCATCGCCTGTTGGTCTGCATGCCGGGTAAAGCGCATGGAGGTGATGCCGCAATACAGGCGCGGGTCATCGGGGGTCATGACTTCGATCCCCGGTAACCCCCGGACGGCATCGACCCATCGATTGCGCAGGTAGTTGAGCCGCGTGCTCTTGGCGACGGAACCACCCATGGCGTGATGTTCCTCGAACACCAGCGGCAGGGTCAGCAGGGCCGGAATGTTCGGGGTGCTGTAGGGCGTGCGGGCGCGAATGTCGGTGACCGGGAAATGCATCTCGCCCATGTCCGGGTCGATGTCGGCCAAGCGCTCGGGCGCGATGTAAATGAAGCCGAGAGTCAGCGGCGCACCGATCCATTTGTGCAGGTTGTAGCCGGCAAAGGCGATGCCCAGTTCATCGAGTTTGAACTCGATCTGGCCGAGGGCGTGGGCGCCATCGAGGATCACGTCGATGCCGTGTTCTCTGGCGGCGGTAGCAATCGCCTGCACCGGCATCACCAGGCCGGTGCGATGGGTGACATGGGTCAGGGCCATCAGTTTCAGTCGTGGGTAACGCACAAAGGCATCACGGTAAGTGGCCAGTAAACTGTCGAAAGTGGCGGGGTGATGGTGCTCGATCTCGATCACTTCCACGCCTCGATAGCGGGCCAGCCAACGCATGGCACCCTTGACCGTGTCGTACTCCAGGTCGCACAGCAGGACCTGATCTCCAGGTTCCAGGCGATTGTAGTTGCGGATCAGCGATTGCAGGCCATCGGAGGCATTGCGGGTGAAGGCGACGGCCTCGGCCGGTGCGTCGATCAGTTCGGCCAGTTGCGCGCGAATCTTGACGCTTTCGCTCTGTTCGAAGCGCTGGCGCACATGCACCGAGTTGCCGCGATTGATGAGTTCGATGTTGCGTTGATATTCCTCCACCACCGTGCGCGACATGCGCCCGAAGTAACCGTTTTCCAGGTTCAGGGGGCCGGGTTCGACAGCGTAGCGGTCGGCAAAGGTCTGCCAAAAGCCTTCATCACGGGCACGGCGGGTGTTTTCGGGCATGAGCTTCTCGGTGCGATGGGGGCGGTTCAGTGACGAGGGGCGGGCTTGCCGTGTTTGGCGCGCAGCGGTTCGAGCAGCTCCGACAGGCCGTTGTGGTCGACTTCCTGCATCAACGCCAGCAAACCACCCAGTTCCCCATGAGGGAAACCTTCGCGGGCGAACCAGTTCAGGTACTGGCCGGGCAGGTCAGCGATGATGCGGCCCTTGTATTTACCGAAGGGCATTTCTCGGGTGATCAGCAATTCGAGTTTTTCAGGATTCATCATCGATCGTCTTGATTCAAAACAGACTGGAAAATACAGGCATTCTGCATGCAGGCCAATTGACAGATCATGCAAAAGAAGCGGATACAGATTTCGCCTAAAGATTAACCTATTGAAATATAAGTAAAAAATTTCAATTCAAAGCTGGCATGCAGGGTGCAACGATTGATTGCATCTTTCATCAACCGCAAGGAATTGAAAAATGACCGACATCAACAAAGAAGCGATCTCTGTACTCAATGACCTGATTGAAACCAGTAAAGACGGTCAGGAAGGGTTCAAGACTTGCGCTGAAGACATCAAGAATCCAGAACTGAAAAACCTGTTCATTCAACGCTCCGCCGATTGCGCCAGTGCCGCTGCCGAACTGCAGGCCACTGTGCGTTCCCTGGGCGGTGATCCGGAAACCTCCACCAGTGTCAGCGGCGATCTGCACCGTCGTTGGGTGGATGTGAAGTCAATGTTCACCGGCAAGGATGAAGAGGCGGTGCTGAACGAAGCCGAGCGCGGTGAAGACCATGCGAAGAAGGCTTACAAGGAGGCATTGGAAAAAATCAACAAGTACAACCTGGTGGGCATTCGTGACATCGTTGAACGCCAATACCACGGCGTGCAACGCAACCACGATCAGGTGAAAGCCCTGCGCAACCAGGCTCGCGCACGCTCGTAAGCGTTCGTTACCCAACAAAAACGCCAGCCAGTCTGGCGTTTTTTTTGTACCCAGCCTGTGGGTCTCCTATGTGGCGAGGGGGCTTGCCCCCGTTGGGGTGCGCAGCGCCCCTGAAACAGGCGCCGCATTTGACCTGATTAAACGCGGTAGCAGGTTTTACGACTGCTTCGCAGTCGAACGGGGGCAAGCCCCCTCGCCACAGGGAAGGCCTCTCATCACAAGGAAGTGATGAATCAGCCGATGCTGATCGCCGGCAACGTCGGCAACGTCACGGTCTGTTGCTTGCGCGGCGCCAGAATCTCCGCTTCGCCATCCACAACCAACTCATCGCGCTGGTTGAACACTCGAGTGGCGATGCGCACACGGAATTTCGGCAGTTTCTCGAGAATCTCCAGGCGCACAGTCAGCGTGTCGCCAATCTTCACCGGCTTCTGAAAGCTCATCTGCTGACCGATATAGATCGTCCCCGGCCCAGGCAACTCGCAGGCCACCGCCGCGCTGATCAACGCGCCGCTGAACATGCCGTGGGCGATACGCTCCTTGAACATGGAGGCGGCGGCGAACTCGGCGTCCAGGTGCACCGGGTTGTGGTCGCCGGACATCGCGGCGAACAACTGAATGTCGCGCTCTTCGACGGTCTTGCTATAGCTGGCGGTCTGGCCGACTTCGAGGGCTTCGTAAGGGGTGTTGGTAACCTGGGTCATCTGTCTCGATTCCTGTGACGAATTAAATGAATCCACAAAAAACTATTCGGCTCTGGGTGGCCGGCGGTTGCTCAAGGCCTGGGCGATCCAGTTCAGCACGTCGGCAGTCACCTCATCGCGATTGCTTTCATTGAACAGTTCGTGCCGGGCCTGCGGGTAAATATTCAAGTGCAGGTTCTGGCATCCAGCATCGCGCAGGGCGTGGGCCAGATCTTTCAGACGTTTGCCTTCGCTCACCGGATCACATTCGCCGCCAATCACCAGCAGCGGCAGGCCCGGATCGATCTGGGCGAGATTGGACGCTTTGCTGATTTGCTGCAAGCCGCCGAGTAAATCGATCCATAACTGATTGGTGCAGCGAAAGCCGCAGAGCGGGTCATTGGCGTACTTGTCGACTTCAGCCGGGTCGCGGCTCAACCAGTCGAACGAGGTGCGCGCCGGTTTGAATTTCTTGTTGAACGAGCCGAACGACAGCCATTCGATCAGTGCGCTGCGACCCTTGGGGCCCTGGCGCAGGCGTTCAAGACGTGCAATCTGTCGCGCCACGCGATAGAGCGCCACGGGCTGGAAGTTCGAGCCGCTGAGAATCGCCCCGTGCAGGCTGGCGCTGTGGTGCAGCAAGTAGGCCTGGGCGATGTAGCTGCCCATGCTGTGCCCCAGCAACACGATCGGCACGCCGGGATGCTGTTGGCCGATGTGTTGGTTGAGGCAGGCCAGGTCGCTGACCACTTTGCACCAGCCATCGTCGTCGGCGAAGTGACCCAGCGTGCCGTTTTCAGCGGTTTTGCCATGTCCACGCAGGTCCGGTGCGTAAACGCCGTAGTCCTGTTCGCAGAACTTTTCTGCCAGACGGGCGTAGCGACCGCTGTGTTCCGCCATGCCATGGGCCAGCAGGATCACCGCTTTCAACGGAGCCGCCGGCAGCCACTGATTGACAAAGAGGCGGCTGTGGTCGGTCGCGGTCAGCCAGAAAGTGTCGTGGATCATGGCGATTCCTTTGCTGGAGGGCTGTATGTGGCTGGCGGGTGGGAAACAACTCGTTGCATTGTATAGCGCATCCCGGGTGCGCCGTCTGATCAGGCCTCGCCGGGGCAGCAAGATTCACGGGATCTATGAGGGTCGTGAGCATATTTGCCTGATTCGTTATAGCTGCTAGTGTCCGGGAAGCCCCGCTTTTTGCTTTCTGCTTTTTAAGGAATGAGAGAGAAAGGACCGAAGAGCGGCCCCGGATAGATTCAGGTAAAGAGGACAAGAACAATGCAACCTGATTTCTGGAATGACAAACGCCCGGCCGGCGTGCCCCTGGATATCGACCTTGGGGCCTATAAGTCGGTGCTCGAGGTGTTCGAGCGTTCCTGCAAGAAATTTGCCGACCGTCCGGCGTTCAGCAACATGGGTGTGACCCTGACCTATGCCGAGCTGGAACGCTACAGCGCGGCGTTCGCCGGTTACCTGCAAGCCCATACCGACCTGGTGCCGGGGGATCGCATCGCGGTGCAGATGCCCAACGTCCTGCATTATCCGATTGCCGTGTTCGGCGCCTTGCGCGCCGGGCTGATCGTGGTCAACACCAACCCGCTGTACACCGCGCGGGAGATGCGTCATCAGTTCAAGGATTCCGGTGCCCGGGCGCTGGTGTACCTGAACGTATTCGGACAGAAGGTTCAGGAAGTGCTGCCCGACACCGACATCCAGTACCTGATCGAAGCGAAGATGGGCGACCTGATGCCCAGCGCCAAGGGCTGGCTGATCAATACCGTGGTGAGCAAGGTGAAGAAGATGGTTCCGGCTTATTCACTGCCGCAGGCCATTTCCTTCAAGAGCGCGCTACGTCTGGGCCGGGGCCTGGGCATCAAGCCGCTGAACGTCGGCCTCGACGACATCGCCGTGCTGCAATACACCGGCGGCACCACCGGGTTGGCCAAGGGCGCGATGCTGACCCACGGCAACCTGGTGGCGAACATGCAGCAGGCACGGGCATGCCTCAGTCAGCTGGGGGCCGACGGTCAGCCGCTGCTGCGCGAAGGGCAGGAAGTGATGATCGCGCCGCTGCCGCTGTACCACATCTATGCCTTCACGGCGAACTGCATGTGCATGATGGTGACCGGCAACCACAACGTGTTGATCACCAATCCACGAGACATTGGCGCCTTCATCAAGGAGTTGAAGAACTGGCGGTTCTCGGCGCTGCTGGGGCTCAACACGCTGTTCGTCGCGCTGATGGACCATCCCGACTTCAAGACCCTGGATTGCTCCAGCCTCAAACTCACCAACTCCGGCGGCACGGCGCTGGTCAAGGCCACCGCCGAGCGTTGGGAACAGCTCACCGGCTGCCGCATCACCGAAGGTTACGGCCTGACCGAAACCTCGCCGGTGGCCTGCACCAACCCCTACGGCGACCAGTCGCGCATCGGTACGGTCGGCCTGCCTGTGCCGGGTACGACCCTGAAAGTGATCAATGATGAAGGCGTCGAGCAGCCGCTGGGTGAACGTGGCGAACTGTGCATCAAGGGCCCGCAGATCATGAAGGGCTACTGGCTCAAACCCGAAGCCACCGCCGAAGTGCTGGACGCCGACGGCTGGTTCAAGTCGGGTGACATCGCAGTGATCGACCCGGACGGTTTCGTGCGTATCGTCGATCGCAAGAAGGACATGATCATCGTCTCTGGCTTTAACGTGTACCCGAACGAGATCGAAGACGTGGTGATGGCTCATCCGAAAGTCGCCAACTGCGCGGTGATCGGCGTGCCGGACGAGCGGTCAGGGGAGGCGGTGAAGTTGTTTGTGGTGGCCCGTGAATCGGGGGTCAGCCTTGAAGAGCTGAAGGCTTACTGCAAGGAAAACTTCACGGCGTACAAAGTACCCAAGCACATTGTGTTGCGTGAGTCGTTGCCGATGACGCCGGTGGGCAAGATTCTGCGGCGGGAGTTGCGGGATATCGCGTAATCGTCAGAGATCGCGCTTCGCGCATCGCGGGCAAGCCCGCTCCCACAAGGAACAGTGGTGACCTTGCGGGAGCGGGCTTGCCCGCGATCCTTTTAGAGGATGAAAGCCCCGATTTCAGCGGCTTTCAGGGTTGTATAGGTTTTTTGCTCTAAAATGACTGCTTGTTTGTCTTGAGTCATTAAAGTGACTGTAGAGGCTGATTTAGGCTCTAGTCGGCCCTTGGCAAAGCTGCTACTCTCGGCGCGCTTTGTGACTTCTCGGCCTGTGTAAAGCCAGATTCACCTATAAAACACACCAATAATAATCGCATCAAATGCGGTGTTGAATTCGCGTTGCTGAGGAGTGGGCTTCCATGATCGAAGACTTTTGGAAGGATAAGTACCCAGCTGGAATTGCTGCCGAGATCAATCCAGACGAGTACCCGAATATTCAGGCAGTGTTGAAGCAATCCTGCCAACGCTTCGCTGACAAACCGGCATTCAGCAACCTGGGCAAGACAATCACTTACGGTGAACTGTACGAATTGTCCGGTGCCTTTGCCGCTTACCTGCAACAGCATACCGATTTGCAGCCAGGCGATCGAATCGCCGTGCAATTGCCCAACGTGTTGCAGTACCCGGTCGCTGTTTTCGGCGCCATCCGCGCCGGGCTGATCGTGGTCAACACCAACCCGCTGTACACCGCGCGGGAAATGGAACACCAATTCAACGACTCCGGTGCCAAAGCCCTGGTCTGCCTGGCCAACATGGCGCACCTGGCCCAGACCGTGGTGCCGAAAACCGGCGTCAAGCACGTGATCGTCACTGAAGTGGCCGACCTGCTGCCGCCGCTCAAGCGTCTGCTGATCAACAGCGTCATCAAGTACGTGAAGAAGATGGTCCCGGCCTATCACTTGCCCAAGGCCATCAAATTCAACGACGTGCTGAGCAAGGGGCATGGCCAGCCAGTGGCGGAAGCCAACCCGGCCAGCAGCGACGTTGCCGTGCTGCAATACACCGGCGGCACCACCGGCGTGGCCAAGGGCGCGATGCTGACCCACCGCAACCTGGTGGCCAACATGCTGCAGTGCAAAGCGCTGATGGGCTCCAACCTCAACGAAGGTTGCGAGATCCTGATCACGCCGCTGCCGCTGTACCACATCTATGCCTTCACCTTTCATTGCATGGCGATGATGCTGATCGGCAACCACAACATCCTGATCAGCAACCCGCGCGATCTGCCGGCGATGGTCAAGGAATTGTCGAAGTGGAAGTTCAGCGGTTTCGTTGGTTTGAATACGCTGTTCGTTGCGTTGTGCAACAACGAAGCGTTCCGCAAGCTGGATTTCTCGAACCTGAAAGTCACTCTGTCCGGTGGCATGGCCTTGCAGCTGGCGGCGGCCGAGCGCTGGAAAGCGGTTACCGGTTGCCCGATTTGCGAAGGTTACGGCATGACCGAAACCAGCCCGGTGGCCACGGTGAACCCGATCCAGAACATCCAGATCGGCACCATCGGTATCCCGGTGCCGTCGACCCGGTGCAAAGTCATCGACGATGCTGGTGTTGAACAGCCGTTGGGCGCCATCGGTGAACTGTGTGTGAAAGGTCCGCAAGTCATGAAGGGCTACTGGCAGCGTCAGGAAGCCACCGATGAAATGCTCGACAGCGAAGGTTGGTTGAAGACCGGTGATATCGCGCTGATCCAGCCCGATGGCTACATGCGCATTGTCGATCGCAAGAAAGACATGATCCTGGTCTCCGGTTTCAACGTGTACCCCAATGAACTGGAAGACGTGCTGGCGACCCTGCCGGGCGTGCTGCAATGCGCGGCCATTGGTGTGCCGGACGAAAAGTCAGGGGAGGCGATCAAGATTTTCATCGTCGCCAAACCAGGCGTGACCCTGACCAAGGAACAGGTGATGGAGCACATGCGCGCCAACGTCACCGGTTACAAGGTGCCTAAAGCGGTGGAGTTCCGCGACGCGTTGCCGACCACCAATGTCGGCAAGATCCTGCGCCGCGAGTTGCGCGACGAAGAACTGAAGAAACTGGGCCTGAAGAAAGTAGGCGCCTAGCCAAACAAAAGCCCCGCGGATGCGGGGCTTTTTGTATCTGGTCGGGCTATTTGCAGCGCCTGTCAGGCCGCCTTCGCGAGCAAGCCCGCTCCCACATTTGATCGCATTCTTTCTGGCAGAACTCGGTTAAATGTGGGAGCGGGCTTGCTCGCGAAGCTTTTGGCTTTTGCTGTTACTGGCGGAACTGCGCGAAATTGACGTTGGTGCCCGCCGGGCGCATGTCTTGCAGGTAGGAGTCCTTGTCGGCGCTCAGTTCCAGGCTCAATGCAGCCTTGCGTTTACCCTGGTTACGCACCACCAGGCCTTCAAGCTTCTCGCGCAGGAATACCGTCGGCACTTTCAGGTGCAGCAGTTCGTCGGTGTCCGGGGTGTGCATCAGCAAGTGAATCCATTCGTACTGACCAACGGCCAGGCGCGCAACCGGAATATCGAACCAGAAGATGTTGCGGTTACGGTTCAATTCGGTGAAATGGCAGTTGTTGACGCCAAGCACAGCACCACCAAGTTCCTGGTTTCTGCGGGCAATGGCCTGCTTTTTATCGAGTTTCATAACGTTCCTACGGGATTGGATCTTCAGCGCCATGGCCTGAATACGTTGCGCATTCTCGGGGCAAAGCCTGCAAACATAAAGCCTAACCTGCCTTGCGCGATGAAATGTTCTGTTGGGAAATAAATGAAACTCCGCTCAAAGGCTCCCGGTCCATCCTTATGTAACGACTTTCCCCGTTGAAATGTTCTCAGGAGACACATCATGAGCAGCACTGGCGATAAAGTTAAAGGCATGGCAAACGAAGCGGTCGGCAACGTCAAGCAAGGCGTCGGCAAGGCCACCGGTAATGACAAAATGCGCGCCGAAGGCGTCAGGCAGGAACAGAAAGGCGAAGCCCAGCAAGCGATCGGTAAGGTCAAGGATGCTCTTAAAAAAGGTATCGACAAGGCGTGATCCGGCCTTTGAGGAGTAATAGAAACGGCCATCCGCGGATGGCCGTTTTTGTGTCAGCTTGAACTTGAGCAAGGAAATTGTTTCAAAGTCGCCAAGTAGGCTACTTTGTTGTAGAAAAACGGCCCCTGAGTCGCCATGACTTCAACCTTTTTGCGGCGAAAGGAGACGCGAATGTTTTTTCCGACCATGAAAGGTCTGCCCCTGCATCGCGTGATGATGCGCACGGTCACTGAGTTCGTCGACGACGAAATGTCGACCTATGCCTCGGCGCTGGCCTATCAGATGCTGTTCTCGCTGTTCCCTTTCATTTTGTTCCTGATCGCCCTGATCGGTTTTCTGCACTTGCCGGACTTCTTCTCCTGGCTGCGCCTGCAATCGGAACTGGTGCTGCCGCCCCAGGCGCTGGAGCAGGTCAACCCGGTGATCGACCAGCTGCAGCAATCCAAGGGCGGTTTGCTGTCGGTGGGTATCGTGATCGCCCTGTGGACCGCGTCTGCCGGTGTGCGGCTGATGATGAGCGCGATGAACGCCGCGTACGACGTGGTTGAAGGTCGTCCGGTCTGGAAGCGTTTTCCATTGTCGATTTTCTACACCATCGGCATCGCCGGCATGCTGCTGGCCGCCGCTGCGTTGATGGTGCTCGGGCCGCAGGTGATGGCCTGGATTGCTTCGCAAGTGGGCCTTGAAGATTTCATCGTGACTGTCTGGACTATCGCGCGCTGGCCGGTGATCGTGATTCTGTTGATGATGGCGGTGGCACTGATTTACTACGTGATGCCAGACGTCAAACAAGAGTTTCGCTTCATCACCCCGGGTGCGGTGTTGTCCGTGGTGGTCTGGATCATCGCCTCGCTGGGCTTCGGTCTGTACGTCAAAACCTTCGCCAACTACAACGCCATGTATGGCAGTATCGGCGCGATCATCGTGTTGTTGCTGTACTTCTATATTTCTGCCGCGGTGCTGCTGCTCGGTGCGGAGATGAACGCGGTGATCGAGCATATGTCGTCCGAAGGCAAGAAACCTGGCGAAAAGGTGCCCGAAGAACCCAAGCACCATGTTTCGGGGCTGGGACGAGATCACTCAATCAAGCCGACCACTGACGAAGTCATAAAATGATCCGTGAAATTCTGAAAATGGGCGATGAACGCCTGTTGCGCATCGCTCCGCCGGTGCCGGCGGAAATGTTCGACAGCCCCGAATTGTGGCAACTGATCGACGACATGTTCCAGACCATGGAAAGCGTCGGCGGGGTCGGTCTGGCCGCACCGCAGATCGGTGTCGACCTGCAATTGGTGATCTTCGGTTTCGAGCACAGTGAGCGCTATCCCGACGCCGAAGCAGTGCCGCAGACGATTCTGATCAATCCGCTGATCACGCCCTTGAGCCCGACCCTGGAAGAGGGTTTCGAAGGCTGCCTGTCGGTGCCGGGTTTGCGCGGCGCGGTGGATCGCTATCAGCAGATCCGCTATGAAGGTGTCGATCCCAAGGGCGAGCCGATCGTGCGCATTGCCTCGGGATTTCATGCGCGCGTGGTGCAGCATGAATGTGATCATCTGATCGGCCGACTGTACCCTTCGCGCATCACCGATTTCAGCAAGTTCGGGTTTACCGAGGTGATGTTTCCGGACCTCGATCCGGCAGCGGACGACTGATACCGCCCTTGAATCCACCGCAAAACCAATGTGGGAGCGGGCTTGCCCGCGAATGCAATCTGCCTGACCACACTGATATCGGATGTGCTGGCTTCTTCGCGGGCAAGCCCGCTCCCACAGGGATTGTGTCGTTTCAGAGGGTGTGCGGTTCCAGTCCCATCGCAATCATCGGCTTGCTGCGCGCATAACGGCTCAACCGTTCAGCCATCGCATAGGGCAGGGGCGGGTCGAAGGTAAAACCGCGACGCTCATAAAAGCCACGCAAATCCGGATGGCAGAACAACCAGACGGGCGCTTCGAGGTGCTTGACCGCGTGGGCGATCAACGTTGCGGCAATCCCTTGCTCGCGACAGCTCGGGTCGACAAACAACCCGGTCAGCCAATGCCCGCCGGCCACGGGCCGCAAACACAGTGCGGCGATGATCTCTTCACGTTTTGCGACCCACAATTGAGCATCGCGCACCG
Source organism: Pseudomonas sp. FP1742 (assembly GCF_030687145.1). Classification (NCBI taxonomy): domain Bacteria; kingdom Pseudomonadati; phylum Pseudomonadota; class Gammaproteobacteria; order Pseudomonadales; family Pseudomonadaceae; genus Pseudomonas; species Pseudomonas sp. FP1742. The sequence goes on along the minus strand of NZ_CP117460.1, from coordinate 5,153,032 downwards.
CTTTCATCGACGATTGGTGGGCGCGGTAAAACTTGTTCATCAGCGGCCATAGCGGCTCGTCGAGCAAGGTGTACTGGGTATTGGGCATGGGCTGGGCTGTCGGTGCGCAAAACGGGCGATTATAAAAGAACACGGACGCGGGGATAGGTGTATACCTGATCTCACATCCCGTATGAGTGGAGTTTGTATCATGGCCAAAGGCATGGATTCAAAGAAAGCGGCAAAGAAGAAACCGGCGAAAACCGCCGATGAAAAACGTGCGGACAAGAAGGCCAAGAAAGTGGGTGTGTTCGGCCACTGATCCCGCGTCAACGGAGCTCGAGCCTTCGGGCTCCGTTTTTTTACGTCTATCGAAATAACCAAACGATCTGCAAGAAATCCCGGCGCGGTTGCACAGAGGGGAACTGGTTCCCGTTCTGAGCAAAGCCATGCCCCATTACTTCGATGCTGCCCACCGTGAAGAAATCGAATCCCTGCGCCAACGCCTGACCGCTCGCACCGAGTGGCCCACCTGGTTGCTGTTGATCGGTGTGTATGCCGGTTGGTTCAGCCTTGTCCTGGGCAGTGCCCGGTTGGGGCTTTGGTGCAGCACGTTATTGCTGACTCCACTGCTGGTGTTGTGGTTGTCGGTACAGCACGAATTGCTGCACGGTCATCCCACCCGTTGGGCAACCCTGAATAAAGTCCTCGGCTATGCGCCGTTCGCGGTCTGGTATCCCTACACCCTGTACCGTGACAGCCACCTGCTGCATCACCGCGACGAAGACTTGACCATTCCCGGTCGCGACCCGGAAAGCCGTTACCTGAGCGCTGAACAATGGCAGCGCCGTTCGCTGTTCGAGCAAAGTCTGCACTGGCTGAACAAAACCGTATTCGGTCGCTTCATCCTCGGTGCGCCACTGGCCTTGCTGGCACTGGCCCGGGAGGAACTGCAACGCCTGAAAACGCGGGAGCGCCAAGCCTGGTTGATGTGGCTGAGTCACGGTGCGCTGACGCTGCTGATGCTGGCGTTCATCGCGCGCTACAGCGTGTTGCCGGTCTGGCATTACCTGTTGCTGATCAGCGTGCCGGCGCTGTCGATTGCGATGATTCGCTCCTACTATGAACACCGTCCCCACACGCAGCCCGAGCAACGCACCGTGATCAATGAGGCGGGGTGGCCGTGGCGCTGGCTGTTTCTGAACCTCAACCTGCATCTGGTGCATCACGATTTGCCGGGCCTGCCCTGGTACGACCTGCCGCGAGCCTATCGTGCGCGTCGCGCGCAATGGCTGGCGCGCAGTGGCGGGTTTCTGGTGCAGGGCTATGGCCGGTTGGTGCGTCAGCATGGGATCAAGGCAATTGACAGTCCGCGGCATCCGTTTCACTGATTGCGAATGAATTCCCCTGTGGGAGCGGGCTTGCTCGCGAAGGGGCCATATCAGTCAACATTGATGTTGCATGACACACCGCCTTCGCGAGCAAGCCCGCTCCCACAGGGTGACTTGTTGCCTGGAGGGTTTTGATGACTCAACACCACGCTGAATTACTGATGTACATCGCCCCCGAGCCGATCCGACAGGCCAACGAGCGTTGGCTGCAGCAGATCGTCGAACACCTCGGCAGCGCTCGCCTCGATGCCCAAGGGCTGTCGCTGATGGACCTTTGGCTGTCCCCCCGCCTGCTGCTGACCCAGACCTGCGGCTACCCTTTTATGACCACCCTGCGCGGTCGCGCGCAATGGCTGGCGCGCAGTGGCGGGTTTCTGGTGCAGGGCTATGGCCGGTTGGTGCGTCAGCATGGGATCAAGGCAATTGACAGTCCGCGGCATCCGTTTCACTGATTGCGAATGAATTCCCCTGTGGGAGCGGGCTTGCTCGCGAAGGGGCCATATCAGTCAACATTGATGTCGCCTGATACACCGCTTTCGCGAGCAAGCCCGCTCCCACAGGGTTATTTGTTGCCTGGAGGGTTTTGATGACTCAACACCACGCTGAATTACTGATGTACATCGCCCCTGAACCCATCCGACAGGCCAACGAGCGTTGGCTGCAGCAGATCGTCGAACGCCTCGGCAGCGCTCGCCTCGATACCCAAGGGCTGTCGCTGATGGACCTTTGGCTGTCCCCCCGCCTGCTGCTGACCCAGACCTGCGGCTACCCTTTTATGACCACCCTGCGCGGTCGCGTCCGGGTCATCGGTCGTCCTCGTTATGAACTTCCGGACAGCAGCGGCGGCAACCATTGCAGCCTGTTGCTGACGCGCGCCGATGATCCTCGAAGAACCTTGTCGGCCTTGCGCGGCAGTCGCGGCGTGATCAACGGCGAAGACTCCAACAGTGGCATGAACCTGTTGCGTCACCGACTGGCGCCGTTGCACCGCGACGGGCAGTTTTTTACTCGTGTCGCCATCAGCGGCAGCCACCGAGAAAGCCTGCGTTGGCTGCGTGAGGATCTGGCGGACCTGGCCGCCATCGACAGCGTGACTTTCGCCTATCTGGCGCAGCATGCCCAGGCAGAAGTCGCGGGCCTGCGAGTATTGGCGCGCACCGCGTTCAGTCCGACGTTGCCGTACATTGCGGCCGCTGGCACCACTGATGAGCAGGCTGAACAGCTTCGACAGGTGATGAATCAGACGTTGAAGGAACTGCCCGACGTCGCCGAGACGTTGGGCCTGCAAGAAGTGCTGCCCACCAGCGAAAGCGACTATCAGATTATTCTCGATTATCAGCGGGAGGCCGAAGCGCTGGGGTATGGGCGGTTGCGATGAGGCTTGCCCGCGATAGCAATGTATCAGGCGCCATTCATGTAAATTCACTTATGGAATATAAAAATTCATTTTAAGTATTTTTAACGAATAAGGCTCCTTGCTAGGATCGCGCCACCGGATCACCGGACATTCAGCGACCCCTCACCCAAGGAGCCCCTATGTCCGGCGCCGACGTTTCCCATCGCAACGACGTGGGCGGATTGTTCCGCGCCCACTACACTTGGCTGTGCGCACGTCTGCGCCGATATCTGGGAGCCAGTCCCAGTGTCGAAGACATTGCCGCCGAAACCTTCGTGCAATTGCTCGCGTCGCCAGGCCTGACGCGGATTCGCGAACCCCGCGCCTTACTCTCCACCATCGCCCGTCGGTTGATTTATCAGCTGTGGCGCCGCCGGGATCTGGAGCGCCAGCACCTCGACCAGTTACAGCCGGTTGACTCGGTCGGTGGGCCATCGCCTGAAGACCTGGCGCAGTTTTCCCAGACCCTGAAGCGCCTGGATCGAACCCTCGACCGCCTGCCTGGCAAGGTCAGGGCGACGTTCCTGTTGTCGCGAATCGACGGCCTGACCTACCCACAAATCGCCGCCGAACTGGGCATTTCCCTGCGTTCGGTCAGCGTCTACATGACCCGCTCCCAGGCACTGTGCGCGCAGCACAGCGCCAACGAACCCTTGAACCGCACATTCCTGATCCAGAGGTCCGCATGAGATCGATCAAAACCCTGCTCGGCAGTTCCCTGCTGGCCCTGAGCCTTGTGGCTGGCTATGTTCCCGCCGCTGAAAAAACCACCCCCATCCATTTCGGCGACATCACCTGGGAAAGTGGCAGCCTGATCACCGAGATCCTGCGGCTGATCGTCGAGAAGGGCTATGGCTACCCGACCGACACTTTGCCGGGCAGTACCGTCAGCCTCGAAGCAGCATTGGCGAAGAACGATATTCAGGTGATCGGCGAAGAGTGGGCGGGGCGCAGTCCGGCCTGGGTCAAGGCGGCATCGGAGGGCAAAGTGTTCGGTTTGGGTGACACGGTCAAAGGCGCAACTGAAGGCTGGTGGGTGCCGGAATACGTGATCAAGGGCGACCCGGAACGCGGTATTAAACCCTTGGCGCCGGAGCTGAAATCCGTCGCTGATCTGGCGCGCTATAAGGACGTGTTTCGCGACCCGGAAGACCCAAGCCGCGGACGCTTCCTCAACAGCCCGAGCGGCTGGACGTCGGAGATCGTCAACAGCCAGAAACTCAAGGCCTACGACCTGACCAGCAGCTACGTCAACTTCCGCACCGGTTCCGGCGCGGCGCTGGACGCCGAGGTGGCTTCATCGATCCGCCGTGGCAAACCGGTGCTGTTCTACTACTGGTCGCCGACGCCCCTGTTGGGCCGCTTCAAATTGGTGAAACTCGAAGAGCCGCCGTTCGACGCGCAAGCCTGGAAGACCCTGGCCGATGCCAACAATCCGAACCCCAAGGGCACCCGTTCGATGCCGGCCAGCCTGGCCATCGGGGTGTCGGCACCGTTCAAGGCGCAGTACCCGGACCTGGTGGCGTTTTTTGAAAAGGTCGACTTGCCGATCGATCTGCTGAACCAGACCCTCGGGCAGATGAGCGAAAAACGCCAGCCGCCGCGTCAGGTCGCCGAAGCGTTCTTGCGCGATCAGCCGCAGGTGTGGAAGGCCTGGGTGCCGGGGGAGGTGGCCACGAAGGTGAGTTCGAGTTTGTAGTTCAGCGGTATCGGATAACATAGCTATCGCGGGTAAGCCCGCGCCCATACTGGATCTTCGGTGCTCACACAATTCCTGTGGGATTTCATGTCGCAGGGTTGCCCCGCGACATGGAATCTCCCCCATTGTGGTGTACCTGAAAGCTATGCCGGGTCGACGTTATCCAGCGCCCGGTTAACCGCCAGTTCCGCCAGCATGATGCTCTGTTGAATCGCCAGCGCCGTGTAGCGCTGCGGGCCGGTCAGGTCGTTGGCGAAGTCGCTGGCCAGGACACTCGCTGTGGCCAACGATTCACAGGCGTGGGCCAGGAGGCTTTCGGTATCCATATTCGGGGCGACCATGAACATGGTGCTGGGGCGACGAGGTTTTTCGGTGTAGGGCGCCGGGGGATCGAGGTAGTAGTCGAGGGCGCGTTTGATGGCTTCGCGGTCTTTGAGTAATTCTTCGGCGCGCGAGGCTTCGGCGTTGGGGGTGGTGGTATTGAAGGGAGGATCGGGAACGATTTTTTTATTCATTAGGGGTACCAAATCAATTGGAGCCACCACTTATCGTTTCTCACGCGATGAAGGGGTGGCAGCTATGTGCGGAGTGAGAAACCGGTCGTACCCCAAACCCGGCCGGACCGAAGTCCGCCCGCACACAGCCGCCATAGAGCATTGCACGCAGCGGTAAGCTGGCGGCAATTATGGTGGTACTGATGTTGGATTAACAGGGCTACCGGGTTCTCACACCCGATCGCTGAGTTTTCAGCGACAGCCAAAGACTAGAGAGCCCGCTTCCGACGGACAACTTGAAAGATGCGTGGGAAAGGTCTGCGTTCAGACACATCCATTAAACATTCAAAAGCGGAACGCGGAGCGTCCCTGGCGGCATTCCCACCGCAGGAGCGTGGGAACGATCAATTTTACAGATCAGTTGTCGTATCCCAAGAAAGAGTCCTATAAGGACCCTTTCTTCGAAACGTCTGTGGTCACTATTATTTGAGGAAATACTGACCTTCAAATTCTCCTTTGAAGAGGATGGGACGACCAATACCGTCAAGGTAGGAGGCGTCGAATGTTCCAACTTGTTTATCCAGATCGCTACTCACCATTACCTTCACCGTCCCTTGTGGACGGTGAATTATATTTCCAACTTTGTACTCTAGTTTCGCCTCTTCCTCTGGTCCTACCTTCAGCTCATGATCGCCCGCTTCGAGGCTTTGGCCATAGAAGATTTGAACGAAATCTTGCCCCTTCTGAGCGGCGTAGAAGTTCATGGCAAATTGAATCTCTTCTGTGAAGAATTCTGTACCTACCGGATTACCGTTGTATTGAGACTTACCACTGCATTTACCGACAAATTGATTCGTCTTCATGATGAACTCCTGTTCAACGTGATAAAAACAGTGAACACGAATGTGTTCACAAGTCTTATTAAACAAATCGTATCGGAAGTCCGGCTACTATCATATTTGACAGGTTGAGCGTCTTTCTGATGAACGGTCGCGGGAAGGGGGAAAGTTTTTGGGTGATTGTTGACTGGTGGCAGGAGAATTAATGTCTTGCCAGTACCTCTTCTTAATTTGCAGAGCGAGCCAGCGGTTAGCTGTTGCCATCGGGCGGCGGAGGTCGACCGCCCATTCAGAGAAGAGGCCAGGTAAGTCGTTCAGGCGAAAATCAAGGCACACCATTACAGGCGTGTTCCATGAACCCCGGCCGCAACGCCAGTCGTTGGCAATAGGCTTCGACGGCGGGGTAATCCGGGCGCTCCATCGGCGTCATGCGCCAGCGATTGACCGACAAGCCGATGAGGATATCGGCCAGGGTGAAGCGAGGTCCGGCGACATACGCGCCCGTCGCCGCGAGTTGCTGTTCGAGGATGCCCATTTTCGCGTTCCAGCCGCGAACGCCATCCGCGATCCGCTGCGGGTCCTGGAAGTTCGGCAATTGCCGCACCAGCGCAAAAAAGGCATAGCCCCAGGACGGATTGAGTTCGGTGGCTTGCCAGTCCATCCACTGTTCCACGCGCGCACGCGCCGCCGGCTCGATGGGCAACAGGTCGGTGTTTTGGTATTTGCCCGCCAGATAGCGGCAGATGGTGTTGGACTCCCACAGCACGCCGGTTTCGTCGATCAGCACCGGCACCTGTGCGTTGGGGTTGAGCTGGAGAAACTCTGGACTCTGGGTTGAGGCAAAACCGCTGCCCCAGTCTTCCCGTTCGTAGGAAACACCCAATTCGTCGCAGGCCCACAGGACCTTTCTGACGTTGATTGACGAGGCCCTACCCAAAATCTTCAGCGCATGTCCCATTGAGCTTCTCCGTTTGCTGTTACAGGTGTCGGGAATCTAGCACGAGCAAAGGGATGATTGCGTATCAGGTACTCTCGCGCACCTTCAACTCAAACCCCATGTCTTGCACCGGTTTGGCCACCGAGTTGCCGGCCATCAAGGTCAGCATCAGTTCCGCCGAGCGACGGCCAATGGCCTCTCGCGGCGTATTGATGCTACTCAGGCGCGGTACCATGTGTTCGGACATGGGCAGGTCGTTGAAGCCGAGGATCGCCACCTGTTCGGGGATCTTGATCCCGCAGCGCAAGGCTTCGAGCAATGCGCCCTGGGCCAGGTCGTCGTTGCCGAAGAAGATCGCATCGAGGTCCGGATGACTGGCCAGCAGTTGCAGAAACAGCTCACCGCCCAAACCGACGGAGGAGGGGCGCGGGGTCAGCACTTCCAGGTCAGGATCGTATAAACCGGCCTTTTGCAGCGCACGACGGAAACCTTCGCCCCGCAGCAACGTGCGCTGATCCAGTTGCGCTCCGATATAAGCCAGGCGTTTGCGACCGCGTGACAGCAAATGCTCGGCCGCCGTTTCGCCGGCGGCCAGTTGCGAAAAGCCGACGCAATTGAGCCCGGCCGCGCTGTCCAGTTCCATCATGTAGACGCAGGGGATGTTGCTGGCCTCGATCATCCGCCGCGAACTTTCGGTACGGTCGAAACCGGTCAGCAGCAAGCCGCGCGGCTGATAAGCCATGTAGTTGCGCAGCAGGTTTTCTTCTTCGTCGCGCGAGTAATGGAAGTTACCGATCAGCACTTCGAAGCCCTTTGGTCGCAAAACCTGATGAATGGCTTCCAGCGTGTCGATGAACAGCAGGTTGGACAACGAGGGCACCAACACCACGACGGAATGGCTCTGGGCCGAGGCCAGCGCGCGTGCGGCGGGGTTGACCACATAGTTCAACTCGAGGGCCGCCTTCTGGACTTTTTCCACCAGTTCGGTGGCCACCGTGCTGACGCCACGCAGGGCGCGGGAGGCGGTAATCGGGCTGACACCGGCCAGGCGTGCGACTTCGTTGAGGGTAGGACGGCCAGTGGTGCGTGTATTTTTATCGTTTTTAGGGGTATTCATCGGACGGCTTGCCAAACAAAATTCAAGGCACTAAGGTAGCGCTGTCTCGATGCAGCTGCAAATGCGTGAGCGGGGTTTGCCTGATCCTCGCTTTTCGGCATCGGGAACGAACATGCTGCAACCCACAAAAATGACAAGAAGGCGTCGGCAACATCTGCTTTTGCACTAGAGTTTTACTTGGCAAAGGTAGCGCTGTCTGCGCGCTGAGGTGTTACATGAATCATCCCATCACCGCCCTGGTCATCATGGGCGTTGCCGGTTGCGGCAAGACGTGCGTCAGCCAGGCCCTGTGCCAGCTCAGCGGCGCAACCGCCATTGAAGGCGACACTTTCCACCCTGCCGCCAATATCGAAAAGATGAGCGCGGGTATCCCCCTTAATGACGAAGACCGTGCCGGCTGGCTCGACAGCCTGTGCGATGAACTGCGCCGCGTCGATGCCCGTGGCGAACGCCCGGTGCTGACCTGTTCGGCCCTCAAACACAGTTACCGCGAACGCTTGCGCAGTGCCTTGCCGGGCCTGGGCTTTGTGTTCCTTGAGCTGAGCCCTGAAGTCGCCGCCGATCGCGTGTCTCACCGGCCGGGCCACTTCATGCCGTCGACCTTGATCGACAGCCAGTTCGCCACCCTTGAATCGCCCGTGGGTGAGCCCCTGACCCTGGCTCTGGATGCTTCAAGTTACAGCGTCGACGAATTGGCCGCTCAGGCCCACCGTTGGTGGCTCGATCACGGCTTGAAACTCGCCAGTTGAGTTTTGCTCCAAGAGATAGCGCTGTCCTGACGGCTTTTGATTAATTGCTTTAATAACAACAACAAACAGGAGACACCCCCCATGTTTGGCATGTCCCACGAGACGTTTCTGCTGCTCGATGCAGTGGTCACGGTGATCGGCTTGATTTTCCTGATCACCAAATTCAAGTTTCACCCGTTCATTGCATTGATCATCGCCGCTGCGTTCCTCGGGCTGACCTCCGGCATGCCGATCGGCACCATCATCAAGGCGTTCCAGGACGGTTTCGGTGGCGTTCTCGGTTTCGTCGGGATCATCCTGGCGTTGGGCACCATGCTGGGCAAAATGATGGCCGAGTCGGGCGGGGCGGACCAGATCGCCCAGACCCTGATTCGAGCCTTCGGCAAGGACAAGGTGCAGTGGGCCATGATGTTCGCGGCCTTCCTGGTCGGCATCCCGCTGTTCTTCGAAATCGGTTTCGTGCTGCTGATTCCGCTGGTGTTCATCGTCGCCCGTCGTACCGGCGTGTCGATCATCAAGATCGGTATCCCGCTGCTGGCCGGTCTGTCCGCCGTGCACGGTCTGGTTCCTCCGCACCCGGGTCCGTTGCTGGCGATCGGCGTGTTCGGTGCCGACATTGGTAAAACCATTCTCTACGGCCTGATCGTTGCGCTGCCGACGGCCATCATCGCCGGTCCGATCTACGGTACGTTCATTGCCAAGTACATTCCCGGTCATCCGAACCAGGAGCTGGTGGACCAACTGGCGCGCGAGTCGGATTCCGCCGATCTGCCGAGCTTCGGCATTACCTTGGTCACTGTGCTGTCGCCGGTGTTCCTGATGCTGCTCAAGACCTTTGCCGATGTGGTGCTGCCGGACGGCAACTTCTTCCGCACCTTCATGGACCTGGTCGGTCACCCGATCTCGGCCCTCTTGCTGGCGTTGCTGCTGTCGCTGTACACCTTCGGCTACAAGCAGGGCATCGGTTCGCAACAGATGCTCAAATGGCTGGACTCGAGCCTTGCACCGACTGCCGCGATCATCCTGATCATCGGTGCCGGTGGTGGCTTCAAGCAGATGCTGGTGACTAGCGGTGTAGGTGATGTGATCGGTCACATGGCAGTGGCGGCTCAGATCTCGCCGATCCTGCTGGCCTGGCTGGTAGCCGCGGTGATCCGCATCGCGACCGGTTCGGCAACCGTGGCGACGATTACCGGCGCGGGTATCGTAGTGCCGGTGGTGGGGATGATTCCGGGTGTGAACCGTGAGCTGCTGGTGCTGGCCACCGGTGCCGGTTCGTTGATCCTGTCCCACGTCAACGATGCCGGTTTCTGGCTGGTGAAGCAGTACTTCAACATGACCGTGGCGGAAACCTTCAAGACCTGGACCGCGATGGAAACCATCCTGTCCGTGGTGGGCCTGGGCTTTATCCTGCTGTTGTCGTTGTTCGTCTAAACACACCGCAAAACCAAATGTGGGAGCGGGCTTGCTCGCGAAAGCGGACTGACATTCAACTACTACTTTGAATGTTACGTCCCTTTCGCGAGCAAGCCCGCTCCCACAGTTATTTGTGTCAGGCGTTGGTTTTGGTTACTAGCCCATCCGCCCGGAACATCCCGCGAATCCCGCGCACGGCCTGACGGATCCGGTCCTGGTTTTCGATCAGCGCGAAGCGCACATGATCATCCCCATACTCGCCAAACCCGACGCCCGGCGAGACGCAGACCTTGGCCTCGGCCAGCAGTTTCTTGGCGAACTCCAGCGAACCCAGGTGTGCGTATGCCTCGGGAATCTTGGCCCAGACGTACATCGACGCTTTCGGGTTTTCGACCATCCAGCCCAATTCATGCAGGCCTTTGACCAGCACGTTGCGCCGCTGCCGATATTGCTCGGCAATGTCTTTGACGCACTGCTGATCGCCTTCCAGTGCCGCGATGGCCGCGACCTGCAACGGGGTGAAGGTGCCGTAGTCGTGGTAACTCTTGATCCGCGCCAGGGCGCTGACCAGTTCCGGGTTGCCGACCATGAAACCGATGCGCCAGCCCGCCATGTTGTAGCTCTTGGACAGGGTGAAAAACTCCACCGCGATGTCCTTGGCGCCGGGCACTTGCATGATCGACGGAGCTTTCCAGCCGTCGTAGACGATGTCGGCGTAGGCCAGGTCGTGCACCACCAGAACGTCGTACTGTTTGGCGAGGGCGATCACCCGCTCGAAGAAGTCCAGCTCCACGCACTGGGCGGTGGGGTTGGACGGAAAGCCCAGGATCATCATCTTCGGTTTTGGGATCGAACCGCGAATCGCCCGTTCCAGTTCGGCGAAGAAGTCCACGCCAGGGATCAGCGGCACCGACCGCACCTGGGCGCCGGCAATCACGGCACCGTAGATGTGAATCGGGTAGCTCGGGTTCGGCACCAGCACGGTGTCGCCCTGGTCGAGGGTGGCCAGCATCAAGTGCGCCAGGCCTTCCTTGGAGCCGATGGTGACGATGGCTTCGTTTTCCGGGTCGATGTCGACTTCGTAGCGATCCTTGTACCAATTGGAAATCGCCCGGCGCAGGCGCGGAATCCCTTTGGACGTGGAGTAGCCGTGGGTGTCTTCGCGTTGGGCGACGGTGACCAGTTTTTCGACAATGTGCGGCGGCGTGGCGCCGTCGGGGTTGCCCATGCTCAAATCGATGATGTCTTCGCCACGACGACGGGCGGCCATCTTCAGCTCGGCAGTGATGTTGAAAACGTAAGGGGGGAGTCGATCTATGCGCGCAAAGCGGCGCGGCGAACCTTGGTCTGCCATTGTTGCCTCGGATGACGTAAGCGCCCGGAACCGTCCGAGCGACGCTGGCCACTGCGGTGGCCTGTGGCGGAATGTAAGTGCAGCTATGGCAAACTGTCCAGCCTCTACGTAAACAATTTTTTCCGAAGGAAACGGCTTGATGGAATTTACCAGTGGCTTCCTGCTTAGCCTTTCACTGTGTCTGGACATCGGCGTGGCCAATATCGCGATGATCACCCTGGCGATGCAGCGCGGCTATTTCCAGGGCTTTGCCCTGGGGCTGGGGACCTGTGTCGGCGACCTGATTTACGCGGTGCTGGCACTGGCCGGCATGACCGTGTTGCTGCAGTACGAAACCGTGCGCTGGGTGTTGTGGATCGGCGGGTCGGCGTTGCTGCTGTATTTCGCGGCGAAGATGATTCATTCGGCGATCTATCACAACGCCGTGTTGGCCGAGACGGGCGAAGTTGGCCTCAACTCCCATCGCAAAGAGTTCTTGCGGGGGATTTTCCTCGCCATGTCGTCGCCCAGTGCGATTCTCTGGTTCGCCGCGGTGGGGGGCACCCTGATTGCTCGTTCCGGTGGCGGCGGCACCCTCAGCTCGGCGTTGTTTCTCGGTGGATTTCTCTGCGCGGGAATTCTCTGGTGCGTCACGCTGTGCTTCGCGGCGAGCCATGGCGGCAAGTTGCTCGGTGACAAACTATTGCGTTATTCCTACATGGCATCGGCTGCGATCTTCTGCTATTTCGCGGTCTACGTGATTCTATCGGGTTACAACGAGTTTATCGGTGCACCCACCGCCGGGCAGCTTCCGGGGCTCTGACTGGGCGAATCGGGTTTGGCTTCTATACTCCCTGCCGAACCCACCTTTTTCGTTCCCAGGAGTCGAGTCATGGATGAGCAAAAACGCGTCGAACCGGCAGAACCACGCTTCGAAAATGGGCACTTCATGCTCATAGCGGGGCTTGGCGGGCGATTTACCCAAGAGACGGCCGGCAAGATTCCCGAGCTCTGGGATAAATTCGTTCCCCACATCGGCAATGTTCCCGGGCAAAAGGGCGAAGTGACCTACGGCGTTTGCTGCAACCCGGATGGCAAGGGCGGTTTCGAATACATCGCCGGTGTCGAGATCAGCAAGCTCGACGACCTGCCCGAGAAATACCGCTGGGTCGAGATTCAGCCCCAGTATTACGCGGTGTTCGAGCACAAGGGCTCGCTGGATACCTTGCCCCAGACCTTTCAGTACATCTGGAACACCTGGTTGCCGCAGTCCGGTCACGAGGCCGCGGATGCCCCGGAGTTCGAACGCTACAGCGAAGACTTCAACCCGAAGCTCAATACCGGCGTGCTGGAAATCTGGCTGCCGATCAAGTCTTGATCACATCTGAGGAGGCGGCTCAACCGGCCGCCTCTGAATGTCCTGCTGGCACTATTTTCCCTTGTTCACCCGTCGCGCCCGCAACAGGTCGATCGCCAAAGAAACGAAGCCGAACGTGCTGATGCCCAACAGCATAAGAAGACCGATTTGGACGCTGCTCATGGTGTGTTCCCCTCATGGTGACTAGAGACAGGCAACACAAATAGCCCCGGGCGACGCGCAATGAAAGTGCCTATACGAAGGCTTTACGGCACTCGTCGTGATCGATATGAACACCTTATTAATTTATGATCCCAGCCTTTCCCCCGCCGATTCCGAGCTGCCATGAACACCGTCATCCGCCACGTCATTCCCGCTGACCTGGACCGCTGCTACGCCATCGAAACCGTTGCCTACGAAGGCGACGAAGCCGCCACCCGCGAGAAAATCGCCACCCGCATCGCCACCTGGCCCGAGGGCTTCATCGTTGCCGAAGTGGATGGCGTTGTAGCCGGTTTCGTCAATTCCGGTGCGGCGTTCGAGGTGGAAATGTCGGACGAGGCGTTCAAGGAACTGATCGGCCACGACCCCGCCGGCCCGCACGTGGTGATCATGTCGGTGGTGGTGCATCCGGATTATCAAGGTCAGGGCCTGGCGAAACGCTTGATGGGTGAGTTCATCCAGCGCATGCGCGCACTGAACAAGGCCAGCATCCACTTGATGTGCAAAGAGCGGCATATCCCGCTGTATGCCGGGTTTGGGTTTGTCTACATCAAGCCTTCGGCGTCCGACCATGGCGGGATGGCGTGGCATGAGATGGTGTTGGCGCTGTAGCCAGCGGACAGCACAGATCCAGTGTGGGAGCGGGCTTGCTCGCGAAGAGGCCATCACATTCAACATCAATGTTGTCTGACAGACCGCTTTCGCGAGCAAGCCCGCTCCCACAGTGGTTCGTCGTCGTGTCAGTAGAGACTGTCGCGCACTCTCGCCGGCGCTTCCCGGTCATACGTCTCGGCATCGAACTGCCCATCGTTCAGCTGCTTATGAAACTCAGAAAACCAGCCCCATCCGCCGTTCGTAACCGATCCGGCCCTTGTACGCTTCGCCGCTGTCGACAAAACCGTATTTGGCATACAGCGCGATGGCCGATTCATTGTCCGCATCCACCGACAACTCCAGCCCTTTGATTTCCGGCCAGGCCTGGCGCGCCACCTCGGGCAGGGCTTGCAGGCAGGCTTTGCCATAACCTTTGCCCTGGGCGCGGTGATCGACTTGCAGGGCGTGCAGGGTGGCGCTGTGTTCGTTCGCCCAGGCCGGCAGCACCGGCGGGCGCTTGAGCAACAGGAAGGCTACTGGAACCTCTTCGGCCAGCAGGGCAAAGCCTTTGACGCCAGGGCCGGGTTTGGACAGCAAGGTGTGCAATGCACCGTGAATGTCGCCGGAGAACCTGATTTGTTCGGCGTGGATTTCGATAGCCTCGACCTGTTGGCGCTGCAGGTCGTTCAGGCTTTCGTAAGGCACGAGTCGGGCAGTCACTGGAGTGTCCTTTTTCCAACGGAATTGAACCTCGGATTCTAGCGAGTTTGCCTCCATGGATTATTTTTATTTCGGTTGTCGATTTGGCTTTTCTCCAGACGACTAAAGGTGTCTTCAACAAAAAGAACACGGAGAACCCTCATGAATGCTCAGACACACATCCATAACTTGATCGAAAACTATCGCCAGGCGGTCATCACCAAGGACGTGGAAAAGGTCATGGCCCTGTACGCCGACGACATCGTCTCCTTCGATGCCGTCAAAGCCCTGCAATTCAAGGGCAAGGCGGCCTACCGCGCGCATTGGCAGGAGTGCATGGAGATGTGCCCTGGCCCGCACATTTTCGAGTTCCACGAAATCAATATCGTGCCGTCCCAGGAGATCGCTTTCGCGCACTGGCTGGCGCATTGCGGCGGCACCAATGAAAAGGGTGAAACCCAGGCCTGCTGGATGCGCGTCACCGCCTGCTATCGGCAGGACGCAGGGCTCTGGCAGATCGTCCACGAACACTGGTCGGCACCGTTCGACATGACGAGCGGCGCGGCGCTGTTCAACCTGGAACCCTGATCGTCCGGCTGTTTATCGGAAAGCAGCGCCAAAGCGCCAATCTACAGCCATAGTTGATCCGTTCGGTCAGGGCAAAACTCCAGGAGATGGAGACCCCTGAAATGGAGAGCCCCATGAAGTATTTATGCCTGGTCTACAGCAACGAGCACGAATTGCACTCGCTGCCCGAAAGCCCCAATGACGCCGAGTGCATGGCCTACGCCGAATCGATCCAGGGCAGCGGCCGGATGATCGCCGCCGAAGCGCTGGAGTCGGTGCAGACCGCGACCACTGTGCGTATGCGCAATGGCAAAATGTCCATCACCGACGGCCCGTTCGCCGAAACCAAGGAGCAATTGGCCGGCTTCTACCTGATCGATGCCAAGGACCTCAATGAAGCCCTCCAGGTCGCCGGCAACATTCCGGCGGCCCGGGTTGGCTGTGTCGAGGTGCGTCCCGTTCGCCAGTTGAATCCCTGAATAACAATCACAACAGGAGTTCTTTCATGAGTCCGCAATCCGTCCAGCGAAAACCGGCCGAATTCGAGTTGTCCATCAGTCGCCTGATCGATGCGCCGCGCCGCAAAATCTTCCGCGCCTGGACCGAGCCCGCGCTGCTCGCGCAATGGTGGGGGCCCCACGGCATGACCACTCCCGAATGCGAAATGGACCTGTGGGTCGGCGGCCAGTTTCGCACCCTGATGCGGGCGCCGGACGGCAGCGAATACCCGACGATGGGGGTGTTTCTGGAGATCGTCGCCCCGGAACGTCTGGTGTTCACCGATGCGTTCGTCCCCGGCTGGATTCCCTCCGGCAAACCCTTCATGACCGCCGAAGTGACGCTTGAGGACCGGGACGGCAAAACCCTGTACACCGCCCGCGCCATGCACTGGAGTGAAGAAGATCGTCAGGCCCACGAGGCCATGGGCTTTCATGACGGTTGGGGGCAAAGCCTCGATCGGCTAGAGACGCTGGTGACTGAAGGCATGCCGGACTGATGCCGGGCGAGTCGGTACGGGCGCGAGTCGAACAGGTTTACCGCGAAGATTCGCGGCGGATTCTGGCGACCCTGATCCGCTTGCTCGGCGATTTCGACCTCGCCGAAGAGGCGCTGCACGAAGCGTTCTTCGTCGCGGTCGAGCGCTGGCAGCGCGACGGTGTGCCGGACAATCCACGCACCTGGCTGGTGTCCACCGGGCGCTTCAAGGCCATCGATGTGCTGCGTCGGCGCACGCGTTTCAACGCGTCCCGGCCGATGTTGATCGCTCAACTGGAAGCGCTGGAGCAGGCTGACTGGAGTGATGAAGATGTGGAAGACGATCGCCTGCGCCTGATCTTCACCTGTTGTCACCCGGCATTGGCGGCGGACGCGCAGGTGCCGTTGACCCTGCGCGAAGTCTGCGACCTAACCACCGAAGAAATCGCCCGGGCCTTTCTCTCGGCGCCGGCCACCATTGCCCAGCGCATCGTGCGGGCCAAGGCGAAGATTCGTGACGCGAAAATCCCCTACCAAGTGCCCACCCTGACGGAACTGCCCGAGCGTCTCGACAGCGTGCTGCGGGTGATTTATCTGGTGTTCAACGAAGGGTATTCGGCATCTGTCGGTAGCGAGCTGACCCGTGAAGACCTGACGCGCGAAGCGATTCGTCTTGGTCGGTTGTTGATGGAGTTGTTGCCCGAACCCGAGGTGATGGGGCTGCTGGCGTTGATGTTGTTGCATGAGTCCCGACGCCCGGCCAGGACCTCATTGAGCGGTGAGCTGATTGTGCTGGATGAACAGGACCGCTCGTTGTGGAACGCCGAGCTGATGCGCGAAGGCATTGCGCTAGTGGAGCGAGCACTGGCGACTCGACGCTTCGGGCCATATTGCCTGCAAGCGGCGATTGCCGCGGTGCATGCCGAAGCGCCCACGGCGGCGGAAACGGACTGGCCGCAGATTGTCGGTCTGTATGACGTGCTGCTGCGGGTCGTGCCCTCACCGGTGATCGAACTCAACCGCGCGGCGGCGCTGGCCAGACGCGATGGGCCGCAGGCCGGGCTGACGTTGATCGAAGGGATTCTGGCCCGGGGCGAGTTGCTGGATTACCACCTGGCACACTCGGCGCGGGCAGAGTTTTGCCGGCAGTTGGGGAGGGTGGAAGAGGCGCGGGCGGCGTATCAGCGGGCGCTGGAGTTGACGCAGCAGGTGCCGGAGCGGCGGTTTATCGAGGGGCGGCTTCGGGCGTTGGAGTGATCATGGATGTGCGGTGCGGTGGCTGGCGTCTTCGCGAGCAAGCCCGCTCCCACATTGGGTCGCTGGTGTACATAAAATATGTGCCCGACATAGAACCCATGTGGGAGCGGGCTTGCTCGCGAAGGGCAGCACCGCTATTCCAGCATCTTGCAAAGCAACCAACTCCCCGCCGGCCCCGGCGGGTGCAAACGCGACCACAGCGCATCGACGTACACCGGTTTCGGCCAGCCGCGTACCTTCAACTCCACCAACGAACCAGCCCCGAACCGCCCTACCAGCCAGCGCGGCAACGGCGCCCAGCCGAACCCGCCCTGAGCCATTTCCAGCAGCATCAAGTAACTCGGCGCCGACCAGACGCGCCCCTTCGCGCGGCTTTCATACGGATTGACGATCGTCGCCAGACGCAGCTCGCGGTGTTGTTGCAGCACGTCCTGATCGATGTCACTCAGCATCGCCAGAGGGTGCGCATGGGACACGAACAGGGCGATTTCCGTGCGCTCGTCCACCGTCGAACTGACCAGGTCCGGCGGATAGCTGTCCTGCATCTCGGCAAAGGCGATATGCGCGCGGCCGCGTTGCACCAGTGCCACCAGGTCGTCGCATTCGGCGATCAGGCATTCGAGTTCCAGGTCCGGGTAACGTTGCTCGAAAGCACTGAGCGCGGCTTCGAAACGGTCAGACTGGTAAGTGTCGGAAATCGCCACCGTCAGCTTCGGCTCGACGCCTTGGGACAGCTGGCTGGCGGTCATTTCCAGACGACTGGTGGCGGCCAGAATCTCCTCGGCCCGTTGCAGCATGACGTGCCCGGCCGGGGTCAGACTCGGCTTGCGGCTGCTGCGGTCGAAGAGGGCAAGATTCAGGTCGATTTCCAGGCTCGCCACGGCGGCGCTGATGGTCGACTGACTGCGCCCGAGCTTGCGCGCCGCAGCGGAAAACGAGCCTTGGGTCGCGGCCTGGACAAACGCCAGCAGCACTTCGTGGGAGGCCATGAACTATCGCCTTGATCGATGGTTATTGGTTATGAAGTATCGGTGTGAGGACAGATCATGGCAACCACAGTCACTCAGGGAGCCTGGCCATGAATGCCAACAAATCCATCACTGAACGAATTCTCCAGGCCATCGGTTTCGAACTGCTGGCGATATTGATCTGTACCCCGCTACTGGCCTGGGTCATGGACAAGCCCATGCTGGAAATGGGCGTGGCCACGATGGCGATTGCCGCCCTTGCCCTGGCCTGGAACGTGGTCTTCAACGGTGTGTTCGACCGCTTGCTCAAGCGCTTTGCCCTGGTGCGTAACGCCTGGGTGCGGGTGGTGCATGCGCTGCTGTTCGAAGGTGGGCTGGTCGCGTTCGGCGTGCCGTTGATTGCCTGGTGGTTGAAGATCAGCCTGTGGCAGGCGTTCCTGCTGGATATCGGCGTGCTGCTGTTTTTCCTGCCATACACCTACGTGTACCACTGGGGCTACGACGTGGTGCGTGAGCGGCTGTTGGTGCGCAGGGCTTGCGAGGGTTGAAAGCAATCGCAATGACCTGAACCACAACGCATAACCTGTGGGAGCGGGCTTGCCCGCGAAAGCGGTATTACATTCAACGATGATGTTGACTGTCAGTCAGCTTTCGCGAGCAAGCCCGCTCCCACAGGATGTCGCGGTGTTTCAGAACAGCTTGGTGAACAACCAGTACAAACTGCCCGACAACACAATCGCCGCCGGCAGGGTCAACACCCAGGCCATCAGCAGGTTGCGGATGGTCTTCATCTGCAAGCCGCCACCGTTGGCAACCATGGTCCCGGCCACGCCAGAAGACAACACATGGGTGGTCGACACCGGCAGGCCGAACATGTCGGCGGCGCCGATGGTCAGCATCGCCACGGTTTCCGCCGAGGCGCCCTGGGCGTAGGTCAGGTGTGTCTTGCCGATTTTCTCGCCGACCGTCACGACGATGCGCTTCCAGCCGACCATGGTGCCCAGCCCCAGGGCGATGGCCACCGCGATCTTCACCCACAGCGGAATGAAGCGCGTGGCGTTGTCGATCTGTTGCTTGAACAATTGCAGCTTGCCGGTGGTGTCGGCGTCGAAGTTGCCGACCTTGTTCTTGTCCATCAGGCGAATGGTTTCGCTGGTCAGGTACATGTCGTTGCGCACGTTGCCCATCGCTTCGGCCGGGACTTTCGACAGCGATCCATAACCCTTCACTTCGTTACCGATGTGGCCCGCCAGCGCGGCGAGGGCGGGGATCAGTTGCGGGGTGGCTTGCTTGCTGTGCATGTATTCGGTCAGCACCGGGCGTGGATCGGCCGGCGCGGGCAGCGGCGTGTTTTTCATCAGGGCTTGCTGGGTGACTTCGGCCACGGCCGCGAACTGCAAGGCCTGATCCGCCGGCATGGTGCGGTTCAATGCATACGCCATCGGCAGCGTGCCCACCAGAATCAGCATGATCAGGCCCATGCCTTTCTGGCCGTCGTTGGAACCGTGGGCGAACGACACGCCGGTGCAGGTCAGAATCAACATGCCGCGAATCCACCACGGTGGCGGGGTATCACCCTTGGGCGCCTTGTACAGTGCGCGATTTTTGACGAAGACGCGCAACGCCAGCAGCAACAGCGCGGCAAACGCGAAGCCGATCAGCGGCGACAGCAGCAACGCGTAACCGACCTTGGTCGCCTGGGCCCAGTCCACGCCACTGGTGCCGTCGCGACCGTGCATCAAGGCATTGGCCACGCCGACACCGATGATCGAGCCGATCAGGGTGTGCGATGAAGAAGCCGGCAAACCCAGCCACCAGGTGCCGAGGTTCCACAGAATGGCGGCGATCAACAGGGCGAAGATCATCGCGAAACCGGCGGAGGATCCGACCTGCAGAATCAGCTCCACCGGCAACAGGGCGATGATGCCGAACGCCACCGCGCCGCTGGACAGCAACACCCCCAGAAAGTTGAAGAACCCGGACCAGGCCACGGCGAAATTCGGCGGCAGGGAGTGGGTGTAAATCACCGTCGCCACGGCGTTGGCGGTGTCGTGAAAACCGTTGACGAACTCAAAGCCCAAGGCAATCAACAGGGCGACGCCCAACAGCAGAAACGGCGTCCAGGTGGTGACCACCGTGCCGAGTTCGCTCATGTCGTGCATCAGGCTGTAGGCGGTGAACAACAGCCCGCTGCCCAGCACGGCAAAGAACATCACGAAGGTGAGCAGGCCGGGTTTTTTATCGAACTGCGGCCTGGCGCTACTGGCGGGCGCCTGGGAAGCGGCAGTGAAGGAAGGCGTAGCCATGCCGGATAATCCTGAGCAGAGAAGGAGTATCGGCCATGATCGTTGCTAAATATTACAGTGAGGCTGCGCTGGGTCAGTGTTTGGTTTTTTTGTAATGCCGGATGCTAAGGCAGGCAAACACCTGTGGCGAGGGAGCTTGCTCCCGTTCGGCTGCGAAGCAGTCGTAAAACCAGAAAATGCGGTTTGAATGAATAAACCGGATAGGGGCCGCTGCGCAGCCCAACGGGGGCAAGCCCCCTCGCCACAGGATTGGGATAAGGCCCTGGTACTTTGCTTAATAATCGCGCCGCTTGCGAAACGCCCAGCGCCCGGCAATCAGGGTAAACGTCGCCACCAGCGCCACCAGAATCCAGAAGCCTTCCGGATCTCCGGCAAGCGGCACCCCGCCGACGTTCATGCCGAAGAAACCGGCGATGATGTTGATCGGCAGCGCCAGCACCGTGACCACGGTCAGGGTGAACAGCGTGCGGTTGCTCTGTTCGTTGAGGTTGGCGGCGATTTCTTCCTGCAACAGCTTGATCCGCTCACCGAGGGCTGTGAGGTCGTTGATGATCAGCGCAAACTCCTCGGTGGATTTGCGCAGCTCCTTGACGTCCTCCTTCTGCAACCATTGCGGCGGGCGATTGAGCAGGCGCAGCAACGAGCCGGGCTCCAGCGCCAGCAACCGTTGCAGGCGCACCAGCACCCGGCGGTTGGCGCCCAGTTCGGCGCGGTTGGTGGACAGGCGCGACGACAGCAATTCATCTTCGATCTGATCGACACTGAGGCTGGTCTTGCGCACGATCTGTGTCAGCACTTCGCCCTGATCGCGCAGCAAATGCACCAGCAGTTCCAGCGGTGAGCGAAAGCATTCCCCGGCCTTCACCGAAGAGCGCAGCTTGTCCACCGAGTGCAGCGGTTGCAGGCGCGCGCTGATGATCAGCCGACTGCGGGCGCAGACCCACAGTGTCGAGACAT
The DNA here is from genome assembly GCF_030687145.1 of Pseudomonas sp. FP1742. NCBI lineage: Bacteria > Pseudomonadati > Pseudomonadota > Gammaproteobacteria > Pseudomonadales > Pseudomonadaceae > Pseudomonas > Pseudomonas sp. FP1742. Next base: position 5,131,780 of record NZ_CP117460.1, on the reverse strand, counting down.
CCGAGGAAACCATGCTGCTGAGGTTGAACACCACGTCGTTGACCACCGCCAGCAACGCCGAATCGACATGCTCGATGCGCGTCGAACGGGACCCCTCGTGCAAGGCTTCGAAAAACTCGTCGGGCAATTCCAGATGGCTTTTCATCCAGCGCTCGCACGCCGCATGGGCCAGGTTCAGGTGCAGCCAGAGAAACTCATCACTGTCGTCCGGTTGTTGCAGGCAGTGCAGTGCCTTGGCCGAATCGATCTCGCGACCGCGCTCGCCGGGGCGAAAACTGAAACCGTAAAGCAGGCCGAACAGGTCGGAATCGCGATGGCGTTGGTCAATGCTGTGGTTCATGAAGTCTCGCTGCGAGGAGGCGCCTGTCGCGGGTTTCACAGGTTCACTTGAGCCCCATCATTGCAAGCGCTCATGACGGTTTTGTGACGGCAAGGTGTACGCAAACGATTGCGATACCGATGGTCGGATTTTCCTCAAGAACCGCTCTGGAACGCCGATCACGCTTGGGTTACGTTTGCGCGCCTTCGGCCAAGGGCCAACGTGGCAGACAGGGATGTCCGGATACTTTTCACGCCTTCATCCGCGTGCCTCATTCCTGTTTTGAGTACTTCCCGATGTCTTTGCAAAAGTCTCTTCGAGCACAAATTCTCGCCCTGTTGAGTGGCAGTCTGTTGGCGATGTTGTTGATCGCTTTGGCCTGCTTTCACTTTCTGTCCAATGGCGTCCAGAACTACGCGAACCTGATCGAAGGCCCGTTGCACACCTCGCAATTGATCGATGAAGCCAACCTGCAATTCAAAGTGCAGGTTCAGGAGTGGAAAAACGTCCTGCTGCGCGGCAAGCAACCCGCGGACCTGGACAAATACTGGAAGCAGTTCGAGGACGGTCAGCGCAATGTGCAGGGCATCCTCGGTGAACTGGCCGGGCAGAAGGGTATGGAGCCGCAACTCAAGACCCGCATCGAACGCCTGCGTGAGGAGCATCGTGTATTAGGTGCGGCGTATCAGAAGGGCCGTGATGCCTATGTGGCGGCCGGGGCCGACCCAGCGGTTGGCGACAACGCGGTCAAAGGCGTGGACCGTGCCGCCAGTGAGCAGATGAGCGAGTTGGTCAGCGAGTTGCGCAAGCAGGCCACCGAGAAATCGAAGCTGATTAGCGCCAGCGCCGATCAGACGGTGTTGTTGGGGATCATTGTAATGCTGGTGTCGGGTCTGCTGATTGGCCTGTTGAGTCTGTGGCTGGTCAACCGCAACCTGGTGGAGCCGATCCGCAAACTGATTGACTACGTGGCGCAACTCAGTCAGGGCCGGTTCGCCGAACGCGTGGCCAGCACCCGTCAGGACGAGTTGGGCAACCTGGCCAGGGCCGCCAACACCTTGCGCGATTTTCTCGCCGAAACCTTCAACCGCTTGCAGCGCAGCGCGTCGGACCTGGACAGTGCCAGCGGTGAGCTGAAATCGATTGCCGGCCTCATGGCCAGCGGCACCAACGAGCAGTTCAACCGCACCGATCAAGTGGCCACGGCGATGAACGAAATGTCCGCCACCGCGCAAGAAGTCGCGCGCCACGCCGCTGATGCGGCACGTGCGGCCGACGAAGCCGATCAGTCCGCCCAGCAGGGCGAGAAGGTCATGCAGGGCACCATCCACACCATCACCCAAATGCGCGGCGAAATCGCCAACACCGCCACGGTCATCCGTCGTCTGGAAGAAGACAGCGGGCGCATCGGCAAGGTGCTGGAAGTGATTCGCGGCATTGCCGAACAGACCAACCTGCTGGCGCTCAACGCGGCAATCGAAGCGGCCCGTGCCGGTGAAGCCGGACGTGGTTTTGCGGTGGTCGCCGATGAAGTGCGCAGCCTGGCCCAGCGCACGGCGGCGTCGATCATCGAGATCAACCAGATCATTCAAACCGTGCAAACCGGTGCGGTGGACGCGGCCCAGGCCATCGAAAGCGGCCAGTCGCGCAGTGAACAAAGCGTCGAGCAAGTGACCCAGGCCGGCGCCATGCTCGAGCGCATCACCCATGCCGTGGAAGCCATTCGCGACATGAACCGCCAGATCGCCACCGCCGCCGAGGAGCAGACCTCGGTGGCCGAAGACATCTCGCGCAACCTCACCGAAATCACCAGCATCGCCAGCACCAACCTGGACAACGTGCAGCGCACCGAAGCGGCCAGCCACAACCTGCACGGGCTGTCGGGGCAATTGAATGAAGTGACGGCGCGGTTGAGCGCCTAGTGAAATGGGCTGTGTACCGAATCGGTTACCGAGTCGGTACACAGTCGCTCTCAAGTTCGTGCCGCGCCTGACGATGACGGAAGTTACCCAAACTGCATATTGGATAACGCCCATGGTCAGCATCAGTTCCGTTTCGATCAACCAGACCCTGTCGACTTCTTCAAGCCAGGTTTCGATCAGCGACAACACCGAAGACAGCACCGTCGCGGCATCCACCGAGACCTCCAGTGACACCACCAAGGCTGCCGCTGGCGGCGCAGCCGCGTCGAGCGAAAGCAGCTCCAGCAGCAGTGAGTCCGATACGGTGAAAGAACTGCGCAAGCAGCTCGCCGAACTGCAAAAGCAATTGCAGGAGCAACAGCAGCAACTGCAAGCGGCCCAGGCCAAGCAGCAAAGCAGCGAAGCCAAGGCGGCGGAAGTTGCGGCGGCTCAGTCGCAAATTGCGGCCACGTCGGCTTCGATGCAAACGGTGACGGCGGCGTTGTTGCAGGCGTTGCAGGATGAGGGTGGCAGTACGTCGGGTTCGGTGGTCAGCACCACCGCTTAAGTCCTGGGGGGCAAGCTGAAGGTAAACGTCGTGCCCTGGGGCTCGGTCGATTCCACCTCCAGTTTGCCGCCATGGGCCTGCGCAATCTGGTTGGCAATGTACAGCCCCAATCCGAGGCCGGCCCGCGGTGTTCCGCCGGTCGGTCGCGAGTAGGGCTGGAACAGGTGCGGCAGTGCATCTTCGGCAATCAGCCCCTGGTTTTTCACGCTCAACACGAAGTGCCCGTCCTTGACCTGCGCACTGACCTCGACCGTGCCGTCGGGATCTCCGTGGACAATGGCATTCGCCAGCAGGTTGGACAGCAACTGCGCTACCCGTTCGCGATCGCAATGTATGTCGCTCAGGTCGTCAATCGACGCCTGAATATTGCGCTTGGGGTGAATGCTCTGGATCTCGGCGATCACATGCCGCAGCACATCCCCCAAGTCAGGGCACGGTTCGATATTCATCGGGATGCCGCGACCTAATGACCCGCGCGCGAAGTCCAGCACATCATCGACCAGTTTGGTCGCACGCCGGGCGCTGGTGAGGATATGTCGCGCCCGTTGCTCATTCGCCGGGTCTTTGACTTTGCGCAGGAGCATTTCGGCACCGGCGCTGATGGCGAACAAGGGGTTGCGCAGATCATGACCGAGCACGGCGATGAACTGCTCGCGCAGCTCAGTGGTTTTGCGTTCCTTGATCGACGCCGCTTCGGTCCGTTGCAGGTTTTCTTCGGTTTCGATCTGCAGCGCCAGCATCCGGGCGAACGATTCCATGGTGCTCCGGATCGTGCTGGACTTGAGCGGCGCGGGATCAGGATCGAGGGCGCAGAGGGTGCCGAAGAAGCGTCCATCGGTGCGAAGTATCGGCACGGCAATGTAGCTTTCGAAGGGATGATCGCGGCTGAGCGGGTCTTCACTGACCTTGTCGATGACCACCGACTGCTGGCCCTGGCGAATTTCGTCGCTCAGCGTGGAGACCAGCTGCAGTTCATCGCCCACCTGCACGCCAAAATCCAGTCGATCGAGCACCGCGCAGGCGATCCAGGTGTTGTCGATGACGCGGGCCACCGCGGCGAACCGCAACCCGGTCAGCTCACTGATCACCTGAAGAACCGCCGGCACCGCGCTGATCCGGCTGATCGTGGCGATGTCTGCTGCCGCTGTTTGCCCCATATCCGTGGTTCTCTGCTTCAACATGCTGAGTGGTGGTGTTGAGGGATTCTAGCGGGCTAGCGCAAAAGGGCGCGACTTCGTTCACCACTTCAGCGATTTGCCTTACGCCGAACGCAAAAAAGCCGCACGACCCGAAGATCGTGCGGCTTTTTGCCGTTGAATCACTTGTCTTGTTTGTTGCTCAGGACCTTGCCAGTGGCGGCATCGAAGTCCACATCCCATTCGGTGTTGTCAGCCAGACGCAGTTCAACTTCATATTCGTAACCGTTGAAGTGGTTATCCAGGTCGGTATCAGTAATTGTGGCGCCCGGATGCAACTTCAGCGCGGCCTGGTTCATTTCTTCCAGGGGTTTGATCTTGCCGCTTTTGACCAACTCGGGGATCTGGTCGACGCGAACGTCAGCTTGGGCCAGGCCAGCGGTGAGGGTCAGGGCGGCAGCGGTGAACAGGGCAGTTAAGGTTTTCATCAAGTTCTTTCCTTGGAGGAGCTGTTTAAGTGGGATCAGGTTAAACAGCGCAACTTAATTCACCCTTAAAAAAACAATCGCGGGCAACCACGCTCTCACAGGTTTTGCGCAGACCTTGTGGGAGCGTGGCTTGCCCGCGATGGGGACGACGCGGTGCAGTGCCTGGCGCCAATCAGTACCCGTTGTTCTGCAACAACTGCGCAACACTCGCCGCCGCCGGGCGCTTGTAGAACTTCAGCAGTTCGCTGGCGCGGTTGGTGAAGATGCCGTCGACACCGGCATCCGTCACTTTCTGATAATCCACGGCATCGTCGATGGTGTAGACGTGCACCAGCAGGCCCTGATCGTGGGTGAACTGGTTCATCCACGGTTTCACCAGGTCCGAATAGCTCTGATCGCCGCCCTTGGTCAGCGCGGCAGAAGGCCCGGTGCCGATAGCGCCCTGGGCCTTGGCGTACTCGACCCATTGCTGGAATTCGGCTTTGTCTTTCGGTTCCTGTTTGGCGTAGTAAGTCGCTTTGTCCTTGTCACCGGACTCGGCGAACGTCACTTTGGATTTCGGCTCGATGCTGCCTTCGCCCACCCACAACAGCAGGATTTTCGGCACTTGCGGCATTTCCTTCTCGAGCAGTTCGAGGCTGCTCTTCTCGAAGGTTTGCAGCACCACTTTGCCTTTGCCCTGGCCGACCGCCAGATTACTTTTTGCCAGTTTGGAACCGGCCGGGCTCAGCCAGCCACGGTCCTGCAATTTATCCTTGAGATCGCGCTCGATGCCGGGAAACTGCTTCGGCTCTTTGGTTTCGATGTACAGGCCAGGTTTGTGCAGCGGATTGCCTTGGGCGATGTCGATGATTTCGTCCAGGGTCAGGATCTTCAGACCCACGTAGCCCGGACGCGCGCGATCCGGGTACGCCGTGTTGAACCAGCTGCCGGCATCCAGGGTTTTCAGTTCAGCGATGGTGAATTCGTTGGCCGGGCTGTCCTTGCGCTCAGGGAACTTGGTGGCGACGTCGGTGGTGCGTTGCAGGTTGTTGTCGTGCAGGGCGAACAGCACGCCATCCTTGCTGCGTTGCAGGTCCATTTCCAGGTAGTCGGCACCCAGGTCGCGGGCCAGTTTGTAGGCGGCGGCGGTGGATTCCGGTGCATCGAAGGACGCGCCGCGGTGGGCGATCACTGCCGGGTGCGGAATGCCCAGGCGGCTTGCCAGTGCGGCAGGGCTTGGTTCGTTGGTGGCCTGTGCCTGGCCGAGGCCGAGCATCAGGCTCAGCAGCAGCGCGCTCTTGGTGAAGGTGGCAGGCATGGTCGAAGTCCTTTTGCGATGAGTTTTCAAAGACGTATCTTTTAACAAGTGAGCGGCGCTTGTGCTATCGCCAGACCGACATAAACGTGTTTAAAGAAGATTTCTTCAACGCTTTTGTGCGGCTCTTTGCAGTAATCTTCACACCGGCAGTTTCCCCGGCAGAGGGAAACCCGTTCACTTGCCCTGCGTGTAAACCATCGATCACCGGTCCTTTGCGACCTTTTGTGAGGTTTACCATGCGCATCACTTCCCAGCTCATTTGCCAGGCTGCCGACCAACTCAAAGGCTTCGTCGGCCTCAATCGCAAAACCGGCCAATACATCGTGCGTTTCAGCGAAGACGCCTTCGGTATGGACGTGGCTGACGACGGCATCATCCCCGCCAGCGAATTCGTCTGGGCACCCGGCCCCGAGCAGACCATGACGCTCAAGCGCGAACTGATTCAGTTGCTGCTGGACCAGAACATCGACGACCGGATCAACATCACCGAGCCGTTGCGGGTGTACATGAATCGACGGGACGTGCCGCAGATTACGGCGGTGAGGAGTTTGGTGCGGGGGTGAGGGTTTTGCGGTGGCTGTTCTGGCCTCTTCGCGGGCAAGCCCGCTCCCACATTGATCCCTGTTGTGCACAAATCTTGTGGACGCAGGAGATCCCTGTGGGAGCGGGCTTGCCCGCGAAGACGGCCTCCAGAATCACCGGGTCATTCACTGTTTGAATGCATAGGCCCGCTCAACCTTGCACACCCGCGTATGACACGCCGAATACCAGGTCGATCGCCCGCGCTCACGAATCGCGCTGTGTTCGGGATGATGCTTCCAGGCCAGGATCGCCGCTTCGCTGGCCCAGTAGGACACTGTAATCCCGAGCCCATCCGCGCCCCGGGCCGATTCCACGCCCAGGAAGCCGGGTTGCTCGCGGGCCAATTCCACCATGCGTTCGGCGGCCTGTTCGTAACCGTGATCGCCTTCGGTGCGCAGCGAGGTGAAAATCACTGCGTAGTAAGGTGCTGCAGGTGTCGGGGCGATCATGATTTTTGCCTCGCACAAGCCTCGACCAACGCCTTGACCAATGGCGGCAGCAGGCCCTTGAGCGCGGCGCGTTCCGGTTGGAACAGCGTTGCGACAAAGAATGGATGATCCTTCAGCTCCACCGCCCGCAGATCCCCCGCCGAATCGTGGCCAACCGCGTGCAACTGTCGCGTCAGTAGCTGCCGTTCAAACTCGGGATTCACACCGTAACGGCAGTGATAGCCTTCACGAATCTCCGCATTTTCGTACGCCTTGGCGACCAACGAGCCTTCAACCAAATGAATGCTGTCGACGGCCTCCACCAGGGCACAGGTCAGCGGTGTGAGCAGCGCCCGCGTCGCGTCGGGCGATGTTTCGCCGTGCTCGGCATCTTTCCAGCCCAGAACATTGCGGGCGAACTCCAGCACCGCGTGCTGAAAACCGCCACAGGTGCCGAGGAACGGTCGCTGTTGTTCCCGGGCAAAACGGATCGCCCGTAACGCGCCATCCATATCGCGATATGGGCTGGCGGGCACGCACCAGAAACCATCGAAGTCATCCAGCGGCGTATCGGTGGTGATGCGATCGGTGGGCAGCCATTGAAACTGCAGGTTCTGGCCTGAGTGTTCGGCGGCCATGCCGAGGGCGACGGGGATGGCTTGGTGGGCGGTGACCTGTGGGTCGTAATCGCCGATCAGGGCGATGCGGATGGCGCTGGTTTCCATGGATGACCTCGACACTTGTTGATTCCTGGCGCCCACTATAGATTGGCGTTCACGCAATCAATATTGGCGTTATCCCAAGTGATCAATGCATCGGCGCACTATCGGCTGGACTACCCGGATCTGTCGTTGATCCTCGCTTTGGTGCGCGGCGGCTCTCTGGCCCGGGCTTCGGCGTTGTTGAAGGTCGACGTTTCGACAGTGTTTCGCGCGGTCCGTCGACTCGAAGCCGCGCTGGGCCAGCAACTGTTCGAAAAGAGCCGTGCCGGTTACCTGCCTACCACGTTGGCTCAGACGCTGGCCGAGCAGGCTGAGCGGGCCGAACAAGCGCTGGAAGCGGCGCGCATTGGCGTGGAGCAGGGCGGTGAAATCATCAGCGGCACTGTGCGCCTGACCTGCACCGATTCGGTCCTGCAAAGCCTGCTGCTGCCGGCGCTGGCGCAATTCATGCCGTCTTACCCGGCGCTGACCATTGAGCTCTGCACCTCCAACGACTTCGCCAACCTCAGCCGCCGCGATGCCGACATCGCCTTGCGGCTGACCCGCACCCCGCCCGAGCATCTGGTTGGACGGCAATTGGCCGACATTTCCTATCGGGTCTGTGCCAGTTCCGCCTATCTGCAATCGGTCGACTCCCACGACCTGGCCTCATTGACCTGGATCGCCCCGGACGATTTTCTGCCTGATCACCCCACCGTCGCCTGGCGGCGTCAGCAGTTGCCCGGCGTAACACCCGGTTATCGCTGCAACAGCATGTTGTCGGTGACCGAGTTGGTACGGGCCGGTCTGGGTGTCGCGGCGTTGCCGGACTTTTTGATCGGTGACGGTCTGCAACCGTTGACCGAGCCCTTGCACGGTTATGACACCGCACTGTGGCTGCTGACCCGACCGGACTGCCGTGCGCTGCGCTCGGTGGTGACATTGTTCGACGAGTTGGGGCGGGCGCTCCGGATCAAACCTTCGGTGGCTCCTTGCCGATGAAATGTTGATGCATTTCCGACGTCAGGCTTTCAATGCGCTCGCTCAGGGATTTGGTGATTTCGGTGAGCCGGGTGTTTTGCTCCAGCAGTTCCATCAATTGCGCGGTGGTTCGCGCAGCGTGGGCCTGACGTTCAATGTTGGCGATGGCCAAGGCTTCGCGGTGTTGCGCATCGGCGTCCGACTGGGCTTTGTCCCGCGCGGCCTGACGCGTCTGGGCCAGCAGAATCAGCGGCGCGGCATAGGCCGCTTGGAGGCTGAACGCCAGGTTGAGCAGGATGAATGGGTACGCATCGAAGTGGGTTATGCCGGCCAGGTTCAGGTACATCCAGATCACCACAATCAGGGTCTGGGCGCCGAGAAAGGTCGGTGTGCCGAAGAACCGCGCAAAAGCTTCGGCGCGCAGGGCAAAACGGTCGGTACCGAAAGTGGGTGCCAGGTGAGCGTGAGGGCGATGGAAGCGCAGGTGATCGACGGGGCCGGTGATTTCGGTTTCGGTTTCGCGGGTCGGAGTGCTCATGATGCTCTCTGTATGGTGCTGGAACTGAGAACTCACTATAGCTCCAGCGTCAGTCTCATTCAGAAACACATTACCGGGTTCTTAATTCAGAGCGACCGATCAGCGATAAAACGGCGGACATTGTCATTTTTTGCAGCTTGATTCAGCACGCATAACACGCCAGGAACATGTCCAGCGCCGACTCCACCACGGTGTGCTGCATGTCGGGCGACAGGCCCGATTGGCCCATGGAGATCTGCGGCCAGAACGCAAAGGACTTGAGCAATCCATGGATCTGCTGCGCGGCGAACTCAGGCGCGACCTGTTTCAAGCGGCCATCAGCCTGGGCGGCGCGAATCCACACGGTCAAACTTTCTTCACGCTCACCCATTCGGGCAACCATGTTCTGCGCACGCTCGGGAGAGTGGATGGTGGCGGCGATCGCCACCCGCGCCAGGTCGAGAAAATTGTCATCGGCCAGCATCTGCAATTTCGCCTGCAACATCAGGCGCAGCTGATCGCGCAGGGGCAGGTCATGGCGGTAGGCCGTTTCCTGCTCGGCCGTTACCCGGGTCCATAACTGATTGAGGATTTCGGCGAACAACTCTTCCTTGCTCGGGAAGTGGTTGTACACCGTGCGCTTCGACACACCGGCGGTGGCGGCAATCTTGTCCATGCTGGTGATGTCGAAACCGTTGGCACGGAATTCGGCAATCGCCGCCTGAATGATGGCTTCGCGTTTTCGGTCGGTGAGGCGCTGTGGAGCTGTCATAAGTACGCTTCGGCAGGGAGAAGTGGAGAACTACACTTAGTAGTTTACTTGTGATCGGCTTTGATGCAACCTAGAAACTACACTGTGCAGTGTAATGTTTTGTTAATCCTGCACCGTGAAAAATAGAATCTCCGGCTGATGCGTGCGTGCCTTGGCCATTAATCGTCCTAAGCGGAAAATCGTCAATTGCGCGGTTTTTCTGGAGTCTTTCGGTCATGACCACTTCCACTTCTCCAGCAGATAACGCCTCAATGCCTGAAGCGTCTCGACAGACCCAAGGGCAGTACCAAAACCACACGCCAGTGCAGCGCGAAGGCATTCGCAAAACGTTGCGCATCCTGTGGAATTTCATTTTCCACAAACCGCGAGACACCCGGCCATCGGCCCCTGTCCCGGTGCAATCCCTGACCCAGGCGGCGTTGATTGCGGCGCCCAACCACAGCGTCTACCGCCTCGGTCATTCCACGGTCCTGCTGAAATTGCGGGACAAATTCTGGATCACCGATCCGGTTTTCGCCGAACGTGCCTCACCGGTGCAATGGGCCGGCCCCAAGCGTTTCCATCAGCCGCCCATCAACCTCGAAGACCTGCCGCCGATCGAAGCGGTGATCCTGTCCCACGATCACTACGACCACCTCGATTATCAGGCCGTTCTCAAACTGGCGGACAAGACCCGCTACTTCCTCACACCGCTGGGCGTGGGCGACACCCTGATCAAGTGGGGCGTCGATGCCAGCAAGGTGCGACAGCTGGATTGGTGGCAGGGCACCGAGGTCGATGGCCTTCAATTCGTCGCTACACCTTCGCAGCACTTTTCCGGGCGTGGCCTGTTCGATGGCAACAGCACCCTATGGGCGTCGTGGGTGATGATCGACGGCGACACGCGAATCTTCTTCAGTGGCGACAGCGGCTACTTCGACGGCTTCAAACGCATCGGCGAGCAGTATGGCCCGTTCGACCTCACGCTCATGGAAACCGGCGCCTATAACGTCGAGTGGCCTCACGTGCACATGCAGCCCGAGCAAACCCTGCAAGCGCACATAGACCTTAAGGGACGCTGGTTGCTACCGATCCACAACGGCACCTTCGACCTGTCGATGCACGTCTGGTACGAACCCTTCGACCGTATTATGGCGTTGGCCTGGGAACGGAACGTGTCGATCACCACACCGCAGATGGGCGAGGCGTTCAATGTGATGTATCCGCAGCGTGGTGGCGCATGGTGGCTGCTGGAGGATACAAGCGATCAGGTGGCGCCTCAGAACGCTTGATCGTGTGCTGCCGGGCCGCTGCCATGGTAGCGGCCTGGCATGCGCAATTGAGCTATTTGCGTTCGCCCACCAGCAGATCCAGATATTCGGAAATCTTTGCGACGGTCAAATCGCGAAATTTTCCATGGAGAATTTCACTCAGTTCCTCCCCAGACAGTCCGAGCTTTTGCGCGGCCTCAGGCTTACTCATCCGACCGGACTCGAGGAGCATGCCTATCTTCATGACATATTCGGCTTTGGCCCGCATTTCACCCACATCGGGATAGCTCAGCGCCTTATTGCTTCCATCGATTTCATTCATCTGCCGAAGCCTCACTCAACCATCGCGTAATCCGCCCGTCCCACGGGATTAGGCGTCGACCCTTTCACATTCATTCCCCGGCCCGGTGCAAACCCCGGGAAGAACACCAGGCCTTGCGATTCAAACCGATACGCCAACGCCAGCCGGGTGACATCCAGCACATCTCGCTGGGCCTCGAAACGCTGGATGGCGTCGACGGAAACCCCGGATTCCTCGGACAACTCTTCCACACTCCAGCCCAGCATCGCTCGGGCCTGGGCGCAGTGGGCGGGGGTGAACTGGAAGAGGGCGATGCGTTCCAGGGTGATTTTCATTGCAAGAGAGGCCATGGTTTTCTCCGGGGCTCGAGAGTGGCGATTCGATAAATTACTGTGTTTTTGTACAGTTGTTTTATTCCCGGATCAAACTCATTTTTTTGATCGATTCCTTTTTCTTCTCAGGCAGGAGCGTCGGACCGGCTACGCTATTTTCAGGCGGGGCTGAAAGCTCAACAGGTTTTCATACCCGCCAGCAGCACTGATTGAACATCAGCTTTCTGATTTTCAATACAAGGAAAGGTGGCGTTTCAAAGGCAGTGCGCCACAGCGTTGCGCGGGGAAGGGAATCATGAAAAGACTACGTCTGCTTTGTGCCCTGATCGGTTTTACAAGTCTGCCCGTCATGGCCGATACGGTATCGCCAAACAAAGATGCCTTTGTCACCAACCTCATCAATCAGATGACCCTCGATGAAAAAGTCGGCCAACTGCGGCTGATCGCTATCGATGACAAGATGACGCCCGAAAGAATCCGCCTGGAGATCGCCGCCGGGCGAATCGGCGGAACGTATGGCTCGGTAAGCCGTTACGTAAACCGCCCCATGCAGGACGCCGCTCAGCAGAGTCGCCTGAAAATACCGATGTTTTTCGGTTGGGACGTGATCCACGGTCATCGAACCATTTTCCCTATCGGCCTGGCCCTGGCCTCCAGTTGGGATATGGACGCCATCGAGTTGAGCGGTCGAACAGCGGCGAAAGAAGCCAGTGCGGACGGCATCGATTTGACCTTCGCACCGATGATCGATGTCGCCCGTGATCCTCGCTGGGGGCGCACATCCGAAGGCTTCGGTGAAGACACCTATCTGGTTTCACGCATTGCCAGGGTGATGGTCCAGGCCTACCAGGGCCAAAGCTTGAACGCACCCGACAGCATCATGTCCAGCGCCAAACACTTTGCGTTGTATGGCGCTGTCGAAGGAGGGCGCGACTACAACAGCGTCGACATGGGCCTGGCCCGAATGTACCAGGACTACCTGCCACCTTATCGTTCGGCGATCGAGGGTGGCGCGGGAGCCGTCATGGCGGCGCTTAACTCGATAAATGGTGTACCGGCGGCGGCCAATAAATGGTTGATGCAAGACCTGCTTCGCAAAGCGTGGGGCTTCAAGGGACTGGTCATCAGCGACCATAACGGGGTCACCGATCTGGTTCAGCACGGTGTTGCGAGGAACCCTCGCGACGCGGCCAGGCTCGCCATCAGGGCCGGCATTGATATGAGCATGAACGACTCCTCCTATGGGCCGGAGTTACCGGGGCTGCTGGAGTCCGGCGCTATTTCCCAGAGCAATATCGATGATGCCGTGCGCGAGGTCCTGGGGGCCAAGTACGACATGGGGTTGTTCGAAGACCCTTACCGGCGCCTCGGTGTTGCCAGTGAAGACCCTGCCGATAACAACGCCGAAAGCCGTCTGCACAGGGCGCAGGCCCGTGAGGTGGCGCGCAAGACACTGGTGCTGCTGAAGAATGAAAACGGGCTCTTGCCGCTGAAAAAAGAGGGCACGATCGCGCTCATCGGCCCGTTGGCAAAAAGTACCGTCGACATCATGGGCAGTTGGTCTGCGAGCGGTGTGCCCGCGCAATCGGTGACGATCTACGACGGGCTGAAAAACGCGATGAATCAGGGCCAGTTGGTCTACGCCCGAGGCGCCAATCTCACGGAAGATCCGGAGGTTGTTAAATACCTGGGAGTGGCCGAAATCGAAAACGACACCCGGACGGCGGCAGAAATGATCGACGAAGCGGTCAACGCTGCGCAGCAAGCCGATGTTGTGATCGCCGTGGTAGGCGAGCCCCGCAGTATGTCCCATGAGGCGGCCAGCCGAACCAGCCTCGATCTGCCAGGGCGCCAGAGTGAATTGATCACCGCCCTGAAAGCCACCGGCAAGCCGCTGGTCCTGGTATTGATGAACGGTCGGCCGTTGTCGATCGGCAAGGAGCAGAAACAGGCCGATGCGATTCTGGAAACCTGGTACAGCGGCACCGAGGGAGGCAACGCCGTTGCCGATGTATTGTTCGGTGACTACAACCCCTCTGGTAAATTACCCATTACCTTTCCACGCTCCGTGGGGCAGATCCCCAATTATTACAGCCACCTGAACACCGGCCGTCCGTACCTGCCGGGCGCGCTTCGCAACTATACGTCGCAATATTTCGATCAGTCCTATGGTCCGCTGTATCCCTTCGGCTATGGACTCAGTTATACCGATTTCAGCCTGACCGACATGGCCCTGTCTTCGACCACACTGAACAAGAACGAGAACCTCGTCGCCAGCATCATGGTGAAAAATACCGGCCCGCGTGACGGCGAAACGGTGGTTCAGCTGTATATCCGTGATGTCGTTGCCTCCGTCGCCCGTCCGGTCAAGGAACTGAAGAACTTTCAGAAAATCATGCTCAAGGCCGGCGAGGAAAAAGCGGTGCACTTCAGCATTGATGAGAACGACTTGAAATTCTTCAACGCCCAATTGGAATACGTCACCGAACCGGGCGAGTTCCGGGTGCAAATCGGCCTGGATTCCCAGGATGTGAAGGAGCAGAGTTTTGAGTTGCTGTCAGTACAAGACAGTCAAGACAATCATGCGCCTGGTGCAGAACCTGTAGACGCGAGGCTTGCCCGTGATGAACGATGACGCGCAATCCCTGAGAAACCGCGGTGCATTCTTCGCGGGCAAGCCCGCTCCCACAGGTTCTGCGCCAGGCGCATGATTGGCTTTAGTGGTCATTTCACCTGCTCCAACCAAACGGATGGCGCCTGCCCCAACACACGCCGAAACATCGTTGAAAACGCCGCCGGGCTTTCATAGCCAAAATCCAGGGCAATGCGCGTCACCGGCGTGCCCACCGCCAGCCGCGCCAACGCCAACACCACACAAGCCCGCTGCCGCCATTGTCTGAAACTCAGGCCAGTCTGTTGGCGGAACAGGCGATTGAACGTACGCAAACTGATATGCAACTGATCGGCCCATTGTTGCGGCGATGGGTGAGCGTTCGGTTGCCGAAGAAACACCTGACACAACCCCAGCAGCCGCGAATCCACAGGCAGCGGAATATGCAACGGCAGGGGAGCACTGCGCGCCAGTTCATGCAGCAACAAGTCGATCAGAGCACCGTCACGCCCGGCCTCGTCGTACTCCAGTGCAACTTCCACCGCCTCCATCAACAAATGGCGCAGCAACGGCGAAACACTGATCACCTGGCAACGCTTGCCCAGATCCACCGTCCCCGGTTCGATATACACACTGCGGGTGCTCACCCCCAGCATCAACACCTCATGCGCCACCCCCGGCGGAATCCACACCGCCCGCTGCGGCGGCACCACCCAATTGCCGTCCAGCGTGCTCACCTGCATCACCCCCGTGGCGCCATACAACAACTGCGCCCGCCGATGGGTATGACGTGGCAACCGATGACCATCGGGATAATCCGTGCCGATGGCCACCACCGGTCGTGGGGTGTCGTCCAGCAGATCAATCGAAACATTGCGCATCGAGCGGCACCCAGCGGTTGGCGTAAACGCAAACATTATTGGCTGACTTGCTGAAGCAGGCCAAGTCCTAATGCCGGTAAGTTAAGAGCAATCCATGTGGGAGCGGGCTTGCTCGCGAAGACGGCGGCACAGTCAACATTGATGTCGCCTGACACACCGCTTTCGCGAGCAAGCCCGCTCCCACATGGATTGCTCTGACTTTACCGGCGATAGGCCAAGCCCCAGTGCTCTATCGTCGGCCACTCTCAACCCACGGACGATGCGCGATGTTCTTCTACCTCTTGCTGGCACTCTTCGGCTGCATGACCGGCGTCACCGCCGTGCTATTCGGCTTCGGCGGCGGCTTCGTCGTCGTGCCTGTGCTGTATCGCATGCTCACGGCCAGCCACGGCGCTGACGATCCCATCGGCCAAGCGGCGATGCACATTGCCGTGGCCACCTCGACCTGCGTGATGATCGTCAACGCCCTGATCGCCACCGGAAAACATCACCGCGCCGGTCATCTCATTCGCCATTACCTGTGGCCGTTGGGCGGGTTCATCGGCCTGGGCGCTATCGTCGGCGCCGTGGCCGCGATGTGGGCGAGTGGTGAGTTGATCCGGTTGGCCTTCATCGTTTACCTGGGCGTGACCATTCTGGATTGCTTGTTCAGGCGCGGTTTTCTTACGCAGTCCTACACTGAAATCCCACGGCGATTGGGCAGGGCAGAAGTGTCTGGCGGGGGTGTGGGCATTGGCGCTATCGCCACGTTTCTCGGCGTGGGCGGCAGCGTCATGACCGTGCCGTTGCTGCGCCGTTGTGGGTTGAGCATGTCTCATGCGACGTCCATGGCCAATCCGTTGAGTCTGCCCGTGGCGGTGGCCGGAACGCTGACCTACATGGCGATGGCGGGGTTTGCCGAGTTCGATCTGGGGTCGTGGTTTGTCGGATATGTGGATGGGCTGGCGTTTGCGGTGCTGACGGTTGGGTCGCTGGTGGGGATTCGGCTGGCCACGCCGTGGATCGGGCGGATACCGGATCGGGTGCATGCGCGGGTTTATATTGGTTTGCTGGTGGTGGTGATGCTCAGCATGGCGACGAAGTGGGGCGTGTGAGGCTCGATTCTCCCCTGCAACCTCGCCATAATCCGTCCGCCGTTCAACCTGCGCCGCATTCAATCTGCCCGGCGCTGTTTCCAGCTCATTCAGGGATCGATCAATGCTCAAAGGATTGTTACGCCTGGCGCCAGTCGCGCTGTTACTGATGTTGTGTTCCACGGCTCATGCCGAAGACGGGAAACGGGTATTTACCGGCACACTGGGCAAGATGCCAATCGTGCTGGAGGTGAATACTGCTAACGCTGAAAACATAAGGGGTCGCTATTTCTATGAGAAGTACCGCAAAGACTTGGTGCTCAGCGGCAAGAAGGAAGGGGAGATGCTGGTTCTCGATGAGGGAGAGCAGCGTTATGGAGATAAAGCACCTCGCCCTCAAATCCATCTGAACATCGAGCCCAATAGATTTTGGGGGGATTGGAGCAACGATGAAGGAAAAACTCTGAAGATAGAATTGGTGGAATCCAAACTGCCGGCAATACCTGCCGGTACTCTGCCTTACCTCGCCAAACTCCATGAAACTGATCCGTACGAATATCTGCGCCTTCAAGGCATGAAGCTCAAACCAGGAAAGACGGAAACGTTCAATGGCTACTCACTGCAATGGTGGAGCGAGCCGCAAACAAAGATGACGCTGTTTGAAGTCGTTTCGGGCTACAGCGCTGAAGAACGCCAGCGCATCAATCAACAGTTGATGGGGCGCTTGTGGCAGGAAGTGGTGGGGTATTACGGATGTCTCGCCGGCGGTGGTGTGAACTTCTACCACCAAACGATCAAACCGTTGTTGATGACACCTTCGGTCATCAGTGTGAACATCGGTACGGAGTACAGCTGTGGCGGCCCTTATCCGGATCAGAACGATGTACCGCTTAACCTCGATGCCAAGACAGGCAAGCCCTTGGAGCTTGAAGATGTTCTTTGGGTAGGGGAGGGGAAACCGCTGCATTACGAAGAACTCTACGGTGAAAGCGATCAATCACCTGACACGTTCAACGCGTTTTCTGCGTACCGCTCCAACGAGCTCGCGCCCTGGTTGGTGGCGCAACTCAGTAAGCTTTATCCGGATCAAATGACCAGTGATGAAGATTGTGCCTACAGTGACGGAGATCCGTGGCGTTTCCTGTCTTGGCACTTCACCGAAAAAGGTATCAAGCTAGAGCCATCATTTCCCCATGTGGCCGCTTCGTGTGGGCATGTCGAATGGAGCGTCCTGCCTTACAGCCTCATCAAACAACATCCCGGCGGTGTAGCGTTGCAACTGCCCTGAGGCGAAGCTACTTATCCGCCAACCCCGGCGCTTCACGAATAATGAAGTGATCCAGATTTTCGATGTTGGCACTGAACACCCCGAACGTCTGTTCGGGGTTTTTCTTGCTCGGCACCTGCTTCAACTCCGGCGTCACGCCATAAAAGAAGCAATACAACTCGGCATCGCTGTCGACGGCGTGCTTGATCTCCTCCAGAAACGCCTTGCGCTTGCGGTAGTTGTCGATCAGCTTCTTGCTCAGATAAACGTTCACCGAATAAGGCTTCTTCTTCGCCTCGTCCGCTTGCTTGAACCAGACCTTCTGTTCGAAATCGATGCGAAAGCTCTGGGTGTAATCCTTGATCTCCTTGATCTTGCCCCAGTAAATCAGCCCCTTGTTGTCCTGCAGGTACTCGATCTTCTTGAAGAACGACCCATAAGGCGCCGTGTGCTCGCCAATCTTCAGCGGCATGCGCTTGAGCAGCTCCTTGTCCGCGAAGTTCGACACAAAACACTCCACCGGGTGTGCGAAGACACTGGTCTTGTCCGGCGCCGACTCCCGGCTTGGCTGCTCGACGTTACTGGCCGCTGAAGTGGGTGTTGGGTCATCGCGCAAAACATCCGCCGCCACCGCCGGGTTCGGCGGCTTACGCACATACTCACGCCGAGTCAGCAACAACTCCGACGGGAAATGCTCCTCCCGACCGTCATCCGATTCCGCCCCGTCCGTCTCCAGGCCCGACGCTGGCGTCTTCAGACTGACATAAGGACAATCCGCCACATGCCGCGTGCTGGGCATGTTCTTGAAGTGCGGCGTGCGTACGTAATTCACATTCTTGGCGTTGAACGTTCCCAACACGTTGGCGGCATCGAAGGACAAACGACAAGCATCGTTGGGACACTGGAAGTGCTCCTTGGCGGAATCGAACTCCATCGTCTCGTCGAAATTCAAATCGCGCACGTCATAGATCGACAGCTTGTCGTCGAGGCTGAGGCAGTAGGCGAGGTCGAATTTCATGGCGGGCTCGGGTCCGTGAGTGGGGAAGGGTATTAATAGCGGGAGGCGGGGCGGGTTGCACTGACTGTTTTCAACTCACCGCAAAATCTGCGGTAACACAGCAATACTGTGGGAGCGGGCTTGCCCGCGACTCTCAAAAACACCACAGCAATCAAGCCCGACACCATCCCTGTGGCGAGGGGGCTTGCCCCCGTTGGGTCGCGAAGCGGCCCCAAAACCAGCAACTGCGGTGAATCAGACATATCAAGTTGTTTGCTTGGCGACTGCTTCGCAGCCGAACCGGAGCAAGCTCCCTCGCCACAAATGTTAGACCCGGTTACTCGGGCCTTAACCGCCCCACCTGCTTATAAAGCGACGCAGTGAACTCTTCCCGGTCACTCGAATGGTGACAACGTCGATGACAGTTCGGGCACAGCGCGACAGTATTGCTAGGACGATCCGAACCCTCCTGCGCCAAATGCTTAACGTGATGAACCTCAAGAAACGGACTGCCGTCCTTTTCGAACGGAGCAGGTTGGCGGCAGCCCTCGCAGATACCTTTAGCTTGTTTGCGAACCCACGCTCTCACCTCTGGATCACGGAGATAAGATTTTCCGGTGGTCTGAGTTTGTTCTGGTTTCGCAATCCCTTTCGGCTCACCTTTGAGCGGCTGTTTCTCGAGTTTGGCAGCGCGGCGCTCTAGTGTTGCCTCATCAGCCGTTGGAACAAAATCTTCGGGCGTCAAAGTGCTTTGAGTGTTAAGCGCTTCACGAATACTGCGTTCAACATTCGCACCGACATTCTTGGCGGGTTTGTACCCCTCAATGCGATCTCTTCCGAGTTCGACTAACACGGTAGAGATGTTCTGCATCCGAAACTCAACCGAACCTTTGGTGCGGCCCGCTAAGGCACCCTCGCGCAGCACGCGATTCTCATGAGCCTTATTGACCTTCTGACCGCTTTGCTCGCGTGACAACATGTTGAGATAGGCATCGACCGCAGCATGAATCTCCGCGTTACTCCAATCGCTGTTGCTCTTTCCAGTATCCATACAATCGCCGAGGGTTGAAAACCCTCGGACGATACTGAGTGGCCATCACGGGTGTCTACGAAAATTCCTACAAAAAATA
Organism: Pseudomonas sp. FP1742; assembly: GCF_030687145.1. Taxonomy (NCBI): domain Bacteria; kingdom Pseudomonadati; phylum Pseudomonadota; class Gammaproteobacteria; order Pseudomonadales; family Pseudomonadaceae; genus Pseudomonas; species Pseudomonas sp. FP1742. The sequence continues at coordinate 5,112,245 of NZ_CP117460.1, read as the reverse complement.
GCGATGGATCTCGCAATAGATCCTACAAACACGTCTTCTACCAGTCCTCTGCCGGCAGCTGTGCGCGATCATACAGTTGCATGCGCTGATCCCCCCAATAGATGAAACTCCACCTGATTGAACCGAAATCCGATTATGCGCAGCGCGGTTCAATCCCATTTGCCCTGCTGGCGAGCGACTCCACGTTTCCACTTCGTGGCGACCGTTCATTGTGCTTCCTGTACAGCCCTTGGCTGGCATGAACCGAGTTGAATGTCTTCGCGACGTCCTGGCGATGCTCTGCAAAGGAGCCGTGCACTAACGTTTGCCGTCAGCCCAGCGATTCTCACCCCTTCACACGTGAGTCTTCTGGTGTGTCAGCGAGCAGCTGTTCCAGAGTCAGCTTTTTGCGAACCGGCCTTACGATCAGAATGTCCGGATTGACCATCGAGCACTCCACGACCGAGCCCACTGTCAGGCGATTCTGCGCAACAAATTCATTTGGCAAGGTAAGGGTCAGTGCACCTTTGAAGCGACGAAGCACAAGCGTATTCATCGGTATGTCCTCAGGCTCAAAATCGATGGATGCCGAATCAGCCAACCAACTGCACGTGACGGCATCGCCAGAGTCTGCGTAAACCTGTTGTTTGCGTAAACCTCACGGGTTTATACAAACAACAGGTTTACGCAGAGCTAGTTCGACGGGGACGACGTCACTCGACTCACGCCGCAGCAGCGATCCAGCGTACACGGAAGCATCAACCACCATCCCTGTCGACAGCAACTGAATCGAAACGGATTGCTTGCTCGGTCCAGTCAGGCTCGGTAATGACTGGGATGTGAAAGGGCTGCATAGCGCTAGAGTTTGCCATCCTGCCTTTAACCAAAACCCTGTTATGCGCACAGCGGTTCGACTGCCCACGACCCAGCCCTGGCTGAATCGCATTGACCGTCAAGCGGCGCGTTTCACAGTCATTGCCGATTGACGTTCGCCCGCTGGGAAATCGTATTGGTCGCGGCTGGGCTGCCGCATCTACCGAATACCTAAACCCAATCTGTAATAAAAATTTACCGCTGAGTGCGATGGCGGCATAGTGGCATCATGGTTCGCCCGCCACGTCGGGGTTGCTCAACTGGGCCGATTTTACTGCCTACAACGATCATTCAGTCGTTGGCGGATCCAGCAGGCTTAAGGTTACTGATGGCGTTGAGTGGGCACGTGATCTCTCACGTTCTCTGCACGCCCCCCATTTAAGGAGCGATACACCGCAATGACCACACAAGGATTTGGCGCTCAACTGCTGACGCTGCCGAGCATCTTTTCGGATCGGCTTTTCACCATTCCGGATTATCAGCGTGGCTACGCGTGGGACAAAAAGCAGGTCGATGAACTGCTCAAGGACGTCGATCATCTGATGCAGGATGGTGCTGCGTTACGTCATTACACCGGCACACTCGTCCTCAGTCGTCCGAAACATGCGACAGACAACGCCTTCCACGTAGTGGATGGTCAGCAGCGGCTGACCACGCTTGCCATTTTTCTGTACCTGCTGTGTGAGTCGCTGCCTATCGAAGAAAGGGCTGCGTTTTCCGCGCTGTATTTACGCCGTGGTGAGCTTGGCAATGATCGCGCTGTCTTGCGCTTGAACTCGGATACACGGTTGTTTTTCGAACGTGTGGTGATGGCTGAAGGCAACCTCGATAACAGTCCGATTAAACTTGAGGCGCACCAACGATTACTCGGCGCCAGAGGTTCGATTAAGAAGTGGCTTGAGGACAAAATCGCTTTGGGAATTGAGCCACAGCGGATCAGGGACATCCTTGAGTCCAGGCTCGGCTTTCTGGTGTTCGCGCCTGAAGAAGATGCTGAAACGGGGATCATGTTCGAGGTCATCAACAACAGGGGGAAACCGCTTAGCGAGTTGGAGAAGGTTAAAAACTATTTGATTTACTGCTGTGTGAAGCTTTCTGCGGCTTCGCTCAGGGACACAATCGATCAGGATTGGTCAGAAATCCTAAGGGCCTTGAACATCGCTGGCAAAACCTCAGCCGGCGACGAAAGTGCATTCCTTCGTTACTGCCTAGTCGTCCATTTCAAACTGAATAAAACCGATAGCCAATACGGTTATGAAGAGCTGAAAAAGCGAGTAAACCTCGACAGCTGTCTGGCTGAGGATTTACCCCGCGAGCCGGTGATCAAAAAAATTGCCGCCTTTGTGCAGTTTATGAAAACCGCCGCGCTCTGGTATCAACGTCTGTATGGGCGTGATCACGCAGGTTTAGAGCCTGAGATGGTGGTACTTCTTGATCAAATCCGCGCGCAGGCCCGTCATGCGTCGGTTATGCCGCTGTTCCTGGCGATGGTGATCAAATTGCAGGGCTCGGGCGAGCGCCTGCATAAACTGCTTCGGTTGTTGGAGATCCTCAATTTTCGGGTCTACATGGCGCGGAACATGACGTCACGTAATGACACTGGACAAGGCGATCTCTATTGGTACGCGGCACATTATTACCACTCTGGGCTTTTGGCCGCGCTTCAGCCTGAAGAGCTTAAGGTCGGGCGTATCCATTTGGAAACCGATGAGGATGCGTTGGAATACCGGCTCGTTAATTTTATCAATTGGCTAGCGGCGGATCACCGGTTTATTAAGTCCTTCTCTCTGGACCCTGACAGCCCCGACGATTTTTACAAATGGCGTGGCTTGCGGTACTTCCTCATGAACTACGAGGCGAAGCTCCAACCGCGAAAAACGATTCAAATTGATAAAATTCTTCTCGGGGTTTCGGAAGGTAAAACCTCAGACTATTACTCGGTGGAGCACCTCTGGGCTACTGAAAATAGAAATGGTGGGGGGGAAAACAACCGTAAACAGGATAAGTACCAACGGCGCCGGCTAGGCAATTTTGTCTTACTGGAACTGCGCCTGAACATTCAGGGAAACAACGATGACCTGGAAGACAAGCTTCCACGCTACTGCGAGGGACTGGGGGAAGAGCCGCCTACAGAACTTCATCAAGTTCGAAAAATGGCTTTCGACACGCATTCGCTGATCGAAAGTTTCGATGGCAGAAGGCGGACGATCAACTTTTATCACGACCTTCATGGCGAGCTAAATGACCATCAAGAGCAACGGTTCATCAAGTTCGCCCAAGCACGTTGGTCGCTGAAGCCTTTCATTGGGTACGCGCAAATTCAGCGGGAAGCGGCCGCCGCGAACGAAGAAAGCTGAGGGTTGCGTTCGAATGAGCCGAAGGGGGGCGTGACAGCTGAAGTAGAGGCCTAGGCCTAAAGAAATTCGACGCACACCTTATTTTCGAGTGCCTTTAAAGACAGAAAAGTGGCGTCCACTTGATCTTAAGTGGACACCGTTCTCTGGCTCATTGGGTGCTTGGCTTAGCTCACGAGCAGGCTCATGTAAGTGGGCCAATCACCGCTAGGACACATTTGCGCCATTTTATATTTCTCCAGCATTTGTAGCGCTTGGCTCTCGTGGTTAGCGCGGAAGTCAAACCCCATCTGGTCGCGATACGGCATCCTACCTCGCCAGTATCCCATTCCTTGATCAAGGAAAACTTTGCTGCGCTTACCCGACACCCAATCTACCGTTATCACTCTCGCGTGTTGAAGCTCTCTGCTTCGTTCTTTTACTTCAATTTCAGGTGAGATGGAGAACTGACTACCCAACCAAAGCTTTAGAAGTGCTTCTTGATCAAGTTGAAACCTCCAGTCATGACTAATTTGATTGCTGGACTGATCACCACTGGATGCTAGCGTTTGAACTCGAAGCGACTCAAGTTTTTCATTTTTGAAAAGTTCAAGAAAACCGCTTAACAACATCAACGACCATGGAGATTTCAAATACCGGTCGGAATAGCTGACGACTGATGCTTGGTCCGTGGCAATCAACTCAGTCAGTTCGGGCGCGTGCTTCTCAATGAGAGTAGCGAGACGTCTATGCAAGCTGCTGATAGGCCCGTCAAGTTCATGGGTGATTTCGATGACTCGCGCACCTTGCTCAAATTGGCGCCAGGTCCGGACGTCGATAGACTGACTACCGCAAGCAGAAACACAGTCGCTTCCAGCCCATACTATTCCATCGTTGCTACTCAGCCAGCTGGCTCCTGGAATCGCAGCGGAGGCATCGCTGCTAAAAAGACTCTTGATGCCTGACTTGGAATGAATTTGGGCCACCAGGTATGGCCTGATCGCAGGGACGGTGTTGTCCATTTCCTCAACCCTAACCCCAAGGCTAGCCAGGTCAAAGAGGGTGTTCTTCTGTTCTTTGCTTAGCGAAACTCTTGACGGAATTGCCAGCTTCACCTTGAGTTTGTCAGCGATAGCCCAAGTCAGGATCTTTTCACGGAAGGAAGGGTGGTCTAGGTCCCAATCCTCTGCATCTCCCCTCATCGCCAGGAAAATAGAGGTGTCGTTTTCACCGCGATCCACTGAATTAATCGCTGAGGACAAATAGCGGATCGGGCCGGTCGAGCAATAACTAGCCCCCAATACAGTTTCAAACTCACTGGGCAAGTCTAAATGTTCGATTAGACCCGACACAGTCAGCCACTCCATGGCGCGTTCACGGTCTAGCTCCTCTCGCTCCACTCGACTGTCTTGACCGGCAAGACAGTGTGAGCAGACGTTTTCGCAGTTAACCGGGCAATGCAGTTTCCCTAACGTTTTGCGTAATAGCTCGGTTGTATTCGCTAAGCCAGCCAGGACAAACCCGGCTCCTCCGCTGACTTCATCGAACAGCTGAATGACCGTTCGCCCTTGTCCACTTTCGATATCGCGATCAAGACGGAAGCCAAAGCCCATTTCTGTGCTGGCAATACCTAAGAGTTCGGCGATTACGTCGCGTAGCGCAACGGCAAGAGTCGTGGCTATGGTTTGCTCTGCCAGACTATCTCCGAGCCACAGGCCTGTCTGGGGACTTCTCAAGTAAAGCTCCATGACGTCAGTGCGAATTTGATAGCCCAAGAACAGGTTAGGCTTAACTGCCGTGCCGGGGCAGTCGAACTCTTTACGACTGCCTGTGATCCCGCCCACTGGCCGGTGTAGCTGATCTGGAAGCAGATTTTTAGGAATGTCACCGGAGGCGAGCATTGAATCTGCACGTCCGCAGGTTAGGCACACGGCGTAACCTTTTTCGTGTTCGCCGGATGAATGATGAAAGACACTGCCATCGTGACCAAATCGAACGAAACCACACCGCTTGTCGGGCAGCGAGATCGTCTCGCCAGTCAGTTGGATGCGAGGTCGTTCGACTCGGATGAACTTCTGAGAAGTGATGTCGTTTGTCGTGGACTCATAAAAGTCCGTAACAAAGCCGCCAGGGCGAAGGACGGTTCGGCGCTCGTTTGGTTGAATTGCGTGCATGCAGTGTGAGCACGCTAGCTCGGTGCTGTTGGTGTAGGCATTTTCGATTACGTCTGTCGCGCCACAATTTGAACATCGCCAGGCGATATCAAATTTTTGTGCTTCGTTTACTTGGCCTGACGCATGCCATTGCAAACTGATTCCTGCCGAACGATAGACTCGCCCATCGATTACCACTTGCGACCCAGGTGCATACTCTCGGATCGCAATGTTTAAGCCGCGAGACGGAAGCTCCTTGTTGTTGAAAATGCTGTCTTCACGACTCTCAGGATGAGTTCGCTGGTGCTTGAAGTCCTCAATGTTGTAGGTATTGAGTGTCACGACATCGGTAGGGAATCCATATCCTGGAAGGAACGCACGGGACGCGAGATCGCGCAGCAAGTACTCACCGTCGTGACGTTTTTTCTCCAGCTCTAGCGCTTTTTTGTACGGTAAATCTGTCGCCGCTTGCAGCTTAGCGTTGAGCTTTCGAGACTCTTCAAGCCACCGGTCCTCCAGAATACGTACGCTTTCCTGAGTCTCGGCTGAGATTGTGCTGAGCAGGCAGCCATCTAAGCAAGTTCCGCTGACAAGGCGTTTGATTGGGTCTGCGAATTCTGTCTGACAACTAGTCAGCCAGCTTTTGAATTGCTGGCAGGGCGAGTCGTCCCCGCCAAAAAACCATTGGAGAGTCAGCCTGGTTCGGTCACCGTCACTACTGGTTTTTGACTTTAGGAAAATAGACAAGAGCAGCGAATTGACGTGCCTCTGAACAATGCGAGAAGAGCTTAAAGTAATGGTGGGAGCGGGAATGGCGGTAATGAATGGCCACTTAGGCTGTGCAAACGCGCGCTGGTTATGAGGGTCCGCTTTACATAAGGTGTAGGCTATCGCGCGTGCCTCACTACGGCGTCCGGCGCGTCCCGCCCGTTGCAAATAGTTGGCAGGGTGGGGCGGCAGATTGTTCATCACTACAGCAGAGATGCCTCCAATATCTACGCCCATCTCCATAGTCGTGGAGCAGTTGAGTACGTTGATATCACCCTTCTTAAACAGATCAACATAGTCATCGAGTCTCTGGGCCGACTGCTGAGCCGAATGTTCTGCGGTTCGATAGTAAAATCCGCCTTCCACGGTACGGTCGCTGATATCGGTCCAGAGATTCTCAGACCGAAGGTGCTGGATGACCGGGTCTTGTAAGACCTGCGTACGAATCTGCAATTGCTTGGCCACGGCGCTACCATCTATCTGGAGATTAGCTAGCGAGGCGAGTTGGATTTTCTGGCAACGATAGTCTTGCGGACGCAACTTTATGGGTAAATAAGGGGTTAGCCCACGAAAAGTCGAGTCAAAAATTCGGTGCGTTATCGGGCAGAGCCACCCCTCTTCTAATAGCGAAAAGGTCAGTGTTTCTAGCTTCAGGCGGTGCCCTGGGTCTGCGGGCTCCAGGATGAGAGCCTGTGTTAGAGCAGACCATGCAGCCTCTAGCCAAGCATTGATTTTGTCCGCATCTGTAGCGACCGTCCGATTCAATCCGGTGGCTTGTTCCAATAGTTTTACTAACCGATGCGGATTCCCAGACTTTACTTGAGGCCATTTTTTTACTGTAGTGCTTTCTTCCAGCTCGGTTTTTGGAGAGAACAGCGATTTGGGGGTGAACCTGCTGCCCATCCAGGATTGCATGTCGCGATCCATGTTTATAAAGGTGTTCTCGCGCACGTAAAAATCAAGTGCAACTTTAAGGTAGTCGTGCCAATCCTCAAGAGTTAAGCGAGTTTCAGGCGCCGAAAATGGTCCTGTCGCCGGTACCGCGTTTGTTTCCGTCCACATCGGCGGTGTAGAGCTAATTTCTTTGAGGCCTCGGTAGGCTACTTTTACGAGGCCGAGAGTCTCCGTACTGTTTTGATTTTTTGGGCGTCGGGAAAATTCCCGAGCTAAAAGTAGGCGGGCCATGGTTGCGCCACCTTGGCTCCCGTCAAAAAGGACCGGGTTGGCGTAGCGGTTGTAGCGCAGGATTGACTGTTCAACATCTTTGGAGGCTGCTAGCTCATACACCATGCTTGCCCAATCGACGTTGACGATTCGTTTTTGTGGGGCGCTGCCGGATCGTAGCGCGGCCGCTTGTCTGCGTAGCTCTGCCGCCATGACACCCATTCCCGACTGTTCTAAGCCTTCTGCCTGGCGCATCAGCAGATCATAGTTGCCAGTGGGAACGTCTTTAGGTTCCGCATCAGCTTTGGCCTGAACGTTCCGAAGCGTTTCAAATACCAAGCCACGCAACCGCGAACGCTCGGCTTCTTGTTGCATGCGTACGGCCATACGTGCCGTACCTTGACGGCTATCAGTGAACGTAATTAGCTTGCGCCCCCGACCGGGTAATTCTTCTGGGGAGCGCTCATTGCTGTCTTTTTTGTCGGCGTCTGGGCAAAACTCCAGCACCGTCGGGACGGCATTCGCAACATAGAATGGAGCGCCCAGGTACGCTTTTCTCAGAAAGCTTTTTTTGTTTGGAAGTTCGTGATCGCAGTGACTACAGCAAGCCGCTTTCTCTTCAGCGATAGTAATGTTGATAGGGCGCGCTGAGTTAGTAGCACATAAGCCGTGGGTGTCGAGATCGAGGCTGACGCTGAAAAAGGGATCTTGTGCAACCTGCAACCCGGCAATTACCAAACGTTGTGCATACGTACGACTAGTAGTGGGGCCGGTTACCTCACGTTCAGGCGACGTCTCTTCTTCGCCGCTTTCGTAGCTCAGAGAAAACTCATCTCCTGCGTACGGGCTCAATTGGTGAAGAACCCCATTGCGATCCTCTGCAATCAAATGCGGAGTTTTACAGTCATCGCAAAATCCTAATTCGTACACTGGCGCGTTGCATTCGCAGCGTGCACGTTGATGAACGTAGACGTTGCCAAATGGCCATTCAATCAGACTGTTAGATTTTGCAGTGCAATTGGGGTCTATGCAGGACCATAGTCCATGAAGCATTCGTTGAAAAAGATGGGTCCGTAGCTTAAGAAACGGCGGTTCGTCCTTATGGCGTCGGGTGCCGGTTGATACATCGAGCCAACCTAACACTTCCCGTTGCTGCTCCAGCCGCGAGCCGGGCATCAATTCGGATTTCAGTATCGTCAGTAATTCATCTAAATCTAACGGTTTCGTCGAGTTAACAATCGCATGCCTTAACGCGCGTGCTATTAAATTGCGTCCTAAAGCATCAAAACGGGACAGTGATATTTCTTGTTCATTCTCGATAGCCTGCACGACCTCCAGCGAGGCCTTTTCGACTTTCGAGTCGAACAAGATATCCGGCCAAACACGAGATCCTCCAATGACGTCGACTTGTTCTAGCCGCACTCCTGCAAGGTCTGCAAGGTACCGTTTCAACTTTTCTTCGGCCTCCCCCCCGGCGATGGTGGCCGATGTCGCGACAAAACGAATCTCTTCAGGATTTTTACCGAAGGCTTGAACGACGCGGCGCAGCAGGAGGGACATTTCTGCGGCTTGAGAACCAACGTAAGTATGTGCCTCGTCGAGGACAATCCAGCGTAGAGACTGCTGCTGCTTTGAAATCTCCAGGATAGGATTGTCTACCTGACGAACCAGCATGTATTCGAGCATTGTCGCGTTGGTCATTAATATTGGCGCGGGCTCTTTGCGCAAAAGCTCACGTGACAAAACCTGGTTGGGTTTCTGTTCTTGAATTTTACGAATGACCCCTTCGCGTTCTTCAGTTTTACCGTTGTATAAACAAAACCGGATATCTTTACCGTACGCACGGGTCCATGCATCTAATCGCTCCTGTTGAGAGTTGATTAGGGCGTTGAGAGGATAGAGAAATAGCGCTCTTACCCCAATCAAAGACGACTGATTTCGCTCACGCTCCCGGATTAGATCTTCAAGGATAGGCACCATAAAACATTCTGTTTTCCCCGAGCCGGTGCCACTGGTGATGATGGCAGATCGAGGTTTCTCGTTAAGCAACGTTCGCCAAGCCTGAAGCTGGTGCGTATAGGGATGGGCTTCTCTTGGAAAGTCATACGCATGGGCGTTTTGTAATGTATTGAGCAGGCTTTTGGAGAGCAATGACCCCTCTAAGTCGAGAAGACGTTTTTCCGACTCTTTCCAACCAAACGTATGTTCGAAAACCGGCGGAGCCAGAAAGCAGCCATCGGCGCCCAATTCATCAACCATTTGTTCGTTCAGATGACGGCGAAGCCCTGGTTCGTTAACTCCTAGGACGCCTAGGGTTGCTTCCCGCGTGCGGTTAAGGCTTTGCTCAATTAAATCCGTGAAAAAACGCATCGGAACTCCTTATGCCTCGTCTTCGGAGGCTAGCAAATACGAAACCATCAGTGCGTGAGTAGGTGCGAACCATCCCTGACGGTCAAAATCAGAAACCAATCGAATGGCGAATTTTAGGTACGCCATCGGCACAGGAAGATCATTTAGGGTGGCTTTGCCTGCCGTCACATAGGCCAAAAAAATTGGTAAGTAAGAAACCGCTTTAGTGAAACCAACAGGGGTAATCTCTCTCAAGAATGCAGGTATCGGATTCTGAAGGAGCCAGCTAGTCAACTCCGCAGTAAGATCGGTAGGCCACTGTCTGTCGGTAGCGTGTTGTTGGCGTAAGGCTTGATTCCAGCCTGGTACCACCAATTGGGGAGGGATTTTGGTCAGACTGCTTTTATTGCCAGTACTTAGGTAGTCGCCCAAATAATCAAAGCCGGAAACCACAAGTCGCAACACGGCCGCGCGATTCGTTTCAAGGTTCTTGATAAGAATCTCCGGCAAGCCACATGCCATCAGCCCTTGTAAAAATCGTGCATGCGCTTCGGCCCACATGGGGAGAGGAATTGCTTCCCAGATTACCGCCAGCTCATCGCGAATTCGAGCGCAGAACGCTTCGTCCATTTCTAGTCGGAGCACCGCGAATGCCAGCGCCTCTGGTTGCTTTGACAGTGCCTTCCAGCTTTCAAATGAGGACAACGGCAGGTGCGCGTAATGTTGCTTCAAATCCGCTAAATATTGCCAACCACTGTGTCCGAACTCTTTTGCCATGACGGTGATTTGTTGACTGATGGCGTTTGGGTTGGCTTTTGGGTGGAAAACCTGTGTCGCTCTGTGCAGGGAAAAAACTTCAGTTTGAATTTCAGTAATCTACGAAGCCGGCACGAACAGTGCAGGGCGAAATTGAGTTTTACTATCTTTGGCCGGATAGATTAGCCATGGGCCATCACGTTGCATGGTGTTGGGTATAATAAATCGCCCGGTGCCAACATCCTGACTCTTGAGTTCCTCAATTTTGACTGGCGCTTGTTTAGGATCAGAAAGCAACATTGCTTCAACTTCGGTGTCATTCAAAATTGTCGCGTTACTTATTTCGCAGATCGTGAATGTGTCTCGACTTTCCCATTGTAAGCGGCCGTTGTACCGTCTGATATTCAGGCTGAGCGCGCGCTGTTCGGTTTCTAAGGTGAGCTTAATAAACGCATCTTGTTCGTCGACAGCTCCCAGCATTTGAAGCATGTCATTTTGGTAGCTAAACAAATTTAGCAGCGTGGGCGATGAGCCTACTTTGATCTCATAGTGCCGTTTTGGATGTGGTAGCGCCTCGCACACCAGTTCCAGTTGCATGTAGAAACTTTGCCCTTGAGTTTGCCCTGAGGTCAATGCGATGCGATGACCTATAAGCTCAGGTAACGTAAGTTCGTGTGCTCGTGAGGGCCGGTCGTCTGGTCCAATAAGCCGGGCTCCTTGATACGGGTACGGGAGGCGAAGTCGTAGTGGCTGATTGCTGCTTTTCTGGTCGATCTCCAGCGTAAAACCAGCAGGAGGTGTATCGGTTCGATGAATAAGGCTGAAAGTGGTTGCGGAGTGATCAGACTCCAATCGCTTGGCTATTAGCAGAGAGCTGTCGATTTTTAAGTCAAGCTGGAGCGCACCTTTGACCTGCAATCGAGCAGGTTTTTCGGTGGTTGCGGGAAGCAACGAGGTACTGAATTCTTTGGGTAGGACGGCAAAGCGGCGAGTTAAAAGCGTTTTTCCCGTGCGGTTTTTCAAGGTGTAACGAACGACACCGAAGGGCCCGGTACGGCGAAGAGTGTCCAGCGGTTGCCCATTGGCAAATTCTAGAATATCGCCCAGACCAAACTCATAGTCTTCGGGCAACTCCAGTCGTGGCCAACCCAAATATACAACACCTGGGTTACTGTCATAGAGCCCCTGAACACCGGCCAGAGCGGGCTTTCGGTGTTCGTTTTGATTTTGATTTAATTCGATTCGATAGAGGTCAGGGCCGTTTTGGAGCGATACATCGGCCCGTAGATCCAGCCACTGGCCGCTCTCTTTGTCGGTAGTTAGCAGCGATGGTGCGAGGCCGTCTGACGAAAAACTAAATTTGGTCGGAATGCGAATACGTGCGGACTCACCAGCGACACCGCAAGAAGATGTTCCGACCAAATGCCAGCAATCAGCCCGCTGCTCAAAAACTAACGGCGTTTCTTCGTAATCCAACTCGCTGCCGTCGAATTGGTAACATTGAACAACTCGTCCATTGTCGAGTAAGCGCAGCGTGACAGGTTCGCCTAGCCGGCGACGTTCTATTGATATTGAGGGATTGGAGAAGCGGATCGTCAGACGCGACTCGTTCAGCTGGGCATACACCGCAGGCCCACGAGCTAATATGTGCTCACCTTCGTAATAGGCTTGATCGAGCCGAGTGCTACCCAACTGCTGGGCATCAATGTCAAATGAGTGTTCCTTTGGCAAGGCCAGCTCTGTCCTAATCCTCCAGTCCGGCAGTGTGCCTAATAGAAAATGCTCACAGGTGAATGCTCTGGCTTGAATTAGGGCCTCTTTTCTATCAAGCCGCTGCTTGCCAGCATCATGTAGCCAATCATTGATCAGGCCTCTAGCGTTAGTTTCATCGAGAGGGATTGGAAAGGCTTCTGTCCACTCAGGAGCGACTTTATCCAGGTAGGCAGCAGGGTCTTTCTGATCCTTAAGCGGATATTGCCCCGCCAGATGCATCAACTGTTCAACAATGCCGGCAAGCAGCTGCCTGGTTTCTAGATTTCGAAAGGAAATTGGCAATTCATCTTCGTGCGCCGCTATTAGGTCAGCCGTTGTTCGGTGGCTGCTCCCTGCGCTGAAGAGATTAATGCCTCGATTGACAGCCTTGCCAAAGCCATGTGATTCCTTTTGAACTAGGGGCCAAGGTAACCCACCTTCTGCGAAAAGGGACCCTAGCCAGTCCCTACCGTTTTCACGGTACCGAATAGGGCGTTTCCAGTATTCCAGTCCTTTACTGGTCAAGGTTGCATGTTGGCTGTGTGAAAGTGAGACGGCTAACTCGCTCTCAGCGCCTGACCAGGACCATGAGCTGTTGTAATTTCTACGGTACTGCTCACTGACGAATAAACAAAAACATGCTCCCAGGTGTATGACCTGAACTGGGCTGGACGCTAGGCGAAGGTACTTTTGAAGTAAATCGCGTAAGGATGCGTACTCGTGTTCGGACAATTGGTAGCTGTACAGAGGCTTGCCGTTAGGTCCTTTGAATAGCTCGCGGGTGAGCAAAAACTCGCTGAGCCAGGCTTTTATGGGATTTACAGCAGGAGTGGACGCGGTCATTGACGCAAATCCTTATGCTGAAGATTCAAAAGCATGCCACGCAGCGCAGACCCTCTACGACGTCTCCAGCTGCCCCATCTCAGTTTTTTAGGCGTGTGTCACTGTGCCATCTTCGCGAAACGCCGTCGACATTTGAATCTTGATAGGTTGGAGACTCCAATCGGTATTTATGCTCGCAACAGCGCCGCTGTTCATTCGGCTGATGATGTTCAAGGCAGCGAGCTATGTCGGCCATAAGATCTGTCGTCCGGGCGATATCGTAGTTATCACCCTCTGGGCATGGATGGCTGCCTTGGGCGCGGCGCGCCACACTTGCTTGGTCAGTCCTGCCTATGGCATTTACCGCCCTCGCGAGACCGACAGTTTCAATCCGTCGTACCTCGACTACCGCCGCTAGGCGTGGCATAGACATCTTTGGCCTTTGATGTCCCTTCAGGGGGGGCATTCCCGCCACAGCTGTTCGGTAACTGCCTGAGGTGCGCGTCTCAATTCCGAACGTCTTGCTGTTTCAGTTCTCGCCAGACCGCTAATTTGAACGCCGTTGCGAAAGTCGAGTTTTCCTTATGCTCGTAGTAATAATGCAATATGTCGATGAACTGTTTGAATGGTTGTGTGGCGGCCATCAGACGTCCGCTATGAACAGTAAACAAGGGCCCTAGAAGGCCTGCTTTCTGGGTTTCATCTAATACAAACGACAGGTTTTCGTTGCTTAAATAACGGTATCCATCGGGGGGGACGTGCGATTTCCAGTCTTCGTCGAATAGATTAGGCACTTCAGCGGCCTTTCCATCGTTCCGGCTGAGGTAAAGCAGCTTCAGGTCCTCACTATCGCTGTCGATTGGATATCTTGGATTCTCTAGCCTGCAAATTCGGAAGTGAAAGTGATCGACCATGTCTTGCAGTACATGTGGCATCACTTCGTCTTCCACCAGTGCCTTTGGCAGGCAGAGTTTCACCGCCAGCAAGTGAAGCAACGATTCGGTATTCGCTGACGAAAGTACGGACAGTTTGTCGTGTCCCACCAGTGATGCCCACGAAGGCTTGGCATGAAAGGCCAAGTTCGGCATGGCGCGGACAAACGCTGTCGCTACCTTCAAGTCCTTTGCCTTGGGGGTTGCATAAAACTGTGCATGATCATAGCTGTTGCGTAGGTCTTGTTGAGAACTCCAAATCATGCCGCGAGTTCGGGCGTATTGAAGGACTTGAGATGGTGAGTCGAGAAAGTGCCTCCGTTTGGCCAGCAATGCCTTGCTGGCGAGAAAACGCCAGGGCACTGGCTCACATTGCAATGCGTCTAATGGGCCCCTCCCATTTACTGCTGACACAAAATCTCTTCTGACCATTTCGAGTAGGCTTCTAAGCCAGACTGCGTGGTTCTCCAACTCTCCGCTCGTCCAGCGCAGGAATGTTTCATCCGGCTCGACCAGTCGCTGAGTCATTACCACAATCGGAGTTGCGCCTCTTGCTCCCGTGTCGGAGACACATCCTGGACGGTCCATCGACTCTGCATGTCGTGTCAGGGTCAAGACGGACTGCATTGGCTGTTTGTTTTTGCTGCACTCAAAAACCTTGTGACAGCACTTATTCTCGGATTGGGTTTCCGCTGGCGGCGTAATTCGCTCCATCCCACGGACATTTGTACACATCACAGCGGCTCCTACCGCACGCAGGGCATCTCGTACGCGATTGTGTGGCAAGTTATATGTGCCGCTTGCGCTGACAATTGCTATGCGCGGACGTAGCCAGAGGTATGTTTGCTCGACAACACCGGCATCCTTGCTTTCTTGGTCGCTGTCCTTCCTATCCGCTAAGTACACCATCCCACCGTGATGGGGGGCCTTTAGCACATCAACGCCCAGTCCAGCGGGGTGTCGAGATGCAATGTACGCCCAGTTTTCCTGGTCTCCTGTGAGAAGGACGCGACGACGATGTGTCCCATCCAGCCACACATCCAGAGCAATCACTAACGAGGTATCGTTCAGCACGCGATTGCCAAAGAAGTTCGGTTCGTCAACCGCCTCATCCGAGAACCAGTCCAATGAATTTGGTTCGCGGCTGGGGGATGGGGGGCTACTAGGGAAGTCATTCGGTTCGCTGAATGTACGCTGTCTGAGGTCGAGTCCGAGTACTTCGCCCTCTTCCCTGGGGGCAGGGCCTACTAGCCACTCTAACGGTAGTCGGCCGGCGTCCATCAAACCCTTTAAGTCGCCTTCTGATCCATACAACAACCGATTGAGCAGTCGTGCAGCTGGAGAGATGACGCTCAGCATCACTTGGCCGTTCACCCATCGATCAGTATGGCCTTCCAGGGGGTAGATGATTGGAATGGCGCGTGTGCTAATCGCTGATTCCAGCAATGCGGCAGAATCGACTGCGTGTTGGACACGATGGGAAAACAACCACCGGGCTCGCCGAAAGGCCGGAAGACACGGTCCCCAATAGGCACCAATGCGGATCGACTTGTCGGCAAAAAGCTGATGTAAGCCGCCTTGGTGGTCAGCATCGACGTGCGACAAAACTACTAGATCCAAGTCCAGGTCGTCGGTGCGTTTGTTTTCCTTCAAGTGTACAAGCAGGCTATCCACATGGGGGCCCGCTTTGCCCGCATCATTCAGCATGCGAAAGACGGTTTTTCCGGCTTGCTGAAGTTCAACCAGGAAACAGTCGCCGTGCCCTACGCCGAAAGCGTGGATCTTCAGTTCATCTGGCAGCTGTGGGGTAGATGGAGGTACGGTGACCATGGTCTTCCTATTGTTCGGCATGCGCTTCTTCCCTGCTCAAGCATGTGCTGGCGCGAGATTCTAGAGGGTGTAGTGTTCTGATGCGAGGCGCATGACTCTTGGAGTCGGCTTACTCAAATCACCACGCGACCAGTGTCGGCAGGTGGCTCCAATTAATTTCAGTGATGGGGTAGGTAAAAAAACTGTGCTGCGGATTAAGCGTAAAGGGGCGTGAGCCACTCCTTGATCAGGGCCTTCAGGAATGCGACTCCCACCCCGTGAGGTAGGAACTCCGTGATAGCGCCGACACCATGAGCGTGGATGAAGTTGGGTTCACCTAGGCTTTCTACATCGCTTGCTCCCGGCAGAAGCAAAATGCAGCGGTTGGGGCGTTCCGCCGCCAGATCAAGACCAAGACCAAGGCGAAGGCTGTCATGGTAGATGTGTGCGGACTCCATCGCTTTCAGGACATTGCTCCTTCCGCTACGCCATTTAGCATCGAGGATGAGCGAACGACGTGTCGTGCCCTGGTGCTCCACGATGAGTATGATTGAAGTTGTTAACGGCATCTATCCAAGCACGATTCAGCTAGATCTCACACCGCATCGCCAAATGCCGCCCGCTCCAGCACCTGATGCTGCCTCTGCCAATCCGGCATATGGCTAGCCACCATCGCCCAGAACGTCTTGGTGTGGTTCTTTTCCACCGTATGACACAGCTCATGGACGATGACGTAATCCTGCACGCTGGCAGGTAGCTCCATCACGCGCGGATGAAACTCCAAGGTGTTGTTCGCATCGCAGCTAGCCCAACGGCTTTGGAAGTGACGGATACGAGCGCCAGTCGCTTGCAGGCCTGTTTCTCGCTGCCAATGACGGACACGCACCAACAATTTCTCGTGAGCACGCTCCCGGTAGAACCGCTCCAGCAAGGGCATCAGCGCATCGGGATGGACACTCACACCATCCGGGTTATCAACGATGAAACGCGATGCTGTGAAGGTTAGTCGGGGCTTGAGGATATCCGGCACATGCCTTACCTCGGTGAAGTAAGTACGCCCGGCATAGCGCAGACGGCTGCCCGTTACGATGGGCTCGCTGGCCAGGGGCTGATTCACCTGAGCCAGCCTTTCACGAATCCAGCGTGCACGACGGAGTACCAAAGCCTCTTGTTCAGGCTCATCCACCAGCGGCCCGCGCAGCAGAACAGGTCGCCCCCGTTCCACAGTTACGTAATGGCGCTTAAGCTTCGTATCGAACTGGAAGTACCACTCGATAGGTGTTTGGCCGTAATTCAATACTGGCATGGGCAACGCCGCGTTAGTTTTTCAGCAAGATATCGAAGATTCGTTTGGCGTGATCACGCGCTACTGAGCGCTCCCAACCCGCCAGAGGCATCAATACCCCCCGCAGATGGTCTCTAAAGTCAGGGTGTGTATCCGGCATTTTTTTCCAGTTTTCAGTCGCCAGCTCGGGTTCGTTCTGCTCGATGGACTCGCCGGAAAGCCTCACTGACTCGCCCATCATGCGGGGCACCCACGTCAGGATGTTTTCCGAATCAACTGTGTGAGGGGGCACGTTTCCGCGGAAGCAAAAAGCAAAAAAGGCTGCCATCTGGCAACCCTTTTCGCAGAGCCCGTTTCATTTTCTATGAGGCGGGTTTAGGTTTTGATGCTGCTCCCCGATTTGACAGCCCTTTTTTGGTGCGTCTATTTCACGAATAGCGAGAAGGTTTCTCGATATAGTGATTTTGAGCGGCTCGGAAATCAATCCCAGCTCAACGCCCCACCAGTCTGATACTCAATAACCCGAGTCTCAAAGAAATTCTTCTCTTTCTTCAAGTCCATGATCTCGCTCATCCAAGGGAACGGGTTAGTAGTCCCTGGATACTCTTCCTTCAACCCAATCTGCGACAGACGACGGTTAGCGATGAACTTCAGATAGTCCTCCATCATCGCCGCATTCATGCCCAATACCCCGCGTGGCATGGTGTCCCGAGCGTATTCAATCTCCAGCTGAGTCCCCTGCAGAATCATCTGCGAAGCTTCTTCCTTCATCTCGGCATCCCACAAGTGCGGGTTTTCGATTTTGATCTGGTTGATCACGTCGATGCCGAAGTTCAGGTGCATGGATTCGTCGCGCAGGATGTATTGGAACTGCTCGGCGACGCCGGTCATTTTGTTGCGGCGGCCCATGGAGAGGATTTGGGTGAAGCCGCAGTAGAAGAAGATGCCTTCCAGAACGCAGTAGTAGGCGATCAGGTTGCGCAGCAGTTCTTTGTCGGTTTCGACGGTGCCGGTTTCGAACTTCGGATCGGAGATCGAACGGGTGTATTTCAGGCCCCAGGTGGCTTTTTTCGCGACCGATGGGATCTCGTGGTACATGTTGAAGATTTCGCCTTCATCCATGGCCAACGATTCGATGCAGTACTGGTAGGCGTGGGTGTGGATCGCCTCTTCGAAGGCCTGGCGTAGGATGTACTGGCGGCATTCCGGGTTGGTGATCAGGCGGTACACGGCCAGGACCAGGTTGTTGGCAACCAGGGAGTCGGCGGTGGAGAAGAAGCCGAGGTTGCGCATCACGATGCGGCGCTCGTCGTCGGTCAGGCCTTCCGGGTTTTTCCAGAGGGCGATGTCGGCGGTCATGTTGACTTCTTGCGGCATCCAGTGGTTTGCGCAGCCGTCCAGGTACTTCTGCCATGCCCAGTCGTATTTGAATGGCACGAGCTGGTTGAGGTCGGCGCGGCAGTTGATCATGCGCTTTTCATCGACAGCTACACGGGCAGAGGCGCCTTCCAGTTCGGCGAGGCCTTCGGCGACGTCGAGGGAGTCCAGGGCAGCCTTGGCGCGGGCGATCGCGGCGGAGTCCGTCGCGGTCACGGCGCGGGCCTCTTGAGCGGCGGCACCACCGGCGCTGTCGAGGCGGTCCATGTTGGCTTCAGAAGCGTGGCCGGCATTGGCGCCTTTTACAGCGACTTCGCCGTCATCTTCTTTGTCGAATTCGTCCCAGCTCAGCATGACGTGTCGTCTCCTGCGTGAGGGCCAGATTGCCCGTGTGAAAACTGATAGGTTGGTTTTTCACACGGCCGGTTCTGGCCGCGTTGGATCTAAAGGAAATCGTTTGTTGCAGCAGTACAACGCAGGCAATAAACAGAATTTTGTACGGGTATTCCGAAGCCGCTGATGGGCGCAGAGAACGTGAACCGCTCTGCGTGGGCTTCAGACTGGCTTTTCACCCCTGTAAGGGAATATTGCAGGCCCGTTTAAGTCCGCATTATAAGGAAATTTTCGGCCCCGTGGTGCGGCGAAATGGCACCTGGAGGGCTCGGCGAGGGGCGTTTTCAGGTTGGAGCGAGGGTTTACAGGGCTTTGGCGGAGGAAGTTTTTTTTTCGCCTGTTTCGGCTGGTTTTTGACGGTGAGATCAGGGTGTTCGCCCGGTTAAGCGCGGCTGATACGTTGCAAGCCAGGTAAGACGGGGCTTGCAGAGCAATGGGCGGGGTTTTGTGGACGAGATTGTGTGCAATATTGAGCTGTAAGGGAGCTTGAAAAGCATTGCTCAAAAAACAACCAAAAAACCATGTTTTTCACTACATGTTGTGGTTTTGGTCGATTTTCAACCACTCCAGACACAACTAAGCCCGACCGAAGTCGGGCTGTGATGTCGCGCCCGGTTTCAGCTGAAACGAGCGGCACCCACGCGGTCGGCACCATCGGCGGCAACCTTGGCTGCACCGATGTGATCAGCGCCATCGGCAGCGACTTTGGCAGCCCCCGTACGATCGAAACCATCGGCCGCGAAAGAGGCAGAATCGGTGTGGTCGTAACCGTCAGAAGCGACAGCCGCGTCGTTGAAAGCAGCCGAGCCAGTGCGGTCGTAGCCGTCAGCGGCGAAGGTGTTGGCGGCCAGGACGGAAAGGGTCAGGGCGAGGATCAGTTTGGTTTTCATGGTAGTGGCTCCAGGTTCGTTGGCGTTGTGTGCCTTGGGTGTGGAATGAATACTACGCCAAGTATTTTGATTAAAAAGTGCAAATAAATGCTTAAAGCAATCGTATTTATCGATACAAGGCCCGGCGCTTCATCTGGTCTCTAAAAAAGGATGGGTCGAGCCTCGGGAGATAAAAGTGGGGCGGATCAGCCGTTGGAGCAGCCGTTGCCCATGACGCTGTAACGCAGAATGTGTCGCTGGCCTTTGGAGTCGTCGTAGACCATTTTGGCCGGTACCACTTCGCAGACATTCGGGATTTCGCTCATCGAGATAACTTTGGCGATGTCCAAGTGGGTGGAGTAGGTGTATTCCTCGACGACGGGTTGTTGTTTGGCGGCATCAGTCGGAGCCTCGTCTGCCATGGCGGTTGCGCACAGACTGCTGAGGGCCAGAACCAATAAAGCTTTCATTTAAAAGTTACCTTTCTGAGGTCGAATGGGGTCACGCAATCTTTTTAGGATTGCGTGTGGAGCTTTAATAAAGAGTCTTGGATTAACTGCCTTCGTGGGGGCTGCAACTGGGTTAATCACTTTGCCGTGTTGGCGAGGCTGATTTTAGGCCTGGGGCTGGCGGGCATATAGCCGTGCTTTTGATAAACACTTTTGGCAGATTTGGTAACAATCCCCGCGAAGATCAAAAGATCGCAGGCTCCTGCGAAGCCCTGCAATAGCCGGGTTTGAGCTTCTCGTTGCGGTATAGCCACATTTTGTAGGGGCTTGTTACTACCATCGTCGAATGGTTCTATAGGCCCGCCCCGGCTACAACTGGGGCCATACAAAAACAACTATTCCACCGAGGTAAGAAAGATGAGTGCGGCTTCTTTGTATCCCGTTCGTCCCGAGGTAGCAGCCAATACGCTGACTGACGAGGCCACTTACAAGGCCATGTACCAGCAGTCGGTCGTCAACCCGGACGGCTTCTGGCGCGAACAAGCCAAGCGCCTGGACTGGATCAAGCCTTTCACCACGGTGAAGCAGACGTCCTTTGACGATCACCATGTCGACATCAAATGGTTCGCCGACGGCACGCTGAACGTTTCCTACAACTGCCTCGACCGTCATCTGGCCGAGCGCGGCGATCAAATCGCGATTATTTGGGAAGGGGATGACCCTGCCGAAAGCCGCAACATCACCTACCGCGAGCTGCACGAAGAAGTGTGCAAGTTCGCCAACGCCTTGCGCGGCCAGGATGTGCACCGCGGTGACGTGGTGACGATCTATATGCCGATGATCCCCGAAGCCGTGGTCGCCATGCTGGCCTGCACCCGGATCGGCGCGATTCACTCGGTGGTGTTCGGTGGTTTCTCGCCGGAAGCCTTGGCCGGTCGCATCATCGACTGCAAATCCAAAGTGGTGATCACCGCCGACGAAGGCATCCGTGCCGGCAAGAAGATCCCGCTCAAGACCAACGTCGACGACGCGCTGACCAACCCGGAAACCAGCAGTATTCAGAAAGTCATCGTGTGCAAGCGCACCGGTGGCAACATCAAGTGGAACCAGCATCGCGACATCTGGTACGAAGACCTGATGAAAGTGGCGGGCAGCGTTTGCGCGCCGAAAGAGATGGGCGCTGAAGAAGCGCTGTTCATCCTTTATACCTCCGGCTCCACCGGCAAGCCGAAGGGCGTGCAGCACACCACCGGCGGTTACCTGCTGTATGCGGCGATGACCCACGAACGCGTGTTCGACTACCGCCCGGGCGAAATCTACTGGTGCACCGCCGACGTCGGCTGGGTCACCGGTCACACTTATATCGTCTACGGCCCGCTGGCCAATGGCGCGACCACGTTGCTGTTCGAAGGCGTGCCGAACTATCCGGACATCACCCGGGTGGCGAAGGTTGTCGACAAGCACAAGGTCAATATCCTCTACACCGCGCCAACCGCGATCCGCGCGATGATGGCGTCGGGTACCGCCGCTGTCGAAGGTGCCGATGGCAGCAGCCTGCGTCTGTTAGGTTCGGTCGGTGAGCCGATTAACCCGGAAGCGTGGGATTGGTACTACAAGAATGTCGGCCAGTCCCGTTGCCCGATTGTCGATACCTGGTGGCAGACCGAAACCGGCGCGACCCTGATGAGCCCGCTGCCGGGCGCTCACGCGCTGAAACCTGGCTCGGCAGCACGGCCGTTCTTCGGTGTGGTGCCTGCGTTGGTGGACAATCTGGGCAACATTATCGAAGGCGTTGCCGAGGGAAACCTGGTGATTCTCGATTCGTGGCCAGGCCAGGCGCGCACCCTGTATCGCGACCATGACCGCTTCGTCGACACCTACTTCAAGACCTTCCGTGGCATGTACTTCACCGGTGACGGTGCGCGTCGTGACGCAGACGGTTACTACTGGATCACCGGTCGCGTGGATGACGTGCTCAACGTTTCCGGGCACCGCATGGGCACCGCCGAGATCGAAAGCGCGATGGTCGCGCACCCGAAAGTCGCCGAAGCGGCGGTGGTGGGTGTGCCGCACGACATCAAGGGGCAGGGCATTTATGTCTACGTCACGTTGAATGCGGGCGAAGAACCGAGCGAGCAACTGCGCCTGGAGCTGAAAAACTGGGTGCGTAAAGAGATCGGCCCGATTGCTTCGCCGGATGTGATTCAGTGGGCGCCAGGGCTGCCGAAAACCCGTTCGGGCAAGATCATGCGCCGGATTCTGCGCAAGATCGCCACGGCGGAATACGAAGGGTTGGGGGATATTTCGACCCTGGCCGATCCGGGTGTGGTGCAGCATTTGATTGATACGCACAAGACCATGAACGTCGCTTAAGCGCCGATTCCTGAGTCATCGAAGCCCCGCCAGGTGTTGAGCCTGGTGGGGCTTTTTTATGGTGATCGCACTTTAATCGTTGGTGTCTATGTGGGCCTCTTCGCGAGCAAGCCCGCTCCCACATAGAACCTGAGTAGGGCGCAAATTCTGTGTTCACTGCAGATCAACTGTGGGAGCGGGCTTGCTCGCGAAGGCGATCTGTCAAACGCCACATCAACACCAGCCAATAATTATCGGCTTCCGCCGTAGGCCATTTCCCGCTGTTACCCATCCTCCTTCAAGTTACTAAATGTGTAACCGCACGCCCGACAACGAGGCATTGGGAAACGCAAAGCCCCGTTTCAGGGCCTCTCAATCGCCCTGAAAAATAAGACACAACGCTGCGCTTGCCGGATTAGAAGGGTTTGCCAATAATAGGCCCGCAATTTGCAACATAGATCGGTTCACTGTCTTTTGCTCTTGCATGAAATTGCAGAGCTGTCAACGTGCCCAAGCGGCATTCTCGGTGCTTCTGTAATTTGTTGTCGCATTGAAGAAATATCGGCTTCGGGCCTGTCGTTAGAATGCCGATCACTCGCTCGTCGTTGCCTGTGTTGAAAATCACTGTTGAATTTCATACGCGCATCCCAGGACGCAGCACCGCTTTGCGGTTTAACCCATTCGCATATTGGGCTGTTGCTCACTCTGCCGTTTTTGCCCTTTACCGATGGAGTCCCAAGATGAAGAAACTCGTGCTGCTTGGCGTCCTGGCACTGTCCGTGCTGTCCCTGCCGACCTTCGCCGATGAAAAACCTCTGAAAATCGGTATCGAAGCGGCTTACCCTCCGTTCGCCTCCAAAGCGCCGGACGGCAGCATCGTCGGGTTCGACTACGATATCGGCAACGCCCTGTGCGAAGAGATGAAGGTCAAGTGCCAGTGGGTCGAGCAAGAGTTCGACGGCCTGATCCCGGCACTCAAGGTGCGCAAGATCGACGCAATCCTGTCGTCCATGTCGATCACCGAAGACCGCAAGAAGTCCGTGGACTTCACCAACAAGTACTACAACACCCCGGCTCGCCTGGTCATGAAGGCCGGCACTCAGATCAGCGAAAACCTGACTGAGCTCAAGGGCAAGAACATCGGCGTGCAACGTGGTTCGATCCACGAGCGTTTCGCCCGCGAAGTCCTGGCCCCGCTGGGTGCCGAGATCAAGCCTTACGGTTCGCAGAACGAAATCTACCTCGACGTGGCCGCCGGCCGCCTCGACGGCACCGTGGCAGACGCGACCCTGCTGGATGACGGCTTCCTGAAAACCGACGCCGGCAAGGGCTTCGCCTTCGTTGGCCCGGCCTTCACCGACGTCAAATACTTCGGCGACGGCGTAGGGATCGCGGTTCGCAAGGGCGACGCGCTGAAAGACAAGATCAACACCGCGATCGCGGCCATTCGCGAGAACGGCAAGTACAAGCAAATCCAGGACAAGTACTTCGCCTTCGATATCTACGGCAAGTAACCGTCCCCGCAACAAGTCCGAAATGGCGCAAGCAGCAGGATCTCTGAGGTTTGCGCCATTTTTTCATCCCAACTTTCGAGGACCTGAATCATGTTGAAAGGCTACGGGGCTGTCATCCTCGATGGCGCATGGCTGACGCTTCAGCTCGCCTTGTCGTCCATGGCCCTGGCCATCGTCCTGGGGCTGATCGGCGTGGCGCTGCGTCTGTCGCCGGTGCGCTGGCTGGCCTGGCTGGGCGATCTGTATTCCACGGTGATCCGCGGTATTCCCGATCTGGTGCTGATCCTGCTGATTTTCTACGGTGGCCAGGACCTGCTCAACCGCGTCGCGCCGATGCTCGGCTATGACGATTACATCGACCTGAACCCGCTGGCCGCCGGTATCGGCACCCTGGGCTTCATCTTCGGTGCGTACCTGTCGGAAACCTTCCGTGGCGCGTTCATGGCGATCCCCAAGGGGCAGGCAGAAGCCGGCATGGCGTACGGCATGAGCAGTTTTCAGGTGTTCTTCCGGGTGTTGGTGCCGCAGATGATTCGCCTGGCGATTCCGGGTTTCACCAACAACTGGCTGGTACTGACCAAGGCCACCGCGCTGATTTCGGTGGTGGGTCTGCAAGACATGATGTTCAAGGCCAAGCAGGCGGCAGACGCTACCCGCGAGCCTTTCACCTTCTTCCTCGCGGTGGCGGCGATGTACCTGGTGATCACCAGCGTCTCGTTGCTGGCATTGCGTCATCTTGAGAAGCGCTACTCGGTAGGCGTAAGGGCGGCTGAGCTATGATCTTCGACTACAACGTCATTTGGGAGGCCTTGCCGCTGTACTTCGGCGGGCTGGTGACCACCCTCAAACTGCTCGCGCTGTCGCTGTTCTTCGGTTTGCTCGCGGCATTGCCGCTGGGGCTGATGCGCGTCTCCAAGCAGCCGCTGGTCAACATGAGTGCCTGGTTGTTCACCTACGTGATCCGTGGCACGCCGATGCTGGTGCAACTGTTCTTGATCTACTACGGTCTGGCGCAGTTCGAAGCGGTGCGTGAGAGCTTCCTCTGGCCATGGCTGTCCAGCGCCACGTTCTGCGCGTGCCTGGCCTTCGCGATCAACACCAGCGCCTACACCGCCGAAATCATCGCCGGCAGCCTGCGCGCCACGCCGAACGGCGAGATCGAAGCGGCCAAGGCCATGGGCATGTCGCGAATCAAGATGTACAAGCGGATCCTGCTGCCATCGGCCCTGCGCCGGGCCCTGCCGCAGTACAGCAACGAAGTGATCATGATGCTGCAGACCACCAGTCTGGCGTCGATCGTGACCCTGATCGACATCACCGGTGCCGCGCGCACGGTCAACGCTCAGTTCTACTTGCCGTTCGAAGCCTACATCACCGCCGGCGCGTTTTACCTGTGCCTGACGTTCATTCTGGTGCGCCTGTTCAAAATGGCCGAGCACCGCTGGCTGGGCTATCTGGCCCCGCGGAAGCACTGATATGGAACGCATCGATCATGCTTTGCCGTGGAGCCACCTGGGCAGTGAACGCCGGATTTCGGTGTTCCGCTTCGGTGCTGGCGAGCGCAAGGCCTATATCCAGGCCAGCCTGCACGCCGATGAACTGCCGGGGATGCGCACGGCCTGGGAGCTGAAAAAGCGCCTGACCGAACTCGAAGCCCAGGGCTTGCTCAATGGTGTGATTGAACTGGTGCCGGTGGCCAATCCGCTGGGCCTGGGTCAATTGCTGCAAGGCAATCATCAGGGGCGTTTCGAAGCGGGCAGCGGCAAGAACTTCAACCGGGATTTTGTCGAACTCAGCGCGCCGGTGGCCGCCGAACTCGATGGGCATCTGGGTGATGATCCGCATGCCAATATTCGACTGATCCGTCAGGCCATGAGCGATCACCTGGCAGCTTTGCCAGAGGCGAGCAGCCAGTTGCAAGGCATGCAGCGCATCTTGCTCAGCCATGCCTGCACCGCCGATGTGGTGCTGGATCTGCACTGCGATTGCGAAGCGGCGCTGCACATGTACGCCTTGCCGCAACACTGGCCGCACTGGCGCTCGCTGGCTGCGCACCTGGACGTCAAGGTCGGTCTGCTGGCGGAAGATTCCGGCGGCAGTTCCTTTGACGAAGCGTGCTCGCTGCCATGGCTGCGTTTGTCGCGTCTGTTCCCGGATGCGCAGATTCCACTGGCCTGCCTGGCGACGACCATCGAACTGGGTGGTCAGGCCGATACCGGTCGCCCGGAGGCGATAGCTCACGCCGAGGGCATTCTGGCGTTCCTCGCCGAGCAAGGCCTGATCGGTGGTGAATGGCCCAAGCCCGCGCAAGACGCGTGCGAAGGCATGCCGTTCGAAGGCACCGAATTGTTGTTCGCGCCGCATCCTGGCGTGGTGAGTTTTCTGCGTAAACCCGGTGAGTGGGTGGAAGCAGGTGACGAGATTTTTGAAGTGATCGATCCGCTGGCGGATCGGGTCAGCACGGTGTGTGCTGGTACGTCCGGGGTGCTGTTTGCCATTGAACGGCTGCGTTACGCCCAACCCGGTTTCTGGCTGGCCAAGGTGGCGGGGCGCGAAGCGCTGCGTCACGGGCGCTTGCTCAACGACTGACTGACTGTTTTTGTGAGAACCGACCGCATGTACAAACTTGAAGTCCAAGACCTGCATAAACGCTATGGCAGTCACGAAGTGCTCAAGGGCGTGTCCCTGAAAGCGGCGGCTGGCGATGTGATCAGCATCATCGGCTCCAGTGGCTCCGGCAAAAGTACTTTCCTGCGCTGCATCAACCTGCTCGAGCAGCCGCACGCGGGCAAGATTCTGCTCAACAACGAAGAGCTGAAACTGGTCGCCAACAAGGACGGCGCGCTGAAAGCCGCCGACCCGAAACAGCTGCAACGCATGCGTTCGCGCCTGTCGATGGTGTTCCAGCATTTCAACCTGTGGTCGCACATGACCGCGCTGGAAAACATCATGGAAGCGCCGGTGCATGTACTCGGCGTGTCCAAGGCTGAAGCCCGCGAGAAAGCCGAGCACTACCTGAACAAGGTTGGCGTGGCCCATCGCAAGGACGCCTACCCGGGTCACATGTCCGGTGGCGAACAGCAACGTGTGGCGATTGCCCGTGCGCTGGCGATGGAACCTGAGGTGATGTTGTTCGACGAACCGACCTCGGCCCTCGACCCGGAGTTGGTGGGTGACGTGCTGAAAGTCATGCAGGCCCTGGCACAGGAAGGCCGGACCATGGTGGTGGTGACGCACGAAATGGGCTTTGCTCGTGAAGTGTCGAACCAGCTGGTGTTCCTGCACAAAGGCGTGGTCGAAGAAAGCGGTAACCCGCGCGAAGTGCTGGTCAATCCGCAGTCGGAACGTTTGCAGCAATTCCTCTCGGGCAGCCTCAAGTAATCAAGGCTGCCGTTGCGCACCGGGATAGTGCATGCTTCGCAGCCTAAAGTCTGGCCCTGATCCCCTGTGGGAGCGGGCTTGCTCGCGAAAGCGGTGTATCAGTCAACATGTTGCTGTCTGAACCACCGCATTCGCGAGCAAGCCCGCTCCCACAATGGATCTATGTTGGTTTTGAGATTTGCGTTCATTTACGGGCTAGCATTGGCCCATGCCTTCCATCACTGTTTTCGTTTCGGATTGCCCGCCATGACTGCCCATCGAATTGGTTTCCTGATTTGGCCCAGCACTAAAGCTCTGACGCTTGCGCTGGCAGAGGAGGCCTTGCGTGTTGCCCAGCGTGTGCACCCGGACGTTGTTTACGAATTGTCGTTTTTGCAGGCCGAACCGCCGACCGAAGGTGCCTGGCAATTGCCGGGTGAGCCCTGGGCCGGCAAGCTCGAAAACTTTCAGAAACTGTTCCTACTCGCCGATGAGCCGCCGACCTCGCTCGCGCCGTCGCTCAGCAGTGCGCTGAAACAACTGGTGCGCGCCGGTTGTGTGATCGGCGGTTTGTCGGCCGGTGTGTACCCGTTGGCGCAATTGGGTTTGCTCGACGGCTATCGTGCTGCTGTGCATTGGCGCTGGCAGGACGATTTCGCCGAGCGTTTCCCGAAGGTGATTGCCACCAGTCACCTGTTCGACTGGGATCGCGATCGCTTGACCGCGTGCGGTGGCCTGTCGGTTCTCGACTTGCTGCTGGCCGTGCTGGCCCGTGATCACGGCGCCGAACTGGCCGGCGCGGTGTCGGAAGAGTTGGTGGTCGAGCGCATTCGCGAGGGCGGCGAGCGCCAGCGCATTCCGCTGCAGAACCGCTTGGGTTCGAGTCATCCGAAGCTCACCCAGGCGGTGTTGCTGATGGAAGCCAACATCGAAGAGCCGCTGACCACCGACGAAATCGCCCAGCACGTGTGCGTGTCCCGTCGGCAGTTGGAGCGGATCTTCAAGCAATACCTCAACCGCGTGCCGAGCCAGTACTACCTGGAACTGCGCCTGAACAAGGCCCGGCAGATGTTGATGCAAACCAGCAAGTCGATCATCCAGATCGGCCTGTCGTGCGGCTTCTCTTCGGGGCCGCATTTCTCCAGTGCCTACCGCAACTTCTTCGGTGCCACGCCGCGGGAAGATCGCAACCAGCGGCGCAGCAGCAGTCCGTTCGAGTTGTCCTCGGTGCCATCGGAGCGCGGTTGATCGAGCGCTGTACTACTCGTCGATCTCGGAACCTTCAGAGTCGGAGATTTCTATCTCCCCCCGATTGATCACGGCTTCCACCCCAAAATCCGCGCCCGTGCGTTCGAAGTAAGCGATCAGCCGTAACAGGCTTTCCTCGGAAAATGGATTGCCCCTCAACGAAATATTATCTGCGACGTCCACCGGCAGTTCCGACAAGTCACTGGGCGCCTCGGTGATGGCGTTGCCGCTCAAGTCTGCCCAGTCCAGCTCGGACAGCTGTAACAGCCCATCCGGTATCCGGTTGATGCCGGTGTCGTTCAGCAGCACGGTCGCCAGCGCCGGCATCTGACTCACATCAGGCGTCTGTCCTAGCGGGTTCGAGCCCAGGTCGAGATAGTCGAGCTGTTCCATCCCCGCCAGGGCGGCGACCGATTCTGATGACAGACTGACGCGACACTCGGGAAGTGACAGAGACCTGAGTTGACCCATTTTGAACACCGCCTCCGGAATGTCGCCAAGGTTACAGCTGCGCAGCCTGAGGCTTTTCAGGTTGGGAAAGGACTCCAGGAAACGTCCGATGCGCGTCACCCCCTCCGCACTGCGAAACGCCAGTGACGACACATGGCTGAAATCGGCGCTCAGGGCAGGCAGTTCTCCATTGATGACCGTGGAAAGTGTCAGATCGTAGGTGGGTTCAAGCGTATCGCTGAAATTATCCAGCTCCGCATCCCGTTGCCAGCAGTTCTCAAGGGCTTGCTTGAATTCGTCGCGGTTGGCGTGCTCGACAAGCAGTTGAGCTGCGCTGAAGGGTTCGTCTGTCAGTGGATGCAGGTCCGGAAGAGCGGCGGTCCAGGCAGACAGATCGTTCCTCAATTGGCTCAGCTCTTCTTCCAGGCGTGTCAACGCGACCCGACCTTCCTCCAGCGTGCCGGGCAATTCGTAGACGAACTCGCTGGCTTGCTCGACTTCCATGCCAGGGTAGAGCGCCCTGACACGATCAATGTCTGCCTCGGGTGCGAAAACGCCCATGTCGAAAGCGCTGTCGACGTGATGGTTTTTGATGAGTTGTCGCGAGCTGTCGGAAACCGGATTGTGCGTGAGGTGTATGCCACGCTTTTCATACAGCGGACTGTCGAACAAGGCCGTCGGCAGTTCACTGATTCCATTGTTCATCAGCAGAAGGGTGCCCAGGCGTGGGTGTTGCAGAGTGCCGGGCGGGATTTCGGTCAGGTTGGTGCTGCTCAGGTCCAGATGGGTCAGTTCAGTCATCGAGTCGATGCGGGGCACCGTTTCAAACGGGTTGCGGTAAAGATCCAGCATGGTCAGTTTGTTTAATGACGTCAGCTTCAACCAGGTGGCTGCGTCTACCCTGATGCCGCAATCGCTTAACACCAGTGCCTCCAGCTGCGGCATCCGGGTGATGGCGTCGGGGAGGGTGGTCAGGGAGAAACGGCGCAGTTCCAGTCGGCGAAGTCCGCTGAAGCCCTGTAGAAAACCAGCAACACCTTGCGCTGCGTGGCTGCCTTCCAGGGATAGCAGCGACACATGACTGAAATCTGCAGTCAACGATGGCAGATCACCCAGCATCGGTTCGTCGAACCTGAGCACGTACCGCTCCATGTCGTCCGAGGTGTCAAAATCCCGATCGGTTTGGCGCCGCCAGGCGCGCTGGATTTCCTGCGCCAGCAACCTGCGAATGTGTTGTTCGGCCTGGCGCTCCAGGGCGCTCAACGCAACCCCGGTGTCGGGGTGCGCCGTTGGGGCTTCGCTGATCCATCGACCCAGATCCAGATGCAATCGGTTCAGCTCGTGGTGTACGCGTGAGAGTGCTACCCGAGCGCCATCGGGGTGGCTTTGCAACGCCTGGACCACGGACTGCAATTGATCCTGGGACAGATCGGGATAAACCTCCCGGACCCTGTCGTCGAGGGTGGGTGTCATGCGATTGCCGCGGTCATAGCCCTCCGCACCACCAGGAAGGCGCATGGTGGTCGGGTCGTAGTAGGGTTTTCGATGGGGATGCCTGGCAAACAGAGTGCGTAGCGTCGGCTGGTCCAGCGCGTTTTCGGCAATGCGCTTTCTGAGGGCCTGGGCGTCAGCGATGGAGGGGTTGAACGCATCGCGATGGGCCTGGGGCAACGTTTGAAAGAGTGCCTGATAGAAATCACCGGGCGTGTCCTGATCAACGTGATAGGAGCCATCCTCGTTGGCCACCAGTGTTTTCACGATGGCCGCATCGGTCGGGCCAATGCTGTCGCGCACGGTGCCCTCGCTGGAGTAATCCCGCACTTCGATGCGTAATCCGTCCGGCCAGCCGGGCAGTGCGTTCAGGCTGTGCAGGGCCACTTTGTGGGTGTCGACGTTTTCCAGCGCGTCGGCATAAAGGCCTTCATAGGCGCGGGTAGCGCGGACGGCCTCCATGGCTTTGTTCGCCGCGTCCTTGAGCCGCTGGGGCACGCGCCCGCCGTGCAGCTGGCGTAACTCGGTGCCGGTGGCATTGCTCACCAGCTCTTGCGCCACATCGGTCGGCAGGCCCCGCACATCGGCGAGCAGTTGCTGAACCTGCACATCATCGGTGTGTTCCTGAATGCTGTAGAGCCGCTCGAACAGCGACTTGCGATATTGGCGGGCCAGTGTTGCCGTTTGCTGTCTGAAGGCTGGCGTTTGGGTTGCCGGTGTCGGCAGTGGTGTATCGACCGGCCATGAGTCATGGCGTGTCAGCAGTGCATGCTGCAGGGCGGTATCGGCTTTTTGATAGTGCTCGGGTTGATCGCTGCCGATCTGTTCGATAAACGTTTCGATGTCGCGGTTGATCCGCCAGCGCTTGATCGTGTCAGTCAGCAGCGACGGCGGGCGATAGTTTTCGACATGCGCCTGGCGCAATACGTTGTCGTGGTAGCCGCTGATCCGCAGGATCTGTTCGCGCTCGGCACTGGTGAACGACTCGACACTATGGCCAAGGCGACGCATGACCTTTTCCCGCTCCCAGTACAGCGGTTGTTCCAGTTCGGTTTGCCAGGCACCGTGGTGGTTATGCCGCAGCGACGGCTGATAAGCATCGTTGCGGCGCGGATGCTCAATCTGGAACCTGTCCGACATGGGGTCGGGTTTCACTGAATACAGTTTTCCCTCAAGGCGCAGCATCGTTTTGCCCGCGTGTGGGTACAAGCCCAGATGATTGGGCTTTACCCCTTCGGGCAAACTGAGTGTCTGTTCATAAGGTGTGAGATCCGGCATCCAGTAACGGGTTTTGCCTCCGGCTGTGGCGACAGGTTTGAGCGGGTCGATGAGCGCGACGGCTTCGCGGGGCAGAAGCCGGCTGAAGGCGCCGACGGCGATTGCACCGCCTACCGCGAATGTCCCGACTTGAACGACGGTTTCGACGAACGTCATCAGGTGTCCGAACGCTTCTGTTCTCAGCCCTTCAGCCATGTCCACGATGCCTTCGAAGCTCTCGTCCAGTAACTGGTAGGCCATGTAGCCCAGCATCAATTCACCCAGCAACGGCACCAAGGGCGCCGCCACGAACGACGCAGCTTCAAGGATCCTGGAGGCCACTTTGCTGAAGGCATCCCACAATGCCCAGCGGGCGTCTCGGTCGGCGCTGGCGGTGGAGACGGCGACAGTGCTGGCGTCGTTGAGGATTTTGTTCAGCTGCCGCTGATAGCCATGGTTCCACAGGTCCGCTTTGATCGGGAGCACGGAGAAACGCAGATTGGGACGCTCGACCGGCGTTTCGCGCCAGCTCGGCAATGGATCGCCGGGCTGGTGCTGATGCCAGGTCACGGTCTGGAGGCGGCGGTTGAGATCGGCGAAAAAGTGTCCGCGTTCCTTGTGCTCGACGAACCGGCTGAAGAACGCTTGATAAGCGGGTGTCCGCAGCTTGCGAGTCAGATCGGTCATGAACGCCAGCGTGTCGGGGTATTGCTTGAGCGGGTATTCGGGGTCATCGGGAATATAGGCAATGAGCCGCGTACTCTTGCGTGCCCGCTCAAGGTTCGGCGCGAAAATGACAATGCCGGTCAGCGGGGACGACATCAGGGTCAGGTCGTGGCCATAGAGCGGCTGGCCATTGAGTCGCGCCCTCGAACCTCCTTCAACCATGCGCAGGAGCGCGAGGTGCGCATCATCTGGAATATCCTTGCGGATGTGTGCCATTTGCAGCGCCGACCTGAGTGCGGCTTTGTTCAAGCCGATCGTGCTGGATTTCAACGCGGCACCGGCCACCGGGTTGGTCAGCCCCAGAAATTCCTTGAGATACGCGGTGTACTGGCCACCGATATCGAGTTCGCGGCATAGCCGGGCGAAGGCCTGGACCGGGATTTTATGCTTGATCGCCGGCAACGTTTCGAACTGCCCTGTGGACGACGGCTCGGTAATGAAGGTCGAAGCGGATTCGAAGGCATCTGCGGCCGTTTCCGATTCCTGGAAGTTATGCAGCGCGGCATCGAGCAGCGATACCGTCCAGGTGCGGGCGGCCCCGGTGTTGATTTTGAACAGGGTCACGGTTTGTGGGATGTACAGGCGCAGGAAGGTGGTCTTGACGTCCAGTTCCAGGCCAAACCGGGTTTTCAGGGCCGCGATGAGAAGGGGTTCGGCAAATGCCCGTGGGTTTTTCAGCGTCGACAGCTTTGAATCCAGGCGATTTCGATGGTGCCAGTGTTCCTGACTGAGCTTTTTCAGCGAGGCATGTTGTGAAGGTGTCGCGGTGCCATGCCATTGGGGAGTCGCAAGCGAGGCGTTCTTGAGGGCGCTGCGGGTTTCAAGCGATGCCTCTAATGCCCAGGCGGGCAGATTGTTGAACAGGTGATGGTAATGATCATCCGGCTGCGTGACGAAGTGATCGTCGCCAGCGGCCCTAGGGTGATCGTTTTCGAGTTGGCTCATGCGCTATTCCCTTAGCGTTTGGATGAGTCGCCAGCAAAACAGACGATGAAGCACTGCGTGCGGTACATATTTACCGCATCGGTCGACAAGCCTGCCTATAACCTGTGCCGGCGGTTTAAACTGCGCCTTTGCGACCCTATATGTCGCATTGCCGTAAACCCGGGCAAAACCGGTGTTTGCGCTATAAGAAGTTGTCGCTTGGCGGCAAGGCCGGGCTGAAAACTGTCCTTACAATCCCCTCATCGCTCGCCAGTTTCAGGCGAGTGTTCCTCATCAGGAGACTCCGATGTCCGTTGAGCACGCTGCGGTAGAACGCGCCGATTTCGACCAGGTAATGGTTCCCAACTATGCGCCTGCCGCTTTTATTCCTGTGCGTGGCGCCGGTTCCCGTGTCTGGGACCAGTCTGGCCGCGAGCTGATCGACTTCGCCGGCGGGATTGCCGTTAACGTACTGGGCCATGCGCACCCGGCGCTGGTCGCTGCCTTGACCGAGCAGGCGAACAAGCTGTGGCACGTGTCCAACGTGTTCACCAATGAGCCGGCCTTGCGCCTGGCCCATAAGCTGGTCGACGCCACGTTTGCCGATCGTGTGTTCTTCTGCAACTCCGGCGCCGAAGCCAACGAGGCCGCTTTCAAGCTGGCCCGTCGCGTGGCCCATGACCGTTTCGGTACCGAGAAGTACGAAATCGTTGCCGCGCTCAACAGCTTCCACGGCCGTACCCTGTTCACCGTGAACGTCGGTGGCCAGTCGAAGTACTCCGACGGCTTCGGTCCGAAGATCACCGGCATCACCCACGTGCCTTACAACGATCTGGCCGCGCTGAAAGCCGCTGTTTCCGACAAGACCTGCGCGGTGGTCCTGGAGCCGATCCAGGGCGAAGGCGGCGTGTTGCCGGCCGAGCAGTCTTACCTGCAAGGCGCCCGTGAGCTGTGCGACGCACATAACGCGCTGCTGGTCTTCGACGAAGTGCAGACCGGCATGGGCCGCAGCGGTGAGCTGTTCGCCTACATGCATTACGGTGTGACCCCGGACATCCTGACCAGCGCCAAGAGCCTGGGCGGCGGTTTCCCGATCGCAGCAATGCTGACCACCGAAGACCTGGCCAAACACCTGGTCGTCGGCACCCACGGCACCACCTACGGCGGCAACCCGCTGGCGTGCGCGGTCGCTGAAGCAGTGATCGACGTGATCAACACGCCCGAAGTGCTGAATGGTGTCAAAGCCAAGCACGACAAGTTCAAGACCCGTCTTGAGCAGATCGGCGA
Organism: Pseudomonas sp. FP1742; assembly: GCF_030687145.1. Classification (NCBI taxonomy): domain Bacteria; kingdom Pseudomonadati; phylum Pseudomonadota; class Gammaproteobacteria; order Pseudomonadales; family Pseudomonadaceae; genus Pseudomonas; species Pseudomonas sp. FP1742. Next base: position 5,077,573 of record NZ_CP117460.1, on the reverse strand, counting down.
GAAGTACGGCCTTTTCACTCAGGTTCGTGGCCTGGGCCTGCTGCTCGGTTGCGTGCTGAACGATGCCTGGAAAGGCAAGGCCAAGGACATCTTCAACGCCGCCGAGCGTGAAGGCCTGATGATCCTGCAAGCCGGCCCGGACGTGATTCGTTTCGCGCCAAGCCTGGTGGTAGAAGACGCCGATATCGATGCCGGTCTGGACCGTTTCGAGCGCGCCGTGGCCAAGCTGACGCAAGCCTGATAGACCCTTCGACGCCTGACAATTCAGGCGTCGAACCCAATTGTTATGCCGGGACGGATCAAATGTGGGAGCGGGCTTGCTCGCGAAAGCGGTGGGTCAGACAGCAATGATGTTGACTGATACACCGCTTTCGCGAGCAAGCCCGCTCCCACACTGACCTCTGTGTCTTCAATGACGGCCCGGTTACTTTTCCTGAAGTGTTAGATGAGAAAGGAGTGACACCATGCTGGTGATGCGCCCCGCGCAAATGGCTGATCTGGGCGAGGTACAGCGTCTGGCTGCGGATAGCCCGATTGGTGTCACTTCCTTGCCGGATGACGTTGAACGCCTGAGCGACAAGATCGCGGCAAGCGAAGCCTCGTTCGCCGCCGAAGTGAGCTTCAATGGTGAAGAGAGCTATTTCTTCGTCCTCGAAGACACTGCCACCGGCAAGTTGGTCGGTTGTTCGGCCATCGTTGCCTCGGCCGGTTATTCCGAGCCGTTCTACAGCTTTCGTAACGAAACCTTCGTGCACGCCTCCCGCGAGCTGAAGATTCACAACAAGATCCACGTGCTCTCCCAGTGCCACGACCTGACCGGCAACAGCTTGCTGACCAGCTTCTACGTGCAGAGGGAGTTGGTGGGCACGCCTTGGGCGGAGCTCAACTCCCGTGGCCGTCTGTTGTTCGTGGCCAGCCATCCGGAGCGCTTTGCCGATTCCGTGGTGACCGAGATCGTCGGTTACAGCGACGAAAATGGCGATTCGCCGTTCTGGGATGCCATCGGTCGCAACTTCTTCGACCTCAACTACGCCGAAGCCGAGCGTCTGTGTGGCCTGAAGAGCCGCACCTTCCTTGCCGAGCTGATGCCGCATTACCCGATCTACGTGCCGTTGCTGCCGGACTCCGCTCAAGAGGCGATGGGCCAGGTGCACCCTCGGGCGCAAATCACCTTCGACATCCTGATGCGCGAAGGCTTCGAGACCGATCACTACATCGACATTTTCGACGGCGGCCCGACCCTGCACGCCCGCGTTTCGGGGATCCGTTCGATCGCCCAGAGCCGTGTGGTGCCGGTGAAAATCGGTGAGCCGGTCAAAGGTGCCGGGCGTCAGTACCTGGTGGCCAATGCCCAGTTGCAGGATTACCGCGCCGTGTTGCTCGAGCTCGATTACGCGCCGGGCAAACCCGTGACCCTGGATCTTGAAGCGGCCGAAGCCCTGGGCGTCGGTGAAGGTGCCAGCGTGCGCCTGGTGGCGGTCTGACACGTAGAAAAGCAGGCCTGATTGATTGCCTGGAAAGCAGCGAGTTTCGCGCAGGGTGCCAAGCGCCCTTCGTTTGAGGAGATAGCATGATCGTTCGTCCCGTACGCAGCAGCGATTTACCCGCTCTGATCGACCTGGCCCGCAGCACCGGCACTGGCTTGACCACCTTGCCGGCCAACGAAGAGCGTCTGGCCCATCGGGTCGGCTGGGCCGAGAAAACCTTCCGCGGCGAAGCCGGGCGGGGCGATGCGGACTACCTGTTTGTGCTCGAAGACGACAATGGTCGCGTGGTGGGTATTTCCGCGATTGCCGGTGCCGTCGGCCTGCGTGAGCCTTGGTATAACTTCCGGGTGGGCCTGACGGTCAGCGCCTCGCAAGAGCTGAACATTTACCGCGAAATTCCGACGCTGTTCCTGGCCAACGACCTGACCGGCAACTCGGAACTGTGCTCGCTGTTTCTGCACGCCGATTACCGCAGTGGCCTCAACGGTCGCATGCTGGCCAAGGCGCGGCTGTTGTTCATCGCCGAGTTCCCGCAACTGTTCGGCAACAAGATCATCGCCGAGATGCGCGGCATGTCCGACGAAGCCGGGCGTTCGCCGTTCTGGGAAAGCCTTGGTCGGCATTTCTTCAAGATGGAATTCAGCCAGGCCGATTACCTCACTGGCGTGGGCAACAAGGCGTTCATCGCCGAACTGATGCCGAAATTCCCGCTGTACACCTGCTTCCTGTCGCCAGACGCGCGCAACGTGATTGGCCAGGTTCATCCGGACACCGAGCCGGCCCTGGCGATGCTCAAGAGTGAAGGTTTCAGTTACCAAGGCTACGTCGACATTTTCGACGCAGGCCCTGCGGTGGAGTGCGAAACCGCCAAGATCCGCGCGGTGCGCGACAGCCAGGCGCTGGTGCTGGCCATCGGCACCCCGGGCGATGACGCCACGCCGTTCCTGATCCATAACCGCAAGCGCGAAGACTGCCGGATCACTGCCGCGCCTGCACGCTTCGCCGCCGGCACGTTGGTGGTTGATCCGCTGACCGCCAAACGTCTTCAACTCAACGCTGGCGATCAAGTACGCGCCGTTCCGTTGTCTGCAGCTCGGGAGTCGAAATAATGAATTCGCTATACATCGCCGGTGAATGGCTGGCCGGCCAGGGTGAAAGCTTTCAATCGGTCAACCCGGTGACCCAGCAAGTGCTGTGGGCCGGCGAAGGCGCCACCGCCGATCAGGTCGAGTCGGCTGTGCAGGCTGCGCGTCAGGCGTTCCCGGGCTGGGCCCGTCGTACCCTGGAAGAGCGCATCAGCGTGCTGGAAGCCTTTGCCGCCGCGCTGAAGAATCACGCTGACGAACTGGCTCACACCATCGGCGAAGAAACCGGCAAACCCCTGTGGGAAGCGGCGACTGAAGTCACCAGCATGGTCAACAAGATTGCCATCTCGGTACAGAGCTACCGCGAACGCACCGGCGAGAAGAGCGGCCCGCTGGGCGACGCCACCGCTGTATTGCGTCACAAGCCACACGGTGTGGTGGCGGTGTTCGGCCCTTACAACTTCCCCGGTCACTTGCCGAACGGTCACATCGTGCCGGCGCTGCTGGCCGGTAACAGTGTGCTGTTCAAGCCCAGCGAGCTGACGCCGAAAGTCGCCGAACTGACGGTCAAGTGCTGGATCGAAGCCGGTCTGCCGGCTGGCGTGCTGAACCTGCTGCAAGGTGCTCGCGAAACCGGTATCGCCCTGGCGGCGAACCCGGGCATCGACGGTCTGTTCTTCACCGGTTCCAGCCGTACCGGCAATCATCTGCATAAACAGTTTTCCGGTCGTCCGGACAAAATCCTCGCGCTGGAAATGGGCGGTAACAACCCACTGGTGGTGGATCAGGTCGAGAACCTCGATGCGGCCGTTTACACCATCATTCAGTCGGCGTTCATTTCTGCCGGTCAACGCTGCACCTGCGCCCGTCGTTTGCTGGTGCCGCAAGGCGCCTGGGGCGATACGCTGCTGGCGCGTCTGGTGGCGGTCAGCTCGACCCTTTCAGTCGGTGCGTTCGATCAGCAACCAGCGCCGTTCATGGGCTCGGTGATTTCCCTCGGCGCTGCGAAAGCGCTGATGGAAGCGCAAGAGCATCTGCTGGCCAACGGCGCCGTGGCGCTGCTGGAAATGACTCAGCCCCAGGCTCAGGCTGCGTTGCTGACCCCGGGCATCCTGGACGTGACAGCCGTTGCCGATCGCCCGGACGAAGAGCTGTTCGGCCCGTTGCTGCAAGTGATCCGCTACGCTGATTTTGAAGCGGCGATCGCTGAAGCCAACGACACCGCTTATGGCCTGGCGGCCGGTCTGCTGTCGGATTCCGAAGCGCGTTATCAGCAATTCTGGCTGGAAAGCCGCGCCGGTATCGTCAACTGGAACAAGCAGCTGACCGGTGCGGCGAGCAGCGCACCGTTCGGCGGCGTCGGCGCCTCGGGCAACCACCGTGCCAGCGCCTACTACGCGGCGGATTACTGCGCGTACCCGGTGGCGTCGCTGGAAACCCCGAGCCTGACCTTGCCGACTGCTTTGACGCCCGGCTTAAAGATGTCGTAGCGCCCATTCGCGAGCAAGCCCGCTCCCACATTGGAATACATTTCCCTGTGGGAGCGGGCTTGCTCGCGAAGGCCGCGATGCGGTCTAAAAGAACAGTTACCAGAAGCCTATAACAACAGATTCTCGTGGAGCCTCGCTGATGAAATCCTATGAAGTCAATTTTGACGGTCTAGTGGGGCCGACCCATAACTACGGTGGCCTGTCCTACGGCAACGTCGCCTCCCAGAGCAACAGCCAGCAATCTTCCAATCCGAAGGAAGCCGCGCTGCAAGGCCTGGCGAAGATGAAAGCGCTGATGGAGATGGGCTTTCAGCAAGGCGTGCTGGCACCGCAGGAACGTCCGGACGTCGGTGCGCTGCGCCGCTTGGGTTTCAGCGGCACCGACGCGCAAGTGATCGAGCGCGCCGCCAAGGACGCAATGCCGCTGCTGGTCGCCAGTTGCTCGGCGTCGAGCATGTGGGTAGCCAACGCCGCCACGGTCAGCCCGAGCGCCGACACCGCCGATGGTCGCGTGCATTTCACCGCCGCCAACCTGAACTGCAAATATCACCGCAGCATCGAACACCCGACCACCAGTCGCGTGCTGGGGGCGATGTTCGCCGATCAGAAGCATTTTGCGCACCATGCCGCGTTGCCGGCCGTGGCGCAGTTCGGTGATGAAGGCGCGGCCAACCACACCCGTTTCTGCCGTGACTATGGCGAAGCCGGCGTCGAGTTTTTCGTGTTCGGCCGCAGCGCGTTCGACACCCGTTATCCAGCCCCGCAGAAGTACCCGGCGCGTCAGACCCTCGAAGCCTCCCAGGCGGTCGCGCGTCTGCATGGCCTGAGCGATGACGGCGTGGTCTATGCCCAGCAGAACCCTTCGGTGATCGATCAGGGCGTGTTCCATAACGACGTGATCGCCGTAGGTAATGGCGAGGTGCTGTTCTATCACGAGGACGCGTTCCTCGACACCGACCAGATGCTCGCTGAGTTGCAAGGCAAACTCGCAAAAGTCGGTGGGAAATTTCAGTCGATCTGCGTACCGCGTTCCGCGGTCACCGTGGAAGACGCCGTCCGTTCCTACCTGTTCAATAGCCAGCTGCTGTCGCGTCCTGACGGCTCCATGCTGTTGATCGTGCCGGAAGAATGCCGTGGCAACGAGCGTGTCTGGCAGTACCTGCAAGGCCTGACCAGCTCTGGCGGCCTGATCCGCGAAGTAAAAGTTTTCGATCTCAAGCAGAGCATGCAGAACGGCGGTGGCCCGGCTTGCCTGCGGTTACGCGTCGCCCTCAACGAAACCGAACTGGCGGCCGTCAACCAAGGGGTTATCATGACGGCACCGTTGTACGGCACGTTGACCGAATGGGTCGACAAGCACTACCGCGACCGCATGACCGAAAACGATCTGGCGGACCCGCAATTGTTGCTTGAGTGCCGGACGGCACTGGATGAACTGACGCAAATCCTTAAACTGGGCGCGGTTTATCCATTCCAGATCAATTGAACGTCGAGAGCGTAAAAACATGAGCGATACCCTGCAGCTGATCCTTGAAGACACCGACGGCACGCAACTGGAAACTTCCTGCACCCGCGTCGCGGTCATGTGGCAAGGCAAAGAGCTGTGGATCCAGCAGGACGGCCGCGGCCAGTTGCTGATCGGCGTGGACGTCGAAGAGGGTGACGCTGAATACGCCAACCTGCTGTTGCGCCCATTGGCGACTAATCTGGTAAGTCTGCAACTGGAGATGGAACCGGCCGACCTCGGCGGCGATGAGGACCACGTGCACGGCCCGGATTGCAATCACGATCACTAAGGAAACCGCTCTATGCTCGCCCTCGGCAAACTGCTTGAACTGACCCTCGCCGGCCGCGAACCGGCGGAGAAGACTCAACTGACAGTCGAAGGCGTACGGATGCGCTGGTTGAGCGAAGGTGCGCTGGAAGTCCGGCCACCTGACGCTCGCGACAATGGCCTGGACCTGCTGCTTTCGGCAGGCATCCATGGCAATGAAACAGCGCCGATCGAGTTGCTCGATCGCCTGTTGCATGACATCGCCCGCGGTGACTTGAAGCCGCGCGCGCGTATTCTGTTCCTGTTCGGCAATCCCGAGGCTATCCGCCGCGGCGAGCGTTTCATCGAGCAGGACGTCAATCGGCTGTTCAACGGCCGACACGAACAAAGCAGCGGCTCCGAGGCCTTGCGCGCTTGTGAGCTGGAGCGGCTGGCGGCGACGTTCTTCAGCCTGCCGGACCGCAATCGCCTGCATTACGACCTGCACACGGCGATCCGTGGCTCGAAAATCGAGCAGTTCGCCTTGTATCCCTGGAAAGAAGGCCGTCAGCATTCACGCCTGGAACTGGCTCGCCTGCGCGCCGCCGGTATGGAAGCGGTGCTGTTGCAGAACAAACCTTCCATCGTCTTCAGCTCCTACACCTACGACAAGCTCGATGCCGAGTCCTTCACCCTGGAGCTGGGCAAGGCCCGGCCGTTCGGGCAGAACGATGGGGTGAACGTCAGTCTTCTTGAAGCACGGCTGAAGCAGATCATCGAAGGCAGCGAGCCACCCATGACCGACGACGGGCTGGATGGTTTGCAGTTGTTCAGTGTGTCGCGGGAGGTCATCAAGCACAGCGATAGCTTCCGCCTGAACCTGCCGGCGGACATCGAAAACTTTTCGGAATTGAAAGTGGGTTATGTGCTGGCCGAGGATATCGCCAATACCCGCTGGATCATCGAAGAGCAGGGCGCCCGGATCATCTTCCCCAACCCCAGGGTCAAGAACGGCCTGCGCGCCGGCATCCTGATCGTGCCGACCACCGACGAAAACCTGGCTTAAGCACGACACATAACAAATGTGGGAGCGGGCTTGCTCGCGAAAGCGGTTTAACATTCAACGTATTTGTTGACTATCAGTCCGCTTTCGCGAGCAAGTCCGCTCCCACATTTGATTTGAGTGAAGCCCGGACCCCACCCAAATCACAGGCTGTGTTTAGACGGCCAATGCGCGAGGCTCGCTGCGACGCAATGCACGGGTCTTGTGCAGCGTATCCGCGCAAGTCTTCGCCGCTTCCTGACCCTTATGCACGAAATGCTCGAAGAAGAACTTCTGATGTTCTTCGCCGGCATGGAAGTGGTGCGGGGTCAGAACCACCGAGAACACCGGTACTTCAGTTTCCAGCTGAACCTGCATCAGGCCGCTGATCACCGACTGGGCGACGAATTCGTGGCGATAGATGCCGCCGTCGACCACCAGGCCTGCGGCGACGATGCCGGCATAACGACCGGACTTGGCCAGCAGCTTGGCGTGCAGCGGAATTTCAAAGGCGCCGCCGACTTCGAAGAAATCGATGTCCGATTCCTGATAACCCTGGGCAATCATTTCGGCGACGAAGCCTTTACGGCTCTGGTCGACGATTTCCTTGTGCCAGCAGGCCTGGATGAACGCGACGCGCTCGCCCTGATGGTTTTTGCTTTTGCTATCGATTGCGGTGGGTTGCATGTTCTGACTCCTGTTTGTGTGAAAAACAGGGCGTTATGAATCGAATGGGATTCAAGGGGGCGCAGGCACAAATGCCTGCGGACGACGCTTTGGTATAAGCCTGGGCGGCGTCAATCCCGTTCTCTCTTCATCCGGACTATGACCGTCGGCCCCGGGATCACACCGGGTCTGCTGACCTTGCCGCCATCACAGCCATTGCCGTGCCTGTCGCCAAGCGCTCGCGGGCTATGCGCATTGCGCGCAATTACCGCCGGTGGGGAGTTGCACCCCGCCCTGAGAACGTTTTGCCGCCCGTTTGTTTGGCGGCGAAGGGTTTTTAACACATATTTCCGTGGTGTGCATGCCAATACCCGTCAATCAAATGCAGAACCTGTGGGAGCGGGCTTGCTCGCGAAAGCGGTTTAACATTCAACGCAAATGTTGACTGTCAGTCCGCCTTCGCGAGCAAGCCCGCTCCCACATGGATTGCGCTTTTTCGAAGACGTAAAGCGCCTTTTCCTCGTTCAAGGCTTGATTATTTGTCGGCATGACCGCAGTAATTCCATCCTGAAAGGGATTTTCCCTGCTAACCGAGGCCAGATTCATGAGCGTTATCGATCTTCGCAGCGACACCGTCACCCAACCGACCGCAGGGATGCTCGACGCGATGGCCAATGCGGCCACTGGTGACGACGTTTACGGCGAAGATCCGACGGTCAATCGTCTGGAAGCCGAACTCGCAGAACGACTGGGTTTTGCCAAGGCACTGTTTGTCCCGACGGGCACCATGAGCAACCTGCTGGGCTTGATGGCCCACTGCGAGCGCGGTGATGAATACATTGTCGGTCAGCAAGCCCACACCTATAAATACGAAGGTGGTGGCGCGGCGGTGCTCGGTTCGATCCAGCCGCAGCCGCTGGAAGTGCAGGCCGATGGCTCGCTGGACCTGGCGCAGGTCGCCGCGGCGATCAAGCCGGACGACTTCCACTTCGCCCGCACCCGTTTGCTGGCATTGGAAAACACCATGCAGGGCAAGGTGCTGCCGCTGGAGTATCTGGCCCAGGCTCGCCGTTTCACTCGTGAAAACGGCCTGTCGCTGCATCTGGATGGTGCCCGGCTCTACAACGCGGCGGTCAAGCTGGGTGTCGATGCCCGGGAGATCACTCAGCATTTCGATTCGGTTTCGGTTTGCCTGTCCAAAGGCCTGGGCGCGCCGATCGGTTCGGTGCTGTGCGGCTCGGCGGAGTTGATCGCCAAGGCGCGACGTCTGCGCAAGATGGTCGGCGGCGGCATGCGCCAGGCCGGGATTCTCGCGGCGGCGGGGCTCTATGCGTTGGATAACAACGTACAGCGCCTGGCCGACGACCACACCAACGCGCAATTGCTGGCCGAAGGCCTGCGCGCGGCGGGCTACGAGGTCGAACCGGTGCAGACCAACATGGTTTACGTGAAAATGGGCGACAAGGCCGAAGCGATCAAGGCCTTCGCCGCGACACACGGGGTCAAGCTCAGCGCTGCCGCTCGTCTGCGAATGGTCACGCACATGGACGTCAGCCGTGCGCAAATCGAGCAGGTTGTCGCGACATTCGTCGAGTTTTCCCGCATCTGATCGCGTTAGCGGTCCAATTGACCGTTTCTATCGTATAAACACGCTGTACCCCGCGCGCAGGGCCGATATAATGCGGCCCTTTGCCGTCGCTTCGTCTGTTGACGTTTCGCACAGGCCTTTGGCCGCAGCCTCCGTGGAAGAACCTAATGAAAAGCGCAGAAATCCGTGAAGCCTTCCTTCGCTTCTTCGAAGAACAAGGCCACACCCGTGTAGCCTCCAGCTCTTTGATTCCGGGCAACGACCCAACCCTGCTGTTCACTAACGCGGGGATGAACCAGTTCAAGGACTGCTTCCTGGGCCAGGAAAAACGCGCGTACACCCGCGCCGTCAGCAGCCAGAAATGCGTGCGCGCCGGCGGCAAGCACAACGACCTGGAAAACGTCGGTTATACCGCCCGTCACCACACCTTCTTCGAAATGCTGGGTAACTTCAGCTTCGGTGATTATTTCAAGCGTGACGCCATTACCTTTGCCTGGACGTTCCTGACCTCCGACAAATGGCTGAACCTGCCTAAAGAAAAGCTCTGGGTCACTGTCTACGCCAGCGATGACGAGGCCTACGACATCTGGACCAAGGAAGTCGGTGTACCGGCCGAGCGCATGGTTCGCATCGGTGACAACAAGGGTGCGCCGTACGCCTCCGACAACTTCTGGACCATGGGCGATACCGGCCCGTGCGGTCCTTGCACCGAGATTTTCTACGATCACGGCGCCGACATCTGGGGTGGCCCACCGGGCTCGCCGGAAGAAGACGGCGACCGTTACATCGAAATCTGGAACAACGTGTTCATGCAGTTCAACCGCACCGCCGATGGCGTGTTGCACCCGCTGCCAGCCCCGTCGGTAGACACCGGCATGGGTCTTGAGCGGATCAGTGCCGTGCTGCAGCACGTTCACTCGAACTATGAAATCGACCTGTTCCAGAGCCTGCTGAGCGCATCGGCCAAGGCCATCGGTTGCACCAACGACAACCAGGCTTCCCTGAAAGTCGTGGCGGACCACATCCGTTCCTGCGGCTTCCTGATTGCCGACGGCGTGCTGCCGTCCAACGAAGGCCGTGGTTATGTGTTGCGCCGGATCATTCGCCGCGCTTGCCGTCACGGTAACAAACTGGGCGCCAAGGGCAGCTTCTTCTACCAGATCGTTGCGGCCCTGGTCGCCGAGATGGGCGAAGCGTTCCCAGAGCTGAAGTCCCAGCAGGCGCACATCGAGCGCGTCCTGAAAGCCGAAGAAGAACAATTCGCCAAGACCCTGGAACAGGGTCTGAAAATCCTCGAGCAGGATCTGGCCGAACTCAAAGGCGACGTGGTACCGGGCGACGTGGTGTTCAAGCTTTACGACACCTACGGCTTCCCGATGGACCTGACCGGCGACATCGCCCGTGAGCGCAACCTGACCATCGATGAGGAAGGCTTCGAGCGCGAAATGGAAGCCCAGCGCGTGCGTGCCCGCTCCGCCAGCTCCTTCGGCATGGACTACAACAGCCTGGTCAAGGTTGACGTGGCCACCGAATTCACCGGTTACACCGCTCACAGCGGTTCCGCCAAAATCGTTGCGCTCTATAAAGAAGGGCAATCGGTTGACGTACTGAGCGAAGGCGAAGAGGGCGTGGTCGTTCTCGATCAGACGCCGTTCTATGCCGAATCCGGTGGTCAGATTGGTGATTGCGGCTTCCTCCAGGCTGGCGCTGCGCGTTTCGACGTGCGCGACACCACCAAGACCGGCGGCGCGTTCCTGCACCACGGCGTGCTGGATTCGGGCAGCCTGATCGTAGGGGCTCCGGTGGAGACTCATGTCGATGCCGAAGTGCGTCATGCGACGTCGCTGAACCACTCGGCGACTCACTTGCTGCACGCCGCATTGCGCCAGGTACTGGGCGAGCACGTTCAGCAGAAAGGTTCGTTGGTCGACAGTCAGCGTCTACGCTTTGACTTCAGCCACTTCGAAGCGATCAAGCCTGAGCAGTTGAAGGCGCTGGAAGACATCGTCAACGCCGAGATCCGCAAGAACTCCGAGGTTGAAACCGAAGAAACCGACATCGAAACCGCCAAGCAGAAAGGCGCCATGGCGCTGTTCGGCGAGAAGTACGGCGACAGTGTTCGCGTGCTGAGCATGGGCGATTTCTCCGTCGAACTGTGCGGCGGTATTCACGCCACCCGTACCGGCGACATCGGTCTGCTGAAAATCATCAGCGAAGGCGGTGTTGCCTCCGGTGTGCGTCGTATCGAGGCTGTGACTGGCGCAGCAGCGCTGGCCTACTTGAACGCGGCTGAGGAACAACTCAAGGAAGCGGCCAACCTGGTCAAGGGCAGCCGCGACAACCTGATCGACAAGCTGTCGGCTGTGCTGGAGCGCAACCGTCTGCTGGAGAAGCAACTCGAGCAGTTGCAGGCCAAGGCGGCCAGTGCGGCGGGCGACGATCTGTCGGCTTCTGCCCTGGACGTCAAAGGCGTGAAAGTACTGGCCGTGCGTCTGGACGGTCAGGATGGCAAGGCGCTGCTGGCGCTGGTCGATCAACTGAAAAACAAACTCGGCCGCGCAGTGATCCTGCTCGGCAGTGTCCATGAGGAAAAGGTCGTTCTGGTTGCAGGCGTGACCAAAGACCTGACTGGCCAACTCAAAGCCGGTGATTTGATGAAGCAAGCCGCTGCGGCAGTGGGCGGGAAGGGCGGTGGTCGTCCAGACATGGCGCAAGGCGGTGGTACTGACGCTGGCGCACTGGATGCCGCATTGGCCCTGACTGTTCCATTTGTAGAGCAGGGTTTATAAGGCAGTGTGCCTGGCCCGCGGTCTAGTGGCGGGCCAGAACGCTGTTTGAGTGATTATTGGGCGCCCTTCATGGGCAGAGGCGGCTTTGAAATGGCTTTGATCGTACAGAAATTTGGAGGCACCTCAGTCGGCACTGTCGAGAGAATCGAGCAGGTCGCCGACAAGGTTAAGAAATTCCGCGATGCGGGCGATGACCTGGTGGTTGTGCTGTCTGCAATGAGCGGCGAAACCAACCGTCTGATCGATCTGGCCAAGCAAATCAGTGGCGACGGCCAACCGGTTCCTCGCGAGCTGGATGTGATCGTGTCCACCGGTGAGCAGGTGACGATTGCACTGTTGGCCATGGCGCTGATCAAGCGCGGCGTGCCGGCGGTGTCGTACACCGGCAACCAGGTACGGATTCTGACGGATAGCGCGCACAATAAAGCGCGAATCCTGCAGATTGATGACCAGAAGATTCGCGGTGATCTGAAGGCAGGTCGTGTCGTCGTTGTCGCCGGTTTCCAGGGCGTTGACGAGCACGGCAATATCACCACGCTTGGTCGTGGCGGCTCCGACACCACCGGTGTGGCGCTGGCGGCAGCCCTGAAGGCTGACGAATGCCAGATCTATACCGACGTCGATGGCGTCTACACCACCGACCCGCGTGTAGTGTCCGTGGCCCAGCGTCTGGACAAGATCACCTTTGAAGAGATGCTGGAAATGGCCAGCCTCGGTTCCAAGGTATTGCAGATCCGTGCGGTGGAATTCGCCGGCAAGTACAACGTTCCGCTGCGCGTACTGCACAGCTTCAAGGAGGGTCCGGGCACCCTCATTACTATTGATGAAGAGGAAACCATGGAACAGCCGATCATTTCCGGCATCGCTTTCAACCGCGATGAAGCCAAGCTGACTATCCGTGGCGTGCCAGACACCCCGGGCGTGGCGTTCAAGATTCTCGGCCCGATCAGTGCCGCGAATATCGAAGTCGACATGATCGTGCAGAACGTTGCGCACGATAACACCACCGACTTCACCTTCACCGTGCATCGCAACGATTACCAGGCGGCGCAAACCGTGTTGGAAAACACCGCTCGCGAGATCGGTGCCCGTGAAGTCGTTGGCGACACCAAGATTGCCAAGGTCTCGATCGTTGGCGTCGGTATGCGTTCCCACGCAGGCGTGGCCAGCCGCATGTTCGAATCCCTGGCCAAAGAAAGCATCAACATCCAGATGATCTCGACATCGGAAATCAAAGTCTCCGTTGTGATCGAAGAGAAGTACCTGGAACTGGCTGTGCGCGCTCTGCACACGGCTTTCGAACTGGACGCACCAGCCCGACAGGGCGAGTAATGCGTTTCCCGGAGGGCGCGGTCTGACCGCGCCCTTTCGTTTTTTTGAATGGTGCGTACCAAAGCTGTTCTTTTGCTCGCGCTAGTCAATACTCAGGCATGTAGGGCTGCGACCTTTTCGGTTGTAGGTCGAATGCCTTTTTTTTGCAGACTGTTGTCCCTGAAATGAAATGCGTGAGGAGAAAGGTATGCTGATTCTGACTCGTCGGTGCGCAGAAAGCCTGATTATTGGTGATGGCGAAATCACCGTGACCGTGCTCGGCGTTAAAGGAAATCAAGTGCGTATTGGTGTCAACGCCCCGAAAGAGGTGGCTGTCCACCGTGAGGAAATTTACCTGCGTATCAAGAAAGAGAAGGACGAAGAACCAAGCCATTAATTTTTATCGTTTTTTATGTTTGCAAACGGGGATAAAGCTGGTTAATATACGCCCCGTGTTGCGGAGAGCTGGCCGAGTGGCCGAAGGCGCTCCCCTGCTAAGGGAGTACACCTCAAAAGGGTGTCGGGGGTTCGAATCCCCCGTTCTCCGCCATTATTTGCTTAGTACGTTGTAATCTGGCTTCTTCGGTAAGTTGTTGAAATTACTAGAAAAAGTGCTTTACAAAAAGATTTAACGGCCTATAATGCGCGGCAACAAATGCACTCGTAGCTCAGCTGGATAGAGTACTCGGCTACGAACCGAGCGGTCACAGGTTCGAATCCTGTCGAGTGCACCATTTAAGAGTTGTTTGCAGCAATGTGAATAACTTGGCTCCAACCAGTTGTGATCTGGTATAAAAACACAAATGCACTCGTAGCTCAGCTGGATAGAGTACTCGGCTACGAACCGAGCGGTCACAGGTTCGAATCCTGTCGAGTGCACCAAACACCAAAAAGCCCGCGTTTAACGCGGGCTTTTTGCCGTCTGCGATTTGGCTTTTCCTTTGGTACAACCTTTCTCGTCGAACTCGATGTGAGCACTGCGCCCCCGCTTGTTGTCATAGCGGTAGCTCATGGCTGAATTGCGGGTGCTGATCTTGTCTGGCTTGCCGAGAGCGCTTTCGACGTCCTGTTGGTTCATGCCGGCAACGACACGCTGATTGATGATCGCTATGCGGCGTTCCTTCGCGCTGAGCAGATTTCCACATTTGTCCTCGGATTGACCAACGACCGTCGGCTCTCTTCTTAGGTTTTTCATACCGGATGTTTTACGGACCTCGGCTTCTGGCATCAGGGCTGTCGTGCTACCTGGCAAGAAGGTTTGCACGTCCTGAAGCGAAAGGCTTTCTCCAGTCGTACAGCTCAAGGTTGTGAAGGTGATGTGCCCATTGGGGGCTTCGCATCGGTGAACAGTCGTGGCAAACGCCCAAAGCGGCTGGCAGAGCAGGGTGGCTAGCAAAAAATAATGAACATTCCATGGCATTCGGCGTCCTCCTGACGGTCCTTATCAAGAGTAGCCAATACATTTTTCGACGATGGTGTGTTTTCTTTTCAGGATAAGTCGTCGCAGTTCCATGGATCAGGACAGCGCTCAGGTTTGTCTCGCAACCGCTTGTTTCAGCCACGATTTTTTAACGTTTAAAACCGTCAGGCGGTGTTATCATTGCGCCCGTCAGCCCCGCCGGGGCTTGTGGAATACCTCCATGGACTTACCCAGTAGTTACTCAGTACCCCGTTTTTACAATCATGAATTGACTGATTGATCCTTCCGGCGTGCCCCGCTGCTGGGAGTGGAGTTCGCCTATGTCTGAAGTTGAAGTAAAGAAAACGCAGGAAAGCTTGCAGGACCGCCTTGCTCAAGTCATTGAGCTGCTGCAGCGCCAGCGGGTGGTCGAAGACCTGACTCACCGCCAGGAAGGTCCGCATCACGACCGGGTCGAGAACCTGGTTCACCGGCAAAACCTCGTCGAGTTGCAGCGCAAGCTCGATGATCTGCACTCCGCCGACGTTGCCTACATCCTTGAAGCTCTGCCACTGGACGATCGTCTGACCGTCTGGCAATTGGTCAAGGCCGACCGCGACGGCGACATCCTGCTCGAAGTATCCGATTCGGTTCGTGAAACCCTGATCGCCGACATGGACGATCACGAACTCCTGGCGGCAGCCAAGGACATGGACGCCGACGAACTCGCTGACCTGGCCTCCGAGCTGCCGCGAGACGTCGTCCACGAGCTGATGGAAACCCTCGATGCTCAGCAGCGCGAGCGCGTCCGCTCCGCGTTGTCCTATGACGAGGAGCAGGTCGGTGCGCTGATGGACTTCGAGATGGTGACCATCCGTGAGGATGTCAGTCTCGAAGTGGTTTTGCGTTATCTGCGCCGTCTCAAAGAGCTGCCAAGCCATACCGACAAACTGTTCGTGGTCGATTACGACGGCGTGCTCAAGGGCGTATTGCCGATCAAGCGCCTGCTGGTCAATGACCCGGAAAAGCAGGTTTCGGAAGTCATGGCCAGCGATCCGGTGAGTTTCCATCCGGATGAAGACGCTTACGAGGCCGCTCAGGCCTTCGAGCGTTACGACTTGATCTCGGCCCCGGTGGTCGACAAGAACGGCAAGCTGATCGGTCGTCTGACCATCGATGAAATGGTCGACCTGATTCGTGAAGAGAGCGAAAACGAAGTTCTCAACATGGCGGGTCTGCGTGAAGAAGAAGATATTTTTGCGTCAGTCTGGAAGTCCCTGCGCAACCGTTGGGCCTGGCTGGCGGTGAACCTGATCACTGCATTCGTTGCATCCCGGGTGATCGGTTTGTTCGAAGGCTCCATCGAGAAACTGGTGGCCCTCGCGGCATTGATGCCGATCGTGGCAGGTATCGGTGGCAATTCGGGTAACCAGACGATCACCATGATCGTTCGGGCCATGGCGCTGGACCAGGTCAGTACCGGCAATACATCGCGTTTGATGCGCAAGGAATTGGCGGTCGCCTTGATCAATGGCCTGGTCTGGGGTGGGGTGATTGGTGTGGTGTCCTACCTGCTTTATGGCAGTTGGTCCCTTGGCGTGGTGATGACCGCCGCCATGACGCTTAACCTGTTGCTTGCAGCGTTAATGGGGGTGTTGATTCCGATGACCCTGGCGCGGCTCGGGCGTGACCCGGCGATGGGAGCCAGTGTGATGATCACGGCCATGACCGACAGTGGAGGCTTCTTCATCTTCCTCGGGTTGGCGACAATTTTCCTGCTCTGACACCCTGCCTTAAAAAAGCCCGCCGGAATCGGCGGGTTTTTTTTTACCTGAATTTCAGGCAAAAAAAAGCCAGCAATTACGCTGGCTTGAGCTTTCGGGATGAATCAGGAAACGTCTGCGGCCATTTCGGCGTCATGGGCGATCAGCGAAACCAGTGCGTTTTGCTGACGGTGGGAGAGTTGGCGGAAGCGTTGCAGCAGTTCGCGTTCGTGCAATGACAGCTCGGGGCTGTCCAGGCGCATGCTCAATTCTTCGCCCAACGCGCCTTCCTGAATAAGACTCTGCTCAAGGCGCGCGATGATTTCAGAATTCATGCTGCGATGATGATTGCGAGCCACCTCGGCAATGCGTTCACGCATTCCGTCTGGCAGACGTACGACGAACTTGTCAGCCGTACGGCTGGAATAAATTGCCTGTTTCAATGGGCGCATATATTTAACCGGTTAGTTCAGGGGAGCGGTTCTCGGGATTGGCCGCAGGATGTCAGATAGGACAAGCACTCCGACCAAATGTTCAACCTGAATTGAAAGAGGCACGCATCATGCCTCAAATTAGCCAGATCATTGGCGTCAATTCTGTGACAAATATTGATCCGGGTAAAGGCTTAATGCCAGCACCTATTATCAGAAATGCGGACTGGTTTGAAAACATTCCATGAGTCCGTATCGCTGACCGCGTCCTCTTGCCCGACAGGAGATGCCTGAAGACCCCTGAAGGTGCATGCTATGCGGATTCGATCCTTGTTCCTTACCTTAACAGGATAGTGGCAAATGGCCGATTTACTAGGGCAGACGGATGGTATGGGATGATTTCAGGATGGATGGCAGGCTGATTTATTTAATGGGGCCTTCGGGATCCGGCAAGGACAGCCTCATCGAAGCCGCTCGCGGGCCGTTGCGGGCACATAATTGTGAGGTGGTGCGTCGGGTTATCACGCGGTCGGCTGAATCCGTGGGTGAAGACGCCATCGAGGTATCCCGCGAAGAGTTCGAGCGACGCAGAAACAAAGGGGATTTCGCGCTGTCGTGGCAGGCCAATGGGCTGGATTACGGTATTCCTGTGCTCATAGATCAGTGGCTCAAGGAAGGTCGCGATGTGCTGGTCAATGGTTCGCGCGGGCACCTGGAACAAGCGCAACAGCGCTATCCCAAGCTATTGCCGGTGCTATTGACGGTCAGGGATGAAGTTCTGCGAGAGCGCCTGCGGCGGCGGGGGCGTGAGAGCCTCGCAGAAATTGAAGCGAGACTGCACCGCAATACGTTATTCACGGCTGATGATTCAGACAATTCAATGGGTGATGCACCGATCCGCCGACTTGATAACTCCGGCGACTTGGCTGTGACCGTCGCCAGGCTTCTGGAGCTGCTGAGCGTCAGCGCAAAACCGGATCGAATTTGATCTTGCGCCCGGCGATCAGCGCCAGCACAAAAAGTGCACCGAACACGCCGCAGGCAATCAAGGGCAGGGTGACGACCGCGTCCTGGACCAAAGACAGATGAAGGATGCCACTTAGTAAGGCGAGGATGAAAAACCCTGCGGCCGATTTGGACATGCTGTGCTCCTGATGGGGTGATTCAAAATACCAAGCGTTCAAAAGACTGTATGCGCGGTTGAAGACTCTCCTGGCTCACCTCTTGGCCGACAAAACTGTGTTGATCGCTCATGGTTGCCAATTGAGGCGCTTTTTGCAGCTGCAGGTAATGGGGCGCGCGTTGGGCAAGCGCCACGGCATCGTTTTCGGGGAAGAACTGAAAACCCAACAGAACCGCCAGGGCCACTGCATTCGCGACTAAAAGAGCGCTGTTCATGGGGCTGATCTCCTTCGTTCTTTGAGAACAGTCGAAGCAGCCCGCATGCCAAAAGTTTAACGGCAATTAAATCCTTTAAAAACAAACAATTAGGATATTTTCGCAAAATGCTGGCATTGCATTTTGCAATGATGGCATTTTGCGGTGATGCAATTTGCACGGTAAACAACGCCACGCTTCTGTGAGGCGCCTGCCTACACTTAAAAAGCCTACGGACGACATGACAAAAGCGGGCCTGCCCGTTAACATGCATGCCGTCCATCGCCCCGCATTCCTTGCGGGCGACTTGTGTCTCAGTAGCTCAATTGGATAGAGCATCCCCCTCCTAAGGGGAAGGTTGGCAGTTCGAACCTGCCCTGGGACACCACTATCATCAAGCGCCCACCCCCCCAGTCAGCTCCAGCCCACTGCATCAAGCCGTCAGCGTATGCTCGGAATCCCCGAACCAGGTGCGCACCAGATCGGGCCCAGGCGTACCCGTGTGGTCAAGCACCGCCACATCGACGAAGTTCTTGCCATTGCTTGCACCATCGGTATCCACCTTCACGGTGATGTCGCTGCCGGTCTGCACCACTTGGACAAAGTCCGACACCTGGCTGGTGCTGCTGACAAAGTTGGCCTTGAGCAGCGCGGAGAGATCGACTGTGTCCCCTTCGGCGTAGTTGTAGTCGAGGATATGGTCGCCGCCTTCATTCACGTTGAAGTAGGCGAACACGTCGGCTCCCGCGCCACCGCTGAGCGTGTCTTCGCCGCCACGACCCACGATGATGTCGTTGCCGTCGCCGCCACTGATCGTGTCCGCGAGCATGCTGCCCACCAGTGTGCCGCTGGATTCTCCGTGGTAACTGACTTGGGTGCCGGCCTCGCCGCCGTCGGTGACTTGGAAATCTTCCACCGAGTAATGCCCCAGCAGGTTCACCTCGGCCCGATGCACGCCGTCGTCCACCGTCAGCAGGCCGCCGGCACCAGAGGCGTTGGCGTTGTAGCTGAGCTGGGTGTTGGCGCCGAAAGCGAGATCGCCGAACAACAGCAAGTCATTGCTTTCCAGGCCGAGGATGCCGGCCAGCGAGCCCGCTGTTTCGGCCTGGGCGATCACCAGCGTGCCCGCGCCTTCGCCATGGAAGGCGACGGACCCGTGGGCGGCGCCGGAGAAGGTCAGGGTCGCGTCGCCATCGATGGTCGCGCTGCCGTTGCCGGTCACGTCGGCCAGCAGGTGCAGGTCACCACCGTTGGCCCACAAGTGGCCGGTGTTTTCGACCGTACTGGCCACCGTCATACCGCCTGCGCCCGTGGACTCCAGCACCCCGCTGTTGGTGATGGTGTGGGTGCCGGTGTCGAGCACCAGGCTGTTCAGCCCGCTGGCCATGATCAGCCCCGCATTGATCAGCACCATCTGCCCGGCACCCAACTGGCCGGCGCCGGAAATGCGGTTGTCGATATTGGTCAGCACGGTGTCGGCACTGCCACCGAAAACCACGTTTTGCGCGTTGTCGGATAGCAGCACCTGGCCGCCACCGGTCAAGGTCGCGCCACGGAACAGAACCTCAAGACTGGTCGTGCTGCCGGCGGAGCCGAGTTCGATGGTGCCGCTGTTATTGATGCTGCCACCGAACGGCATGATCGCGCCGTCGGCAATGGTGAGGGTCCCGCTGTTGTTGGTGAGTGGGTCGACATCGAACTGGAAGTTCGCTTCGCTCAAGTCCGCCGCATCGACACCTTTGAGAGTGACCGTCTGGCCAGTGCTGATGCTGACCAGTGCATTGCCGTTGGCGTCGTTGGTGATACTCAAGTCTGCAAAGCCGTTGACGCCCGTGAAGCCAATCAAGTCGATCTTGTCCGCTGTGGCATCGAAATTGTAGATCTGGTTGTTGCCGATCGGCTGGGCGAAGACGAAGGTGTCGGCACCAGACGAACCGGTCAGATTGTCATCAGCGGACAAGGCGAAGATCGGCGCGCCTGGGGCATAGACTTCGACGTTGTTGAATACGTAGGCACTGGCGGTGCTGCCGTCGCTGTTGGTCCAGTTCATGTTGACATCAAGCACCAACGCACCCACGAAGTCGCTTGGTGTTGTCACGGTCAATGCGCCGGGATCGCTGGTTTGCACGGTCCAGGTGCCGTCGCCGTTGTCGGTACCTGTATTGAACGCCCACCCCGAGGGAACACCGCTGATGGCCACCGTTACAAGGCTGCTGATATCGGCCAACGGAACGCTGAGGGCTAGATTGATCGGTTCGCCGGCAACGCCTGCCGGAAGGTTTGCACTGCTCCCGGCCGCACCAGCATTACCCGCCAGGTCGGTGTAGCTGTTCGCGGCGACGTCGACTTTTATGCTACCGCTCAGCGTTCTGGTCAGCGTCGCCGTGTAGGTATCGCCGTCAACCTGGGTAAAGTTACTGAAGGTTCCGCGGGGCGTTCCGCTCGTTGTCGTCACCGCGACATCAGACAGGCTGAAACCGCTCACTGTCTCACTGAACTGGAATGTGACCGTCGACGTTGAACCGACCGAAATCCCGAGGGCAGTCCCCGTCACTGCCACCGTCGGCGGCACGGTATCAACCGGCGTCTCAACGACGTTCTGCACGTTTACCGTAATGGTCTGCGTGTCGATTCCGCCATTGCCGTCGGCCACCTGAACATCCACAACGTAGGCGTTGTCGCCATCGGTACCCCCGACATCCTGGGGATTCTCGTAATCAGGCGCCGAATTGAACGTCAGCACCCCGCTTGAACTGATCGTGAATTTGCTGAAGTCCGTCCCGGCCGTATTCAGGATCGAGTAGCTCAGTGTCTGCGTTGGTAGATCAGCGTCGGTCGCCAGCACTGTCGTGACCGCCGTGGTGTTCTCCAACACGTTGATCGAAGCCGTCGCACCACCACCGTTGGAGGTGATAATCGGGCTATTGTCGTTGACGCCTGTCACGGTTACAGCAATCGCCTGGTCGTCGAACAGCGTGCCGTCCGATGCCCGCACAATCACGTCATAAACGTTGTTCGTTCCCGTATCAGTCGGCGCTTCAAAGTTGGGTGCAGAGATAAAGCTCAGCACGCCTGTGCCAGAAACGATCGAGAATTTCGCGGCATCCACTCCACCGACGATGCTGTAGCTCAGCGTTTGTGCTGGCAGATCAACATCGGTCGCCGTTACCGTCGTGATCGCCGTGGTGTTTTCCGCCACGCTGATCGAAGCCGTTGCACCAGCACCGTTGGAAGTGATCGTCGGTGAGTCGTTGCTGCCGGCGATGTGCACCGTGACCGATGTGAGGGTGCCATCGGCGCTGCTCACCGCAAAGGTGTCGGTGTAGGTGGTACCGGCGGCGAACTCGTTGTGCGCAGAGTTGGCGACGTAGGTCCAGGCTCCGTCGGTGCCGATGGAGAACTGGCCGTAGCTACCGGCGGTGGATTGCGCGACGAAGGTTGCGGCGCTGTCGACGTCGCTGATGGTCAGGGTGCCGGCGGTGGAGATGTCGGCGGCGGCATTGGTCTCGGTGAGGTTGGCGATGTCGGCGGACAGCACGGCCGCATCGTTGGTGCCGAGGATGTGCACGGTGACCGAAGTAGCGGTGCCGTCGGCACTGCTCACCGCGAAGGTGTCGGTGTAGGTGGTACCGGCGGCGAACTCGTTGTGGGCTGAGTTGGCGACGTAGGTCCAGGCTCCGTCGGTGCCGATGGAGAACTGGCCGTAGCTGCCGGGGGTGTTGGTTTGCGCGACGAAGGTTGTGGCGCTGTCGACGTCGCTGATGGTCAGGGTGCCGGCGGTGGAGATGTCGGCGGCGGCATTGGTTTCGGTGAGGTTGGCGACGTCGGCGGACAGCACCGCCGCATCGTTGGTGCCGAGGATGTGCACGGTGACCGAAGTAGCGGTGCCGTCGGCGCTGCTCACCGCGAAGGTGTCGGTGTAGGTGGTACCGGCGGCGAACTCGTTGTGCGCAGAGTTGGCGACGTAGGTCCAGGCTCCGTTGGTGCCGATGGAGAACTGGCCGTAGCTACCGGCGGTGGATTGCGCGACGAAGGTTGTGGCGCTGTCGACGTCGCTGATGGTCAGGGTGCCGTTGGTGGTCAGCGCGGCATTGGTCTCGGTGAGGTTGGCGACGTCGGCGGACAGCACGGCCGCATCGTTGGTGCCGAGGATGTGCACGGTGACCGAAGTAGCGGTGCCATCGGCGCTACTCACCGCAAAGGTGTCGGTGTAGGTGGTACCGGCGGCGAACTCGTTGTGCGCAGAGTTGGCGACGTAGGTCCAGGCTCCGTCGGTGCCGATGGAGAACTGGCCGTAGCTACCGGCGGTGGATTGCGCGACGAAGGTTGCGGCGCTGTCGACGTCGCTGATGGTCAGGGTGCCGGCGGTGGAGATGTCGGCGGCGGCATTGGTTTCGGTGAGGTTGGCGACGTCGGCGGACAGCACCGCCGCATCGTGGTGCCGAGGATGTGCACGGTGACCGAAGTAGCGGTGCCGTCGGCGCTGCTCACCGCGAAGGTGTCGGTGTAGGTGGTGCCGGCGGCGAACTCGTTGTGCGCAGAGTTGGCGACGTAGGTCCAGGCTCCGTTGGTGCCGATGGAGAACTGGCCGTAGCTACCGGCGGTGGATTGCGCGACGAAGGTTGTGGCGCTGTCGACGTCGCTGATGGTCAGGGTGCCGTTGGTGGTCAGCGCGGCATTGGTCTCGGTGAGGTTGGCGACGTCGGCGGACAGCACGGCCGCATCGTTGGTGCCGAGGATGTGCACGGTGACCGAAGTAGCGGTGCCATCGGCGCTACTCACCGCAAAGGTGTCGGTGTAGGTGGTACCGGCGGCGAACTCGTTGTGCGCAGAGTTGGCGACGTAGGTCCAGGCTCCGTCGGTGCCGATGGAGAACTGGCCGTAGCTACCGGCGGTGGATTGCGCGACGAAGGTTGCGGCGCTGTCGACGTCGCTGATGGTCAGGGTGCCGGCGGTGGAGATGTCGGCGGCGGCATTGGTTTCGGTGAGGTTGGCGACGTCGGCGGACAGCACCGCCGCATCGTTGGTGCCGAGGATGTGCACGGTGACCGAAGTAGCGGTGCCGTCGGCGCTGCTCACCGCGAAGGTGTCGGTGTAGGTGGTGCCGGCGGCGAACTCGTTGTGCGCAGAGTTGGCGACGTAGGTCCAGGCGCCGCCAGTGCCGATGGAGAACTGGCCGTAGCTGCCGGCGGTGTTGGTTTGTGCGACGAAGGTAGCGGCGCTGTCGACGTCGCTGATGGTCAGGGTGCCGTTGGTGGTCAGCGCGGCATTGGTCTCGGTGAGGTTGGCGACGTCGGCGGACAGCACGGCCGCATCGTTGGTGCCGAGGATGTGCACGGTGACCGAAGTAGCGGTGCCGTCGGCACTGCTCACCGCGAAGGTGTCGGTGTAGGTGGTACCGGCGGCGAACTCGTTGTGGGCTGAGTTGGCGACGTAGGTCCAGGCTCCGTCGGTGCCGATGGAGAACTGGCCGTAGCTGCCGGGGGTGTTGGTTTGCGCGACGAAGGTTGTGGCGCTGTCGACGTCGCTGATGGTCAGGGTGCCGGCGGTGGAGATGTCGGCGGCGGCATTGGTCTCGGTGAGGTTGGCGATGTCGGCGGACAGCACGGCCGCATCGTTGGTGCCGAGGATGTGCACGGTGACCGAAGTAGCGGTGCCATCGGCGCTACTCACCGCAAAGGTGTCGGTGTAGGTGGTACCGGCGGCGAACTCGTTGTGCGCAGAGTTGGCGACGTAGGTCCAGGCTCCGTCGGTGCCGATGGAGAACTGGCCGTAGTTGCCGGCTGTGTTGGTTTGCGTCTGGAAGCTTTCCGGGCTGTCGATATCAGTGACGGTCAGGCTACCACCCGTGGTCAGCGGAGCATTGGTTTCGGTCAGCGTGACACTGGCCGAGGACAGCACTGCGGCGTCGTTGCTGCCGGTGACAGTGACGGTCACCTGCTGGGTGTCGACACCGCCGAGGCCATCGCTGACCTGCACGCTGAACACTTCGTTGTGACTCTCACCGGCCTTCAGCGATTGCACCGCACTGGCGACGCCATCGGTGCCGTTGGCCAGGGTGTAGGTCCATTGGCCGGTGCTGTCGACGGCGATCGAGCCGTAGGTTCCAGTTGCCGAGCCATTGATGGACCAGGTGGCGGTGGCCGCGTGGTCGATGTCGCTCGAGCTGAACTGGCCACTGACGCTGAAGGTGCTGTCTTCCTGCACTGCGCCGACATCGTTGCCACTGGCGAAACTGAGTACGGGTGCATCGTTGCTGCCGGTGACAGTGACGGTCACCTGCTGAGTGTCGACACCACCGAGGCCATCGCTGACCTGCACGTTGAACACTTCGTTGTGACTCTCGCCGGCCTTCAGCGATTGCACGGTGCTGGCAACGCCATCGGTGCCGTTGGCCAGGGTGTAGGTCCACTGGCCGGTGCTGTCCACGGCGATGGAACCGTAAGTGCCGGTATTGGACCCGGCAATGCTCCAAGTGGCGGTGGCATCGTGATCAATGTCGGTCGAACTGAACTGGCCACTGACGCTGAGCGTGGTGTCTTCCTTCACGGAGCCGACATCATTGCCCGACGCGAAACTGAGCACCGGCGCATCGTTGCTGCCAGTGACGGTGACAGTCACTTGCTGGGTGTCGATGCCGCCCAAGCCATCGCTGACCTGCACGCTGAACACCTCGTTGTGAGTCTCGCCGGCCTTCAGCGATTGCACGGCACTGGCGACGCCATCGGTGCCGTTGGCCAGGGTGTAGGTCCACTGGCCGGTGCTGTCGACGGCGATCGAGCCGTAGGTTCCAGTTGCCGAGCCATTGATGCTCCAGCTGGCGGTGGCATCGTGGTCAATGTCGGTCGAACTGAACTGGCCGCTGACGCTGAGGGTGGTGTCTTCCTTCACGGAGCCGATATCGTTACCCGACGCGAAACTGAGCACCGGCGCATCGTTGCTGCCGGTGACGGTGACAGTCACTTGCTGGGTGTCGACGCCACCGAGGCCATCGCTGACCTGCACGTTGAACACTTCGTTATGACTCTCGCCGGCCTTCAGTGACTGCACGGCACTGGCGACGCCATCGGTGCCATTGGCCAGGGTGTAGGTCCATTGGCCGGTACCGTCGACGGCGATCGAGCCATAAGTGCCGGTATTGGACCCGGCAATACTCCAAGTGGCGGTGGCATCGTGATCAATGTCGGTCGAACTGAACTGGCCACTGACGCTGAGCGTGGTGTCTTCCTTCACGGAGCCGATATCGTTGCCACTGGCGAAACTGAGTACGGGTGCATCGTTGCTGCCGGTGACAGTGACGGTCACCTGCTGAGTGTCGACACCACCGAGGCCATCGCTGACCTGCACGCTGAATACCTCGTTGTGACTTTCGCCGGCTTTCAGCGATTGCACCGCATTGGCAACGCCATCGGTGCCGTTGGCCAGGGTGTAGGTCCACTGGCCGGTGCTGTCGACGTCGATCGAGCCGTAGGTTTCAGTTGCCGAGCCATTGATGGACCAGGTGGCGGTGGCATCGTGATCAATGTCGCTCGAACTGAACTGGCCACTGACGCTGAGCGTGGTGTCTTCCTTCACGGAGCCGATATCGTTACCCGACGCGAAACTGAGCACCGGCGCATCGTTGCTGCCGGTGACGGTGACAGTCACTTGCTGGGTGTCGATGCCGCCCAAGCCATCGCTGACCTGCACGCTGAACACCTCGTTGTGAGTCTCGCCGGCCTTCAGCGATTGCACGGCACTGGCGACGCCATCGGTGCCGTTGGCCAGGGTGTACGTCCACTGGCCGGTGCTGTCGACGGCGATCGAGCCGTAGGTTCCAGTTGCCGAGCCATTGATGCTCCAGCTGGCCGTGGCATCGTGGTCAATGTCGGTCGAACTGAACTGGCCGCTGACGCTGAGGGTGGTGTCTTCCTTCACGGAGCCGATATCGTTACCCGACGCGAAACTGAGCACCGGCGCATCGTTGCTGCCGGTGACGGTGACGGTCACCTGCTGGGTGTCGACACCGCCGAGGCCATCGCTGACCTGCACGCTGAACACTTCGTTGTGACTCTCGCCGGCCTTCAGCGATTGCACGGCACTGGCGACACCGTCGGTGCCGTTGGCCAGGGTGTAGGTCCACTGGCCGGTGCTGTCGACGGCGATCGAGCCGTAGGTTCCAGTTGCCGAGCCATTGATGCTCCAGCTGGCGGTGGCATCGTGATCAATGTCGGTCGAACTGAACTGGCCACTGACGCTGAGCGTGCTGTCTTCCTTCACAGAGCCGACATCATTGCCCGACGCGAAACTGAGCACCGGCGCATCGTTGCTGCCAGTGACGGTGACGGTCACCTGCTGGGTGTCGACACCGCCGAGGCCATCGCTGACCTGCACGCTGAATACCTCGTTGTGACTTTCGCCGGCTTTCAGCGATTGCACGGCGCTGGCGACGCCATCGGTGCCGTTGGCCAGGGTGTACGTCCACTGGCCGGTGCTGTCGACGGCGATCGAGCCGTAGGTTCCAGTTGCCGAGCCATTGATGCTCCAGCTGGCCGTGGCATCGTGGTCAATGTCGGTCGAACTGAACTGGCCACTGACGCTGAGCGTGCTGTCTTCCTTCACAGAGCCGACATCATTGCCCGACGCGAAACTGAGCACCGGCGCATCGTTGCTGCCAGTGACGGTGACGGTCACCTGCTGGGTGTCGACACCGCCGAGGCCATCGCTGACCTGCACGTTGAACACTTCGTTGTGAGTCTCGCCGGCCTTCAGCGATTGCACGGCACTGGCGACGCCATCGGTGCCGTTGGCCAGGGTGTAGGTCCACTGGCCGGTGCTGTCCACGGCGATGGAACCGTAAGTGCCGGTATTGGACCCGGCAATGCTCCAAGTGGCGGTGGCATCGTGATCAATGTCGGTCGAACTGAACTGGCCACTGACGCTGAGCGTGGTGTCTTCCTTCACGGAGCCGACATCATTGCCCGACGCGAAACTGAGCACCGGCGCATCGTTGCTGCCAGTGACGGTGACAGTCACTTGCTGGGTGTCGACGCCACCGAGGCCATCGCTGACCTGCACGTTGAACACTTCGTTATGACTCTCGCCGGCCTTCAGCGATTGCACGGCACTGGCGACGCCATCGATGCCGTTGGCCAGGGTGTAGGTCCATTGGCCGGTACCGTCGACGGCGATCGAGCCATAAGTGCCGGTATTGGCCCCGGCAATACTCCAAGTGGCGGTGGCCGCGTGATCGATGTCGCTTGAGCTGAACTGGCCACTGACGCTGAGGTTGGTGTCCTCCTGCACCGCACCCACATCATTACCCGACGCGAAACTGAGCACCGGCGCATCGTTGCTACCAGTAATGGTGATGGTCACGGTCTGCGTCGCCGAAACAGCGTTAGCCGCGCCGCTGTTGTCGGTGGCGACCACGGTGTACGAGAAGGTGACGGTTTCACCCGCGCCGAGGAAATCGAGGTTCTGGCTGGTGCTGTAATCCCAGCTGTTTTGATCGACCGAAAAACCGGCGACCAGTGCCGAAGCCACGCCCGCATCGAGCGTGCCGCTGCTCCAGGCGATGTTGCCGTTGGAGGTGTGCGACACAGTCACCACGTCGATGTTGTCCACGTCGGCAAAGCTCAGTGCGCCGCTGTCGCTCAGTGTGGCCGCGCCGTTGCCTTCGCTCATGGCGCCGGTGACGTCGGCAATCGTCAGCGTCGGCCGGTCGTTGGTGCCGGTGATAGTAATGGTCACGGTCTGTACCGTGCCGTCACCGATCGCCACGTTATAAGTCTGGGTGAGGGTCTGGCCTTCGCCCAGGAACTGCACGGCGGCGTTGTCTACCGCGAAGTGCCAGCCCAGCGAGCCACTGCCCGTACCGGTGCTGTCATTCAATGGATCTGTAGTGAAACTGCCCAGGTAGCCGGAAGCACCCGGCGTGACGGTGACACTGTGGGTATCGATCAGGTCGGCGTCGGTGAAGGTGATGCTGCCGTTGGCTGCGTAATCGCCGCTGTCTTCCTTGGCATCGCCGGCCTGTGCGCCGCTGGTGATCTGCACCTGGTCGTTGGTGCCGGTGATGGTGATGGTCACATTTTGCGTGGTCGACGAACCATGCCCATCACTGACAGTGACCACATAGGTTTCGGTAGCCGTCTGACCCTGGGCCAGGTACTGGGCTGCCGCATTGTTCACGGTGTAGGTCCAGTTAACGGTGCCGTTGGCCGCATTGGCTGCTTCAGCCACAGAGGCAAGGGCGAAGTTGCCCAGTGCTGTGGCATTGCCGCCCGAAGCCACGAATGAGGCGGTATGCGTGTCGCTCAGATCGACATCGCTAAATGCAATCGTGCCCGTCGTGCTTAGCGAATCGGTTGTGCTCGGCGTCGTGGGCGCATCTTCGGTCACCGTGCCAGCCTGCACGCCGATGTTCATCGTCACGCTGTCATTCATACCGGCAAATTGCACCTGCGCAGTGGCCCAGCTGAGCGTGCCATTACCGAGACGAATCGCATACGTAAAGCTGTCCGCCAGGGACGCTCCGGCAGCAAGCGACTGAAGCTGCGCCTTGAAAGCAGTCGACAATGTAGCGGCGTCGTAGCCGACCTTGCCATCCGAGGTAATCCAGATCTTTGCCCCATTGAGGCTGGTGTCGGTGCTCGTTGCCTCGATTCTGCTCGTGTCCTGGACCAGCAGATCGGCCGGGGCATAAACCTTGGTGGCAGTAGACAGACTGGTCGCGTTATCAACTGACCAGAGCGTCTTTGCGCTACCGCCCAGGTCATTGGACATGACGTCCAGGTACACGACTCCCAGCAGGTCTTCAGTGATGGTCGAGCTGCTGGTGCCAATGACGCCTGTAGTGAAAATGTCGTCCTGCGCCTGCGGTGTATTGGAAAACGAGGTAACGGTGCCGTCGCTGGTCGTTGTGGTGGTAGCCATGTCTTTCTCCCGAGAATGTTTTTTTTATTGGAATTGCCAGGGACTGCTGACAGGACGAAGTCCCGTGCTTGTGCCGCTCAGGGTGTTCAGGAGCGGTGCGGGGTGGCTACCGGACATCGTCGACCGTCTGGGCTTGACGGGACAGGTGCTGCCGGCAGAGAGGCGCTGGTATTGCGGGGGTGAAGAAACTCGCCGTACTTGAGGAGTGAATCGCAGGAGCGGTCGGGCGAACGTGGGCCCAAGCCTGAGGCTGCGCTGCGCATGGCGCGCAGTATCCTGAGAGCGCCCATAGTGAAGGGACTCCTGAAGTAATGGCTGGATGAGGCCGTATTTTGGTGCAGCACTGACTCAGGGATACGGCCTTTCCTGATATCAGTTTGATAGGTGTTTAGTTGTGGGGTCAGGCTTTGTAAAGGTGTTAAGCGAAGGTAACAGTGCAATGTGCCAATATTCCGACAAGTGGATGTTTTGGTGTCAATAATATGTCGATTTGTTTTTGGCGAAGGGGGCGCAGGCAGTCAATGCGAGGGCGCCTGAAACGAGCTGAAACCCTTATGGGGCATGGTCTGGCTGCGGTATACCAGTGCTGGGGCCCTCAAATTACAGCGACTGTTCACCCCCCCGACGACTTACGTGGAAAGTCCATCATGGGTGTGCCTTACTTCTGACTCCATTCAAGGAGCCAAGTAATGCGACACAGAGGCGCGCAATTCTGGTTATGGACCGACCCCCGTTTGCCTCACCGCACCCATGAAGAAGTGCTCAGTGACGGGACGCAAGTGGAAGTGCGGGCACGGCTGAGTCATGAGGGGAGCACCCAGGTGTTCATCGGTGTTTACGATAACCACGGGATCATGCTGTGTGAGGAGTTTCACGACAGGGACCGGGATGAGCCTTACTGCGTGGCGTTGAAGTGGGGAGCTCTACGAGCAGGGGAGATTGTGGCAGGCACTCAGGCGTTCGTTGCACCTCACCGGGCGCAACTGACGCTGGGTACGGTCATCACCGATGAGTCGGTACTGGCGCTGCGACGGATGGAAATGAGCGAACGTGAGCGTTTCAAGCTCAGTTGCGATGATGCGTGGTCGGAATACCTGGCCGCCAAAGCAGCCATGCTGAACCTCATGCGTGCGCCCAACGTCGATCCAAAAGTCTGGGCAGACCACAAAGAGCGACTGAAACAGGCGATTGACCGGCGCGTCTGTGTGCAACGCGCTTATCTACGCTGAGCTATTGAGAACCTGGTACTTGGGGCTGGCGCAGGGTTTGGATGGTTGCGATCAGGTCATCGTAGGACACCGGTTTTCCAATGTGCTGGTTAAACCCCGATTGGCGGGCCTTCTGAATATCGCTGTTGGCGCCATATCCCGTCAGGGCAATGGCCGGCACATTCTTGACATGCGGCAACTGACGTAATGCTTGGATCAGTTCATGGCCGTTCATGACCGGCATGCCCAAGTCCGAAATGATCAGGTCGAAGTGGTTGTTTGTGGCCGCATCCAGAGCGTCCTGCGGACGATCAAAGGCAACGACTTCGGCGT
Organism: Pseudomonas sp. FP1742; assembly: GCF_030687145.1. Lineage (NCBI taxonomy): Bacteria > Pseudomonadati > Pseudomonadota > Gammaproteobacteria > Pseudomonadales > Pseudomonadaceae > Pseudomonas > Pseudomonas sp. FP1742. The sequence continues at coordinate 5,046,934 of NZ_CP117460.1, read as the reverse complement.
CTTCCATTTCCAGCAGCATTTTCAGGGTTTCCAGGACCTCGACAGAGTCGTCGACCAGCAAAATCGTCAAGCCGCTCAGTCTTCCTGATGCCTCGTCGATTGGGGTTTCGGCTTGGCTTTCGCCTTCGGCATTGGCCAGCGGCAAGTAGACACTGAAGGTACAACCAGCCCCGACGCCGGGTGAACTCACCTCAACCGTGCCATGTTGCGCCTCGGTCAATTGGCGCACCAGTGACAAACCGATGCCCAGCCCTTCGCGCTGGTGGTTGGTGTGCTGTGTTTCAGCCTGGCCAAACAGGTCGAATACGTGTTCGAGGTTCTCGGCCGCGATGCCGGTGCCATTATCCTTGACGTCCAGCCGCGCCATGTTTCCGGCCAGGCTGGCGATCAATTGCACGCGGCCGTCGGGCGGGGTGAATTTCAGTGCGTTATTCACCAGGTTCCAGATGATCTGCTCCAGGCGCGTCGGATCGGCGCGCACCATCAACGGCTCCGAAGGCACATGCAGCTCGACGGAGGTGCTGTGCTGGTCGTTGAGGACGACGGTGTAAATATCGCGCAGCACACTGGCCAGATCCACGGCGATCGGTTTGAGCTTGAGCTTGCCGGTGCGCACGCGGGCGACATCCAGCAGGTCGTCGATGATCCGCGCCTGGCTGCTGACAGCATCGCAGATGGTGTTGACGGCTTTGGCGGCCGGCGCCACCGACTTGGTCACAGGCAAGCGCCGCAACAGTTCGGCGTTGAGCTGGATCAGGTTCAGAGGATGCTTGAGTTCGTGGGACATGACCGCGAAGAACTCATCCTTGAGGTAATTGGTGTTCAGCGTCTCGGCCAGTTGTTGGCTTTGTTCCTCATGCTGGCGTTTGTGACCGGTCAGGTCCCGGGCGATTTTCACGTAGCCGCGAAGGTTGTCACCGCTGAGCAAGGTCACCTCACCGCTGCAATAGAAGCGGCTGCCGTCCTTGCGCAGGTGCCAGCGTTCATCTTCGGTACGGCCATGGGTGCGAGCCCCCAGCAGTTCGGTTTCAGGTACGCCGGAGGCGCGGTCTTCGGCGGAAAAAATGAAGTCGTAGTAAGCGCCTTCGGCCTCGGCCTTGCTGTAGCCGAAGATCAGTTCGGCGCCTTTGTTCCAGGTGGTGATCACGCCTTGTTCATCAAGGGTGATGATCGCGTAGTCGCGGGTGCTTTCAGCCACCAGGCGCATGCGTTCTTCGCCCAGGCGCAGTTCTTCTTCGGCCTCGCGGCGTTTGGTGATGTCAATGAACGTCAGCACGGTGCCGTCGATACGGTCTTCACTGGAGCGATAGGGCAGCAGGCGGGCGATGTACCAGTGCTTGTCGGTGCTGCTGACTTCACGTTCGATCATGTTCAATGATTCGAACACCGATGCCGCGTCACTCGCCAGGTCGTCGTAGTGCAGGCGATGGGTGATGTCGAGCAGGGAGCGACCGGTGTCCATCGGCAACATGCTGAAAATATCGGTGGCGCGTGGGGTGAACCACTTGATCCGCATGCTGCGGTCGACAAACACCGTGGCAATGTCGGTGGAGGCGATCAGGTTGGTCAGGTAGTCGTTGATCTTGTCGGTTTCTTCGACTTTGGTTTTCAGCTCGTAGTTGACCGTCAGCAACTCTTCGTTGATCGATTGCAGCTCTTCCTTGCTGGTTTCCAGCTCTTCGGTGGCCGAGCGCAGTTCTTCGTTGATCGCCTGCATTTCTTCGTTGGAAGCTTTCAGTTCCTCACTGGAAATTTCCGATTGTTCAATGGTGTCCTGCAAGTGCAGTTTGGTGCGTTGCAGTTCACGTTCCAGGTTGGACAATACCTGGCTCTCGGTTTGCAACAGGGGCGTGGTCGTCGCTTGCGAAGGATCGACTTCGACGTCCTCGAAAATCACCAGAATGAACTCACCGTCCGACTCTTCATCCTTGTAAGGCTGCACCTCCAGGCTGACCTTGTAACGCCGCTCCTCGAGTTTGATCGGCACCTCGCGGGACTTCACCGCCAGGCCGCTCTGCTGGGCCTGGAACAGCGTGGTGCGGATTTCCAGGCGCAGCTCCGGCAGGATCAGCGTCAGCAGGTTACGTGACAGCTCACCGCCCACATGCCGCAGGAAACGCCCGGCACTTTCGCTCATGTGCAGGATATCGGCATTGGTATCGATGATCATGCTCGGCGGGCCGGAGCGTTCGAGGGCGCGCTGGTGGATGTCGGCGAACGACAGTTTGCGCTGCACGGCGTGCTGCGGTGCCTGATGGGAAATATTGGAGCGCACATAACCACCGCGCGGCACGGTCGGCGTGCGTCGACTGTTGGCGGTGCCGGTCTTGGCGCGGAAGATCCGGTTGCGCTTGTCCACCGGCGTGAACAGTTCATGGCAAGCGTCTGCGCTTTCGGAGGAACCGAGGAACAGAAAACCGCCGGGGCGCAAGGCGAAGTGGAACATCTGCAGGATTTCGCGCTGTACTTCGCGATCCAGATAGATCAACAGGTTCCGGCACACGATCAGGTCGATTTGCGAGAAGGGTGGATCGGACAGCAGGCTGTGCTTGGCGAACAGCACCTTCTCGCGGATTTCCTTGCGAATCCGATAGTGCTCATCTTCCTTGATGAAGTAGTGCCGCAGCCGCGTCGGCGGCACATCCGTGACGATGGCTTGCGGGTACAGACCGGCCCGGCCGAAGCTGATGGCGCGCTCGTCGATGTCGGTGGCGAAAACTTGCAGTGAGGCCTTGCTGGCTTCCTGTTGCAGCTGATCGCTGACCAGCATCGCCAGGCTATAGGCTTCTTCGCCGGTGGAGCAACCAGCCGACCAGACCCGGATTTCTTCTTTTTCAGGCTGCGCCGAAACCGCGGCGCTGACCAGTTGCGGAATGACATCCCGCTCCAGCGCTTCGAAGGCTTCGCGATCACGGAAAAAGTTGGTCACGCCGATCAGCATGTCCCCCAGCAGCGACTTGGTTTCTTCGGGATTGCTTAGCAGGTAGCGGTAATAAGCTCCCAGGTCTGGCTGGGCCGTGACCTGCATCCGGCGTTCGATCCGCCGCAATACTGTCGCGCGTTTATAGTGCTTGAAGTCATGACCGGTGCCGGTGCGCAACAGGATCAGGATGTCGTGCAGCATTTGTTCGGCGAGTGCTGCATCGCGCTCGGACACCGAGGCGAAGGATTGCAGTTCCGGATCGTTGGCGGCAGGCAAGCTGATTTCCCGGGAGTTGTGCCACAGGTCCAGTAGCTTTTGCGGCATTTCTACTACGGGCAACACCAGATCGACCATGCCGGTCTCGATGGCCGCTCGGGGCATACCGTCGAACTCGGCGTCCTCCGGTACCTGGGCCAGGGTAATGCCGCCCTGTTCCTTGATGCGCGACAAGCCGACCGCGCCGTCGGAACCACTGCCCGAGAGCACCAGGCAGAAGGCGCGCTCGCGGTGCACCTGCGCCAAGTCGCGGAAGAACAGGTCGATCGAGGCATGGCGTCCCAGTTGTGGGTCGTTTTCAACAACCTCAAGGTTATTGCCATTCATCAGCAGTCGCCGCGCCGGCGGGATGACATAGACCCGGTTTTTCTCGATCGGTACGGTTTCGGTGACCTGCAGAACCGGCATCCGGGTCGATTCCTGGATGATCTTGTCTGCGACGCTTTGGTGGTCGGGCGACAAGTGCAAAATGATCACAAACGCCATGCCGTTGTCTTGAGGCATGTTCTCGAAAAACAGCTTGATGGATTGCAGCCCGCCTGCCGACGCGCCGATGCCCACTACCGGAAAGTCCAGGGTGCTGGGGTTCAAGGCCTTTCGCTCGGGAGCCATGGCCGAGTGCTTGGGGGGGGTGGTCATTTCCAGGCCTTTACCGGCGATTTAGAACGTATTGAGTTCAAGCAGACAATAATTAGCGCATTTCAATAAATCAGAATAATCCCGTTTTTCAATAACTCCTTCAAATATTTAGCGCGTCTATGTGCAGCCGTATGATCTTTTGGCAGTAAAAGGAACGATTGCACTCCCGCTGCTTCAAGGGAACGCGACTACTGGCCGATAACGCGACAAGCCGTTGTGATTTCATCGCTGGCGGCCGGTAAAGCTCATCACGCGATTGTGCGAAATTGCTTGATAGCCAATGGCCTCTCGCTATCATCTGCGCGCCTGAAAGGCCGCGAAGCTGAACTCGCAGCCATTGCCTTTAGGTTGTTCTTCCTTAAATTGCCTGGAAATCTTCGATGCTGTCGTATCACCAAAAAAGCTTTTTGATCGTCGATGATTTCTCGGATTTCCGCAGTTCCGTCAGGTCCATGCTGCGGGAGCTGGGCGTCAAGGACGTCGACACCGCCGATACCGGTGAGCAGGCGCTGCGCATGTGCTCGCAGAAGTCCTACGATTTCATCCTGCAGGATTTCCACCTGGGCGATGGCAAGAAAAACGGTCAGCAGGTACTCGAAGACCTGATGATCGAGAAGCTGATCAGCCATGAAAGTGTGTTTGTCATGGTCACCGCCGAAACCAGCCAGGCCATGGTGCTTAGTGCACTGGAGCATGAGCCCGATGCTTACCTCACCAAACCGTTCAACCGTTCCGGCCTGGCCCAGCGCCTGGAGCGACTGGAACAGCGCAAGACCTTGCTCAAACCGATCCTGCAAGCGCTTGACCGGGGTAAACCGGTTGAAGTGCTCAATGCCTGCATCGCCCTGTGCAAACAAGACATTCGTTATTCGCCGCTGTGCCTGCGCTACCGCGCCGATGCGTTGCGCGACCTGAACCAGAACGAAGCGCTGGAGCGTCTTTACGACAGCATCATTGCCGATCGGCCGTTGCCCTGGGCGTTTGCCGGATTGGGCCAGTTGCTGTTCAAACGCGGGCAGGTCAGCCAGGCCAAGGGCGTTTACGAAAAAGCCCTGAAAGTCTTCCCGATGATGCCGGCCCTCTACGACGGCATGGCCGATGTGCTGGTCGCCGAAGGCGACACCAAAGCGGCGCAGAAAGTATTGGAAGAGGCTATTCGCCTGTCGCCGCTGGCGGTGCGTCGGCAAGCATTGCTGGGCAAGCTGGCGATGGCCAACGAAGATTTCGACACCGCCTCCAAAGCCTATCGCCAGGCCGTGAACCAGGGCGCGCAGTCACGTTTCAAGGACGCGGAAAGCAACCTCGGCCTGGCCCATGCCTTGATCAGCAAAGGCGCGGAAAAGGGCCTGGACACGCGGACCCGCCTGGAAATCAACACCACGCTGAGTGCGGTGGCGAAGGAAAATCCTTCCGACCCCGGCCTGCAGATTCGGGCGCGCCTGATGAAGGCCACCAGCTTGCTGCTCAACGATGCCGAAACCGCCGAGAAGCTCACCGAGCAGGCGCTGATGCGCCTCGATGGCATGGAGCAGTTCATGAGCGCCGAAGCGGCATTGCTGGTGGCCAAGCAGCTGCAAATGCTGGGGCAGGCGAGTGCCGGCGCTTCGATGCTGAAAAACTGTGCGGAGATCTACGGCGACGACCCGACCGTGATGAAGGGCATTGCCAAGCTGACCGACGACCCGACCATCCTCAACTCGGGCAATGCGGCCGCCGATCTCAACCGCCAGGGCGTGCGGGTGTACAAGACCGGCAATCTGGTGGAAGCCCGGGAAGTTTTCCGCAAAGCCCTGGCGCTGCAACCGAAGAACATCAGTATTGCCCTGAACATGGCGCAGTCGCTGCTGCATGGCACCGACACCAGCGTCCCGTCGGCCGAGCTGGAAGAGTGCCGGGCCTGCCTGAAAACGGTCGGCCTGATGCCCGATACCGACGCGCGTTATCCGCGCTACCAGAAACTGAAAATCAAGGCGTTCGGCGAATGATCGACAGCGAACCGTCACTCGACTTCTCCACGGTGATTGCCTCCACCGTGCACGACATGAAGAACTCCCTGGCGATGCTGATGCAGGCCCACAGTCAATGGCTGGCGCGCTTGCCTGATCCCGAGCGGCATACCCCGGAGCAGGGCGTGATCGACTTCGAGTTCGCCCATCTCAATGGCATGCTGGTGCAGTTGTTGGGGCTGTACAAACTCGGCGTCAACCAGATGCCGTTGCAGCCGGCTTACCATGAACTGGATGACTTCATCGAGGCGCAACTGGCGGCTCACCAGGAAGTGTTCGCCAGCCGCGGCATTATCGCGACCTATGAAGTGGATCCGTTGAGCCCGCTGGGTTTTTTCGACCGTGAACTGATTGCCTCGGTGCTCGCCAATTGCATCAACAACGCCATCCGTTACGCTCGCCACGCCTTGTTGATCAGCGTCAGCGATGAAGCCGGGCAACTGGTGCTGACCATCAATGACGATGGCGAGGGTTATCCGGCCGAGATGATCGAGCGTCAGGCCGATTACGTGCAGGGCATCAACCACAGCAGCGGCAGTACCGGCCTGGGCTTGTACTTTGCCGGGCGGATCGCCGCGTTACATCAACGCAATGGCGTCGGTGGGCGCACCGAAATCAGTAACGGTGGCCCATTGGGTGGTGGTGTGTTCAGCCTGTATCTCCCCTGAGCGACACGATCCCCACAGGATTGCGCCTTTTTGTTTGACGCTGCTTGATATTCCGAACAGCCGGAGCCTATTTTGTACGGGTCGCCGTTCGCGGCTCGTACAACAACAAGGATTGCGTCATGACAACCGATGGCCATCGTTCACTCGCGCAGCGATTGACGGGCATTGATGAGATTGAATGTGTTACGCCGGACCTCAATGGCGTACCCCGCGGCAAGGTGATGACCGCCGAAGGATTTCTTGAAGGGCGGCGTTTGCAGATGGCGCGGGGAGTGCTGCTGCAATGCATCATGGGCGGTTATCCGCCGGCGCGTTTTTATGGCAGCGATGATGGCGACCTGGCGCTGGTGCCGGATCCCGCGCAGATCCACCGCTTGCCCTGGAGCTCGCAACCTCGGGCGCTGGCTATATGCGATGCGCAGGAGCTGACGGGCGAGAGCTCGCTCCTGTCGACCCGCGGCCAGCTCAAGGCGGTGATCGCTCGATACGCTGCCCTCGGTCTGGCGCCCGTTGTGGCGACCGAGCTGGAATTCTTTGTGTTCGCGCCCAACCCTGACCCGACGCAACCCTTCCAGCCGCCGGTCGGCCTGGACGGTCGCCGCGAGGACGGTCATTCAGCGTTCAGCATCAGCTCCAATAACGGCCTGCGTCCGTTCTTCAATGAAGTCTATGAATGCATGTCGGCGCTGGGTTTGCCGCGCGATACCTTCATGCATGAGATGGGCGTCAGCCAATTCGAAATCAACCTGCTGCACGGCGACCCGCTGCTGCTGGCCGACCAGACCTTGCTGTTCAAGCATCTGCTCAAGGAAGTGGCGCTCAAGCATGGCCTGACCGTGGTCTGCATGGCCAAGCCGTTGGCTCACACGCCAGGCAGTTCGATGCATATCCACCAGAGCATCGTCGAGATCGGCACCGGGCGTAACGTGTTCAGCGACAAGGCCGGCGAGCCGACGGCGACCTTCCGTCATTTCATCGGCGGTCAGCAGGCCGGCCTGGCGGATTTCACCGCGCTGTTCGCGCCGAATGTGAACTCCTATCAGCGCCTGTGCCATCCTTACGCATCGCCCAATAATGCCTGCTGGTCCCACGACAACCGCGCGGCCGGATTGCGCATTCCGGCCAGTTCCCCGGTTGCTCGTCGGGTCGAAAACCGCTTGCCGGGGGCCGATGCCAATCCGTATCTGGCGATCGCCGCGAGCCTGGCGGCGGGGTTGTATGGCATCGAAAACAAACTGGAGCCGAGCGAGGCAATCCAGGGTGAATTCGTGGTGCCGGATAATCTTGCGTTGCCGTGTACCTTGCATGCCGCTCTTGAACGTCTGAAACGTAGCCAATTGGCGAAGGAACTGTTCGGCAAGGAGTTCATCGAAGGCTACATCGCTTCGAAGACCATGGAGTTGACCAGCTTCCTCGATGAAATTACTCCCTGGGAACGGCGTGTTCTAGCAGCCCAGGCCTGACGATCTGTCGCCATCGGGCTATCGTTGTCGATAGCCCGATACTCACTGCAAGGAGCCGCTCGGAACGCCGATGCGCCAAATCCTGAAATCCTTTCGAGGACTTTATTTCGCCTCGCTGATGATGTTGATCGGCTCGGGCCTGTTGAGTACCTACCTTGCCCTGCGCCTGGCGGCCGATAAAGTCGACAGCCTGTGGGTCGGCGCGTTGATGGCGGCCAACTATTTCGGCCTGGTGCTGGGTGGCAAGATCGGCCATCGGCTGATTGCCCGGGTCGGGCATATTCGAGCTTATTCAGCCTGTGCCGGGATCGTCGGCGCGGCGGTGCTGGGCCATGGCCTGGTGGACTGGCTGCCCGCGTGGTTGTTCCTGCGGGTGATCGTCGGCCTGGGCATGATGTGCCAGTACATGGTGATCGAAAGCTGGCTCAACGAGCAGGCAGAAGCCAAGCAGCGTGGCGTGGTGTTCAGCGGCTACATGATCGCCTCGTACCTGGGGCTGGTGCTGGGTCAGCTGATTCTGGTCATGCACCCGGGACTGGGGCTGGAACTGTTGATGCTGGTCGCGCTGTGCTTCGCCCTGTGTCTGGTGCCGGTGGCCCTGACCCGGCGGATTCACCCGGCGCCTCTGCACCCGGCACCGATGGAGCCACGGTTCTTCATCAAGCGCGTGCCGCAGTCACTGAGCACGGTATTGGGGTCGGGGTTGATCGTCGGTTCGTTCTACGGTCTGGCGCCGCTGTATGCCTCGCAGCAAGGGTTGTCCACGGAACAGGTCGGCCTGTTCATGGGGAGCTGCATTTTTGCGGGGCTGGTGGTGCAGTGGCCGTTGGGTTGGCTGTCCGACCGTTATGACCGGGCACTGTTGATCCGCAGTTTTGCGTTCACCCTGGCACTGGCGGCGTTGCCGCTGGCGATCATGCAGCAGGTGCCGCTGGAGGTGCTGTTCATCGCCGGATTCCTCTGCTCGTTGGTGCAGTTCTGTCTGTACCCGTTGGCGGTAGCGTTCTCCAACGACCACGTCGAGGGTGATCGCCGGGTGTCGCTGACGGCGATGCTGCTGGTGACCTACGGCGTCGGCGCGAGTATCGGACCGCTGGTGGCCGGGGTGTTGATGAAGTTGTTCGGCAGCCAGATGCTCTATGCCTTTTTCAGCTTCTTCGCGCTAGTGCTGGTGTGGCGAATCCGTCCGAAAGCGGTCACCAACCTGCATCAGGTGGACGATGCTCCGCTGCATCACGTGGCCATGCCGGACAGCATGTCGAGTTCGCCACTGGTGGCGTGCCTTGACCCGCGAGTCGATGAGCAAGTGGTGCAGGATCAGATGCAGAACCCGGTCAACCCGGAGCCTGATGTCGATCCGGATGCCGAGCCCGAACCAGAACCTGAAACAGTTTCGGAATCAGAAGACCCGGACGCAGGTCGCGAGCAAAGTTTTACCGAAGCGCGGCCTTGATCCAGGCATAAAAAAAACGGGCAGTCACCGCAAGGGGCTGCCCGTTTTTTTATTGGCGGGGCGTATCAGAAGTCGTCTTTGTCGAAGCGCCGGGCTTCGCGTTGCAGCTGATAGACGAACCGCTCGACCTGCCGTTGCACCAGGCCGCTCATGTTGTGAAAGCGCACGCCGGCGAAGGTGGTGTTGATCTTTTCTTCAAAGTGCAGGTAACGCAACTCGACCGGTGCCGTCATGCTGCCGAAGGGCAGGGCGGCGATGAAACGGTCGTAGACCTGGCCTAATTGCAGCCTGGCGGTGATGTCACCGTCGAAGCGCAATTTGCAGCCAGTGGCGGAGATGTCCAGCAGTTTGCCACCAATAGGCGACTTGAGTTTGTCACCCCCCAGCTCGACATTAACCAGTTGTGCCAGCTTCAACGCAGCCCGGAAAGCATTGCGGCGCTGGTGGTAAACCACCTCATCGGGCAGCGAGCCACGGTAGCAGCGACCATCACCGGATTCGTCGATAGTCAGCGGGCCGTTGCTTTCCCACGCGATGCGCACGCCATCGTGGAAACCTTCGACCTTGAACGGTTCACCGGCCAGCAGAAAGCGTTCGCCGTCGCGGGGGATCATTTCGTCCAGGGCGATCATGTTGCTGTTACGATCGACATCCACCAGATAACTCTGGAAGCGCTGGCTGCGCTCGTGGAACGTGATGATCAGCGGGTCATGGCTGTCTTGCAGCTGACGCAGGTTGCCGGAGATTTCCAGGGGCGTGGTGAGCACCTTGGGTGGCTGCGGAGCATCTTCCGCGTTTAAGGCATTGAACACGGGGTATCAATCTCCAGACAAATATGACTACTAGCCAGCATTCTGCCAGCATGTTTCGCGTCTTGATAGAGCGTGCTCATTGAAAGGCTCAAGCCTGACTGAGCGGGCGTGGCTTGGCGAGCTTGGAGGTTGATCCGCGGGCATCGTAGAGCGCTGGCGGCTCACCGCCGGTGAGGATTTTCAGCTGGTTGGCCGTGGCGGCCTGCTGCACCAGAATCGACTGGCCATTGTTGGTATTGGTGCTCTGGCACTGGGCCAGGAGGTCGGTCAGCACGTCGCTCTGTGCCAGCAAATGTTCACCAATGCTCGACTGGCTGGCGAGTTGCTCCAGGCCCTGGCGATTGGTCGGCAGATTGAGGCTGACGAGGATTTCACTGCGTTTGCGGCCATGCTGTTCGAGCAGAATGATCAATGCCTGTTTACGCGCCAGAATCTCTTCAAGCAGTGGCATGTCGCGACCGTGCAAGGCGAGGGACTCGGTTTGCAGCAGTTCCAGCAGTTGTTGCGCCGGGGCAAAGTCGTCGATGATCAGTTGCAGTAAATGAGTGTCGTGCATGGCTGGCCTTGGGTTTTAAGCGTCCAAAAGCCTGGCGCGGGCCGTGGCCTAGCGCTGGGCTTCGAAGTTGAGCAGTTTGCTGGCTACACGGTTGCTGTCGACCTTATAGCTGCCATCGGCAATCGCTGCTTTCAACTCGGCCACGCGGGCTTTGTCGACGGCAGGCTGATCGCGCAGCTTGTCAGTGACCTTCTGCAACTGTTGAGCCTCATTGCTGAGGTGTACCGATTCCCCGCTTTTGGTGGTACTGGCCTGTTCGGCCGGGGTATTCAGCGGCGCGGATTGGCCGGCTTCGGCGGTTTCCTTCGCAGCGCTGGTACGTGTACTGCCCGTAAGTGACGAGGAGCTGTTTAAACGACTGAAATCGATGACCATGACAAAAAACCTCTGGGTATTTGGACGCTTGCCATGTTTTCGGCTATTTCCCAAAAAACTTTAGGCCCATTTATCAATGAGCTTGCATGCGCCAGCGCATGTCCTGCATGCGGCACAGTTTAGGCAACCGCCAGACGGCGCGCCATCACTTCACAAACACAGAGCCCTTACATGGCTACTTCCACCTGGCCGGGCGCGGTGACTTGCGCCTTGATGACCCGCTGGGAGTTAAGGTTTTTGACGCGAATCTGTTCGCTCAGGCCACCGTTGGACAACGCTTCACCCGGCATGCGCACACTGAGCGTACCACTGCGGGCGGTAATCACCACCTGGTCGCCCTTGCGAACCACTTCCGCCTGTTCGAGATGCACCAGCGTAATGATCTGATCGGCGACCATTGGTCGGGTAAGTTTTTGCCCGATCGCCTGATCGACAGAAGTCAGAAAACCCTGGTTTATCAGGCTGACATCGCGCTCGCGCAGGGTTACGTCCTGAGGTTCGATAATCCCTGTGCGCTTGAGCGGACGAGTGGTCGTCACGATGTCGCGAAACAGCTTCACTTGAGCGGGCACGAAGACGGTCCAGGGTGCGGCGCCCTCGCAGCGAACCTTGACCGTGACCCGGCCCAGAGGCCTTGCCGGGCTCTCGAGGGTGGCAGTCAATTCCTTGTCGCACATAGGCATGCGCAGGCGCGGATCGAGCTGATTGACCTGGATTTCGTAGCGACCTTGCGTTTGACTGCTGGCCAGATAGTCCTCTACGGTGAATTCAAGAAAGCCCTGGGTGACGCCGATAAGCATGTCAGGCAAGGTAACCGTATCAGCAAGGGCAGGGCTGCCAGCGTTGAACAGGCAAACGGCCGACATCGCACAGAGCAATCTGCGGCAGGTTGATGTCAGGCGTCGGAAAAATGTCGGTTCTGTGTTCATAAGAGTTAAAAAGCAAGCGCCGTGCCGTTTCGTGATGAATGTGCGTCGCAACACACTTAGCGTTGGTGTAGGAGTCTTGGCATGGCTGGTGTAATGGATTCGGTGAACCAGCGCACGCAACTGGTAGGGCAGAATCGCCTTGAGCTGTTGTTGTTCCGTCTCGACGGCCAGCAGCTGTATGGGATCAACGTGTTCAAGGTTCGTGAGGTGCTGCAATGCCCCAAGCTGACTCTGATGCCCAAGTCCAGTCCTGTCGTGTGCGGCGTGGCGAATATTCGGGGGGCAACCATTCCGATTCTGGATCTGGCGATGGCGACCGGTTCCGGTCGGTTGCTGGACCAGAGCAATCCCTTCGTGATCATCACGGAGTACAACACCAAGACCCAGGGTTTCCTGGTTCGGTCGGTGGAGCGCATCGTCAACATGAACTGGGAGGAGATTCATCCGCCACCCAAGGGCACGGGGCGCGATCACTACCTGACGGCTGTGACTCGGGTCGACAACCAGTTAGTCGAAATCATCGACGTCGAGAAGGTGCTGGCGGAAGTGGCGCCGACGCCGGAAGCGATTTCGGTGGGCGTGGTGGATGTCGAGACTCAGCACAAGGCATTGTCCTTGCGGGTGCTGACGGTCGATGACTCGTCGGTGGCGCGCAAGCAGGTGACCCGTTGCCTGCAGACGGTCGGTGTCGAAGTGGTGGCGTTGAACGACGGTCGGCAAGCGCTGGATTACCTGCGCAAACTGGCCGACGAGGGCAAGAAGCCGGAGGAAGAGTTCCTGATGATGATCTCCGACATCGAGATGCCGGAGATGGACGGGTACACCCTGACGGCCGAGATCCGCGCCGATCCGCGCATGCAAAAGCTCCATATCATCCTGCATACTTCGTTGTCGGGAGTGTTCAATCAGGCGATGGTCAAGAAGGTCGGTGCCGATGACTTCCTGGCCAAGTTCCGTCCTGATGACCTGGCATCCCGGGTAGTCGACCGGATCAAAGCAGCAGATAACAGCTAGAGGCCTTCTGCCCCTGGCGGTCAACACGATTTAAGAGGCGGTATCTTTGTCTACGGGTAATTTGGATTTCGAACAGTTCCGGGTATTCCTGGAAAAAGCCTGTGGCATTTTGCTCGGTGAAAACAAGCAATATCTGGTCTCGAGCCGTCTCAACAAACTGATGGAACAGCAGGGCATCAAATCGCTGGGCGAGCTGGTTCAGCGCATCCAGACCCAGCCGCGCAGCGGTTTGCGCGAGATGGTGGTGGATGCCATGACCACCAACGAAACCCTGTGGTTTCGTGACACCTATCCGTTTGAAGTCTTGAAGAACAAGGTATTGCCGGAAGCGATCAAGGCCAGCCCCGGCCAGCGCCTGCGGATCTGGTCGGCGGCGTGTTCGTCGGGTCAGGAGCCGTATTCGCTGTCGATGTCCATCGATGAGTTCGAACGGGTCAACATGGGCCAGTTGAAGATGGGCGTGCAGATTGTTGCCACCGACCTGTCCGGCACCATGCTGACCAACTGCAAGACCGGCGAGTACGACAGCCTGGCCATCGGCCGCGGTCTGTCGCCCGAGCGCCTGCAGCGGTACTTCGACCCCAAGGGGCCGGGGCGCTGGGCGATCAAGGCACCGATCAAGAGTCGGGTGGAATTTCGCTCGTTCAACCTGCTGGACAGCTACGCGAGCCTGGGCAAGTTCGACATCGTGTTCTGCCGCAACGTGCTGATCTACTTCTCCGCCGAGGTGAAGAAAGACATCCTGTTGCGTATCCACAGCACGCTCAAGCCGGGCGGTTATCTGTTCCTTGGCGCGTCCGAAGCGCTGAACGGTTTGCCGGATCATTACCAGATGGTCCAGTGCAGCCCGGGGATCATTTACAAGGCGAAGTGATTCAAAAGCGGCAGGCATAAAAAAACGGGAGTCCTTAGGGGGCTCCCGTTTTTTTATGCCTGATGATTTCCCTGTACCTACAACAATCCAATGTGGGAGCGGGCTTGCTCGCGAATGCGGTATGCCAGTCAAAGCAAATGTCGACTGACACGACGCCTTCGCGAGCAAGCCCGCTCCCACATTGGATAGTCGTTGCCAGTTACAAGCGGCAGAAAAGCGGCAGGCGGCGGAAATCGGTTGCCGCTTTTCTGGCATTGCCGTCTTGCCATCGCCGGCAAAGCCCCGGTTTACGGGCTTTTTTGAATTGGCACGCCGCTTGCTATGTTCACGTTACGAAAAATCAGGTCACCCGAAGGTTTCCCGACATGAGCATCAGCTTCGATAAAGCGCTCGGTATCCACGAACAAGCCCTGGGCTTCCGCGCTCAGCGTGCCGAAGTCCTGGCCAACAACATCGCCAACGCCGACACCCCGAACTACAAGGCTCGGGATCTGGACTTCTCGAAAGTGCTCGCCGAGCAGAACGAGAAAACCAAAAACGGCAAGTTCGCCTTGAGCATGACCAACAGCCGTCACATCGAAGCTGAGGGTTTGGGCAATGGCGACGAGTCGCTGATGTATCGCACGCCGATGCAACCGTCGATCGACCAGAACACCGTGGACGCCCAACTGGAACAGTCGAACTACGCGGAAAACGCGGTCAACTTCCAGGCCAGCTTCACCCTGCTCAACAGTAAATTCAAAGGGCTGGTGTCAGCCCTGCGCGGAGAGTAATCCATGTCTCTATCCAGTGTTTTCAACATTGCCGGTAGCGGCATGAGTGCCCAGACCACTCGCTTGAACACCGTGGCCTCGAACATCGCCAACGCCGAAACCGTCTCGTCGAGCATCGACCAGACCTATCGCGCCCGTCATCCGGTGTTCGCCACCATGTTCCAGGGCGGCCAGAGCGGCGGCAGCGATTCGCTGTTCCAGAACCAGGACGCAGCCGGTCAAGGCGTGCAAGTGCTGGGCGTGGTCGAAGACCAGAGCAACCTTGAAGCGCGCTACGAGCCGAATCATCCGGCTGCCGATGCCAAGGGCTACGTCTACTACCCGAACGTCAACGTCGTCGAAGAGATGGCCGACATGATTTCCGCGAGCCGTTCGTTCCAGACCAACGCCGAAATGATGAACACCGCCAAAACCATGATGCAGAAGGTCCTGACCCTCGGTCAGTGATAAGGGGCGACTTTCGATGAGTGTTACCGATACCACCAGCGGCGTAAGCATCAAGGATGTCCTGGCCAACTCTTCGGTCAAGACCAGCACGACCTCCAGTGACGGTCTTGCCGCGGCCACCAGCAGCGCCACCGGCAGCAAGGCGCTGGGCAAGGATGCGTTTCTGCAACTGCTGGTCACCCAACTGAAAAACCAGAACCCGCTCGATCCTCAGGACAACAGCGCGTTCGTGGCTCAGTTGGCGCAGTTCAGTAGCCTGGAAGGCATCACCACGCTGAACCAGACTGTCAGCGGTATTGCCGGCAACTACAACTCGTCGCAAGCCTTGCAGGCTTCTTCGCTGGTGGGCCGTTCGGTCATCGCGCAGACCGACAAAGCGGTGGTCGACACCTCCAAGAGCCTCAACGGTACCGTGGTGGTGCCGACATCGGTTTCCGCAGCCACCGTCAAGATCACCAACTCGGCAGGCACGGTCATCCGCACCCTTGACCTGGGCAGCCAAAGCGCCGGCAACACCAGTTTCATCTGGGACGGCAAGGACAGTTCGGGCGCGGTGGCACCGGCGGGTACTTACACCTTCGGCGCAACGACCACCATCGATGGCACGAACACCTCACTGATTACTTACCTGCCGGCAACGGTCAACAGCGTGACCATCAGCCAGACCGGCGGTGAGTTGATGTTGAACCTGGCAGGCCTGGGCAGCGTTGCCCTGTCCAAAGTGCAAACCATTGGTATATAGAGCCGACTAACACGGCACAAAGGAGTGGAATATGTCTTTCAATATCGGCCTTAGCGGTCTCTATGCAGCCAACAAACAACTGGACGTGACCGGCAACAACATCGCCAACGTCGCGACCACCGGTTTCAAATCGTCCCGTGCAGAATTCGAAGACGTGTACTCGGCCACTCGCCTGGGTACCGGCAGCAAAACCATCGGCAACGGCGTACGCCTGGCCAACGTTTCCCAGCAGTTCAGCCAGGGCGACGTGAACAACACCGGCAACGTGCTGGACATGGGCATCCAGGGTAACGGCTTCTTCATCCTCAGCGACAACGGTTCCCTGAGCTACACCCGTGCCGGTGCGTTCAAGACCGACGCTCAAAACTTTGTGGTTGATAACAACGGCAACCGACTGCAGGGTTATGGCGTCGATGCCAACGGCAAGATCATCAACGGTGTGTTGACTGACTTGAAGATCGATACCTCGAGCTTGAAGCCGAATCCGACTACCAAGGTTGATCAGACGATGAACCTGAACTCGGCGGAAACCACGCCGACCGTGGCCCCGTTCAGCCCGACCGATACCAACAGCTATAACAAGACCATCTCCACCAAGGTCTACGACAGCCAGGGTAACGAGCACACCATGGACCAGTACTACGTGAAAACGGGTACCAACGCGTGGCGTGTCTATACCTACATGGACGGTCGCTCCCCGGCCAACCCTGCAACCACGCCTCCAGTGGCGATCACTGCTGACATCACTTTCAACTCCGACGGCAGCATCAACACGCTGACAGCCGGCGCTGGCTGGACCAAAACCGGCAACACGCTGACCATGACTGGTTGGGTGCCAGGAGCTGTGATCAATGCCGCCGCCATTCCGCCGACCTGGGGCCCGAACGGTTCCGTCGCTGCCACTGGCGGTATCGCGTTCAACATGGCGCTGACCACCTCTTACAACTCGCCAACCGCCCGTACTGCCCAATACCAGGACGGCTACGCCACCGGCCAGATCTCCAGCCTGACCATCGACGCCAGCGGCGTCATGACCGCCAACTTCAGCAACCAGCAAACCAAGGCCATCGGCCAGGTGGCGGTGGCGAGCTTCGCCAACGAGCAAGGCTTGCAGCCAATTGGCGGTACCCGCTGGAAAGAAACCTTCGCCTCCGGTGTAGCCGGTGTCGATGCACCGAAGACCGGTACCCTGGGTTCAGTCGTGTCCAACTCGCTCGAAGAGTCCAACGTCAACCTGACCAACGAACTGGTTGATTTGATCAAGGCGCAGAGCAACTACCAGGCGAACGCGAAGACCATCTCCACCCAGAGCACCATCATGCAGACCATCATTCAGATGACCTGATGTGATTCGATAGCTCTAAAAAACCGATGCCGCAAGGCGTCGGTTTTTTTATGCCCGATAGAAAAGCGGTCGAGCAGGTTTCTACCGTTCGTCGGGTCTGTCTGGTGCGGAACTTGCACTCTCGGCGAGCGCGGGTCGATACGCGTCAAGTTTCTTTCGGCCTGCGTCATAAAGCCAGAACACGCGTTCGGCGACATGGAAGCCATGCAAAACCCTAGGGATGGAACACCAGTGAAAAGTCATAAAGCCGTCAGTGCGCCTGTTGTGGCGCTGCAACTGAAATCGGTATTGCGTCAGGGTTTGATCGGCGCGGCAGTGTTTTCCGGCGTGATCAATATTCTGGCGCTGATCGGCCCGGTGTTCATGCTGGAAGTCTATGACCGGGTCATTCCCAGCCAAAGTATCCCGACGCTGGTCGCCCTGGGGCTGCTGGTGCTTGGTGTCTATGCGTTGTCCGGCCTGCTGGACATCGTGCGTTCACGGGTCATGGTCAGAATCGCTTCGTCCCTCGATCTGGCGTTGTCTTCCAGAGTCTTCAGCGTCATTTCCGGTGCCTCGTTGAAAACGCCGATTACCGGGGATGCCTTGAAACCCGCGCAGGAGCTGGATCAGATCCGTGGTTTCATCAGTGGGCCAGGACTGGTGGCCTTCTTCGATCTGCCATGGATGCCGGTCTATCTGGCCGTCTGCTTCTATATCCACCCGTCGTTCGGCTGGTTGACCACTGCGCTGGTGATTGTCCTGATCGCCTTGACGATCATGACCGACCGACAAACCCGAAAACTGACGCAAGCCTCGGCCGAGGCGTTGAACAAGCGCAATCATCACGGCCAACAGTCCCACCAGAACGCCGAAGCGCTGGCAGCCATGGGCATGGTCGACAATGCGTCGACCATTTGGCAAAACCACCACAGCACGTACACGACCTTGCAGAGACGCTCGGTGGACATTGGCAGTTTTTTTGGTGGTATCTCGAAAAACCTGCGTCTGGCCGTGCAGTCGGGATCGCTGGCCCTTGGTGCTTATCTGGTGATCAAAGGTGATCTGAGCGGCGGCACGATGGTCGCCGCTTCAATCATCGTCGCCCGTACGCTGGCGCCTGCCGAGCAAGTCATTGCCACCTGGCGCAGCTTGCTGGGCGCGCACATCGCCTGGAAGAAACTGCTGGAAGTCTTCAGTCTGTTTCCCGATCAGCAGAGCAAGACTGAACTGCCGGCGGCTCATCGTAATTTGCAGGTGGAAGGGATTTTCGCCGCGCCTCCTGGTGGCCAGCGGCTGACGCTGCAAAACGTCAATTTCACCGTGGCGGCTGGCACGGCTGTCGGCGTGGTGGGGCCGAGTGCCTCGGGCAAGTCTTCATTAGCCCGCGTTCTGGTGAATGCCTGGCGCCCCGCGCGCGGACATGTGCGGCTCGATGGCGCGCCCCTCGATCTGTTGACGGACCAGGCTCGAGGCAAGTTGATTGGTTACCTTCCACAAAGCGTGGGCCTGTTCACCGGCACTGTCGCCCAGAACATCGCACGGCTGGACCCATCGGCAGCGGACAGTGCGATTGTTGCCGCCGCCCAACTGGCGGGTGTTCACGAGTTGATTCTGCAATTACCCCAGGGCTACGAAACCCAGGTCGGTGAGGGTGGCGTCAATCTGTCCGCCGGCCAGCGGCAACGCGTTGCCCTGGCACGAGCGTTGTTCGGCGACCCATTTCTGGTGGTGCTCGACGAGCCCAATTCCAACCTCGATGCCGAAGGCGAGCATGCGCTGGCCAGGGCGATCCTGGCGGTCAAGGCACGAGGCGGCATTGTTGTGGTCATCGCCCATCGCACCAACATCCTGTCAGTGATCGATCAAGTGCTGATTCTGGAAAACGGCGCCCAGGTTGCCTTCGGGCCTAAAGAATCCGTGCTGAGAAAACCCGTGCCACCGGCCTCCCGGCCCACAACCAATGTCGTGGAAATGGGAGTGTCCAACTGATGCATAACGATCAAGAAAGTACCCTGAGCCATTCGTTGTCCCGCCACTTGCGCCTGGGTGTGATCTCGCTGGTGGTATTGCTCGGCGGCGGTCTGACCTGGGCGATCTGCACCAACCTGTCCGGTGCGGTGATTGCCACCGGCACCCTCGCAGTGGAAGGCAGCGTCAAAAAGATCCAGCACCCCACCGGCGGTGTAGTCGCCGAGTTACTGGTCAAGGAAGGCCAGCAGGTAGCGGCGGGAGATGTCTTGCTGCGCCTCGATGCCACCTTGCAAGCGGCCAGTCAGGCCATCGTGAGCAAGTCGTTGAATCAAGCGTGGACACGCCAGGCGCGCCTGGAAGCCGAACGCGACAATGTCAGTGAAGTGGCAGTGCCGAAAGAACTGCTCGCACGCATGAGTACCGATCAGGCGCGCGTGGTCATGGCCAGCGAACAGCAATTGTTCCTGGACCGGCGTGCGTCCCGCGAAGGCCAGAAGAAGCAATTGCGCGAACGGGTCCAGCAACTCAACGAAACCATCGTAGGCCACGACATCCAGCAGAAAACCAAGTCCGAAGAAATCGAGCTGATCGACAAGGAATATCAAGCGGTCAAAAAGCTCTTCGACAAAGGCCTGATGACTCTGGATCGGGTTAATGCCCTGGCCCGTGGCATCGCCCGGCTGCGCGGTGAACGCGGGCAGCTGATGGCCTCCATTGCAGAAGCGCGGGGCAAGATCGCCGAAACCGAGCTGCAGCGGCTTCAAGTCGATCAGACCTTTCGCAGCGAAGTCTCAGAGGAATTGCGCGACTTGCTCGCACGCCAGGGCGAGTTGATCGAGCGTGAAATCAGCGCCAATGATCAGCTCAAGCGAATCGACATCACCTCGCCCATTGCCGGGCGGGTACAGCAATTGGCCGTGCACACCGTGGGCGGGGTGATTTCCCCGGCTGAAGGCTTGATGCAGATCGTGCCGGCTGATGATGAGTTGTTGGTGGAGGCGAAGATCAGTGCGCAGGACATTGATCAGGTGTCTCTCGGTCAGGACGCCACGTTGCGCCTGAGTGCTTTCAATCGCAGCACCACTCCCGAGTTGAGCGGCACCGTGGTTCGCCTCTCGGCGGATCTAATACAGGACGAACGCACGGGTGTTGGCTTCTACCGCGCGGGCATCAGAATTCCTCAGAGCGAACTGACAAAGCTTCAAGGGCTGGCCCTGGTGCCGGGCATGCCGGTGGAGTCGATGATCAAGACAGGCTCCAGAAGCGTCATTTCTTATTTGCTCAAACCAATCAGTGATCATGCTCAGCGGGCATTCCGGGAAGGGTGATGCTCAGCTGAAGTGTTGTGTTGGCTACCGATTTATCAAAACGGCAAGGAAGAAAAAATGGCAGTGATCAATGGAACAGCGGGTACGGATACCCTGGTAGGTACTTCGGGGGCGGATGAGCTCTATGGGTTCGCAGGGAATGACTCGCTGAGCGGTGGGGATGGTAATGACCTGCTGGATGGGGGCGCGGGGGCGGATGTTTTGAATGGTGGCAATGGTGTTGATACCGTTTCGTACGCAAACGCGACATCTGGGGTCAATGTAAACCTACAGACAGGCAAGGGCACAGGTGGTGACGCAGAAGGCGATAGTTACTCCTTCGTTGAACGTGTGGTCGGTTCGGCCTTCAACGATAATCTGACATCCGGCGGCGCAACCCACGTACTGGAGGGCGGTGCGGGGAATGATGTGTACAACATCAACCTCTACGTTGGCGGCACGGTGGTGGAACAGGCCGGCGGCGGTGACGACGAAGTCCGTACCCAGCTCAACACGCAAGTGCTGGCCGATAACGTCGAGCGCCTGACCTTTGTCGGCACCGGCAACTTCACTGGTACCGGCAATGCTGGCGATAACATCATCACTGGCGGTGCGGGTAACGACATCCTGCGCGGTGGTGGCGGTGCCGACCAGTTCGTCGGTGGTGCCGGTACGGACACGGTGAGCTACAGCGACAGCAACAACCAGCCGGTGACCATCAACACCAAAACCGGGATCAATCTCGGTGCCGCAGCTGACGATACTTACGTGGGAATTGAAGTCCTGCAGGGCGGCTTTGGCAACGACACCTTTATCAGTGGTGCGGTGGCCAATACATTTGATGGCGGCAATGGCACCGACACGATCGATTATTCGACTTCCAGCACTGGCGTTAACGTCAACCTGCAGACAGGCAAGGGTACCGGCGGTGACGCAGAAGGGGATAGTTATTCCTTCATCGAGCGAGTGGTCGGTTCGGCCTTCAACGACAACCTGACCTCCGGCGGCGCAACCCACGTACTGGAGGGCGGTGCGGGGAATGATGTGTACAACATCAACCTCTACGTTGGCGGCACGGTGGTGGAACAGGCCGGCGGCGGTGACGACGAAGTCCGTACCCAGCTCAACACGCAAGTGCTGGCCGATAACGTCGAGCGCCTGACCTTTGTCGGCACCGGCAACTTCACTGGTACCGGCAATGCTGGCGATAACATCATCACTGGCGGTGCGGGTAACGACATCCTGCGCGGTGGTGGCGGTGCCGACCAGTTCGTCGGTGGTGCCGGTACGGACACGGTGAGCTACAGCGACAGCAACAACCAGCCGGTGACCATCAACACCAAAACCGGGATCAATCTCGGTGCCGCAGCTGACGATACTTACGTGGGAATTGAAGTCCTGCAGGGCGGCTTTGGCAACGACACCTTTATCAGTGGTGCGGTGGCCAATACATTTGATGGCGGCAATGGCACCGACACGATCGATTATTCGACTTCCAGCACTGGCGTTAACGTCAACCTGCAGACAGGCAAGGGTACCGGCGGTGACGCAGAAGGGGATAGTTACTCCTTCATCGAGCGAGTGGTCGGTTCGGCCTTCAACGACAACCTGACCTCCGGCGGCGCAACCCACGTACTGGAAGGCGGGGCGGGGAATGATGTGTACAACATCAACCTCTACGTTGGCGGCACGGTGGTGGAACAGGCCGGCGGCGGTGACGACGAAGTCCGTACCCAGCTCAACACGCAAGTGCTGGCCGATAACGTCGAGCGCCTGACCTTTGTCGGCACCGGCAACTTCACTGGTACCGGCAATGCTGGCGATAACATCATCACTGGCGGTGCGGGTAACGACATCCTGCGCGGTGGTGGCGGTGCCGACCAGTTCATCGGTGGTGCCGGTACGGACACGGTGAGCTACAGCGACAGCAACAACCAGCCGGTGACCATCAACACCAAAACCGGGATCAATCTCGGTGCCGCAGCTGACGATACTTACGTGGGAATTGAAGTCCTGCAGGGCGGCTTTGGCAACGACACCTTTATCAGTGGTGCGGTGGCCAATACATTTGATGGCGGCAATGGCACCGACACGATCGATTATTCGACTTCCAGCACTGGCGTTAACGTCAACCTGCAGACAGGCAAGGGTACCGGCGGTGACGCAGAAGGGGATAGTTATTCCTTCATCGAGCGAGTGGTCGGTTCGGCCTTCAACGACAACCTGACCTCCGGCGGCGCAACCCACGTACTGGAAGGCGGGGCGGGGAATGATGTGTACAACATCAACCTCTACGTTGGCGGCACGGTGGTGGAACAGGCCGGCGGCGGTGACGACGAAGTCCGTACCCAGCTCAACACGCAAGTGCTGGCCGATAACGTCGAGCGTCTGACCTTTGTCGGCACCGGCAACTTCACTGGGACCGGCAACGCCAGCGACAACATCATCACTGGCGGTGCGGGTAATGACACCCTGCGTGGTGGTGACGGTGCCGACCAGTTCATCGGTGGTGCCGGTACGGACACG
The DNA here is from genome assembly GCF_030687145.1 of Pseudomonas sp. FP1742. Lineage (NCBI taxonomy): Bacteria > Pseudomonadati > Pseudomonadota > Gammaproteobacteria > Pseudomonadales > Pseudomonadaceae > Pseudomonas > Pseudomonas sp. FP1742. The sequence continues at coordinate 5,023,853 of NZ_CP117460.1, read as the reverse complement.
GTGAGCTACAGCGACAGTGCTTCAGGTCTGACAATCAATCTCAAAACCGGTATTCATACCGGCATTGCTGCGGGTGATACCTACAATAGCATTGAGCAGATCAGCGGCTCGAACTTCTCTGACATCTTCATCGGCGGGGATGGTGCGGACCGAATCGATGGTGGTGCAGGCACCGACTTCTTGAGTTTTGCAAACGAAGGTTCCGGCGTCACCCTCGATTTGAGTGTGCCAGTGCTGACCGGAATTGCAGCAGGCGATGTTTACACCTCCATCGAAGCGTTCCTGGGCTCCAATTACGACGACACCTTTACCGGCAGCGCCGGCGCGGTCGAAAGTTTTGTGGGCGGCGGCGGTGCGGACGTCTTGACCGGCGTGGGTCGCGGTGATGCTGCCTGGTATGTGAACAGCTCCGATGCGGTCCAGGTCAACCTGCTGACCGGGACCGGAACTGGGGGCGACGCTCAGGGCGATGTGCTCAGCAACATCGATAACCTGGTCGGTTCTACCTTCAATGACACGCTGACCGGCAATGCCTACGCCAACATGCTGGAAGGTGGTGCCGGTAACGACACCCTTTATGGCGGTGATGGCAATGACATTCTGTACGGCGACAGCTTCACTGTAACGGGGGCGCTGGCGGTAACGTCCTCGAGTGCCGACCAGGCCGACACCATTTATGGCGGTAATGGCGATGATTACATCATCGGTCACAACCATGACGTCGGTTCGGTCTTCTACGGCGAAGCGGGGAATGACAACATCACCGTCCTGTCGGGCATTGCTGATGGGGGCGACGGGAACGACACGTTGATGGGGTTGAGCCGTGGTTATGAACTGCGTGGCGGTGCCGGTGCCGATAAGTTGTATCTGAGCGCTTCGGGTGACGGGTATGGCGGTGAGGGTAGCGATGCGTACTTCGTTTCCTCCAAAACCATGGTCGCAATTTTCGATGACGGTACCACCGGTGTGGACACCGTCACCCTGAAAAACATCCAGAGCCTCAGCGATGTCCGGGTGGTCAAGAACGACCTGGGTGCCTACATCTTCAATGCCGCCGACCTGTCCAGCGGCAATCTGGACTCCGGGGTGTTCCTGAAGGACTGGTATGCCGGGGCCAACACCATCGAGACGTTCATTACCAACAACGGAGACTCTTTCACCATACCGGTTTAACCCGGTGACAGCCTCCACCGGATGTCGATGGAGGCTGCGGTTGTAAAACACAAACGGCAAAACCTGCGCTTCAGGTTTTGCCGTTTTTTTTGCCGTGGATTTCTCCAGGCAGGGTAGATCAAAAGATCGCAGCCTTCGGCAGCTCCTACAGATGTATGCAATATCGGTATAGGAGCTGCCGAAGGCTGCGATCTTCTGACCTTAAAAGCAGGCAAAAGAAAACCCCCGACCAGCCAAAGGCTCATCGGGGGTTTCAGGTAAGCGCCTTTCAGCGCCTACCGGCTCAGCTTATTGGCAAGCTTCGCAATCCGGCTCGTCGATGGCGCAAGCCTTCGGCACTGGAGCTGGACCGGCTGGGGCTGCCAGGACCGAGTCGTCACCGTGGTTGCCGCCGCTGGAAACAGCGTTCAGCTTGCCGGTGTTGATGGTCGACTTCTCGGTGCTGGTCGCGGCCAGGGCACGGAGGTAGTAAGTGGTTTTCAGACCACGGTACCAGGCCATGCGGTAGGTCACGTCCAGCTTCTTGCCCGAAGCGCCGGCGATGTACAGGTTCAGCGACTGAGCCTGGTCGATCCACTTCTGACGACGGCTGGCGGCGTCGACGATCCACTTGGTGTCCACTTCGAAGGCAGTCGCGTAGAGCTCTTTGAGTTCTTGCGGGATGCGCTCGATCTGCTGCACCGAACCGTCGTAGTACTTCAGGTCGTTGATCATGACCGAGTCCCACAGACCGCGAGCCTTCAGGTCGCGAACCAGGTACGGGTTGATCACGGTGAATTCGCCCGACAGGTTCGATTTCACATAGAGGTTCTGGTAGGTTGGTTCGATCGACTGCGACACGCCGGTGATGTTGGCGATGGTTGCGGTCGGTGCGATGGCCATGATGTTGGAGTTACGAATGCCTTTCTGTACACGGGCGCGAACCGGTGCCCAGTCCAGGGATTCGTTCAGGTCAACGTCGATGTACTTCTGGCCACGCTGCTCGATCAGGATCTGTTGCGAATCCAGCGGCAGGATGCCTTTGGACCACAGCGAACCCTGGAACGTCTCGTACGCGCCGCGCTCGTCGGCCAGGTCGCAGGACGCCTGGATGGCGTAGTAGCTGACCGCTTCCATCGACTTGTCGGCGAACTCGACGGCCGCGTCGGAACCGTAAGGAATGTGCTGCAGGTACAGAGCGTCCTGGAAGCCCATGATGCCCAGGCCGACCGGACGGTGCTTGAAGTTGGAGTTCTTCGCTTGCGGCACCGAGTAGTAGTTGATGTCGATCACGTTATCGAGCATGCGCACGGCGGTGTTCACGGTGCGTTGCAGCTTGGCGGTGTCCAGCTTGCCGTCGACGATGTGGTTCGGCAGGTTGATCGAGCCCAGGTTGCAAACGGCGATCTCGTCCTTGTTGGTGTTCAAGGTAATCTCGGTGCACAGGTTCGAGCTGTGGACCACGCCCACGTGCTGCTGCGGGCTGCGCAGGTTGCACGGGTCTTTGAAGGTCAGCCATGGGTGGCCGGTTTCAAACAGCATGGACAGCATTTTGCGCCACAGGTCTTTGGCCTGGATGGTCTTGAACAGCTTGACCTTGCCCGGGTACTCGGTCAGGGCTTCGTAGTACTCGTAACGCTCTTCGAAGGCCTTGCCGGTCAGGTCGTGCAGGTCCGGTACTTCGGACGGCGAGAACAGGGTCCACTTGCCGTCATCGAAGACGCGCTTCATGAACAGGTCAGGGATCCAGTTGGCGGTGTTCATGTCGTGGGTACGACGACGGTCATCACCGGTGTTCTTGCGCAGTTCGATGAACTCTTCGATGTCCATGTGCCAGGTTTCCAGGTAGGCACACACAGCGCCTTTGCGCTTGCCACCCTGGTTGACGGCGACGGCGGTGTCGTTCACCACTTTCAGGAACGGCACGACGCCCTGGGATTTGCCGTTGGTGCCCTTGATGTACGAGCCCAGTGCACGAACCGGGGTCCAGTCGTTGCCCAGGCCGCCTGCGAATTTCGACAACATGGCGTTGTCGTGGATCGCGTGGTAGATGCCCGACAGGTCATCCGGCACGGTGGTCAGGTAGCAGCTCGACAGCTGTGGACGCAGGGTACCGGCGTTGAACAGGGTCGGGGTCGAGGACATGTAGTCGAAGGACGACAACAGGTTGTAGAACTCGATCGCACGGTCTTCTTTCTGCTTCTCTTCGATCGCCAGGCCCATGGCCACGCGCATGAAGAAAATCTGTGGCAGTTCGAAGCGGATACCGTCCTTGTGGATGAAGTAACGATCGTACAGGGTCTGCAGGCCCAGGTAGGTGAACTGCTGATCGCGCTCGTGGTTGATCGCCTTGCCGAGTTTTTCCAGGTCGAAGGACGCCAGAACCGGGTTCAGCAATTCGTATTCGATACCTTTGGCGATGTATGCCGGCAGTGCCTTGGCGTACAGGTCGACCATTTCGTGGTGGGTCGCGCTGTCGGCGACGCCCAGGAAGCCCAGGCCTTCGGCACGCAGGGTGTCCATCAGCAGGCGGGCGGTCACGAACGAGTAGTTCGGCTCACGCTCGACCAGCGTACGGGCGGTCATCACCAGGGCGGTGTTGACGTCGGTCAGGGCCACGCCGTCGTACAGGTTTTTCAGGGTTTCGCGCTGGATCAGGTCGCCATCGACTTCTTCCAGGCCTTCGCACGCTTCGGTGACGATGGTGTTCAGGCGACCCATGTCCAGAGGCGCGAGGCTGCCATCGGCGCGGGTGATGCGGATCGATGGGTGAGCGTTGACGGCTTCTTCGGCTGGAGCGCGTACGGCACGTTCCTTGGCGCGCGAGTCACGGTAGATCACGTAGTCGCGGGCTACTTTTTGCTCGCCGGCACGCATCAGGGCCAGTTCGACCTGGTCCTGGATTTCTTCGATGTGGATAGTGCCGCCCGAAGGCATGCGACGCTTGAAGGTCGCGGTGACTTGTTCGGTCAGGCGGGCAACGGTGTCGTGGATTCGCGACGAAGCGGCAGCGGTGCCGCCCTCAACTGCGAGAAACGCTTTGGTGATGGCGACGGTGATCTTGTCATCGGTGTAAGGGACGACAGTGCCGTTACGCTTGATCACGCGCAGTTGGCCAGGCGCGGTGGCGGACAGATCCGAATTCGAATCGGCGGCCTGCGGCAAGGTGCCTTGCGGGTTCTCGCGAGTTGTGTCGGTTTGCATGGGGGGTTGTCTCCACATTCTCTATGTTTGTTTGGGCACCATCACGGTGCCCACCGTTCTGTCCTGAAGCACTACAACCGGCGAGGGCCGGGCATACCAACTTCGGGACAGATCAGGAAGGGGGCTATTGGGCGCCGCTTCCATGCCGAAGTCTTTGGTGTCACGCCTTGGGCCTGAAACCGAATTCCGTTTTGAGTGGCAGTAAATGACTGCAACACCCGTACCGTTATCGCCGTTTCGGGCTTAAAAACAGTAGCCATCCGCACACGCGGTTTGGTCTTTCGAAAATACGTTTGGTTCAACCGGAAAGAGGCAATAAAAGCGCTTGAAATCGGTATCCGGTTTGTGTTTGGTTTTTGGCGTAAAACCCTACATGTAGGGTTTTTTTTGCGCCGAGGTACAAGATAATGCGTTTTGGAGGGTGTTGCAACGTACTACCTGTGGATAAACCTGTGCGTAAATTGTGTGTGAAAGAGGGAATAGGCGTGTAGGCCGCGACCTAGCTGGAGCCGACCATTTTTCACTGATTTTCAGCGACTGAAAACAGTCATCCGGATTTTTAAGGGCGCGAACCCTATCACAAAAAACCGTTGTGTCCGAACGCATTTACCGGCTTGTGTTCCAGACGTGTGGCGTTTATACAATCGGCCTATGCAGATGCATTCTTATCCTCCCCAATCATTACAAAAAGACGGGCGGATCCTTCCTTATTGATGGTGTTGGCAAGCAGAGGTCATCGTGGAGCAAGAAGCCTGGCAGGTATTGATTGTCGAAGACGACCAGCGTCTGGCCGAACTGACCCGCGATTACCTGGAAACCAATGGCCTGCGCGTATCGATCGAGGGCAATGGCGCCCTGGCCGCGGCACGCATCATCAAGGAGAAACCGGACCTGGTGATCCTCGACCTGATGCTCCCCGGCGAAGACGGCCTGAGCATCTGCCGCAAGGTCCGTGACAAATATGACGGGCCGATCCTGATGCTCACCGCGCGCAGCGACGATACCGATCAGATTCTTGGCCTGGACTTGGGCGCCGACGACTACGTCTGTAAACCGGTGCGTCCGCGTTTATTGCTGGCGCGCATCCAGGCTCTGCTGCGGCGCAGTGAAACCCCTGAAGTGCCCCCGGAAAAACAACGGCGGCTGCAGTTCGGCCCATTGGTGGTGGACAACGCGTTGCGCGAAGCCTGGCTGCATGACAAAGGCATCGAGTTGACCAGCGCCGAGTTCGATCTGCTCTGGCTGCTGGTGGCCAACGCCGGGCGAATCCTGTCCCGCGAAGAAATATTCACCGCGCTGCGCGGTATCGGTTACGACGGCCAGGACCGCTCCATCGACGTGCGCATCTCGCGCATCCGCCCCAAGATCGGCGATGACCCGGAGCATCCGCGGCTGATCAAGACCATCCGCAGCAAAGGCTATTTGTTCGTGCCGGAAGCCTGCACCCTGTGAACTCGATCTTCCTGCGTATTTATGGCGGCATGTGCGCGGCGCTGATTCTGGTGGCCGTGCTCGGCGTGCTGGCGTTGCACCTGCTTAACCAGGTGCGCAGCGAGCAGTACCGCGAGCGCCTGGCCCACGGCACGTTCTCGCTGATGGCCGATAACCTGCAACCGATGAACGAGACCGAGCGCCACCGGGCCTTGCTGGTGTGGGAGCGCTTGCTCGGGATTCCGCTGGCGCTGAAGACGTTCCCCCAGACCGACCTCGACCTGACCCAGCGCACCCGCGTGCTTCACGGCCAGGCCCTGGTGGAGCAGACCGGCCCGCATGCGGCGAAGGTTTATCGCCTGGTCAGCGACAAGGAGCAACTGGTGCTTACCGGTGAAGTCCAGCAAATCAGCGAGCAACTGGCCCGGGCGACCATTTACCTGTTGGCCGATGAACTGGTGCGCTACCCGGTGGCCGAGCAGCCCAAGCGCCTGGCGCAGTTAAAGGAAGAGAAGGGCTTCGGCTTCGATCTGCGGTTGGTCACGGTCGATGAGGCCGACATGGACGAAGATCAGAGCCGCCGCGTATCCGAAGGCGACACGGTGATGGCGCTGGGCAAGGGCGGCGATTCGATCCGGGTGTTTGCCGGCATGGTCGGTACGCCGTGGGTGCTGGAAATCGGCCCGCTGTATCAGATGAATCCTTACCCGCCGGAGTGGCTGGTGCTGATCGCGGCCCTTGGCTTGAGCCTGATCGGTTTGATTGTCTATCTGTTGGTGCGCCAACTCGAGCGCCGTTTGCGCGGGCTGGAAGCCGCCGCCACCCGCATCGCCAAGGGCAGCCTGGAAACCCGTGTGCCGGCCCGCGGCGCCGACTCGGTGGGACGCCTGGCCTTGGCGTTCAATGGCATGGCCGAGCATCTGCAGCAATTGTTGGCGATTCAGCGAGAACTGGTACGCGCCGTGTCCCATGAATTGCGCACACCGGTGGCGCGCCTGCGTTTTGGCCTGGAGATGATCGGCTCGGCCACCACGCCTGAGGCGCTGGAGAAATACCGTGAAGGGATGGACCACGACATCGAGGACCTCGATCGGCTGGTCGATGAGATGCTCACGTATGCGCGGCTGGAGCAGGGCTCGCCGGCGCTGAATTTCCAGCGCATCGATCTGGATGCGTTGGTCAATCAGGTGATCGAGGAACTGGCACCTCTGCGCGCCGAGGTCACGGTGCAGCGCGGCTTGTGCCTGTCCGCCGCCGATTGCGATGGTGCCTGGGTCGAGGCCGAGCCGCGTTACTTGCACCGGGCGTTGCAGAACCTGGTGAGCAACGCCATGCGCCACGCCCATTCACGGGTGACCGTCAGTTATCAGGTGGGGCAGCAGCGCTGTCGGGTGGATGTCGAGGATGACGGGCCGGGCGTGCCGGAAACGGCGTGGGAGAAAATCTTCACCCCGTTCCTGCGCCTCGACGACAGCCGCACCCGCGCTTCGGGCGGGCATGGGCTGGGATTGTCGATCGTGCGGCGGATCATCCATTGGCATGACGGCCGAGCGCTGATCAGCAAGAGCAAAAGCCTGGGCGGGGCGTGTTTCAGTTTGAGCTGGCCGAGGAATCAGGAGCGGCGTTGAGATCTGCGGTGAATGATCCACCGCTTTCGCGAGCAAGCCCGCTCCCACATTGGATTTGTGTACGACGCAATACCAATGTGGGAGCGGGCTTGCTCGCGAAGAGGCCCTGACAGCCACTGCAAACCCTCAGGCCTTGATACTGACCAGGCTCAACAACTGCCCATCCATCACTGCAAACTGCGCATCCAGCTCAGTGCCGCTGCGCCATTCGCTGGACAGGTCGGTCAGCAATCGCAACCGCACTTCACCGCCCTCGCTCCACTCCAGCACTTCGGCGTGTTCAAAATAGAAGCGCTGCTGGACGATCGGGTAGAGCGCCTTGAACAGGCTTTCCTTCACCGAAAACGTCAGCGTCACCAGCATTGCCAATTGATCGCGAGCCCCGGCGGCCATGCGCTGCAACTCAGGCCCGGTGAGAATTTCCCCGGCCAGGCGTTCGGCCCGTTCCGTTTCGAGCAGGTTTTCCAGGTCCATTCCCAGACCGCGCCAATGGGCCTTGTTCGCGACAATCGCCGCGGCCCGGCCAGTGCTGTGGGTGATCGAACCGGTGATATGCGCTGGCCACACCGGTGCGCGGTCTTCACCAATGGCTGGAATGAAGCTCAGCCCTTCCAGCTGTTGCAACGCGGCCCGAGCGCAAATCCGCCCGGCAAGAAACTCGGCCTGACGCTTGGCCACCGAACGCTGGATGCTTGCGGGCGGCTCGATGGCGCTGCGCTGGAAATCATCGCTGGCCAGTTGCCTGGTATCGAAGTGGGTGCCCAGCAGGACCGTATCGGGCAGCGCAAACGGCAGCGGCCAATGGGCGTCGAGCGGGGTACAGCAGGCGGGCAGGGCGGGGACGGGATTCATGACGGGCATTTTGCCGGGTTACCTTGAGGCTGGGTAGTGGCTGAGGGCTTGATCGTTCCCACGGGGACCGTGGGAACGATCACTGTGTCAGCCAAAGATCTTCTTGAAAAACGCCTGCATATCCGCCCACGACTTCTCGTCGGCAGCCTTGTTGTAACCAATGTCCGGCCCGCCATGGTCGCCATGGCTCAGACGGTCCGCATCAGGGTTGCTGAACCCATGCTTGGCGCCTTCGAGGCTGACGAATTTATAGTCGGCACCGGCCTTGTCCATTTCCGCCTTGAACGCCGTCACGTTTTCCGCCGTCACCATGCTGTCCAGCGCGCCATGCTCCACCAGAATCTTCGCCTTTACGCTGCCAGGCACCGCCGGGGTATCGGTCGCCAGCGCACCGTGGAAACTCACCACGCCTGCCAGTGGCAAGCCCTGACGTGCCGCATCCAGCACCACCTTGCCGCCGAAGCAATATCCGATGGCCGCCAGTTTGGCCGGATCGGTCTGCGGCTGTTTCTTCAGCAAATCGAGCCCGGCCTGAAACCGCGCGCTGGCCGCCGCACTGTTCTTCGACGCTGCTTGCATGAACGCCATGGCGTCCTTGGGGTGTTCGGTGTTTTTGCCGTCGCCATACATGTCGATGGCCAATGCGCTGTAGCCCAGACCGGCCAGATCGCGGGCGCGGCGCTTGGCGTAGTCGTTGAGCCCCCACCATTCATGCACCACCACCACACCCGGGCGTGGGCCTTTGATGGCGTCGTCGTAGGCGTAATAGCCGATCAGCTTGGTGCCGTCGGCACTCTGATAGGGAATTTCCTGGGTCTTGATGGCGGCCTGGCTGAGCCCGCTCAAGGCCAGCAATACAAGGGCGAGAAATACACGCATGGTTAATCTCCATATTAAAAAAACGTCAAAACAGCGTAGTCGATTTGATTCAGCTCAGGTTCAGCGTGCGTTCAGGGGCAGTACAGGGAGCGGTCAGTAACCTTGCCCCGTACCCAAAAAACACATAGCGCATGAGGAAACTCCCCAATGACTACTTTGAAAAAACTGCTGCTGGCTTTCACCGTGATGGGCGCCAGTGTTGCCGCCCATGCCGACACCACCAATTTCGCCGGCCTGACCTTTGGCCAGACCAGCGACAAAGTTAAAAAATCCAGTGCCCTGAACGACAACCTCAACCACCCGAACGCCGACGGTGTGATTGGCAAGGACAACACCTGGGGCGTGCGTCTGGGCCAGCAAGACAGCCAGGGTCGCTACTACGCCACTTACGACAACGTGTCGGGCTCGCATAATGGCATTAAACTGCGTCAGGAAAACCTGTTGGGCAGCTACGATTTGTTCTACCCGGTGGGTGGCAGCACCAAACTGTTCGGCGGCGCCACTGCGGGTTTGACCAAAATGACCCAGGAATCGCCAGGCTTCAGCCGCGACAGTGATATCGGTTACGCCATTGGCGGCCAGGTGGGTGTACTGCAGCAAGTTTCACAAAACACCTCGGTCGAGCTGGGTTACCGTTACCTGCGCAGCAACGCCAGTACCGAGATGAGCGAGCGCGGCGGCAGCAAACAGGGTTCGTTGGACTTGACCAGCAGCGCCCAGACGTACCTGTCTGCCAACTACGTTTTCTAAAAAAGCGTTTTGTGAGGGTATGTGCCAATGCCAGTCAGTTGAGCGAAATCCCTGTGGGAGCGGGCTTGCTCGCGAAGACGGCGTTACAGTCAATATTGATGTTGCCTGACACACCGCATTCGCGAGCAAGCCCGCTCCCACAGGTTCCGCTACCTGACTGATGACTGGTGTTCGCCCTGTTAGCCATTGAGGTGCAGTGTCGTGCCTTTAGAGATATTGATTTGCCCCGGAGAGCCTTATGAAATTGCTGGTCGTCGAAGATGAAGCGCTGTTGCGCCATCATCTGCAAACCCGTCTGACGGACAGTGGCCACGTGGTCGAGGCCGTGGCCAACGCCATCGATGCGTTGCATCAGGCCGAGCAGTTCAACCATGACCTGGCGGTGATCGACCTCGGTCTGCCGGGGATGGGCGGGCTCGACCTGATTCGTCAGCTGCGCTCCCAGGGCAAGACGTTTCCGATCCTGATCCTCACCGCGCGCGGCAACTGGCAAGACAAGGTCGAAGGCCTCGCCGCCGGTGCCGACGACTACGTGGTCAAGCCGTTCCAGTTCGAAGAGCTGGACGCCCGGCTCAATGCCTTGCTGCGTCGCTCCAGCGGTTTCACCCAGTCGACCATCGTCGCCGGTCCCTTGCTGCTGGACCTCAATCGCAAACAGGCGTCCCTCGATGACCAGCCACTGGCGCTGACCGCCTACGAATATCGGATCCTCGAATACCTGATGCGCCATCACCAGCAAGTGGTGGCCAAGGACCGCTTGATGGAGCAGCTCTACCCGGATGACGACGAGCGCGATCCAAATGTGATCGAAGTGCTGGTCGGCCGCTTGCGTCGCAAACTCGAAGGCCCGGCCGGGTTCAAGCCGATCGATACCGTGCGTGGCCTCGGCTACCTGTTCAATGAGCGCTGCACTTGATTCGTTCCCTTCGTGTCCGCTTGATGCTCGCCGCCACCACCCTGGCGGTGTTGTTCATGCTGGCGTTACTGCCGGCGATGCAGGGCGCGTTCAGCCTGGCGTTGCAGGACTCCATCGAGCAGCGCCTGGCGTCGGACGTCACCACGCTGATCTCCGCTGCCCGGGTGGATAACAACCGCTTGCAAATGCCGGCGCAGTTGCCCGATGAGCGTTTCAACCTCGCCGACAGCCGATTGCTCGGCTATATCTATGACCGCGAAGGTCACCTGGTATGGCGCTCGAAGGCCACCCAGGAAGAGAACATCAACTACAAGCCGCGTTACGACGGACGCGGCAACGAGTTCGCGAGGATTCGCGAGGCCAATGGTGAAGAGTTTTTCGTCTATGACGTCGAGGTCAAGCTGCTCGGCGGCAAAAGCGCGGCGTTCAGCATCGTCGCGCTGCAACCGGTGCGCGAATACGAAGCCACCCTCGAAGGCCTGCGGGAAAACCTCTACCTGGGCTTCGGTGCCGCATTGCTGGTGTTGCTCGTTTTGCTCTGGGTTGGCCTGACCTGGGGCTTGCAGGCGTTGAGCCGCCTGAGCCAGGAGCTGGACCAGATCGAAAGCGGCACCCGCGAAAGCCTCAGCGAACAACACCCGCGCGAACTGCTACGCCTGACCGGCTCGCTCAACCGTTTGCTGCACAGCGAACGCGAGCAGCGCAGCCGTTACCGCGACTCCCTCGACGACCTGGCCCACAGCCTGAAAACTCCGCTGGCGGTATTGCAAGGGGTCAGCGAAGACATGGCGCAAAAGCCGCAAGAACGCGATCAGGCCCGGGTGCTGCAAACCCAGATCGAACGCATGAGCCAGCAGATCAGCTATCAACTGCAACGGGCCAGCCTGCGCAAAAGTGGTCTGGTACGCCATCAGGTGCGCCTGCGGCCGGTGCTGCAAAGCCTCTGCGACACCCTGGACAAGGTCTACCGCGACAAGCGCGTGCGGGTCGCTTTCGATCTGCCGGATCAGTGTTACGTGCCAATCGAGCAGGGCGCCTTGCTGGAAATGATGGGCAACCTGCTGGAAAACGCCTATCGCCTGTGCCTCGGCGAAGTGCGCATCAGCGTGCGTGAAACTCTCAACGGGATTGAGTTGTGCGTGGAAGATGACGGGCCGGGTGTGCCACCGGATCAGCGGGCGCGGATTCTCGAACGCGGCGAGCGCCTGGATCGCCAGCATCCGGGGCAGGGGATTGGCCTGGCGGTGGTCAAGGACATCATCGAAAGCTACAGCGCCAAGCTGACGCTGGGGGATTCGCCGATGGGCGGGGCGGCGTTCCGGATTCATTTTCCGGTGGTTTGATCCTGGGTTTGAGGGTGACGATCGTTCCCACGCTCTGCGTGGGAATGCAGCCCGGGACGCTCCGCGTCCCACCCTCTAAAGCCGAACGCGGAGCGTCCGTTGAGGCATCCCCACGCAGAGCGTGGGAACGATCAAAGGCTTGGTGTCAGACCGCTAAACAAGCACTGTTTAAACGACATCTCCAGATACTCACTCAGGCTACACATCCTTGCGCCGCTGCCTACGACTACGCCAGAATCCGCCGGCTAGTGCGCCTTGAGGCCGGGCTATATCGTTTCCCTGTCGCTGAAAAACAGCGATCGGGTTTGGTAGCCCGGTTATTGGAGCATAGCTTCACCTGATGCGGCCTTTTGGGGCTCTGCATTTATGGTGGCCATGCGCAGGGCTTCTTCGGAAGCGCCGGTTCCAATGCCCGGTCTACCAACCTTCGTATGGCCACCACCCCTCGTTTGGTAGCGAGAGGGTGATGGTTCCACTAAATAGCATTGGAGTTCCATCTATGTTCAAACCAACACCCAATCCACCGGCACCCGACGACGTTTCCCCCTACGAATCCCTCGATTCCAAAAAATTCCACGAAGCCGCCGACCGCGCCCTCGACCACTACCTCAAACCGCCCACCCCCAAAGACACCCAGCGCAAACCCAGCACCATTTACCATGTCGGTGCGAAGGTCGATAACGAAACCCTGCTGGTCAACGCCTGCGAAACCCTGGCGTCAGCAAGCATGATGCTCAGTGAGTTCGCCGGGTTGATGGACATGCCGCATCGCAACATGATGTTGGGGATTCAATCGGTGGTCATGCTCGGTGAGCTGGCCGTCAACCGGGTGCTGGATAACCTCGATCCACCTGCCTGACACCGGACCTCAAGTTATTGAGCATCTGTGCATGAGCGAAATGAGAAACGGCCCGAGAGGGCCGTTTTTGTTTTCGGTGCGTCAGGCATGGCGCGTTGCGCGCAAGCGCGACCTCCTACTCGATCTGTGTGAAATCCGCCTTCGGCGTATAACCGCTCGTCTTAAAGTTGCCATCACCTATCAGATTTGACAGTAGCCGACTTCGTCGTAACAAGGTTTTGATGGCTCACCACCCAACTGCCAACGAGCCCTGTGCCATGAACAACCCTGCCTTCAACTCCGGCTCCATCGCCGTCCTGGCCCTGACGTTGCCCTACATTCCGCGACAGACCTACCCGATCAATCACCTGGACGCCCAGGTTGGATTATCCAGAGTCAATTACTACGCGGATCCACTGGGTTTGTTGGTGTTGCTGGGGCCATATCAGGGTCAGGCGAGCAATGAAACCGGGCGGCTCTACCTCAATCATCTTCCGCTGGCACTGTCCACCGATGTCACCAAGGATGCAGTGACACCGCTCGAGTTTCGCTTGCCGGCGGGGATGCTCTCGAACGGAATCAATACACTGAAGTGCACGGTCACGCGACAGTCGGGCAACGAGGATTCGGCAAAGTTGGTTGTGCTGCACTACCTCGCTGATCCCGCTGGCAATGATCCGGATCCCGACCCTGGCAATTCGTTGTTGAGTATTGATGTCAACCCGAAGAGTGTCGGCCCCGCCGAGGCGGCAGCGGGCGTGCGCGTGATACTGGATTATCCAGGCAAGCAGCTGTATGACTCGTTGTCCATTGACTGTGGCGGTAAAGTCATCACTCATCAGATCGCACCGACTCTGCAGGATCCGAATCCCGAAACGAAGCCGATCGTCCGCACCCTTTATGCTGCCGATTTCGCCCATGCCCCGAACGATCCGCAATTCGCGTTCAAATACAACGTGATCAGTCAGGTGGGTGATTTTTCAGGTACGTCATCGACGGGAGTGTTCAATCCGCAGAAATTTTGGTCGAAGTCATGCCTGATTGACGTTCATCTCGACCGAAACGAGCTGGAGATGCCGATCCTTCGCGAGATACTGACTGAGAACAATGACGACCCGGCCGTCGTAGACCTGGACAAGATGAAGGGAGGGCCGTTGTGGGCGTTGATCCATTTGATCCAGACAATCTGGCAGGCGGGGGATGAGATCCACTTGATGTTCACCGCTGTGGTGAATGGCAGTCTGGTGGCTGCCCATGAAGCAACGTTGCCGATCACGCAGGTACCGGGGCAATTCGCTTGGGACATTCCCAATGACAAGGTTATTGCCGACGGTATTGTGGGTGTTCGTTTTGAGCAGATCCGCGGGGGCAAGGTTATCGGTGTTTCCAAAGTGGCCGAGGCGCAGGTGATTGGCGAAGGCTTCGCTGGGGGTGACGAGGACTGGGAGGAAGTAGACAAACAGCTATTTTGGCTGGATAGGCCTGTGGAGTTAAAAAGTGGTCTGACAGTGACTGTTAAACGAATTTTCTATACGAATAGCTACTGCAGCATCGAAGATATAGATCCCCGCTTCTCGTTAGGCAGTAGGTCATTTTTAGCCTTCTTTAACTCTGCAATAAGGTTCAGTTGGAATAGCCAGGAAATAACGTCTGTAGAACTTACTCATCTGCACAATTCAGCACAGGGAAATAAAATAGAGTTTTATGACCAAAATGGTGATTTTATTGAAGAGCGACTTCTCCCTGTTTCCAATTCGGGACCGATGAGGATGGTCTATAAATCGCCATCTGGACGCTTTATTGGATCATTTGTCTGGAATGCTTTAAACGAGACCGACAGTGGTGCATTCATTGATTATATAAAGTGGAAGTAAAAAAAGTGGTGTTACAAAAAAACGGCCTTTTTAAGTATTTTGCAGGCCGTTTTTTTTGCTTGGATAAGCCAACGACGGTATTCATTCTGCCGACCGCTCGTCGCTACTGTCAGATCTGACAGTAGCGAGTTCCGCTACTACCGCGTTCTGATTGCGCAGACCCTCCATCACATAGCGAGCACTGCGCCATGAACAGTCCTGTCCCGGTTTCGATTGACGTTTTCACCGTCACACGTCCGCATATTCTGCTGAAGACTGACCTGATCTCTCATCCGGTGGCGCATATCGGGCTGTCCATCGTTAATCACTACAGGGATTCGAAGGGTGTACTGGTGCTGTTGGGGACTTGGCTTGAGCAGGCTAAGTATGAAACCGTAAATCTATACGTGAATGACAACTCCAACCCGGTTGCCAGCGAAATCGTCATGGATTCCAGCGCAGCGGTGGAGTTGCGCCTGCCGATGGGCCTATTGGTGGAGGGCGTCAACACCTTCTACTGCACGGTCGAGCGTCTTTCTGGCAACATCGAAAAGTCGCAGGAGTTGAAAGTGCTCTACTTCGTCTACGCGCCGGGCGGCGATGTCCCGGTCGTGGGCGGGGGAAACTCTGCGCTGGGCATCAGCGTCAACCCGACCAGCGTGGATGCCGCGCAGGCGGCGCAGGGTGTGATCCTGACCCTGGATTGGCCTCATAAACACCTTTATGACCTGGTGACCGTCGATTGTGGTGGCGTCCCGCTGACCCACCGGATCGAACCGACGCCGCTGGATCCCATCCCCGACCTGACAAAGCCGCTGGTTCTTACCCTGTACACCCAGCATTTCGCGAAGGACCCGAATAACTCGCAGTTTCCGATCAGGTACAACGTCATCAGCCAGACGAACAATTTCTCGGGCACGACGCATCTGGGGCAGTTCGATGCTCGGGATCATTGGTCGGTGCCTTGCCTGATCGATGTCCACCTCGATCGTAAAGAACTGGAGATGCCGATCCTTCGAGAAATCCCGACTGAGAACAATGACGACCCGGCCATCGTCGATCTGGACAAGTTGAAGGGTGGGCCGTTGTGGGCCTTGGTTCATTTGATCGATGCGATCTGGGACGTGGGTGATGAGATCCATCTGATGTTCACCGCGCTGGTGAATGGCAGTCCGGTTGCCAGCCATGAAGCAACGCTGCCGATCACGCAGGTGCCGGGGCAATTCGCTTGGGACATTCCCAATGACAAGGTTATTGCCGACAGTATTGTGAGTGTTCGTTTTGAGCAGATCCGCGGGGGTAAGGTTATCGGTGTTTCCAAAGTGGCCGAGGCGCAGGTCATTGGCGAAGGCACCATCAAGTTATTACCGCCGAAACTGGTTGCACCGGCCATCAGTCCCATCGACTTATGGCTTTATTCGAATGGCGTCACCGTGCGTATCGAGTATCTGGACGCCCGTGCCGGTGACAAGGCTCAGTTGATCGAAATCAACCCGCCGGCCGGTGCCACGCCATTTCCAGTGGTGGCTTTCAACACGAACAAGCGGACGAACACCGTCCTGACCCAGGCATTTCTTGCGGAGCGGCAAGGGAGCCAACTGAGGTTTCGCTGGGTGTTGATTCGGGGCGGCAAGGAGATTGCCCGGTCAGGGTCGTTGCTGGTGACTGTTGCACGGATTGAGGACGGCGATGTCCGTTTGCCGGTAGCGGAAATTCTGCAGGCGAAGGCGGGTGGACTAAATCTCGATGATTTTGATCTCGATGGTACCTTCCGACTTCTCCCGTGGGTATTTATAGCGATCGGGCAGAGTATTAATGTGACGGTCGTGGATAGAAATCATGCGCCGCTTCCGGTTTTGCAGAACTACCGTATAAAAGAACAGGACGTGACAAACGGTTTGACCCAGGCAATATCGCGTCCATGGCTCGATGCGTTATTCGATAATGCCGAAATAACACTCAAGGTCGAGGTAGCAGTCGGCGGTCATACCGTTGTCTTCAAGGACGTTAACTACATCGTCAGCCTTCGATCGTATGCCGGCTCTGAAGACTTCGAAAGTTCACCCCTGATTGGTTTTAATCCCGGCTCCGTACATAAGTTTGCAAGTGGAATAACGCTAAAGTCACTGGGCGGAATTGTTCATTTGACGAATGTTCATACCACCGACAGAAACTACACGTCGCTACTCGGACGCGTCACGCTGAACATGCTAGGAACGGTTGAAATCACCCTTCCGGGTTTAGCCAGTCATGTCAGCTTTTTGTTCGTTTCGCACCAGTTGCACGAAGAGAATGCAGTCGTTTATATGGATGAACGAGGCAATGTCATTGGCACGATGCCATTGCCTTATACGAGTCTCTACCAATACGCCTATGTCAGTTTTAATGCGCCGGGCAAGAGCAGAATAAAATCAATCATTATTCGTAATAGAGATGACATGTACGTCGACAAATTCGAGGCGAGGTAGATAAGTATTCATTCAAGAGAAAGCGTGCATTGATTGATCAGCACAAAATCGATCCCTCTCACAGAGGGATCGACTGTGTACCCGGTCTTTGCAAATGCCGCAGATCCAAATGTGAGCTGGCTTGCTTGAAGAGGCCGACCCATCCACCACAAACCCCACAGTAAGACCAATAAACGGGCGATGTTTAATAGACATCTCCCGATACTCACCCAGGTTACATATCTTTGCGCCAGTCCTGGTCTGCTAACCCGCGTACAGCCTCCACCTCTTTTTGATAACGAAACCCTGCTGGTCAACGCCTGCGAATCCTTGGCATCGGCGAGCGTAATGCTCAGTGAGTTCGCCGGGTTGATGGACATATGCCACATCGCAACATGATGCTGGGGATTCAATCGGTGGTCATGCTCGGTGAGCTGGCCGTCAACCGGGTGCTGGATAACCTCGATCCGCAAGGCTAACGGGTACACTGATCGTTCCCACGCAGAGCGTGGGAACGATCAGTTCTTAAAGCTCCTGAGCCCGATAGGCCCCTGGCGTCAACCCGGTCCACTTCTTGAACGCCCGGTGAAACGCCGAAGGCTCTGAGAATCCGAGCTGTTCGGCAATCTGTTGCAACGACAGATCCGCCCGCCCCAGGTGATAAATCGCGATGTCCCGGCGTAACTGGTCCTTTAACTCCTGAAAACTCGTGCCTTCCTCACGCAAATGCCGACGCAAGGTTTGCGGGCTGATGTGCAGGTGCGCGGCCACCGCTTCCAGGTCCGGCCAGCGTGCGCTGTCGCGACTGAGCAAACGCCGCAACTGACTGCTCAGGCTGTTGCCTTCGTCGGGGCGTGACAGCAGGTCGGCGGGGGAGCGTTCGAGAAAGTGCTTGAGGGTCCGTTCGTCCTGCAACAGTGGCATGTTCAGGTAGCGGCTATGGAACAGCAGGCTACTCTGATTAGTATCGAACGTTAGCGGGCAGGAAAACAGCAAGTCGTATTCGGCCCCGTGCTCGGGCCTCGGGTAGCTGAAGGTGGCGTGCTCCAGACGAATGCGTTGGCCGATCAGCCAGCTGCCGAACCGATGCCAGATCACCAGCAGGCTTTCACTGAGGAAGTGGTCCGGGTCCCACAGCGGCGAATCGTCGAGGCCCAGGCGAATCATCTCGCCTTCGTGGCTCAGGGTCAGACGTGGCGCCCCGGGAAACAGGCTGTAAAACAACAGGCCGCGATTGAGTGCTTTCTCCAGCGTGCGGCAGTGGATCACCGCGTGGCACATCATCGCAAAGCTGCCGGGTTTGCTCGGGGCCTGCCCGAAGCCCAGGTATTCGTCGTCCAGGGCCAGCCACAAACCCTGGATCAACCGGGTGAACTGCTCAGGCGCGATTCGCGCCCGCGGCTCTTCAAGCAGCTCGGGGCTGATCCCCAGTTGCTGCAGCAGGCTCGAATAGTCGTAGCCACGTCGGCGCGCGCCGCCGAGGGCGGCACGGGCGAAATGGCTGGCGATGGTGCGTTCACGCATGAGGGCAGGTCCGTCCACTGAGCAATGGATGGTAGCGGTGCCCGTCGACGATGAACAAGGCGGATATCCGCCAAATTACAGGATGAGGTCAGGCGGCTTGGCGGAAATCCGCCACATAATTGTAACTGGTTGGTGACCAAGAGAAACCTGTAACCCTTGATGTCAAAAGGCTCGCAGGCTTTTTGGCGAATCTGGCACGGGCCTTGCGATACAACCAGCAGATGCCTGCCGTTGCGCAGCTCGACAAAACAAATCCCTCCAGTGCAGGAGGGTTCGCAATTGAAGTGTCTTGGGCAACAGATGGATGTTGTCACCGGGCACTCTTGAGGAACTTTGCAATGACGACTCGTCAGCCACTGTACAAATCCCTGTATTTCCAGGTGATCGTTGCCATCGCCATCGGCATCCTGCTCGGTCACTTCTACCCGCAGACCGGTGTAGCCCTCAAGCCGTTGGGTGACGGGTTCATCAAACTGATCAAAATGATCATCGCTCCCATCATTTTCTGCACCGTCGTCAGCGGTATCGCGGGCATGCAGAACATGAAGTCGGTTGGCAAGACCGGCGGTTACGCGCTGCTGTATTTCGAAATCGTTTCGACCATTGCACTGCTGGTCGGTCTGGTGGTGGTCAACATCGTGCAGCCGGGTAATGGCATGCACATTGACGTCACTACGCTGGATGCCTCCAAAATCGCTACCTACGTGGCTGCCGGTGCGGATCAAAGCGTCGTTGGCTTCCTGCTTAACGTCATCCCGACCACCATCTTTGGTGCGTTCGCCACGGGCGATATCCTTCAAGTACTGATGTTCTCGGTGATCTTCGGTTTCGCCCTGCATCGCCTGGGTGCCTACGGCAAGCCGATCCTGGACTTCATCGATCGCTTCGCCCACGTGATGTTCAACATCATCAATATGATCATGAAGCTCGCGCCGCTCGGTGCCTTCGGTGCCATGGCGTTCACCATCGGTGCTTATGGCGTTGGCTCGCTGGTGCAACTCGGTCAGTTGATGGCCTGCTTCTACATCACCTGCCTGCTGTTCATTCTGGTCGTGCTGGGTGGTATTGCTCGCGCTCACGGCTTCAGCGTGCTGAAAGTGATTCGTTATATCCGCGAAGAGCTGCTGATCGTGCTGGGTACTTCCTCTTCGGAGTCGGTACTGCCACGCATGCTGATCAAAATGGAGCGTCTGGGCGCGCAGAAATCCGTGGTAGGTCTGGTGATCCCGACCGGCTACTCGTTCAACCTCGACGGTACGGCGATCTACCTGACCATGGCGGCAGTGTTCATTGCTCAGGCAACCGACACCCACATGGACATCACTCACCAGATCACTCTGCTGGTGGTGTTGCTGCTGTCCTCCAAAGGCGCTGCTGGCGTGACCGGTAGTGGCTTCATCGTACTGGCCGCTACCTTGTCCGCTGTAGGCCACCTGCCGGTTGCCGGCTTGGCGCTGATCCTGGGTATCGACCGTTTCATGTCCGAAGCCCGCGCGTTGACCAACCTGATCGGTAACGCGGTTGCCACCATTGTTGTGGCCAAGTGGGTCAAGGAACTGGACACCGACGTGCTGCAATCCGAGCTGGCCTCGGGCGGTCGCGGCATTGCCGACGAGCCTAAAGACGATGTTTTGGGCCACGTCGAAGGGGCAACCCCGACGAACGCCAAGTAAGCCTTGTTGTAATGAAAAACCCGCTTCGGCGGGTTTTTTGTTGCCTGCGATTTGAGCGTAACGGTCAGCGTCACTGGCACATAAGGTGATTGCTGCAATGTCCCGGGCTGCCTAGGCTTGGGGGACTGCACTGGAGAACGCTCATGCTCGGTCCACTGGCATCACTCAAGGTTCTGGATTTCTCGACATTGTTGCCGGGGCCGTTCGCCTCGTTGCTGTTGGCGGACATGGGCGCCGAGGTGCTGCGCGTCGAATCGCCGACCCGCATGGATTTGCTGCGGGTGTTGCCGCCCCACGATCACGGAGTGTCGGCCAGCCACGCGTACCTCAATCGCAACAAGCGCAGCCTGGCGCTGGACCTCAAGCAGCCCGAGGCGCTGGACGTGATCAAGCAGTTGTTGGCGGACTACGACATCGTGCTGGAGCAGTTCCGCCCTGGTGTGATGGAACGCTTGGGCCTTGGCTATGACGCCTTGAAGGCGATCAATCCGCGGCTGATCTATGTGTCGATTACCGGTTACGGCCAGACCGGCCCTTACAGGGACCGCGCCGGCCACGACATCAACTATTTGGCTTTGGCGGGGCTGGCGAGCTACACCGGCCGCGCCGACAGCGGCCCGTTGCCGTTGGGCATGCAGGTGGCGGATGTCGCCGGCGGTTCGTTGCATGGGGTGATCGGTTTGCTGGCGGCGGTGATTGCGCGCCAGCAGACAGGGCAGGGGCAGCATCTGGATGTGAGCATGACCGACTGCGCCTTCAGCCTGAACGCCATGGCTGGTGCCGGGTATCTGGCCTGTGGCGTGGAGCCGGGCAGGGAAGACCAGATGCTCAATGGCGGCGGTTTCTACGACTACTACCGCTCGCGCGATGGCCGCTGGTTGGCGGTGGGCAGCCTGGAACCAGGGTTCATGCAGCAACTGTGCACGGCGTTGGGCCGGCCAGAGCTGGCAGCCGAGGGATTGGCCCCCGAACCTGCCCGGCAACAGGCACTCAAGAACGCGCTGAACATTGAATTCGAAAAACACGACTTTGCCTGGTTGTGTGAGCTGTTTGCCGGGGTCGATGCGTGTGTTGAACCGGTGTTGAGCCTGGGCGAAGCGGTTCGGCACCCGCAGTTGAAGGCGCGGGAAGTGGTGACTGAGGTGCCGCGGGGCGATGGGACCACTCAGGCGCAGATGGCGTGTCCGTTGAAGTTTTCAGCGGGGTTGCCTGAACCACGGCATATCGGGGCGAGGCTGGGTGAGCATACCGATCAGGTGTTGGGGGAGTTGGGGTTTAGTGTTGAGCGGATTGAAGCGTTGCGGCGTGCCAGGGTGGTTGTGTAGTGGCTGTACGGACGCCTTCGCGAGCAAGCCCGCTCCCACATTGGAATTGTGTCAAGGCGAAGATCAAATGTGGGAGCGGGCTTGCTCGCGAAGGGGCCGGCCCAAACACCATAAATCTCACTACTCGACCCGCATCTCCCCACTGAACACCAACGTGCTGCGACAACGCCGACACAAATACCGCCGCCCCTGCCTCACCAAACCATGGCGCTGTGCCGAAAACGGGAAATCACTGTCGGGGCACGGGCATTTGTAGATGTAACGGGTCACGCTGCGGCGTTTGACGTCATAGGTGTGGCAGCGGTTGGGCGGCAGTTCGTAGACGCCGCGCATGATCAGTTGCCACTCTTCGCCATGGGGCTGGATGCGGTCGCCGAACAGTTGATGGGCGATCAGGTGCGCCACTTCATGCGCCACGGTCTGCTTGAGGAAGTCTTCGGTGTTTTCCCGGTACAGCTGCGGGTTGAAGCGCAGCAGGTTCTCGTGCAAATGCGCGACACCGGCTTTTTGCCCGCGCAGCTTGAGGCTCACCACGGGGCGTTTGAAAGGTCGTTTGAAAAAGGATTCGGCTTGCAGGAAACAGTCTTCGACGCGGGTATTGAGTTGCTCGGGCATGCTTGATGGATCTCCAAGGATGTCGAGTATGCCGCAACCCCGAAGGCTTGCGAATCGTTCAGGCGCCGAATGGTCGTTGCTCGCATTAGAAGGCCGCCTTGCGGCGGCCTGTAGTGGCGGAACGTGTTTTTATGTGGGCGATCGGTTGTCAGTTGGTATAGACGGGGCCCACGCCCAGGCCCCAGACAATCACGGTGAACGCCATGATGGCCACCAGCACCACCAATCCTACGGCGAGCACCGAGCTCGAAAACAGGAACCCCTCGTCCGATGGGATGTTCATGAACGTCGGTAGCCCCACATACAACAGGTACACCGTGTAGCAGACGGCCGCCGTGCCGACGATCATCCCCAGCCAAAGGTGCGGGTACAGCGCCGCCAGGCCGCCGATGAACAGTGGGGTGGCGGTGTACGTGGCGAACGCGACGCAGCGTGCCAGGCTCGGGTTGGCGTCATAGGTGCGGGCCATCCAGTGAATGAAGGCGCCCATCACCGCGACACCGCCGAGCATTGCCAGGTACGACATGATGGTCATCCATAGCGCGCTTTCTGTGGTCAACATGACCGGCGCTCGATTACCGATGACCCAGCCGACCTGCGTGGTGCCGATAAACGCCGAAATGGCGGGGATCGCCGCCAGAATCAGGGTGTGCGTCAGGTACATGTGGCTGATGCTTTCCTCCTGGTCGCCACGGATTTCTTTCCATTCCTGGTCAGGGTGGGTGAAGAGCCCCACTACGTGATGGATCATGCCAGTCACTCCTCTTGTTGTTGCCATCGCCCCCCAGCGGAGCGCTTACGGGCCAAAGTGGCCAGGTAAGAACAGGTCTGAATACGTGTGTGACCTTATGTCGCAGTATAGAAAGGAGTTACTTGCAATAGTGCGAGGGCTTTAGAGCAAATCGCGCTGTAAACAAACCTGTTAATCGCCGCAAGGTCTGTTGTTGTAGCAGCTGGCGCAGCCTGCGTTCGGCGGCGAAGCCGTCGCCAATCCGGTCTATGAGGTTTGCCTGACACACCGAGGTGGATGGTTTACGACGGCTTCGCCGCCGAACGCAGGCTTCGCCAGCTGCTACAAAGGGTGCGATGGCGCATAATTTCTTTGGTAAGTTCGGGCTCTTCGCCCTTGAAGGGTTTTTGCGTAAAATGCCGGCCTTTCGTCACACCTCACGGATTTCGCGTCATGGGCACTCTTACGGTCAACCAGAACAAACTGCAAAAGCGCCTTCGCCGCCAGGCCGGTGAGGCTGTCGCCGATTTCAACATGATTGAAGACGGCGACAAGGTCATGGTCTGCCTGTCCGGTGGCAAGGACAGCTACACCATGCTCGATGTGCTGATGCATTTGCAGAAGGTCGCGCCGATCAAGTTCGAGATCGTCGCCGTGAACATGGACCAGAAACAGCCAGGCTTCCCCGAGCACGTGCTGCCGGCTTACCTCAAGGAACTGGGCATCGAGTACCACATCGTCGAGAAAGACACCTATTCGGTGGTCAAGGAGCTGATTCCGGAAGGCAAGACCACCTGCTCGCTGTGCTCGCGCCTGCGTCGCGGCACGCTGTACACCTTTGCCGACGAAATCGGCGCGACCAAAATGGCCCTCGGTCACCACCGCGACGACATCGTCGAGACGTTCTTCCTGAACATGTTTTTCAACGGCTCGCTCAAGGCCATGCCGCCCAAGCTGCGCGCCGACGACGGGCGCAACGTGGTGATCCGCCCGCTGGCCTACTGCAACGAAAAAGACATCCAGGCCTACTCGGACCTCAAGCAATTCCCGATCATCCCGTGCAACCTCTGCGGCTCCCAGGAAAACCTGCAACGCCAGGTGGTCAAAGAGATGCTCCAGGAGTGGGAACGCAAGACTCCGGGTCGTACCGAAAGCATTTTCCGCAGCCTGCAGAATGTGATCCCGTCGCAACTGGCGGATCGCAACCTGTTCGACTTCACCAACCTGCGTATCGACGAAAGCGCCGCTTCGCGCTTCGTCAACGTAGTGAACCTCTGAACGCTTTTGTGGGAGCGGGCTTGCTCGCGAATGCTTAGTGTCAGCCGACATTCATGTTGAATGGCACACCGCATTCGCGAGCAAGCCCGCTCCCACAGGTTTTCCGTTTCAATCCTCAGGAGAGGGCATGCGCGATTACAAGTGGCTGCACGAATACTGTCTGAACCGCTTCGGTTCGGCGGCTGAACTGGAAGCCCATCTGCCGGTTCCCAAGACCCCGGCGCAATTGCGCAAGATCAGCGACGACCGCTACCTCTCGACCATGGCGTTGCGGGTGTTCCGCGCCGGGCTCAAGCACAGCCTGGTGGATGCCAAGTGGCCGGCGTTCGAGGAAGTGTTCTTCAAGTTCGACCCGGAAAAAGTCGTGCTGATGAGCGCCGAACATCTGGAGCGCTTGATGCAGGACGCGCGAATCATCCGCCACCTGGGCAAGCTCAAGAGCGTGCCGCGCAATGCGCAGTTCATTCTGGACGTGGCCCATGAGAAGGGCAGTTTTGGCGCCTTGCTCGCCGACTGGCCGGTGACCGACATCGTCGGGCTGTGGACCTACCTGAAAAAACACGGACATCAGTTGGGCGGGTTATCGGCACCGCGATTCTTGCGGATGGTCGGCAAGGACACCTTCGTGCCGAGCTATGACGTGGTGGCGGCGCTGAATGCACAGCAGATCGTCGACAAGGTGCCGACTAGCTTGCGGGATCTGGCCACGGTACAGAATGCGTTCAACCAGTGGCATGAAGAGAGCGGTGGGCGGCCGATGAGCCAGATATCGATGATGCTGGCCTACACCGTCAATCACTGACGAAGATGATCGTTCCCACGCTCCGCGTGGGAGCGTCACTTGATGCATTCCCACGCAGAGCGTGGGAACGATCGGAGGGGGCCGTCAGGCGGGGGAAGTCTCGCCTTCACCCGCCAACTTGCGGTTCAACTGATACCGCCACCGCACATACAGCAACGCCGAGCAGAACACCGCCAGGCTCGCGCCCATCTCCAGTAAACCGAACAACTGCCGGTTCGGGTCATAGGCGGCCAATGCGCCCTTGATGAAATACAGGTTCACCACAAAACACATCCATGAATGCCCCCGGGCGCTGCCGACGATCATCCCCGGCGCCAGCAACAGCAGCGGCACCAGTTCGATCAGCAGAATCACCCACGGCCGCGCGCCATGCAGGTCGGCGAATACCAGGTAGTAGGCGCAAAGCAGTCCAATCAGGCCGAAAAAGCACAGCAGGCTGATGCCGCGCATCGCCCGTACTCGCGGTTCGAGCCATTCAATGGAAGGCAGAATCTTTGGCTTTTTGGCCATATCAGCTCACCAACTTTTGCGCAGTCTTCGCCAACCGCAGGCCCAAGGCCCGACACAGCGCAACTTCATGTTCATTCAAGCCACTTTTGCCATCGGCCCCGGCGTGATGACTGGCGCCGTAAGGCGTGCCGCCGCCACGGGTTTCCAGCAGCGCCGATTCGCTGTAAGGCAGGCCGGTGATCAACATGCCGTGGTGCAGCAACGGCAGCATCATCGACAGCAGTGTGGTTTCCTGGCCTCCGTGCAGGCTGGCGGTCGAGGTGAAGACCCCAGCCGGTTTGCCCACCAGGGCGCCGGTCAGCCACAGGTTGCTGGTGCCGTCGAGGAAGTATTTCAACGGTGCGGCCATGTTGCCGAAGCGGGTCGGGCTGCCCAGGGCCAGGCCGGCGCAGTTCTTCAAATCGTCGAGGCTGGCGTACAGCGCGCCTTCATCGGGAATGTCCGGCGCCACGGCCTCACATTCGGTGGAGATCGCCGGCACCGTGCGCAATCGGGCTTCAAGGCCGGCCTGCTCGACACCGCGGGCAATCTGCCGGGCCATTTCATTGGTCGAGCCGCTGCGGCTGTAATACAGCACCAGGATGTACGGCGCACTCACGACAACAACTCCAGCACATTTTCCGGTGGACGGCCGATGATGGCTTTGTCGCCGACTTCGAGAATCGGCCGCTCCATGAGTTTCGGGTGTGCGGCGATGGCGGCGATCAATTGCGCTTCGCTCAAGCTGCTGTCGGCCAGGTTGAGGGTTTTGTACTCGTCCTCGCCGGTTCGCAGCAGTTGCCGGGCGCTGATGCCGAGTTTGTTCAGCAGGCTCTGGATTTGCGCGGCGTCCAGCGGTGTTTCCAGGTAGCGGACGACCGTTGGCGTCAGGCCACGGGCTTCGATGAGTTCGAGCGCACCACGGGATTTCGAGCAGCGCGGGTTGTGATAAAGCGTCAGATCGGTCATGGGCGGGTCGCTTCTTGCGTAAAGTGGCGGCTATTCTAACTGTGCGGCGCGTAATCCAGAACCTTGGGAGGCGATGGGTCGCAGGTGCATTCTATTTTTGACAAGGATTGAGACATGACAAGGCGACTGGCAGCGGCATTGGCGATCATGGGGGCGTTATTGCTGGGGGGCTGTGGTAACGACTATGGCAGCGACCAGAATGGTCACAAGGTCGCCGCCGAGCGTCTGGACAAACAATGGCTGGTGCTCAATTACTGGGCCGAATGGTGCGGCCCGTGCCGGACCGAAATCCCGCAGCTGAACGTGCTGGCCGAGCAGCTCAAGGGCAAGAAGATCGGTGTGTTCGGGGTCAACTTCGACAATATGCAGGGCGAAGAGCTGAAAAGCGCCAGCGAGAAATTGGGGATCAAGTTCACCGTGCTGGCCCAGGACCCGGCCGACCTTTTCGAGTTGCCGCGCAGTGAAGCGCTGCCGGTGACTTACATCATCGACAACAAGGGCAAGGTGCGGGAACAGTTGATGGGCGAGCAGACGGCGGCGGGGGTGATGGCGAAGCTTGAGGCGTTGCAGGCGGTCAACTGAACGAGCACCGCCTGTGGCGAGGGAGCTTTTGTGGCGAGGGGGCTTGCCCCCGTTCGGCTGCGCAGCAGTCGCAAAACCTGTGCACGCCTGTCTGATGAACCGAGGCTTCGGGGTTTAGGGCTGCTGCGCAGCCCAACGGGGGCAAGCCCCCTCGCCACAGTGGTCCTCGGCAAAGGATCAACCCTCTTCAAGCCACCAACGCAGCGGCTTGCCTTCGGCCGGCCAGAAGCGCATCTGGTCGATCGGCGAGACGTCCCAGCGCTGGACGTTTTCCAGTGCCTGCATGAAGCGTTTTTCCTGCTCCATCAGTGCTGGCGCACACATTTTGCGGGTGCTGCCGATCTTGCCGAAGCTCAGCTTGTCGCCTTCCAGGGTATAGGGCGCGAACCAGTGGTTGCAGCCGCCATTACCGTAGGCCCGACCATCTTCATCGAGGGTGATGGTCAGGTGGCTGTAGTCCATCAGCGGCCGCTCGCCGATCCATTCCAGAATGTAGCTGCGGTTCTGTTGCAACTTTGCCGGCTCGGCGGCGCAGCCCAGCAGGCTGGCACCGACCATCGTGGTCAGAGCAAGGCGTTTCATCACGCAGGCTCCCGGCATTTCGGGCACAGGTGTTTCTCGCCGGCAGCGGTCCAGCCCAATTCGGCAATCCGTGCGGTGGCAGCCGGTTTTTCGGCCTTGTTGCCCAGTTTGGCGTCGACCGCGAACTCGAAGTTGAGCTCTTTGGCGCAGCTGTCGCAGTTGACCTTCCAAGTGTGGATCGCCAATTCGCCGAACACCGGACCACTGGCCACCGCGACCCATTGGCCAGGCGGGTTGATCAGGTGGCGAACCGTTTCGACGGTCAGGCGCATGGACAAGTCCTTGCTGCCTTTGAGGGTCACTACCAGCACGTCGTTATTACGAATCGAGCCGCCGTTGCCGGTGACTTGATAACGCCCCGGCACCAGGGCGCGGCATTCGGTGAGGGTATGTTGCGGGTTCATCAGGCTGTAGCGGAAATCGTGTTCGACCATGGGTCCTCCAAATATGCGCGATATGCTAGCACGGGCATCAACGCAGCATGGCGCGGGCATGTGACCTTCGATCTGGTTCAACTTATCTGCCGAGTCATGGCAAACTGCCGCTTTTGCATCTCTAAGGAACAGAAATGGCGTTGATCGAATGTTTTGAGTGCAAGCAACGCATCAGCTCCACGGCGCCTGCTTGTATCCATTGCGGTGCACCTGCGGCAACGGTGCAAGCGGCCACTTCGACGGCAGCGCCTGTGGAGACACCACTTTCTTTCGGGCGTTTGCCAAGCAACGAGAGTATTCCTCGGGTGACCCCGGCTGCCTTCGGGCGCAAACGAAAAACCGAAGACCTGGCCGAGGTCCCGGCATCGATACTCAACGGGCCGCGTCCGGTGGAGCTCTGGCTGAAGCTGATGATTTTCTTTCTGCCGCCGTTTTTTGTCTGGTTCCTGCTGCGTCGCGGGCATTCACTGGGGCAGCGCTTGCTGGGCTTTGGCTGGCTAGCCCTGATGATCCTTTTGTCCA
The DNA here is from genome assembly GCF_030687145.1 of Pseudomonas sp. FP1742. Lineage (NCBI taxonomy): Bacteria > Pseudomonadati > Pseudomonadota > Gammaproteobacteria > Pseudomonadales > Pseudomonadaceae > Pseudomonas > Pseudomonas sp. FP1742. The sequence continues at coordinate 4,995,035 of NZ_CP117460.1, read as the reverse complement.
AGGCCTGAGCCGTTCAGCGCTCGACCTGATTCTGTGGCGCCCCGGCCGCCCAGGCCGCGATGTTCTGCAAAGTAGTCGCGGCAATCGCAGCCAGGGCTTCGCGGGTCAGGAAGGCCTGGTGCGCCGTGATGATGACATTCGGAAAGGTCAGCAGGCGCGCCAGCACATCGTCTTGCAGTGGCAGGTCGGAGCGGTCCTCGAAGAACAACTGCGCTTCTTCTTCATAGACATCCAGCCCCAGATACCCCAATTGGCCGTCTTTCAACGCATCGATCAGCGCCGGCGTATCGACCAGGCCACCGCGCCCGGTGTTGATCAACATCGCACCGGGCTGCATCTGCGCCAGTGACTCGCGGTTGATCAAATGTTTGCTCTGCTCGTTGAGCGGGCAATGCAGGCTGATGATCTGCGACTCGGCCAGCAGTTGCGGCAAGCTCAGGTAGCGTGCGCCGAGGGCTTCGACCTGCGGGTTCGGATAAGGGTCATGGGCCAGTAATTGGCAGCCGAAGCCGTGCATGATCTTCGCGAAGGTTGCGCCGATCTGCCCGGTGCCGACCACGCCGACGGTCTTGCCCACCAGGTCGAAACCGGTCAACCCGTGCAGGCTGAAATCCCCCTCGCGGGTACGGTTGTAGGCGCGGTGCAGACGGCGGTTGAGCGCCAGGATCAGGGCCACCGCGTGTTCGGCCACCGCGTGAGGCGAGTAGGCCGGAACCCGCACAATCACCAATCCCAGGCGCTTCGCTGCCGCGAGGTCGACATGGTTGTAACCGGCAGAGCGCAGGGCGATCAGGCGGGTGCCGCCTGCGGCCAGGCGTTCGAGCACCGGGGCGCTGAGATCATCATTGATGAAAGCGCAGACCACCTCGTGATGCTCGGCCAGCGCTGCCGTGTCGAGACTCAGCCGCGCCGGCTGGAAATGCAGCTCGATACCGGCGGGCAGGTCGGCGGCAAGAAAGCTGTCGCGGTCGTAGGTCTGGCTGCTGAAAAGAATCGTGCGCATGCTGTCCTCCTGGAAGTCTCAACCCTGCTACAAGATTTGAGTTTAGCGTTCAGGGCGCACGAGGTTATTGCGCTGCATCAGGCATTGATACGCGCATGGGCCGCCAGGCGATTGATGGCTCGTTCGAGTTCTTCCAGCGCGCCGGAGGCTTTCGGGTCTTGTTGCTTGAGCAGGGTTTCGCTGCGCTGGCAGGCGGCGCGCAGTTGCGGCACGCCGCAATAACGGGTTGCCCCATGCAGGCGGTGGACCCGCTCGATCAGGGCATTGTGGTCGTTGGCTTCAAGGGCGACGCGGATGGCTTCGCGGTCGGCTTCCAGGGAGGCCAGCAGCATTGCCAGCATGTCCGCTGCCAGATCGGCTTTACCCGCCGCCAGACGCAGGCCTTCCTCGTGATCGAGCACTTGCAATTCATGACCGCCGTTGCTGTCGCTGTTGCGCTCCGGGCCCTGATTGCGCAGCGCCAGGCCGGTCCATTTCAACACCACCTGCGCCAGTTGCCGTTCGCTGATGGGTTTGGTCAGGTAGTCGTCCATGCCGCTTTGCAGCAGCGCGCGTTTTTCGTTGGCCATCGCGTGGGCGGTGAGGGCCACGACCGGCAGTGGCGTGCAATGCCGTTCGCTTTCCCATTGGCGAATGGCTTCGGTGCTTTGGCGCCCATCCATACCTGGCATCTGCACGTCCATCAGCACCAGGTCGAAGGTCTCGTTCTGCACGGCCTTCACCGCGGCGTAACCGCTTTCCACCGCGAGCACCTTGGCGCCCATGTCTTCGAGCAGGGTTTGCACCAGCAGCAGGTTGGCCGGGTTGTCATCGACGCAAAGGACTTTCGGCGCGCGGCTGGAGACCGGCTCGCCGGGATCGCTGCGTTGCTGGCGCGGGTTGACCAGGTCGGACAGGGCCCGGCGCAATTTGCGGGTGCAGGCCGGTTTGGACTGCAGCTGGCTGTGGGGGTTGGGCACCGAGAGGTGGAACAGCGTCAGTTCGGTGGTCGGGCACAGCACCAGCACTCTGCAGCCCAGGTGCTCAAGGTCCCATATGTGCTGGTTGAGGCGCTCCGGCGGCATGTCGTTACTGGTGATGCCGAGCACTGCCAGGCCGATCGCCTGATCGGTCTGATGAGCGCCGGTCACGCCGTTGGCCAAGCTTTCCAGGGTATTGAAAGGCGTCACGGCCAGGCCGCAGTCTTCCAGTTGATGCTGCAGCGCCTGACGGGCCAGTTCATGGTTTTCCAGGACTGCCACCCGCTGCCCGAGCAGCGGTGGGCCGGGCAGGTCTTCGGCATCGTCGCGGGTTTTGGGCAGGCTCAGGCTGATCCAGAATTCCGAGCCTTCGCCCGGCGTGCTGTCGACACCGATCTCGCCGCCCATCTGTTCGATCAGGCGCTTGGAAATCACCAGCCCCAGGCCAGTGCCGCCAGGCTGTCGGGACAGCGAGTTATCGGCCTGACTGAAGGCCTGGAACAAGGCACGCACGTCCTGATTGGATAGACCTATGCCAGTGTCCTGAATGCTGATGCGCAGTTGCACGCTGTCTTCATGCTCTTCTTCGAGCATTGCCCGGGCAACGATGGTGCCTTCGCGGGTGAACTTGATCGCGTTGCTCACCAGGTTAGTGAGGATCTGCTTGAGTCGCAGCGGATCGCCCACCAGCGACAGAGGGGTATCGCGATACACCAGGCTCACCAGTTCAAGCTCTTTGGCGTGGGCGGCCGGGGCGAGGATGGTCAGGGTGTCTTGCAGCAGGTCGCGCAGGTTGAACGGAATATGGTCGAGCACCAGTTTGCCGGCCTCGATTTTCGAGAAGTCGAGAATCTCGTTGATGATCCCCAGCAGGCTGTCGGCGGATTTTTCGATGGTGCCCAGGTAATCGAGCTGGCGCGGTGTCAGTTCGCTTTTTTGCAGCAGATGCGTGAAGCCGAGAATGCCGTTGAGCGGTGTGCGGATTTCATGGCTCATGTTGGCCAGGAATTCGGATTTGATCCGGCTCGCCTCCAGGGCTTCCTTGCGCGCCAGGTCCAGTTCGATGTTCTGGATTTCGATGGTTTCCAGATTCTGACGCACGTCTTCGGTGGCCTGGTCGACGCTGTTTTGCAGTTCTTCCTGCGCGTTCTGCAGTGTCCCGGCCATACGGTTGATGCCGGACGCCAGTTCATCCAGCTCCTGGCTGCCGAGGGGCGGCAAACGGGTTTCCAGGTGACCGTCCTTGAGTTGCGCCACGGCTTGTTTGATCTGGCTCAACGGCCGATTGATGGTCCGACCCATGCGCAATGCCAGCAACGCCGCGCCGGCCAGGCCCCCGCCGATCAGCAGCAGGCTGGCGAACAGGCTGCGGTAACCGCGCAGCAACATGCCGTTATGGGACAGCTCCAGTTCGACCCAGCCCAGCAGGAGGTCGGCTTCATCGGGGATCAGGTCGCCGGCCAGGTTGCGGTGCTTGCCGAATACCGGCAGCAGGTAACGCGTGGCGTCATTGCCACTGCGGCGCAACAACTGTGAACCGTTGCCCAGAGGGGCCTGATTGAGCATGGTCGGGCCGGCATGGGCCAGCGGCGTGCGGTCGGGGGCGAGGAAGGTCACCGCGCGCACGTCGGTCTGTTCCAGGGACTGGGTGGCGATGCGCTCCAGCAGCTCGTTGTCTTTGCGGCCCATGGCCGGCGCCACCAGGGGGGCCAGCTGTTCGGCGATCATTTCGCCGCGTTGCATGAGTTGGGATTGCAGGTCCGATTGCTGCATCCAGGTGAAATAGCCGCCCAGGACCAACGCCATCAGGGTGGTCGGCAACAGGGTCAGCAACAGCACGCGGCCTTTAATTCCCAGTTTCTTGAGCACGCATCTCTCCTGCATCCAGCTGTTTATTGACCTGCACATGCGTCCGGCACGCGCCACCTGCGCAGTGTAGCGATTTGCATGCGGGCAATCTTCGTAAAATTGATGTCGTTATTCGTCGGTCAGCTCAATGCTTTAGTCCAGGGAGGCGAACCTTGGGTTGCCCCTTGGCGACAATGCTGACGCCCCCGCTCCCACAATTGATATGTGTCGACCACAAATTGCGTGATCAACCCCGGCCGCGAAGAGGCTTGCTGATTTTGCCGGAGCGTTCCCGTTATTTTGTACGACCTTTCTTAAAGGGTATCGCCGACACCTTAAGCCTGACTTGACGGAATAGACTCGCGTTTTTCCTCGTCCTCCAGGAGTTCGGTATGAATGCATCCAGCGTCCCCGGCAACGCACCCGACGACCGCTTCAATGAAGTGCTTGCGCTGATTCAAAATGCCAAACAGCAGGCCATGCAGGCGGTGAATACCCAGTTGATCGAGCTGTATTGGCAGATCGGTGCTTACATCAGCCGCAAGCTGGAACAGGCTGAGTGGGGCGATTCTGTGGTCAGCCAACTGGCTGAGCATCTGGCTCAGACTCAACCGGGGTTGCGCGGGTTTACCCGGTCGAACTTGTTTCGCATGCGCCAGTTCTATGAGACTTATCACGCTGAAGAGAAAGTCGCACCACTGGTGCGACAATTGTCCTGGTCGCACAACCTGATCATTTTCAGCCAGAGTAAACGGCCGGAAGAGCGGGAGTTCTACGTGCGTTTGGCAGTTCAGGAAAAATGGTCGAAGCGCGAACTAGAGCGTCAGTTCAAAACCGCACTGTTTGAACGAAGCGTGACCCAACCAGCAAAAATCTCAGCAGTGCTGAGACACGCCCACCCGGCGGCGCTTGAGATATTCCGCGACGCCTACATGCTCGAGTTTCTCGACCTGCCGGGTGGCCATGCCGAAACTGATCTGCATAAAGGGTTGATGGCGCGCCTCAAAGAATTCCTGAGCGAGCTTGGCCGCGATTTCTGCTTTGTCGGTTCCGAGTATCCGCTTCAAGTGGGTGGGTGTGATTTTTCCCTGGACCTGCTGTTCTTCCACCGTGGCCTTAATTGTCTTGTAGCCATTGAGCTTAAGGTCGGTCGTTTTAAGCCGGAGTATTTGGGCAAGCTGAACTTTTATTTGGAAGCGCTGGATCGCAAGGAGCGCAAACCCCACGAAAACCCGGCCATCGGTGTGTTGCTCTGCGCCAGTAAGGATGACGAAGTGGTCGAATACGCCCTTAACCGCAGCCTGTCGCCAGCGTTGATCGCTGAATACCAGGTCCAGCTTCCGGACAAGCAGCTGCTGCAGGCCAAATTGCATGAGTTTTATGCATTGAATATCGCACAAGGAGAAGAGGAGTGAACTGCTTATTCCCATAAGCCATAAGCCCCTTACTTTGCGTGATATGGCCTGCGCACGTTTGCCGGTATGATAGGCGCCCCCGCAGTCTGGATTGCGAATACGCCATGACCTTGCAGTACCCAACTATCGCCGATTGCGTCGGCAACACTCCGCTGGTCCGTTTGCAGCGCCTGCCCGGCGTCACCAGCAACACCCTTTTGCTCAAGCTCGAAGGGAACAACCCGGCGGGTTCGGTCAAGGATCGTCCGGCGCTGTCGATGATCACCCGCGCCGAATTGCGCGGGCAGATCCACGTCGGCGATACGCTGATCGAAGCGACCTCGGGCAACACCGGGATCGCCCTGGCCATGGCCGCCGCGATCAAGGGTTACAAGATGATCCTGATCATGCCGGACAACTCCAGCGCCGAGCGCAAAGCCGCGATGACGGCCTATGGCGCCGAGCTGATTCTGGTCAGCCAGGAAGAAGGCATGGAAGGCGCGCGCGACCTCGCCCAGCGAATGGAAGCCGAAGGCCGTGGCAAGGTGCTGGACCAGTTCGCCAACGGTGACAACCCCGAGGCGCACTACACCACCACCGGTCCGGAAATCTGGCGTCAGACCCAAGGCACCATCACGCATTTCGTCAGTTCGATGGGGACTACCGGCACCATCATGGGCGTCTCGCGCTACCTGAAAGAACAGAACGAGAACGTGCAGATCATCGGCCTGCAACCGATGGAAGGCTCGGCGATTCCGGGTATCCGTCGCTGGCCGCAGGAATACCTGCCGAAGATTTATCAGGCCGATCGCGTGGACCGGATCGTCGACATGGCGCAAAGCGAGGCCGAGGACGTGACCCGTCGTCTGGCCCGCGAAGAAGGCATTTTCTGCGGCGTGTCCTCGGGCGGTGCCGTGGCGGCGATGTTGCGCCTGTCCAAAGAAGTTGAAAACGCGGTGATCGTCGCGATCATCTGTGACCGTGGCGACCGTTACCTGTCGACCGGCATTTTCGACGCACCCAACTGATGGCCAAGCAAGAGAGAGGCCTGCGCTTCCAGCCCACGGGCGGCAGCAAGGCCCCGCAAGTCCCGACCGGCAAAAAGCAGCGCTTGACCATCGAGCGCCTGGCCAATGACGGTCGCGGTATCGCGTTTTTTGAAGGCCGCACCTGGTTCGTCATCGGCGCATTGGCCGGTGAAGAAGTCGAGGCGCGGGTCTTGGGTGCCCACGGCAAAGTGGTCGAGGCGCGTACCGAACGGGTGTTCCAGGCCAGTGAATTGCGCCGCCCGGCACCGTGCGCCCATGCTGGCCGCTGCGGTGGTTGCAGCGTGCAACATCTGTCGCACAACGAACAGCTCGCCCTGAAACAGCGCATGCTCGCCGAGCAATTGTCGCGGGTTGCCGGTGTCGAACCTGATGAGTGGGCAGCGCCGTTGAGCGGTCCGGAATTCGGCTACCGGCGTCGTGCCCGAGTGGCGGTGCGTTGGGACATGAAAGCGAAAAAACTCGAAGTCGGTTTCCGTGCTGCCGGCAGTCAGGACATCGTTGCCATCAACGAATGTCCGGTGCTGGTACAGCCCTTGCAACCGATCATGACCCGCTTGCCGGAGATGCTCCGGCGCTTGAGCAAACCTCAGGCGCTGGGCCATGTGGAGTTGTTCAGCGGCTCGTCAGTGGCGGTATTGCTGCGGCACATGGCGCCGTTGTCCGAGGCCGACATGACCCTCCTCAAGGAGTTCTGCGCGCTCCATGAAGCCCAGTTGTGGCTGCATGGCGAAGGCGAGCCGCAACCGGTCGAGGCCGATCAGTCCCTGGGCTATCGCCTGGAGCAGTGGGATCTGAACCTGGCGTATCGGCCGGGGGATTTCATCCAGGTCAACGCCGGGGTCAACGAAGCGATGGTCGCTCAGGCACTGGAATGGTTGGCGCCGAAATCCGATGAGCGGGTTCTGGACCTGTTCTGTGGCCTGGGCAACTTTGCCCTGCCGCTGGCCAGAACCGTTCGCGAAGTGGTGGCGGTCGAAGGCGTGCAGGCCATGGTCGAGCGGGCCGCCGCGAACGCGGCTAGCAACAATTTGCATAATGCGAAGTTTTTTCAGGCCGATTTATCCCAGCCTCTGGCTGATGCCGAATGGGCCAGCGAAGGCTTTTGTGCGGTACTCTTGGACCCACCTCGCGACGGTGCTTTCGAGGTGGTGCGCAAGCTTGCGTCCCTGGGTGCCGAACGATTGGTTTATGTGTCGTGCAACCCTGCAACCCTGGCGCGCGACACGGTCGAATTGATCAAGCAGGGCTACCGGTTAAAACGTGCCGGGATTCTCGATATGTTTCCTCAGACGGCACATGTCGAGGCCATGGCGTTATTTGAAGCGAGCTAGGATGGCTCGTCTGGTCCGACTGACCGCTTGTGCAAAACGCATTCGTCATAGCCCCGCGAGTGCACACAGGCAATGAAGGTCAGCGATTTGACGCATTGAATCTGCGTCGTAGGGAAGGTAAAGCAAGATGGTACAGGTGAGAGCACACCAGCCGATCAACACCGACGGCAGTATCAATCTCGAGGCTTGGCTCGATCATGCGGTCAGTGTCGATGCGGCACTGGATCGCGAAGCCTTGAAAGAAGCCTGCGAGTTCGCTCGCGAGGCCGAACAACAAGCCAATGCGGCGAAAAACCTGTGGTCCGAAGGGACCTCGAGTTTCCGCACCGGCCTTGAGATCGCCGAGATTCTCGCCGACCTCAAACTCGATCAGGATTCGTTGGTCGCCGCAGTCCTGTACCGCGGCGTGCGCGAGGGCCAGATCCAGTTGCCGGCGGTCAGCCAGCGCTTCGGCCCGGTGGTCGCCAAACTGATTGACGGCGTGCAACGCATGGCGGCGATCAGCGACAGCCTGAGTCCGCGTAAATCCATGGTGATGGGCACCCAGGGCCAGGTCGAAAACCTGCGCAAGATGCTCGTGGCCATGGTCGACGACGTGCGCGTCGCGCTGATCAAACTGGCCGAACGCACCTGCGCGATCCGCGCGGTGAAAACCGCCGACGACGAGAAACGCAACCGCGTCGCCCGTGAAGTCTTCGACATTTACGCGCCACTGGCGCACCGCCTCGGCATCGGTCACATCAAGTGGGAACTGGAGGACTTGTCCTTCCGTTACCTGGAGCCCGACCAGTACAAACAGATCGCCAAGTTGCTCCACGAGCGGCGGCTGGATCGCGAGCGCTTCATTGCCGACGTGATGACCCAACTCAAGAACGAGTTGCAGGCCACCGGCGTCGAGGCCGATATCAGCGGCCGGGCCAAACACATCTATTCGATCTGGCGCAAAATGCAGCGCAAGGGTCTGGAGTTCAGCCAGATCTACGACGTGCGCGCCGTTCGTGTGCTGGTGCCGGAAATGCGCGACTGCTACACCGCGCTCGGCATCGTCCACACCTTGTGGCGGCACATCCCGAAAGAGTTCGACGACTACATCGCCAACCCGAAAGAGAACGGCTACCGCTCGCTGCACACTGCGGTGATCGGCCCCGAGGGCAAGGTGCTGGAAGTGCAGATCCGCACCCACGCCATGCATGAAGAAGCCGAGCTGGGTGTTTGCGCGCACTGGCGCTACAAGGGCACCGACGTCAAGTCTGGCTCGAACCACTACGAAGAGAAGATCTCCTGGCTGCGTCAGGTCCTGGAGTGGCACGAAGAGCTGGGCGACATTGGCGGCCTTGCCGAACAGCTGCGGGTCGATATCGAACCGGACCGGGTCTACATCTTTACCCCGGACGGTCACGCGATCGACTTGCCGAAAGGCGCGACACCGCTGGACTTCGCCTACCGCGTGCACACCGAAATCGGTCACAACTGCCGTGGCGCCAAGATCAACGGGCGCATCGTGCCGCTCAACTACAGCCTGCAAACCGGTGAACAGGTCGAGATCATCACCAGCAAGCATGGCACCCCGAGCCGCGACTGGCTGAACCCGAACCTGGGTTATGTCACCACTTCGCGGGCACGGGCGAAGATCGTTCACTGGTTCAAATTGCAGGCCCGCGATCAGAACGTCGCGGCCGGTAAAACCTTGCTCGAGCGCGAACTCAATCGCCTCGGCCTGCCGCAGGTGGATTTCGACAAGCTGGCCGAAAAGGCCAACATGAAAACCGCCGAGGACATGTTCGCTGCCTTGGGTGCAGGCGATTTGCGTCTGGCCCAACTGGTGAACCTGGCGCAGCAACTGGTCGAGCCGGAACGCGGCAACGAACAGCTGGAGCTGATCCCGCGCAAAGCTACCGGCTACAAGCCTGGCAAGCGTGGCGATATCCAGATCCAGGGTGTCGGCAACCTGATGACCCAGATGGCCGGCTGCTGCCAGCCGTTGCCGGGGGACGCCATCGTCGGTTACATCACTCAGGGTCGTGGGGTGAGCATTCACCGTCAGGACTGCGCCTCGGTGCTGCAACTGGCCGGACGCGAGCCGGAGCGGATCATCCAGGTCAGCTGGGGGCCGGTGCCGGTGCTCACCTACCCGGTGGACATCATCATTCGCGCCTACGACCGTTCCGGTCTGCTGCGTGACGTGTCGCAGGTGCTGCTCAACGAGCGGATCAACGTGCTGGCGGTCAACACCCGCTCGAACAAAGAGGACAACACGGCGTTGATGTCCCTGACCATCGAGATTCCGGGGCTGGATGCATTGGGACGGTTGCTGGGGCGGATTTCCCAGTTGCCGAACATCATTGAAACCCGCCGTAACCGCACGCCGTGATAATGACGTTCATGTCTGGCACCGATCCACTGTGGGAGCGGGCCGGCTCGCGAAGAGGGAGTGTCAGTCGACATCAATGTTGTCTGACACACCGCTTTCGCGAGCGAGCCCACTCCCACAAGGGTTTTGCAGTGAGAGTGATTGATGTACAGCCTTGAAGACTTGCTCCACCTGATGAGCCGTCTGCGCGACCCGCAATACGGTTGCCCGTGGGACATCAAGCAAACCTACGCCACCATCGTCCCGCACACTCTGGAAGAAGCCTACGAAGTCGCCGATGCCATCGAACGCGGCGACTTCGATCATTTGCAGGGTGAATTGGGCGACTTGTTGTTCCAGGTGGTTTATTACAGCCAACTGGCCCGGGAAGAAGGGCGCTTCGAGTTCACGGGCGTGGTCGACAGCATCACGCGCAAGTTGATCCGCCGTCATCCCCATGTGTTCCCCACCGGTGATCTGTATGCGCCGCTGGATATCCCTCGTTTGAATGAAGAGCAGGTCAAGCAACGCTGGGAAGAGATCAAGGCTGAAGAACGCGCCGAGAAGTCTTCGGCGCCGGAGCAGTTGTCCTTGCTCGATGACGTACCCGCGGCGCTGCCGGCGTTATCCCGTTCGGCAAAATTGCAGAAGCGCGCAGGGCAGGTTGGTTTCGACTGGCCCGACGCCTTGCCGGTGCTGGACAAGGTTCGCGAAGAGCTCGATGAAGTGCTCGAAGCCATGGCCGACAATGACCCGGCAGCGATTGCCAGTGAAGTGGGGGATCTGCTGTTTTCCGTGGTCAATCTGGCGCGACACCTCAAGGTCGATCCGGAAACCGCACTGCGTGGCGCGAACACAAAGTTTGAAAGACGCTTCCGATTTATCGAACAGGCATTGCGCGACACCCGCCGTCCCATAGAAGATTGCACCCTCGAAGAGTTGGACGCCTTGTGGGGCGAAGCCAAACGTCAGGAAAAGAATTTGCCCAGCTGCGGCTGAGCTGTTGCCTAAGTGAGTAAGCACCATGAGCCTTTCCCTTCGCGACCAGTTGCTCAAAGCAGGGCTGGTCAACCAAAAGCAGGCCAAACAGGTCGGCAAAGAAAAACAGAAACAACAGCGCCTGGCCCACAAAGGCCAGATCGAGCTCGATGACTCCCAGCAGCGTGCGGCTCAGGAAGCCATGGCCGAGAAGGTCAAGCGCGACCAGGAGTTGAACCGTCAGCAACAGGAGAAGGCCGAGCAGAAGGCCCGCGCCGCCCAGGTCAAGCAATTGATCGAAGTCTCGCGCCTGCCCAAGCTGAACACCGAGGACTACTACAACTTCGTCGACGACAAGAAGGTCAAGCGCATCTCCGTCAACACGCTGATGCGCAACAAGCTCAGCAGCGGTTCCCTGGCGATCGTGCATCACGCCGGCGGTTACGAAGTGATCCCCCGTGAAGCGGCCCTGAAGATCCAGGAGCGCGATCCACAGCGCATCGTGCAGCTGAATGTGAAGACAGAAGAAGTCAGCACCGAAGACGATCCGTACGCGGCCTATCAGATCCCTGACGATCTGATGTGGTAAGCCGTTAGCGGCTGCCACAACGACAAACCCCGCTCATGGCGGGGTTTGTCGTTTTCAATGCGGTGGTTATGCAGAACGCGCTTCGCGTTGCTGCTCCAGTGATTCCAGTTCGGCCTTGTATTGGTGGGCTTCGGTCTCGGAATGGAACATCCCGACCAGCAGGTCTTGTTGATGTACATCCCAGATGCGGATACCGGCGGCGATGCCTTCGTGGGACATATGTGAATCGTCGCGTTCAGTTACTTTTACAGTCATCTGCTAGCTCCAATCTCTGTTATCTGCAGCAAGGCGTGTGCAGGCCTTTGTTATAAGTTTGGTTAGCTGGCTAAGTAAACGACTGAATTCGGTAATGGACTTTTGCGAATTCTGTAAAAGCGCTGCAGCCCGTGTAGCGCGCGACATTCGGTCGCAGGGCGTTGAGTTTCATGACAAAAGCTTCATGTTCGTGAGCCACGAAGTCAGATGGATTGAGCAGCTCCCACAGATTTTGTGTCTTGCCGAAGTACTTATTTCAAGCGCAAAAAAAACGCCCCGAACCAGTCGGGGCGTTTTCATGTGCAGCACAGTTGCGGGGTATTACTTACCCTGCCAGCGCTTCAGTACCAGCGTGGCGTTGGTGCCGCCGAAGCCGAAGCTGTTGCTCATCACGGTATTGATGGTGGCGTCTTCGCGAGTCTTGGTCAGGATTGGCATGTCTGCCACTTCCGGGTCCAGCTCGTCGATGTTGGCGGAACCCGCCATGAAGTTGCCTTCCATCATCAGCATGCAGTAGATCGCTTCGTGAACGCCGGCGGCGCCCAGGGAGTGACCCGACAGGCTCTTGGTGGAGCTGATGGCCGGTGCCTTGTCGCCGAACACTTCACGCACACCTTTCATTTCCATGACGTCGCCGACCGGAGTCGAGGTGCCGTGGGTGTTCAGGTAGTCGATCGGTGTATCGACGGTGGACATGGCCATCTGCATGCAGCGGATGGCGCCTTCGCCGCTAGGAGCGACCATGTCGTAGCCGTCGGAGGTCGCGCCGTAGCCAACGATTTCCGCGTAGATCTTCGCGCCGCGGGCCAGAGCGTGTTCCAGCTCTTCGACCACGACCATGCCGCCACCGCCGGCGATGACGAAACCGTCACGCTTGGCGTCGTAGGCACGGGAAGCTTTTTCCGGGGTTTCGTTGTACTGGCTGGACAGTGCGCCCATGGCGTCGAACAGGAACGACTGGCTCCAGTGTTCTTCTTCACCGCCACCGGCGAAGACGACGTCCTGCTTGCCCATCTGGATCTGTTCCATGGCGTTGCCGATGCAGTGAGCACTGGTGGCACAAGCGGAAGCGATGGAGTAGTTCAGGCCCTTGATCTTGAACGGCGTGGCCAGACAGGCGGAAACGGTGCTGCTCATGGTCCGCGTTACACGGTATGGGCCGACGCGCTTGACGCCTTTCTCGCGCAGGATGTCCAGCGCTTCCATCTGGTTCAGCGTGGAGGCGCCACCGGAACCGGCGATCAGGCCGGTACGCGGGTTGGAGACTTGCTCTTCGGTCAGACCGGAGTCTGCGATGGCATCTTTCATGGCCAGGTAGGCGTAAGCCGCCGCGTGGCCGACGAAGCGATAGATCTTGCGATCGATCAGCTCTTCGAGGGGGAGGTCAATGGAGCCGGAAACCTGGCTACGCAGACCCATTTCAGCATATTCCGGGTTGAACCGGATGCCAGGGCGGCTTGCACGCAGGTTAGCGGAGACGGTCTCTTTGTCATTGCCCAGGCACGAAACGATGCCCAGACCAGTGATAACGACGCGGCGCATGCGGATAACCCTTAGAAGTTGTCAGTGGAGGTGAAAACGCCGACCCGAAGGCCTTCGGCGGTATAGATTTCGCGGCCGTCGACAGTCACGGAACCATCGGCGATGGCCATGTTCAGCTTGCCTTTGAGGACGCGTTTGATATGGATGTTATAGGTGACTTTCTTGGCGGTCGGCAGTACCTGGCCAAAGAATTTTACTTCGCCCGAACCCAGGGCGCGACCACGGCCCGGCAGACCTTGCCAGCCGAGGAAGAAACCGACCAGTTGCCACATGGCATCGAGGCCCAGGCAGCCCGGCATCACCGGATCACCTTCGAAGTGGCAGGCGAAGAACCACAGGTCTGGAGTGATATCCAGCTCGGCGACCAATTCACCTTTGCCGTACTTGCCACCCTCTTCGGAGATCAGGGTGATGCGATCGACCATCAGCATGTTCGGGGCGGGCAGTTGCGCGTTACCCGGGCCGAACAGCTCACCACGACTGCAGCGCAGCAGGTCTTCCCGGGTAAAGGCGTTTTGTTTGGTCATGCGAGCTCCTCAATAGTCCATGCGGCAGGGTGGGGGCGAATCTTCCCGGCCGATCGAAGCGTTCATGCCTCGAGTCAGCAGCCTACTCATAGACTATTGCGTTGTAGTGAAAGTCACAGCACCAAGGACATGAATGTACACTTGTGCACTGAAATTATTATTCAAGCCCCTTTTCGGGCCTGTTCGGGTGCCTAAGACTGCCGCACTTTCGTCGTTCACGCCAGTCGCAGATAGCCGAAAGGCCTGCACTACTGCACCCATCGCTGCAGAATTTGCTGCAGATCAGTGCGTTTAAAGGGCTTGGCCAGGTAATCGTTCATTCCCGCGGACAAACAGGTTTCACGGTCGCCCTGCAAGGCATTGGCCGTCAGGGCAATGATCGGCACGTCAGCGCAGCCGGGCAGTTGGCGAATCTGACGGGTGGCCTCGTAGCCGTCGATCACCGGCAGTCGGCAGTCCATCAGAATCGCAGCGAAATTCAGGCTCTCGGCGCTGCGCACCGCTTGTGCACCATCTGTAACGACGCTGACAGTAAAGCCCAGACTGCGCAACATTGCTTCGACCACGGTGCGGTTGACCGGATTGTCTTCCACCAACAGCACATTACGACCTTCGCCATCGTCATTGCCGGTATGGACTCGTGGCATCAGCGTCGGCAATGGCTGCTTATAGAGGGCCAAAGGAATTTCCAGGGTGAACACCGAGCCTGTGCCTTCTTCGCTCTGAGCGCGCAAGGTGCCGCCCATCCGCTCAGCCAGGGTGCGGGCAATCGGCAGCCCTAATCCGGTGCCGCCGTAACGTCTTGAAATAGAACTGTCAGCCTGCTGGAACGCGTTGAACATCAACTCCAGGCTTTCGGCCGGGATACCGATCCCGCTGTCACGCACAGTGCAGGTGAACCACAGCAATTCATGGTCCAGCGACTGCCACTGCGCTTCGATGGTGACGCGGCCCCGTTCGGTGAACTTCAGTGCGTTGCCCACGAGGTTGACCAGAATCTGCCGGATCCGCGTCGGATCACCCTGCACCTGCAGCGCACGCATGTCCTCGGGGATGTGCAGTTGCAGATCGAGCCCGCGTTGCACCGCGCTGTGCTGGAATGATTGGGCGCAGCTGCCGATCAGGTCCGCAAGGTTGAACGCAATGTGCTCCAGCTCCAGTTCCGAACGCTCGATGCGCGAGAAATCGAGAATGTCATTGATCACTTTGAGCAGGTGTTCGGTGGATTCGGAGGCCAGCGCCGCGTACTCGATCTGCTCCTCGGTCATCTCGGTGGTTTCCAGCAATTGCAGCATGCCCAGCACGCCATTCATCGGGGTGCGCAGTTCATGGCTCATCATCGCCAGAAAGTCGGATTTGGCGTTGTTGGCCTTTTCCGCTTCCTCCCGGGTCTGGATCAATTGCGCCATGGCCTGATGCTGCTCGCGGCTGGCTTGTTCAAGGCCCTGGGCAAGGTTGTTGATGTGTTGCGACAGGGCGCCCAGTTCGGTGTCGTCGACAATCGGCAGGGGCGTTTTGTAGTCGCCTTTCTGGATCGCCTTCACCGCATTGCCGATGTCATGGATCGGTTGCGACAGGCTGCCGGCCAGGCGCCGGGCCAGCAGAAAGGTAAACAGCAGGGCGAAAAGGGCCAGGATCCCGGCCTTGAACAGGATTTCCTGTTGGCGCTGGTTGAAGGCGTCATTGGACAGGCCGACGATCACCCGGCCCAGATAATCCTCGCCCGGCTTCGTGGGGGCGGTGCGGCTGTTCTGGAAGAAGTCATTGTTGAGCGCGATGCGTTGCAGCCGCACCGGTGCCTGGAATACTTCGACCTGGTGCGAGCGGTGGTGGGATTCCGATGGTTGTTCGACGTACACCAGAATCCGGTTGGTGCTGTCCTGAACCTCCAGAAAACGCACATTGGGCGTGGCCAGGGTGGCCTTGAGCAAACTTTCGAGCACGTCGTTGTTGCCCGAGATCACCCCGTATTCGGTGGCCGGCGCCAGCTGGTTGGCGATCAGTTGACCGGTGTGGTTGAGTTCCTGGCGCAAGTCCTGAATTCGCACGAAGGTAAAGAAACTGATCAGCAGCAACGTCAGCAGCAGTGCCGGGCCGAGGCTGATGATCTGGGTGCGGGTATTGATGTCCCAACCGCGACGGAAGGTCATGGGCGGCGTTCTCCTTCGGCCAGCTGTGTTGCGACATAGGCTTCATTCATCGGTTCAATACTTAAAGAACGAGCCACCTGCGGGTTGCTCAAGACCTTGAAATGCTGCGGATAAAGTGTGCGCGGCCAGGTACTGGAAGGGCGGTCGAGCAGTTCGTCGAGAATCTTCAGCCAATCGCTCTGGTCGCTGTAGGTGCTGGCGAGGCTGCCGGCCCTGACGAAGGCGGCGTTGGGACCGATCAGTGGCAACTGCCGTGCATAGCTGCTGAGCAGCAGGTTTTTCACGGTTTTCGGGTTGTACAGATCAGGATCATCCAGGCCCAGCAATACATCAGTGTTTTTCAGCAGGGTCTGCAAGGGGCGGCTGTCGTTGGTGTTGTCCCAACGCTCGGTCACTACTTCAAGGCCCAGGGGCAGGGCGGCATGATGCAGTTCCT
This sequence comes from Pseudomonas sp. FP1742, assembly GCF_030687145.1. NCBI lineage: Bacteria > Pseudomonadati > Pseudomonadota > Gammaproteobacteria > Pseudomonadales > Pseudomonadaceae > Pseudomonas > Pseudomonas sp. FP1742. Next base: position 4,978,624 of record NZ_CP117460.1, on the reverse strand, counting down.
TCAGCAGGAATTCGCTGTGGCTGTCGAAAAGCACGCCGACCCGTCGGGCCTCGGGCAGGACGAGTCGGATCAGATGCAATTGTCGATCCAGCGGCGGATCGCTCCAGAGCAGGCTCAGGTGCGGGGGGAACACATCGCCAAAGCGGTGGTGGGCTTGCAGGCGGCTGATGCGCAGCACCAGCGTTGCCGGGCCCCGGGCGTCTTGCAGGCGCCAGTCGAGGCTTTGCGGGTCGAGCAGAATCAGGCGGGTGCCCGTAGGCAGTTGGCCTGGCGCCGGCAGGCTGGCGACTGGCTGGAAACGCACACTGTCGGTGGGGCGCAACTCGCTCAGGGCCTGAACGAAAGACTGCACGCCGGGGCTGTCCTCGGCGCCGGTCAACAGAATGTCGGCGGCCCGGGCCGGCAGACTGCACAGCAGCCCGATAAACACCAGGCACAGCCCGGCCAGCAGGCGGCCAAGGGTTGGCGTCTTCCGTGGCGGGCGATGCTGCATCTTAAAACTCCAGCTCCGCGCTGAAGTAGAGCACCCGGCGCTCGTCGTAGTTGTTGTCGACGAAGGTGGTGGGCTGATTGTCGAGGCGTTGCTGGAGGACCCCGGCCAGCTCCAGATTGGCCTTGCCCAGGCCGATGCGTTTGGCGATGCGAGTGTCGACCCGCTCGAAGCGATAACCGTTGAGGGCATCGGCGCCATAGTAGAAGAGCGCGCTGTTCCAGCCCTGGCCCCAGTTGCGCAGCCAACCGGCGGAGCCGCTGTTGCGCGCCGTTTGTCGTGCATCCAGCGGGTTGCTCGCCTCGGCATCGACATAGGCGTAGGTCAGGCGCAGACGGTCGGCGCTGCTGACGCGCCAGTCCAGTTGGGTTTCCGTCCCTGAGAATCGTGAGCTGTTCGAGTTGCTGGCAATGTACTGATTATTGCGCAGCGGTTCGCTGATCATGCCGTTGATTTCGTCGTAGAACAGCTTTACGTCGACCGTCAGCCCCCACTCTGTGAAGTAGCCGTTGTAGCCCAGTTCGCGAGAACGCATGCGTTCCTGTTCGAGATCGCCCGGGCCACGGGTCCTGACGAAATAGCGGGCGCTGGTCTGGCCATAGGCACTGGGCTGCAGGTTGGTCACCTGATAGCTCCAGTTGACGCTGTTCTCGAACATGTCCGGCGAGCGGACGGCTTCCGAGTACACCGCGCGCAAGCCATGGCGCGGGTTGATCAGGTAGTTGATCGCCACTCGCGGGGTCAGTGAGCTGCCGGTCAGTTGGGTGTCTTCGAACATCGCCCCGCCCTGCAGCAACCAGTGCTCGGTGGCGCGCCACTCGAGTTGGCCGAACGCCCGCCAGGTGGTGTCGTCGAGCGTGCCATTGAAGTAGGTCTCGGAATCGGCCCGGTCGTAACGATAGTTCAGGCCACTGACCAGCCGCAGGCTGTCGGACAGGCTGAGGGTGTCTTGCAGTTCGAGGTCGTAGCGTGATTCCCGGGCGCTCTGGTCGATGTCGCCGCACAGCGTTTGGCTGGCGCCGTTTCGCCATTGCGCCAGAACCTGATTGGCCAGGGCTTGCTCCGCCGCCGTGCCGGGGGGCGCGCCGAGGCCGGTGAAGCGTGCGATGTTGCGCGCCAGACGTTCGGTGTAATTGGGGTTGAGCTGCCAGAGTTGGGTCAGCTCCGGGCTGAACGAGATCTCGGCATCGCAGGCCCGCCAGGTCTGCTGACGATCCCAGTGTTGCGCCGAGCCTTGAATATAAAGGCTGTGATCAGGGTTGATGTCCAGGTTCCAGCGCAGCGAGCCCGCATAGTCCTTGGCGATGACGTCGGAATTGTTCCCGGCGGCGGTAATCCCAGAGAACACCGGGCGGTAGGTATAGGGGCGCTGGTTGGTCCCGTCCTTGGCGTTCAGTTGCCAATCGATGCTCTGGTTTTCATTGAGCGTCTGGCTGACGGCCAGGCTGAAGCGGTTCAAGCGACGGCTGTCGCGGTAATCGGCGCCGGTGCGGTCCGAGTCGAAGCCATCGTCTTGTTGCCCGGACAGCGACAGGCGCAAGTCGCCGCTGTCCCAACCCATGCCCTGGCTGGCGTAGAAATCGTTGATCCCGCGTTGGCCACGGCTGACTTTCAGCCGCGTGCCGTGGCTGTCGGCCGGTTTGCGGGTGATGATATTGACCACCGCCATCAGCGCGTTGGCGCCGTAGCTGACAGTGTTCGGGCCACGGAAAACCTCGATGCGCTCGATGTCTTCCATGGCCACCGGAATATCACTCCAGTCCACCGTGGCCAGGCCTGCGCGGTACACCGAGCGGCCATCGATCAGCACTTGCATGCGCCGCGCTTCGCTGGCGTTGGTGCCGTGGTAGTTCACCGCCGCCTGATTGCCGCTGATGTTGCCGACCATCATCCCCGGCACCAGCCGCAGCAACTCGCTGATATCCCGCGCGCCGCTGGCGTTGATCAGTTCGCTGTCGATCACCGTCATGCTGCCTGGCACGGCGGCCGGCGATTGTTTCAAGCGCGTCGCGGTCAGCACTTGCGGCAACGGGTCGTTGTCGAGGAACAGGTCGTCGGCCAGCAATGGCGAGCTGAAAATCAGCGCCAGCACCAGTGGCGAGCGAGGATAGGGAGAGCCAACAGACACGGCGCGGCCTTGATAGCGGTTGATTGGCGCGCATGTTAACCGAGCGCAGCGACTTTTCCAGTCACGTTGCAGGCATTTTCCTCGGTTTTCTTGGTCTTCTTCCTACAAGTGCCGGTAATTGATGCTGGGGCTGGCCGCCAGTGGGCCGCTCCGTATAATGCCGGCATCGCCACTGGTATGGATTAACGGATTGCATATGACTGAACAGCGCCCTATTGCGGTCCTGGGAGGCGGAAGTTTTGGTACCGCCGTGGCTAATCTGCTGGCCGAGAACGGGCATCAGGTGCGGCTGTGGATGCGTGACCCCGAGCAGGCCGAGGCCATTCGGGTCAATCGCGAGAACCCGCGTTACCTCAAAGGCATCAAGATTCTTCCTGCGGTGGAGGCGGTCACAGACCTGCAAGCCACCCTGCAGGCCTGCGACCTGTGCTTCGTCGCGCTGCCGTCCAGCGCGCTGCGCTCGGTGCTGGCGCCCTATGCCCAACTGTTGACCGGCAAGCTGCTGGTGAGCCTGACCAAAGGCATCGAAGCCCATACGTTCAAGCTGATGAGCCAGATTCTTGAAGACATCGCCCCGCAAGCGCGCATCGGCGTGCTGTCGGGGCCGAACCTGGCCCGTGAAATCGCCGAACACGCGCTGACCGCCACGGTAGTCGCCAGCGAAGACGAAGACCTTTGCCGGCAAGTCCAGGCCGCGCTGCATGGCCGGACCTTTCGCGTGTACGCCAGCGCCGACCGCTTTGGCGTGGAGCTGGGCGGGGCGCTGAAAAACGTCTACGCCATCATCGCCGGCATGGCGGTGGCGCTGGGCATGGGGGAAAACACCAAGAGCATGCTGATCACCCGGGCACTGGCGGAAATGACTCGCTTCGCGGTGAGTCAGGGGGCCAACCCCATGACTTTCCTGGGGCTGGCGGGCGTAGGCGATCTGATCGTCACCTGTTCATCACCGAAAAGCCGCAACTACCAGGTCGGGTTTGCCCTCGGTCAGGGCTTGAGCCTGGAGGACGCGGTGACGCGTCTGGGCGAAGTCGCCGAAGGCGTGAACACCCTCAAGGTGCTCAAGGCCAAGGCTCAGGAAGTGGGCGTTTACATGCCGCTGGTCGCCGGATTACATGCGATTCTGTTCGAAGGGCGCACGCTGAATCAGGTGATTGAGTTACTGATGCGTGGCGAACCGAAAACCGATGTGGACTTTATTTCCCCCAGCGGTTTCTAAGTACTTAACCGATGCAAGCAGGGAACGAGGCAGACATGAACGATCCGAAAGTAGAAGACAAGTACGAATCCATCCTGCTGCGGGTGCTGTGGATGATTGTCTATGTGCTGGTCTGGCAAGTGGCGCAATTGATCCTCGGCGCAGTGGTGCTGGTGCAGCTGATCTATCGTTTGATATATGGCGCACCGAGCGCCAGCCTGATGAATTTCGGCGACAGCCTGAGCCAGTTTCTGGCGCAGATCGGTCGTTTCGGCAGCTTTCACAGCGACCAGAAACCCTGGCCGTTCGCTGACTGGCCGGCGCCGCGTACCCCGGAAGGTGAAGCCCCGCACGTTGTGGCGCCGGCACCGCATCCGGCCCGAGATGAGGAACCGAAGCTATGAAACTCTGGGTATTGCGTCATGGTGAAGCCGAACCTCATGGGACCCGCCCGGACTCCGAGCGGACACTGACCGTCAAGGGGCGTGAAGAGGTGTTGCGCACTGCCGCACAATTGATCGGCCAGCCGCTCACCGCCATTTATGCCAGTCCTTATCATCGAGCGCAGGAGACGGCGGAAATTGTGCGTACGGCGCTGGGTTTCGCGCCGGAGATTCGCACGGTCGACTGGCTCAAGCCCGACACTTTTCCGCAAGCAGTGGCGGAGCAGTTGGTGTCCGTGGATCATGCGCTGCTGGTCAGCCACAATCCGCTGGTCGGTAACCTGTTGGGTTATTTGCAGCATGGTCACGTGCAAGAACCGGAGAGAGTCGGCACCGCCGGGCTCGCCGAACTTGAGGGTGACGAACTGCTGGTCGGGGCGATGAAGCTCAACGGCATCAAACACCCATAATCCCTGAAGAAACCGGGCTAGTGTGGGAGCGGGCTTGCTCGCGAAGGCGGTGTGTCAGGTAACAATGGTGTCGACTGATACACCCTGTTCGCGAGCAAGCCCGCTCCCACAGGTTCTGTGTTGCGACTGGTTTTTGTATGAAATAGTCAACCAAGCACTTGCTTGGTTGACTACGCTTGCTCCAGATCAAAAATGAAGGAGCAAGTCGCATGTCTGCTGCTGTTCGTTTGCCACTGGACGTCTTCTACGAGCGCGAAAGCCGTCATCCGCGCCAGCGCTTTCTGGTCCAGCCGACCGGAGGCGGCCAGGTCGAGACGCTGACCTGGGCCGACGTCGGTCATCAGGCACGCTGTGCCGCCCACTGGCTACGGGCTCGCGAATTGCCGCAAGGCAGCCACATCGCACTGATCTCGAAAAACTGCGCCCACTGGATCATCGCCGACCTGGCGATCTGGATGGCCGGGCATGTCTCGGTGCCGCTGTACCCCAACCTGACCGCCGATTCCGTGGCCCAGGTACTCGATCATTCCGAAGCCGCGCTGGCCTTCATCGGCAAGCTGGATGACTGGCCGGGGATGTCCGTCGGGGTCAGGCCTGACCTGCCGACCATCAGCCTGCCACAATGTCCGGTGGGCACATTCGATTTCAGTTGGGCCGACCTGCAACGCAGCTCGCCGATTCAGGACGACCCCAAACCCGCCGTCGATCAACTGGCGACCATCATCTACACCTCCGGTACAACCGGCCAGCCCAAAGGCGTGATGCACAGTTTCGGCGCGTTGGGATTTGCCACCACCCGTGGCACCCGGTTGTTCGGCCTGAATGAGTCGGATCGTCTGCTGTCCTACCTGCCGCTGTGCCACGTCGCCGAGCGGATGTTCGTCGAGCTGGCAGCGATCTACACCGGGCAAACGGTATTCTTTGCCGAGAGTCTCGACACCTTCCTCACCGATTTGCAGCGTGCCCGGCCGACCGCACTGTTCGGCGTGCCGCGCATCTGGAGCAAATTCCAGATGGGCGTGTACAGCAAGATCCCGGAAAAACGCCTCGGCTTTCTGCTCGGCCTGCCTTTTATCGGCAAACGGGTAGGGCACAAAGTCCTCGCCGGGCTGGGGCTGGACGCCTTGCGCGTTGCCTTGTCCGGCGCGGCGCCAGTGCCGCAGGCCTTGTTGGATTGGTATCGAAAACTGGGGCTGGACGTGCTGGAGGTTTACGGCATGACAGAAAGCTGCGGTTATTCCCACATCGGCCTGCCCGGCCAGAACAAACCCGGCTGGATCGGCAAACCCTGCCCGGAGGTCGAAGTACGCATCGAGCCATCCGGCGAAGTGCTGGTGCGCAGCGGCGCGACCATGCTCGGTTACTTCAAGGAACCCGTGAAAACCGCCGAAACCCTCACCGAGGACGGCTTCCTGCGCACCGGTGACAAGGGCGAGGAGGATGCCGACGGCAACCTGCGACTGACCGGGCGCCTGAAAGAAATCTTCAAGACCAGTAAAGGCAAATACGTGGCCCCGGCGCCGATCGAGAATCGCCTGGCGGTGCATTCGCGGATTGAACAAGTATGTGTGGTCGGCGACGGCTTGAGCGCACCGCTGGGGTTGTGCGTGTTGTCGGCGGTTGGCCTGCAAGACGCCAGCGGAACGACGAGGGCGGGCCTGCATTCAAGTCTGGAAAAGCTGCTGGAAGAGGTCAACGGTGCGCTTGATAAACATGAACGCTTGCACCGGCTGGTGGTGGTCAAGGACAGTTGGGCGGTGGAAAACGGTTTCCTGACACCGACCCTGAAGATCAAGCGCAACATGATCGAAGCGGCTTACGGTGCGCGTTTCGAAGAATGGAGCGAGCGCAGCGAGGCGGTGCTGTGGCAGGATTGAGCCACCGACAACACCCATAAAGGAACGCAACGATGAGTCTGTGGCGCACCACTCCCAACGTCGAGCAGTTGAACGCGATCCAGAAAAACACCATCGGCGAAGTGCTGGACATTCGCTTCGAAGCTTTCGATGACGAGTCCCTGACCGCGAGCATGGTCATCGACCATCGCACACACCAGCCTTATGGTTTGCTGCATGGCGGCGCCTCGGTGGTGCTGGCCGAAACCGTCGGCTCGATGGCCAGTTTCCTGTGCATCGACGCCAGCAAGTTTTATTGCGTGGGCCTGGAAATCAACGCCAACCATTTGCGTGGCCTGCGCAGTGGACGGGTGACGGCGGTGGCCAGGGCGATTCACATCGGACGTACGACGCATGTCTGGGATATTCGCTTGACCAGTGATGAGGGCAAGGCCAGTTGTGTGTCGCGGCTGACCATGGCGGTGGTGCCGTTGGGGGAGAATCCACCAGCACGATGAGTTTCGGCCTGCCAGGGGCATCCTTGCTCCCTCGTCATAGCCCTGACCCGACTGTCATCATTCCTGTCAGTTACGGTCATTGCTGTAGGACGTCGTCTTACGGACAATCAACGTCTGTTTTTTGCACATGGATCTGCCGGTATGTCGCAACAGATATTTTTCGCCCACGCCAATGGCTTTCCTTCGGGGACCTACGGCAAGTTGTTCGCGGCGCTGGCGCCCGAGTATCAGGTGACGCATCTGGAGCAGCACGCCCATGACCCGCGTTTTCCGGCGGACGACAACTGGAACAATCTGGTGGATGAGCTGATTCATCACCTCAAGCAGCAGCCGGAACCGGTCTGGGGTGTCGGTCACTCCTTCGGCGGCGTGCTGCACCTGCACGCCGCGTTGCGTTGCCCTGAGCTGTATCGCGGTGTGGTGATGCTTGATTCGCCGGTGCTGACCCGCACCGATCAATGGGTGATCCGTGCCGCCAAACGCTTCGGTTTCATCGATCGCCTGACCCCGGCCGGCCGTACGTTGGGACGCCGGGAAGAGTTCGCCGATCTGGAGGCGGCCCGCCTGTACTTCGCTGGTAAGACCCTGTTTCGTGGTTTCGACCCGGAATGCTTCGACGCCTATCTTCAATACGGTTTGCAAAAGGTCGGCGACAAACTGCGCCTGCGTTTCGACCCGGCCACGGAAATCAGCATCTACCGCGGCGTACCCCACACCAGCCCCGGTCGCGCGCGCCAGTTGAAAGTGCCGCTGGCGGTGGTGCGCGGACACAAAAGCCGGGTGGTGATGCGTCATCACACCCGTTCCGTCGGGCGCATGCCCTTGGGCGAGTCCTTGACCATGCCCGGCGGTCACATGTTTCCCCTCGAACGTCCACAGGACACGGCCACGCTGCTGAAAAATCTGTTCAGTCGCTGGGAAGGTCGCCGCCAACAGGATTGCGCATGAGCAGTGTCGTTGAAGAAGTTCGCCTGAGCCTGCCGCATATCGAGTTGGCGGCGCACCTGTTCGGCCCTGAGGACGGCTTGCCGGTCATCGCCTTGCACGGCTGGCTGGACAACGCCAACAGCTTTGCCCGGCTGGCGCCAAAGCTCAAAGGCTTGCGCATCATCGCGCTGGACATGGCCGGGCACGGTCACTCGGGGCATCGGCCCAACGGTGCCGGTTACGCCCTGTGGGACTATGCCCATGACGTATTGCAAGTGGCCGAGCAGTTGGGATGGAAACGTTTTGCGCTGCTGGGGCATTCCCTGGGGGCGATCGTCTCGCTGGTGCTGGCCGGGGCGTTGCCGGAGCGGGTGAGTCATCTGGCTTTGATCGACGGCGTCATTCCTCCTACAGACAAGGGCGAAAACGCCGCCGAGCGTATGGGCATGGCCCTGCAAGCGCAGCTGGATCTGCGGGAAAAACGCAAACCGGTCTACAGCACGCTCGACCGGGCTATCGAAGCGCGCATGAAAGGTTTGGTGGCGGTCAGTCGCGAAGCCGCCGAACTGTTGGCCCAGCGCGGCTTGATGCCGGTGCCGGGCGGTTATACCTGGCGCACCGACAACCGCCTGACGCTGCCGTCGCCACTACGTCTGACCACTGAACAGGCGATGGCTTTCGTCCAGCGTGTCGGTTGTCCTGCCCACCTGGTGGTCGCGGCTGACGGCATGCTCGCCAAACATCCCGAGTTGCTGGAACGTCTACCCTTTAGCCGTGAACAGTTGCCTGGCGGCCATCATTTGCACCTGAACGACGAACCCGGCGCCGACCTTGTCGCAGACTGTTTCAATCGGTTCTTCGCCGTTCCTTGACTTGCGCCGGGCAACTGTCGAGGCTGGGCGGGTTGAAATGGGAGACAACCATGATAGATCTGTACACCGCTGCGACCCCGAATGGCCACAAGGTCTCTATCGTGCTCGAGGAACTCGGCCTGCCCTATACGGTGCACGCCTTGAGTTTCGACAAAAAGGAACAGAAGTCCAAGGACTTCCTCAAGATCAATCCCAATGGCCGCATTCCCGCGATTGTCGACCGGGCCAATGGCGATTTCGCCGTGTTCGAGTCTGGCGCGATCCTGATTTACCTCGCCGAGATGACCGGCAAACTGCTGCCCCAGGACCTGAAAGGGCGTTCGGTGGTGTTGCAGTGGCTGATGTTCCAGATGGGCGGCATCGGGCCGATGCAGGGCCAGGCCAATGTGTTTTTCCGTTATTTTCCGGAAAAGCTCCAGGGCGCCATCGACCGTTATCAACATGAAACCCGGCGCTTGTATGAAGTGCTCGACACGCGTCTGCAAGCCGTGGAATTTCTGGCGGGCGAGTACAGCATTGCCGACATCGCGACCTTTCCGTGGGTCCGTGGCCACGACTGGTCCGGCGTCTCGGTGGACGGCTTGCCGGCCTTGCAGCGCTGGATGGCAGCCATGGAGGCGCGCCCGGCGGTACAACGCGGCTTGCTGGTGCCTGAGCGCATCGATGACGCCAGTGTCATCAAGGGTGCACAGGCCATGTTGATCCGATGAGTCTGTCCATGCGTTCACTCACTCTGCTGGCGCTGTGCAGTTTCAGTCCCTGGTTGCTGGCCGCTGACATTCCAGGCAGTCAGGATCTGAAGATCGTGCCGCGCGTGGCCGATGCGCAGATCGTCGACTATCGCCCGACGGTGGAACTCGAACGGATTTATCCGCTGGGGTCTATCCGCAAGATCAGCGGTCAGTTGCGCTACGACGGCCAGGTCGCCGCCCGGGGGCAAACGACCTCGGTCACCTACGAATTGCCACCGGAGCATTCCTCCACCGATGCCTTCACCGCCGCCCGGGAAGCCTTGCAGAAGCAGGGGGCCGAGCTGTTGTTCTGGTGCCAGGCACGGGATTGCGGGGAAAGCAGCCTGTGGGCCAATGAAGTCTTCGGCAACTCCAAACTGTATGGCGCCGATAATCAGCAGGCTTATTTGCTGTTGCGTCTGGCGGCCCCTCAAGACAACTCACTGGTGGCGCTTTACAGCATCACTCGCGGCAATCGCAGGGCGTATCTGCACGTCGAACAATTCGATGCCTCGGCACCACTGGGTGATTTGCTGCCGACGTCCGCGACGTTGCTGCGCCAGCTCAAAAGCACCGGGAAGCTCGATTTCCCCAAACTTGACGGCGACCCTGACGACACCTGGCTACGTTTGATTTCCCGAGGCCTGAACCTGGACACCACCTTGCGGGTCAGCGTTTCGGGGCCCAATGCCGAAGCCTGGCGCCAGGCACTGATCGGCCAGGGCGTGCGCACGGCACGGATGGAAACCGGTAGCGTCGAAGGCTCTGGCCTGCGCTTCGAACTGTTGCGATAAGCTTCATAAGGCGAACGCGTTCGGCGCGTTCGCCTACTCTTTGCTGACTGACGTGTCCGGCTGACTTTTTTCGGGATATTACATGCTCAATAACGATCGGCTGTTGGTGCAGATACTGCTCCTGGTGCTGTTTGGCGCGAGTTTATGGGTGATGGCGCCATTCTGGTCGGCGCTGTTCTGGGGCGCGGTGCTGGCGTTTGCCAGTTGGCCGTTGATGCGTCTGTTGACCCGCTGGCTCAATGGCCGTGAATCCCTGGCGGCGCTGTTGCTGACACTCGGCTGGATGCTGCTGGTGGCGGCACCGCTGGTGTGGCTGGGGTTCAACTTGGCGGACCACGTGCGCGATGCCACGGCGTTCATCAAGGATGTGCAAGTCGATGGTCTGCCCGAAGCACCGGTCTGGGTGGGCAGTATTCCCCTGGTCGGCGAGCGATTGGTAGGGATCTGGAACAGCATCGATCAGCAGGGCGCGGCGATGATGCTGGCGATCAAGCCGTATCTGGGGCAGGTCGGCAACTGGTTGCTGGCGCGCAGCGCGCAGATTGGCGGCGGGATTCTCGAGCTGACGCTGAGTATTGTCTTCGTGTTCTTTTTCTACCGGGACGGGCCAAGGTTGGCGGTATTTGTCCATGGGTTGCTGGAGCGGTTGATCGGTGACCGCGCCGGGTATTACATCGAATTGGTGGCGGGCACCGTGCAGCGAGTGGTTAACGGGGTGATCGGTACAGCGGCGGCCCAGGCGGTGCTGGCGTTGATCGGCTTCCTGATTGCCGGCGTGCCTGGGGCGTTGGTGCTGGGGATTGTGACGTTTTTGCTGAGTCTGATTCCGATGGGGCCACCGCTGGTGTGGATTCCGGCCACGGCGTGGCTGGCCTGGAAGGGCGAATACGGGATGGCGGTGTTCCTCGGGATTTGGGGGATGTTCATCATCAGCGGGGTCGACAATGTGCTTAAGCCGTACCTGATCAGCCGGGGCGGGAATTTGCCGTTGGTGATTGTGCTGCTGGGGGTGTTTGGCGGGTTGATAGCGTTCGGGTTTATCGGTCTGTTCATCGGCCCGACGTTGTTGGCCGTGGCTTACAGCCTGCTGACCGATTGGAGCAAGAGTCAGGCTCGGGTTGAGGATCGCCAGCCCTGAGTTTTTTGTTGGGGCTTAGGCATCGCGAGCAGGCTCGCCCCCACGCTTATTTTGTGGCCGACACAAACCCATATGGGAGCGAGCCTGCTCGCGATGCTTTTTGACTTAAGTGACCACGTTCAGGTGTTTGCCCACGGTCGCCACATTGTCGAGCGAGTATTGCTTGCTCAGGTTGGCAATCATTTTGTTCAGGGCTTCGGTCACGTTGAGCTGATGGGTCGAGCTGTCGGAATTCTGCTCGCGGCCGGCTTGCAGGGCGGCTTTCAGTTCATCGCTGTTGACACCACCGCTGCTGTCGCTATCGAGCACTTTGAGCAACGCGGCGCTGGTGTCGGTGGAGGTCGATGAAGTGCTGTCGCTGGCCTGCAACGCGCTGCTCAGTTCCGTGGCGGTGACACTGCCATCGCTGTCGGCGTCGAGCTGGCTGAACAGTTCTTCGCTGGACATCTGCTGAGGTGGCGGTGGCGGCGGGGTCAGGCTGGCGGCGAGCTCGTCCTGGCTGACAGTGCCGTCTTCGTTCTTGTCCAGGGCCGAGAAGATTTCCGTGCTGTCGGCCGTGCTGCCGGCGCTGGTCAGGCCATTGCTCAGCTCATCGCTGTTGATGGCGCCGTCGCCGTCTGTGTCCAGAGCGCTGATCAGTGCATCGGCCAGTTCGGTGTTCGGGGCCTGATCGCTCGGTGGCGGCGGAGGGGCCATCGCGGCCATTTCTTCACTGCTCAGGCTGCCGCTTTCGTCACTGTCCAGATCGCTGAAGTTCTTGCTCAGGCTGACCAGCAGACCGTCGTCGGATTTCTGCGACAGGGCGTTCTTGAGTTCGTCCTGATCCACCGCTCCGTCGCTGTTGTTGTCGAGTTTGGCGAGCAGTTCTTTCTGGAACTGCTGGCTGCGGGCGCTGTTGGTGGAGGTGCTGCTGGTGCTGGTATAGCTCGTGTAGTTGCTGACACTACCGATCATTGTGCTCACTCCTTGGAATGGGAAACCGGTGGGTGCACCGGCTTTTGCAGCCTCAAGGGGCAAGTTATCGTGGGTATGTGGGGTTTGTACCGTCCGGTACACACAAGCACCAGGCCAGGCGCAGATCCTGTGGGAGCGGGCTTGCCCGCGAAAGCGGTGTATCAGGCAACATTGAAGTTCACTGACACAGCCTCTTCGCGAGCAAGCCCGCTCCCACGGGGGAGTCGTTGTGGCTTAGACGCGAGGCAAACGGATGACAGCGGTCAAACCACCGCCGGGGGTTTCTTCCAGGCTCAGTTGCCCGCCCAGACGCTCCGCTGCTTCCCGGGCGATGGTCATGCCCAGGCCGACACCGCCGGAGTTGCGATTACGCGAACCTTCCAGGCGAAAGAATGGTTCAAACACCGCTTCACGTTTATCCGCCGCGATCCCCGGGCCATGGTCGATGACCCGGATCACCAGTTCCTCGCGGCTGTCCTCAAGCGTGATCAGCGCGTCTCCGGCATAACGCAAGGCGTTGTCCAGCAGGTTGTTGATGCACGAGCGCAAGGCCATCGGCTGTACTTCCAATGGCGTGCAATGGCCGCTGCTCTCAACGTCGGCGCCCTGGTCCTGGGCGTTTTCGCTCAGGGACTCCACCAGCGCCTGCACGTCCATCCATTGTGGCGCCTCGCTGGTGCGCTGTTCGTGCAGGTAGGTGAGGGTGGAGTCGAGCATGCCGATCATGTCGTCCAGATCCTGACGCATCTGGCCTTGCAGCTTGTCGTCGTCGATCTGTTCCAGCCGCAGCTTGAGTCGCGACAGCGGTGTGCGCAGGTCATGGGACACGGCGCCGAGCATTCGCGAACGCTGCTGCATTTGCTCAAGAATGCGTTTTTGCATCAGGTTGAAGGTGTGTGCCGCTTGCCGCGCCTCCCGTGGGCCGGACTCATCCAGCGGCGGGCTGTCGAGATTTTCACTCAGGCGCTCGGCCGCGTCGCTCAGGCGCTGAATCGGCCGGGTCAAGAGCCTGGCGCCGTACCAGGCGGCAATGATCAGCGAGACAAACTGAAACGTCAGCGGCACCAGTGGCCCGCCGAACCACGGCCGAGGCGGTCGATTGCCCAAGCGCGGGTCCATCGGCGGGGGGGGGCCGTCGAAGCGCCCGGAAAACTCTGCTGGCGGAGGGGGAGGCGGGGGCGGCCCGTAATACTTGAACCAGAAGAACGCTAACAAATGCGCCAGTACGATCGCCACCAGCAGCATGCCAAACAGGCGGCCGAACAGCGTATCGAAGCGCGCACGCATCAGCCGATGTCTCGTGCGTCGAACAGATAACCCTCACCACGAACGGTCTTGATCAGTTGCGGGGCTTTCGGGTCGTCGCCCAGTTTCTGGCGCAGGCGCGACACCAGCAGATCGATGCTGCGATCAAACGCTTCGATCGAGCGACCGCGTGCGGCGTCCAGCAGTTGTTCGCGGCTGAGCACCCGGCGCGGACGTTCGATGAACACCCAGAGCAAGCGGAACTCGGCGTTGGACAACGGCACCACCAGGCCATCGGCGGCGATCAACTGGCGCAGCACGCTGTTCAATCGCCAGTTGTCGAAGCGAATATTCGCACGCTGTTCGGTGCGGTCATCGCGCACCCGACGCAGAATGGTCTGAATTCGTGCGACCAGTTCTCGCGGCTCGAACGGCTTGGCCATGTAGTCGTCGGCACCCAGTTCCAGGCCGATGATCCGGTCGGTGGGTTCGCAGCGAGCGGTGAGCATCAGGATCGGGATGTCCGATTCGGCGCGCAGCCAGCGACACAGCGACAAGCCATCTTCGCCCGGCAGCATCAGATCGAGTACCACCACGTCGAAATGTTCGGCTTGCAGCGCCTGACGCATGGCGGCGCCATCGGAGACGCCGCTGGCGTGGATATTGAATCGGGCCAGGTAGTCGATCATCAGTTCGCGGATCGGGACGTCATCGTCGACGATCAGGGCGCGAATGCTCCAGCGTTTGTCATCGGCCGGCGCTTTTTGATCGTCGTTCAGAGGTGCTGGGGTGTTGTGCATGCGTGCGTTCATCTGCCAGGTAGGCTGCCAACCACAAAGATAGGCTGCGAGGTTGTGGCTTCAGCATAGGCGTCCGGCCGTGAGGCGGGAAGTGCTGTAGGATTTGTTGCGGCTGGCGAGGGTAGCGTTGAAGGGTGTTGTGGGCGTGTCGTGTGTGTATCGGGCTCGACACAATTGCCGCAGCAGCTAGTCTTGCCTGAGCCGCGACGACGAATTACCGATCATCGGGTCCCGCAGCGCCGCTGGTTCCGCTACAATGCGCGCCGATTTCGACTTGCCTGAGAGCCCACTCATGTCCGCCTGCCAGACGCCTATCATCGTCGCCCTGGATTTCCCCACCCGTGACGCCGCATTGAAGCTGGCCGATCAACTGGACCCGAAACTGTGCCGGGTCAAAGTCGGTAAAGAACTGTTTACCAGTTGCGCTTCGGAAATCGTCGGCACCTTGCGCGACAAGGGTTTCGAAGTGTTCCTGGACCTCAAGTTCCATGACATCCCGAACACCACCGCCATGGCCGTCAAGGCGGCTGCGGAAATGGGCGTATGGATGGTCAATGTGCACTGTTCCGGCGGTCTGCGCATGATGGCCGCCTGCCGTGACGTGCTTGATCAGCGCAGCGGTCCGAAACCGCTGTTGATCGGCGTGACCGTGCTGACCAGCATGGAGCGTGAGGATCTGGCGGGTATCGGCCTGGACATCGAGCCGCAGGAGCAGGTGCTGCGCCTGGCCGCGCTGGCGGAAAAAGCCGGGATGGACGGTCTGGTCTGCTCGGCCCTGGAAGCCCGGGCCCTGAAAACCGCTCACCCGTCGCTGCAACTGGTGACCCCGGGGATTCGTCCGGCGGGCAGCGCCCAGGACGATCAGCGCCGCATCCTGACCCCGCGTCAGGCGCTGGAGGCCGGTTCCGACTATCTGGTGATCGGCCGTCCGATCAGCCAGGCAGCGGATCCGGCGAAGGCGTTGGCGGCGGTCGTCGCAGAACTCGCTTAACCAAACGCCGCAGATCCAAATGTGGGAGATTCTATGTTGCAGGACAACCCTGCAACGGTCGATTCGGTTGGTATTCGCTCTGGTTTTTCATCAGAGCGAACGCCACCCGGGCGAGTTTTCGGGCAAGGATTACCAGGGCCTGAGTCCTCTTGAAACCTCTGGCCAGGTACCCTTCATAAAATGGTTTCCAGGTCGCTGAACGACAGGCGGCCATGGCCGAGTTGTGGGCCAGACGTCGTATTTCCGGATCCCCTTTCTTGGTCAGACTGCGACTCCCCGTCTTTTTTCCCGAGTCATCGACCCTCAAGTCCATGCCCAAAAAAGCGATGAAGGCATTGCTGTCCTTAAACTCGCCACGCAAAAAAGCCGTCGCAAATCCAGTTGCCGTCAGTACACCAACGCCTTCAATGGCCTTGCAACGCTCAATATTTTCGGCGGCTCCGGCCTCTTTGCTCAGGTCACGCAGCTGTTTTTGAATGGCCAAATCCGAGCGCTTAAACGTCTCCATCAGACATTTCAGCTCTTCTTCCAGGCGCGGCTCATTGGCCCAGCTCTGAGCCAGGCTGACACGCGCCTTGATCAGTGCTGCCCGTCGATGAAGCAGGCTTTGCAGGGCCTTGTAAGCCTTGGGCGGCGGGCTCCAAGCGCGTAACCCACCCTGTTCATGCGCCAGATACCGAGCCAGAAGACGAGCATCACACGGATCATTTTTAGCTCGTTGGCCGACACTGCGGCGGTAATGACTCAAGCGATAACCGTCCACGACGTAGACCTGATGACCCAACTCATAGGCCAACTCAACCGTGTCCAAGTGGTAAATGTTGGTGGCCTCAACGGCAATGCCACTTTTGGCGGGCAGCGTCTTGAGCCAACGTTTGAGTGCTGCTCGATTATTGGAGATGGCTTGTGTGGTTTGCAGATCGGCGCGATAGACGAGCACCTCAGCCTTGGCCACATCAACACCCACGACCGCTTGCGAAGTAAGGATTGTCATGACGAATCCTCGGAGCTAGGGTTTAAGAGCTTGTTGGGGTCTACCGTTGCGCTGGCTTGTCTCTATCGTCGGCCTAGCCGATGAATTCCTTATTGGCGCTTTTAGGTAGAAGGGGTGGGACGAAGTCTCCCACGGTCTGTACTGGCTAGAGTCAGAATCGGGCTTTTAGTCCCACCCACCCCTTCAAGTCTAAACATACAAGCGGGCTTGCTCGCGAAGGCGGCATATCAGTCGACATTATCGTTGACTGACATGCCGCCTTCGCGAGCAAGCCCGCTCCCACATTGGTTTGTGGATGCTTCAGATACCGGGTTAAACCTTCAACACCAACTTTCCGAAGTTCTCACCGCTGAACAACTTCATCAGTGTCTCCGGAAACGTCTCCAGTCCTTCGACGATGTCTTCCTTGCTCTTGAGCTGCCCCTTGGCCATCCAGCCGGCCATTTCCTGCCCGGCAGCGGCGAACTGCGCGGCGTAATCCATCACCACGAAGCCTTCCATCCGCGCGCGGTTGACCAGCAGCGACAGATAGTTGGCCGGGCCCTTGACCGCTTCCTTGTTGTTGTATTGGCTGATGGCACCGCAAATCACCACCCGCGCCTTCATGTTCAGACGGCTGAGCACGGCGTCGAGAATATCGCCGCCGACGTTATCGAAATACACGTCGACACCTTTCGGGCATTCACGCTTGAGGCCGGCGATCACGTCTTCGTTCTTGTAGTCGATGGCACCGTCAAAACCCAGCTCATCAATCAGGAATTTGCACTTGTCCGCGCCGCCGGCAATGCCGACCACCCGGCAACCTTTGATCTTGGCGATCTGCCCGGCAATGCTGCCCACCGCACCGGCCGCGCCCGACAACACCACGGTGTCGCCGGCTTTCGGCGCGCCGACATCGAGCAAGGCAAAGTAGGCAGTCATCCCGGTCATGCCCAGCGCGGATAAGTAACGCGGCAGTGGCGCCAGTTTCGGATCGACCTTGTAGAAACCTCGCGGCTCGCCAAGGAAGTAATCCTGCACACCCAAGGCACCGTTGACGTAGTCCCCCACGGCAAAGCCCGGATTGTTCGAGGCGATGACTTTGCCTACGCCCAATGCACGCATCACTTCACCAATGCCGACCGGCGGGATGTAGGACTTGCCCTCGTTCATCCAGCCACGCATGGCCGGGTCCAGGGACAGGTATTCATTCTTGACCAGGATCTGCCCCGTCGCCGGTTCGCCGACCGGTACTTCTTGATAGGTGAACGTCTCGCGGGTAGCTGGCCCCACGGGACGTTTGGCGAGGAGGAACTGGCGATTGGTCTGGGTAGTCATGGCAGGCACTCAAGGTGAATGAAGTCTTGTTGATAGACCTTCATGGACGATGCTGCAAGGTTGGCTGACGCGGCGAATGCACATCGATCCAGTGCGGTGATAGTAACGGCGCCCGTTGTATCACTGCCACTCATGGGCGGCCAACCGGCCTTCTGATAGTGCTGCCGTGTCACAGGGCGCTGTGGCTAACTGAAAACACGTGACTCCCCACATTCTTCTCTTCGAGGACATAACAATGAGCATGACGTTTTCCGGCCAGGTTGCCGTTGTAACGGGCGCGGCCAATGGCATTGGCCGCGCAACCGCTTTGGCGTTCGCCGCCGAAGGGTTGAAAGTGGTGGTGGCCGATCTGGACACGGCCGGTGGTGAAGGCACGGTGGCGCTGATTCGTACCGCCGGCGGCGAAGCGACCTTCGTGCGCTGCAACGTCACCGTGGAAAGCGAAGTAAAAAATCTGATGGACGAGGTTGTGAATGCCTACGGCCGTCTCGACTATGCCTTCAACAATGCCGGCATCGAAATCGAAAAAGGCAAGCTGGCCGAGGGTACGGTCGATGAGTTCGACGCGATCATGGGCGTTAACGTCAAAGGCGTCTGGCTGTGCATGAAGTATCAGTTGCCGTTGCTGCTGGCCCAGGGCGGCGGCGCGATCGTCAACACCGCTTCGGTCGCCGGCCTGGGCGCTGCGCCGAAGATGAGTATTTACGCAGCCTCGAAACACGCGGTGATCGGCCTGACCAAATCGGCGGCCATCGAATACGCCAAGAAAAAGATCCGTGTGAACGCGGTGTGTCCGGCGGTGATCGACACCGACATGTTCCGCCGTGCCTATGAAGCAGACCCGAAAAAGGGCGAGTTCGCCAACGCCATGCACCCGGTCGGGCGCATCGGCAAGGTCGAGGAGATTGCCAGCGCGGTGCTGTACCTGTGCAGCGACGGCGCGGCGTTCACCACCGGTCATTCGCTGGCGGTGGATGGTGGGGTCACGGCGTTTTAATCAGGCGTTTCGATACACCTGCTTTTATGGCGAGGGAGCTTGCTCCCGCTTGAGTGCGCAGCACTCACAAAAATTGGCAATGGTTGCCAGATTATTGGGGCCGCTGCGCAGCCCAGCGCGAGCAAGCTCGCTCGCCACAGGTTTCTCAGCATTACGCACACTGCCGTCGGTTCCGTGAAAGCCATTGTGTTTCAAATGGTTAGAACCGAGGGTTTTGGCGGTGTTGTCGCACATCCTGTCGAGCGTTCCTGTGATTAACTGTTTCCCGCAAAACAGACAGGAGTTTGCTTGCTCATGGAGTTGAGAATCGATCGACAGGCATTGGTGCCGGTCGTGCAGCAAATCGTCGATGCGTTGGCCGACCGGCTCCGTCGTGGCGAGATGCCGCCGGGCACGCGGTTGCCTTCCGTGCGGCAAATTGCGCGGATCAATCTGCTCAGCCAATCCAGTGTGGTCGAGGCCTGTGAACGGCTGGTGGTTCAAGGGGTGCTGGCGACGCGTAATGGGGCGGGTTTCTTTGTCGCGGCAACGGCGCTGGCCGCTCAAGGGCAACGGGATTGTTCCTGGATCGAGGGGGCTGAGAACGAACAGAATGGCCTCGTGGGCGAACTGATGCTGGGTTGCGGCGGATTACCCGAAAGCTGGCGCGAGACCGACGACCTGAGCTATGCCATACGCCAGGTCAGCCGCACCGACATGGCCGGATTGTTCAACTACAGCACGCCGTTGGGCCTGCTTGCCCTGCGCGAACAGATCCTCAAACGGTTGAAACTGCTGGATATCGCGGTGGATGCCAGTCGAATCCTGACCACGGCGGGTGCCAGTCATGGGCTCGACCTGATCGTGCGCACGCTGTTCAAGCCGGGCGATTGCGTGGTGGTGGAGAGCCCCGGTTATTCGATGCTGTTCGATTTGCTCAGGCTGCACGGGATCAGCATGATCGAGGTGCCACGAACCCCGCGTGGTCCAGACATCGAAGCACTCCAGACACTGTTGCTCAAGCACAACCCCCGTGGTTTGTTCATCAACAGCTTTTATCACAACCCCACCGGCAGCAGTTTGACCCCGGGCGTGGCTCAGCAGGTTCTGCAACTGGCCAGAAACCATGGTGTGCTGGTGGTCGAAGACGACGTCTACGCGGACTTGCACAGCGGTCCCGGTACGCGTCTTGCGGCATTGGGTATCGATGACAACGTGATTTACGTCGGCAGTTACTCCAAGACCCTCAGCAGTTCGTTGCGGGTCGGCTTTGTCGTGGCCAGGGCCGATATCATTTCGCGGCTGGCCGAGGTCAAGATGATCAGCAGCATGGGTGCTTCACGGTTTTGCGAGTCGGTGCTGGCTTGTCTATTGGCCAGTGGCGCCTATCGCAAATTGGTGCAGCGTCAGCGTCAGCGTTTGAGCACTGACAGGGAGGCTGCCTTGCAAGTGCTCGAAGACGCGGAATGGGAAGTTTTCGGCAAACCCGTGGGCGGACTGTTCATCTGGGCGCGATCGCGCAAGTCCGACTCCGCTCAGGTGCGGATTCAAGCGCGACGCTTCGGCGTCCTGCTGTCTTGTGCAACGGCATTCAGCCCCACCGGCCAAGCACATGACTGGCAGCGCATCAACGTTGCTTATGCTTGTGATCCTCGCGCCAGGGCATTTTTTCAAGCCACGGCTCGGGATCGACCTCAAGCGTTCTGAAAGCGACGTGGGCGTAGCTTTTTGCCATTATTCCGACGCCCGAGACTTGTGTTGGCACAAGCCCGTTGCGAATCTGCATCAACAGACAATGGCAGGGGACTAAGCGCAATGATTTCGGCCGTGCAAGGACGTTTTGCCAACCTCGGTATGGCGAAAAAACTGGGTGTCGGGTTTGTATTGGTGCTGCTGTTGACAGCCTTGGTGGCGGCCATTGGCGTGTGGTCCCTGCAAACCATCAGTCATCGCTTTGACGGGCTCAAGCAGATGTCGTCGCTCAACAGCAGTTTGCTCAAGGTGCGATTGCTCGAGCAGGACTACGCCTTGCGCGGTGACCCGAAAACCGTGGACGCCTTGCACGCGGGCGTGGACGCACTGATCGCTCTGGCAGCCGAGCTCAAGGCACAGTCCGCGGCCAACGTGCCGGTCATGAATGATGTCGAACAGTCTCTGGTGGCTTATCGAAAGGCTTTTGACGAGTTCGTCTCGTTGAGTCAGGCCAAGGACCTGGCACTGGAAATGGCCAGTTGGTCGGTGTCCAGCGTGGCCAATAACCTGGATGTGCTGCAGGCCGGGCTTGCCGACGATGGCGCCTATGCCTTGAAGGAATCCGAGGGCAAGGACGGCGCGCAATTCATCGAACAGGCCAATCAGGTCAGCCAGGTATCGCGGCTGATGTTGCAGGCCATGAACGAAGCGCGTGTACGCCTGGACCAGAGCCGCAAGGGCGACGACAGCGCCGGGCAGGGCAAGATCGAGCAGGCCGACCAGGCCCTGACCCAGGCCGGGCAGTTGAAAACCACGGTCAAGGATGAGGGCTACCAGACTGTCCTCAATGAAGTGTCGGGTCATATTGCCAGTTTCAGTGAAAAACTTACCGAGTACACCGGCCTGTTGGAGCAGGAAAAGACTGTCTCGGAGCAACTCCAACAGCGCGCCGCTCAAGTGGTGGAGCGGGTGGACCAGGCCTATGTGGCCGAAGACCGGTCGATGCAGGCAGAGCTGAAAAAGAACTCGCTGTTGATCATCGGCTCCTCGGCACTGGCCCTGCTGGTCGGGCTGATTGCCGCGTGGGTGATTACCCGGTTGATCGTCGCACCGCTGCGCAGTGTGATCCGTGTCGCCCAACAGATCGCCGCGGGCGATTTGAGCGCGACGATTGACGTGACCCGCCGCGACGAGATCGGCCAGCTGATGCAGGCCATGCAGCAAATGGGCGCGGGTCTCAGTAGCATCGTCAGCGGCTTGCAGGCCGGTATCGAACAGCTGGCAAACTCTGCTCAATCGCTGTCGTCGGTGACCGAGCAGACCAACCTTGAAGTCAGCAGCCAGAAGGAAGAAACCGAGCAAGTCGCCACCGCGATGAACCAGATGACCGCCACGGTGCACGACGTTGCACGGAACGCGGAGGAGGCCGCCCAGGCGGCGCAGACTGCCGATGGCAAGGTTGAAAGCGGTCAGCAGGTGGTGCGCCAGAGCATGGCGCGGATCGAGCAACTGGCAGACTCGGCCACCTCGGCCAGCTCCAGCATCGAAAGCCTCAGCGCGGAAATCCAGAACATCGGCACGGTGCTCAGCGTGATCAAAAGCGTTGCCGAGCAGACCAACCTGTTGGCGCTCAATGCGGCCATCGAAGCGGCGCGGGCCGGTGAGCAGGGCAGGGGCTTTGCGGTGGTGGCCGATGAGGTTCGGGCGTTGGCCAAGCGAACCCAGCAATCGACCGAGGAAATCGAGCGTCTGGTCAGCGCCTTGCGCTCGGCGGCGCAGTCGTCGGTGCAGCAGATTCAGAGCAGTGGCGAGTTGGTGAAGCTGGCAGTGAGCGATGCATTGCAGACCGAGAGTGCGTTGGGGAGCATTGCGGCGGCGGTGTCATTGATTCAGCAGATGAACCATCAGATTGCGGCGGCAGCAGAGGAGCAGAGCTCGGTAGCCGAGGAGATCAATCGCAGTGTGACGAGTATTCGCGCCAGTGCGGATCAGTCTTCGTTGGCGATGCAGGGCAATGCGGCGTCGAGTATCGAGCTGGCGCAGCTGGGGGTTGAGTTGAAGGGGATGGTGGGGCATTTCAGGCTGTAGCAGCGCAATCCATGTGGGAGCGGGCTTGTTCGCGAAAGCGGTGTGTCATTCAACATTGATGTTGGCTGACCTGACGTCTTCGCGAGCAAGCCCGCTCCCACAGGTTTCGTTCCTTAATTGACAGACATAAACCTGACCCGGTGGCTTTTCAGCATTTGCATGATCAGTCGTAGATCGCTTTTTTCTTCCAGTCAGCATCGGCCTCGACGTCTTTGAGGCCTTCGGTCAATTGGTTGACCTCGCCTTCAACCGGGGCGATTTTGTCCATGACCTGGTCATTGGCGCGGGCCAGGAGTTTTTCCAGGTACTCGAGTTGCTCGCTGTAGATCTGGGGCTCCGGTTGTTTGCGCAGGTACTGCACGCCACGTTCGAAGGCCAGGCGGGCCTGACCTGGCTGGTTCTGTTGCAGGGAATGCTGGCCGAGGTTGTTGAAGAATTCGATGTGCAGCAGCACCAGGATGTGGCGGACCTCGCGGATCCAGTGCTTGGCTTCGTTGGTCGGCAGATAACCGTCCTGTGCGGCACGGGTGATCTGGCCATGCAGGGCTTCGAGCAGGAAACGCACATCTTTGGCCTTGGCTTCGGTCTGGATCGGTGCCGGCGGGTTGTTGACCGGGATCGATTCGCCCTGGGCGACCAAGGCACTGAGTTCGGTAATCCGTGCCTTGAGCGGGGCGCTGGTTTTTTCCAGGTTGAGCAGGCGCTGGCAGACGTTCAATTCCAGGCGGGTCAATAGCAACTTGAGCGCGGGTGTCATGAACTGACCGGGAAAGGTCTCGGTGATTTCGCCGCAGCGACGCAGGCGGTCGTTGAGTTCAACCTTGGTGCGGGCTTTTTCCAGCTTATTGTTTTCCACCACATGGTTCATGTAGCCAATGGCGATCAATAGTGCGATCCCGGCTACGACTAGCAGGGTGATCATGAGTGGTGTCACCGGTAAGACCTCTTTATGGGGTTCGCGTGCGAGTCGAGTGTAGTGGCTTGGCATATGGGCGCATAGGGCCGCTCGACGAGTGAATCGGCTATAGCTCTGCTTATATCGGCAGCAATGCCGCTTCTATAAGTAAATAGCGTGCGAGGTGCACATTGCCATCATCTCGGTATGGACTATAGCGTCTCGGTGGATGCCAGAATATAGGCGCCAAAGGTCAGGCGACACAAAAGCCTGAATTGCTGCCGAAAGCAGGGCGAAGTCATTGATTTAAATAAATTTATATCTGGGGGTTGACGACCCCTCAATCCATCCATAGAATGCGCGCCACTTACAGCGTAAAGCACACAGCGAAACGCGGTAGGGAGTGAATGTTGTACGTGTGTCCCCTTCGTCTAGTGGCCTAGGACACCGCCCTTTCACGGCGGTAACAGGGGTTCGAGTCCCCTAGGGGACGCCAATGCGGGAATAGCTCAGTTGGTAGAGCACGACCTTGCCAAGGTCGGGGTCGCGAGTTCGAGTCTCGTTTCCCGCTCCAATTTTAAACAGCGTTGCTTTCGGGCAAAGCTGAGTGAAACCAGAACCAAGTCTTCGGATGCGGGTCTGGGCACCGAAACACACACCATGTGTTCCGGGCAGCGTGTCCCCTTCGTCTAGTGGCCTAGGACACCGCCCTTTCACGGCGGTAACAGGGGTTCGAGTCCCCTAGGGGACGCCATTTGCGGGAATAGCTCAGTTGGTAGAGCACGACCTTGCCAAGGTCGGGGTCGCGAGTTCGAGTCTCGTTTCCCGCTCCAAATTCAAAAAACGCCGCTCAGTTGAGCGGCGTTTTTTTATGCGCGTAAAAAAACCTGCCTCAACTTCCAAGGCTCTGTACCAGGTTTTCAAGCGCTTCAATGGTTGTATCTTCCAGCGGCGGTTGCGCTGCTACCGCTCGCAGTTGGCTGGCCAAACGGTATTCACTGGGCGTGCAGTTGACGAACTGCTTGAACGCACGGGCGAAGTAGGAAGGGTCCTTGAAGCCAGCTTCATAGCCGATGCTGGTAATTGGCATCTGGCTGTTGTCCAGCAGTTGTTTGGCGAAGCTCATGCGCTTGTCCAGGATGTAATCGGTGAAGCCGACGCCATTGGCTTCCTTGAACAGGCGACTGAAGCGGAATGTCGTCATCCCGCAGCGCTTGGCCAACTCCCTCTGATCGATGCTGTCCCGAAAATGCTGGTCGATATACAGCATGACATGGCTCAGCGCCTGGTGTTTTTGGTGCCCGGAGGTCAGGCGGATGCTGTCCGGCAGAGTGGGCGAGTGGTCGATTAACGATGTCTTGTCCTGGCCGGCATTGCGGCGCAATTCGCAGAGCTGCGTCAGTGCCGTCAGGTAGCGCTTCCTCTCGGCGCTGGTGAGCGGGAGGACCATGTATTCCCAGACACTGGAGCGCATGGCCCAGACGGCCAGTTCCTCCGAGTGCTGCACGGTGAACATGGTGATCGGGATGGTGGGGGTGGTGCGTTTGATCTCCAGCAACAACCTCAAGCCGGGGGTGTCGGGGCGATCGAAATGGATGCAGATCATGTCTGCCTGTTCCCCATGGGGGAGCACGGAGTTTTTCGCCAGTTTGCAGTCGCAGGTGCCCTCGAACTGCGCGATGAGTTCCTTTGTGGAACGATCGTGAGTCAGATCGAACCAAAGTAGCGATGGCCTTCTGGTCGAATTGGACGTCATGTCTCTGCTCTGGGGTTCTTCGTGCCTCTGTTCGCTGAGTAGTATTGCTAACGTGCCATCACTTTGCAGAATAAATGCTTATAAAGGACTGATACTTTAGTTCTATGCGCTCTATATTTCGGTTGAAAATCACCGCCGCCCAATTGTTTGTTAGCGTGGGCTCGCTGTTCCCAGCCTCAACCGCTCGTCGCTTGTGAATTAACGGCAATCGCATTCGCAAGCCATTTTCTTTCTTACCCTGCCGCTCCTTTCAAAAGCCAACCACCGGTCATTGGCGTCCCCCGCAAAAAAGTCCTAGTGATGTGCAAAATCTTCCTAACGCCCATGCCTTGCCCCTGACTAGGGTTGCATCAGGCAGTGCAGAACGTACTGCCTTCCGGAAAAAACAACATTCGAGTGAGGTGGGCAAAATGATCATTCAAGCAATCAAGGCTTCGGTAGTGAAGTTCGCCAAAGATGAAGATGGCCTGACCATTGTGGAATACGCGGTAGCCGGCGGACTGATTACGGTAGCTGTGGCCGCAATGTTCACTCTTTTGGGCGGTGCCGTGAACACCAGGATCACAGCGCTGTGCGCCGCAGTTAAAGGTGCTGCCTGCTGATAGGGCCACTCACGGTGGGGGGACGTGGCGATGTCCATGGAACAACCGGTTGTTACTGTTTCGATGATAGAGCAATCGGGCAACTCAATGGACTTCGCGCTGTCCCCCGCCAATGTACTTTCTGAGTCGTATGACCGCTGAAGTGAGGTACACAAAATGAATCTGCAAACAATCGGAACTTCGATAAGTAAGTTCGCCAAAGATGAAGATGGCCTGACCATTGTGGAGTATGCGGTGGCCGGTGGGTTAATTACGGTAGCTGTTGCTGCAATGTTCGTTCTTTTGGGCGGAGAGGTGAACACCAGAATCACGGCGCTGTGCGCTGCGGTCAAAGGTGCTGCCTGCTAACGATAGTTCTGGTAGGGGAGACGCGCCATGTCCATGGAATTGCTGGTGTCGACTGTTTTACTGCTAGGACTATTGGGCGTGGCGGTGGTGAGCGATCTGTTTCGCCACCGTATCCCCAACGCGCTGGTCTTGTTGGGCCTTGCCCTGGGATTAGCCGGTCAGACTTATTCAGGTGGTATCAGTGGATTGGGTGACAGTCTGCTGGGCATCCTGATCTGTTTTGGGCTGTTTTTGCCCATGTATGCATCGGGTGGCATGGCCGCCGGCGACGTCAAGTTAATGACCATGGTCGGCAGTTTTCTACCGTTTCATTTTGCATTGTGGGCTGCCTTATTCAGCCTGATAGCCGGTGGCGTGTGCGGTTTTCTGATAGTCCTGGTGCGCGGTCAATTGCGTCAGACCTTCGGGCGCTATTGGCTGATGCTGAGGGCGCAGGCCTATCTGGCGCCGACTTCTGATGAAGTAGCCGGCAAGCCTTTTCCTTATTCAATTGCAATCTTAATAGGCACTTTGAACAGCGTTTACTGGCAACTGGTTGCCGGTGGATTGGGAGGTTAGTCATGCACGTCATTGTCGATAGTGATGCCTACTCCAGCGATCGGGAAGCGGTGCAACGACTGGCTCCTCAGCCGTGCACAATCCGCGAGACGGGTCTGACAGACAGTTTTCTCGGTGAGTTGGTATGCAAGCATTTGTACGACGCCGGCGTGCTGGACATGCCGCGGCTGGTGGAGCGCCTGGCGCTGACCGGTGCTGTACTTGAAGAGGTCCTGGCGTTCCTGCGCAAGGATGGCCGTATCGAAGTGCTTGGCCAGATGGGCCAAACGGCTGGGCAGATGCTGCGTTATAGCCTGACCGAACGCGGTCGCAGTGCCGCCCGTGATGCCCTGTCGCGTAGCGGCTATATCGGTGCGGCACCATTCCCGGTGAGCACCTACCGTTCCCTGATCAAAATCCAGACCATTCACCATGGTCGCATCGGCTCGAGCGATATGCACAAGGCCCTTACCGGCGTCGTGCTCACGGAGGGGATGCTCGATCAACTGGGGGTGGCCCTGAACTCCGGGCGCGCAATCATGATTTATGGCCCCGCGGGTACCGGCAAGACCTACGTCAGCAGTCGACTGATTCGTCTGTTCGCCGAGGCCATCTGGGTGCCACATGCCATCGTGATCAATGAGTCGGTGATCGAGATCTATGACCCGCAGGTGCATCAGCGTCTGGATGACAACAGTCAGCATAACAACCTGATGCTCAACGAAGGGATCGATCGTCGACTGCTGTGCTGCAAACGCCCGATCGTCATTACGGGCGGTGAGTTGAGCATGGAGCAACTGGACGTTCGCTATGACCCCTTCACCCGTCAGTACCAGGCCGCCTTGCAGCTCAAGGCCAGCAATGGCCTGTTCATCATCGACGACATGGGACGCCAGCGCATGGCACCCGCCGAGTTGTTGAACCGCTGGATCGTCCCGATGGAAGAGAAACGCGACTTCCTCAACCTGGGCGGCGGTCGGCACTGCGAGTTGCCGTTCGATCTGATTCTGGTGTTCTCCACCAACCTCAATCCTCTGGAACTGGCCGATGAGGCCTTCCTGCGCCGGATTGGCTACAAGCTGCAGTTCGGTTACCTGAAGCCTGAGGAGTACGAAAAGATCTGGCGTCAGGAATGCGAGCGTCTGGGCATTTCTTTTGACCCGCTGCTGCTGCGTTATGTACTGCAAAGGCTTTATGCAAGTGAAGGCATGCCCCTGGTGCCTTGCCATCCCCGCGATCTCCTGAACATGGCCCTCGACCGTCAGCGTTATATGGGTGGTACCGGGGCCTTGTCGCCACAAGAGTTGGAATGGGCCTGGCACAACTATTTCGTCCAGCTCGACTTTCTTTGATACGGAGATACTGACATGAGCTCTCGTACTCTTCCCCTGATAGGCGTTTCCCTGGTCATGGGCCTTGGTGCTGCATGGATGGCCGATTCCTGGCTGAGCGCCCGGCTCAATGCCACGCCAGATGACCACCTTCGAAGCGTGGTGGTTGCCACAGTAGAAATTCCATTCGGGCAGATGGTCGAGGCCCAACAGGTCACGACCGTGCGCATGCCCATGGACACGATCCCGGACGATGCTCTCGATTCCAGCGACAAGGCCGTAGGCAAGATCGCAACGTTCGACATCTTGCGTGGCGACGTCATGCGCGGCGCACGCCTGAGCGAGCACCTGGGCGGCAGTACCCTGGCCTCTCTGATAGCCACAGACAAACGTGCCATATCGGTACGCGTGGACGATGTGGTCGGTGTGGGCGGATTCCTCCTCCCAGGTAACCGGGTCGATGTACTGGCGACCAAAACCACAAGTGCCGGCAGTAACAGCGCCGTGTCCAGGACCATCCTCGAGAACTTGCGAGTGCTGGCGGTGGACCAGACGGCAGGTACCGACAAGACCCAACCGGTGGTGGTGCGCGCAGTGACGCTGGAGATGACGACCGCAGAGGCTGAAACCCTGGTCACGGCGCAAACGGAAGGGAAACTGCAACTGACCCTGCGCAACCCGCTGAACTCCGAGAAAAAAATCGTGACCGCCGCGCCAGTTGCACCGGCCCCCATGGTTGTGGCCGCCGCCCCAGTGCAAAAACGCGTGGTGCCACGTGGCGACGGTGGCGGAGCTCTCACCATCATCCGCGGGATCCAGACCAGCGTTGTGAAAGTTCGTTGACAGGGCGGTAGGGGTGCTTGGGCACCAAGGTATTGGCGGAGCCGATCCGGATCAGTATCGGCAAAGAGGGCTTGATGATGAATCTTCGTATTCAGCGGCCGTTCACTGCGACGCCAAGGCGCCAGGAAGGAGCGGTGAGCGTATTGATGGTGTTCGCGTTGGCGGCGATTGCCATGATGGCGGCGTTGGCCCTGGATGGCGGACACTTGATGCTGAACAAAACGCGCCTACAGAATGCGGTGGATGCCGCCGCCCTGAGTGGCGCCAAAACCCTGAGTCAGGTGGAAGGTGGTCTCAACATTGCCAGCGTGACGCGCACTGCCGCGCTCAATACGTTGACGCAAAATGCCAATGCCTCGGGCAACAACGAATTGGCAGCGGCTGTCGCTGGCAACCCAGGCACCTTTGCGGTGGTGGAACTTTCCAGTAGCGTCTATGGCCCGTTCTCTTATCCGGGGCCGGCAAATGCCAAATATGTTCGGGTATCGGTACCGAACTATAGCCTGACAGGATTTTTCTGGGGCGTCGTCCAGGCATTCGGCGCCGTGGGCAGCAAAGCGGTGGCGGCGATCGCCACTGCTGGACCTAGCCCTACCAGTCCTTGTGATCTCGCACCTTTGATGGTCTGCGGTGACCCGACTAAATACGACCCGGCCGCTGGCATGTTCTGGGGCTTCCAGTTTGGTGATTTGCAGGTATTGAAGACGGCTGCCGGTAATTCGTCCCCTATAGGCCCAGGCAACTTTCAATTGCTCGATTTTGGCTCGGGCGGCAGTACGGTCAGGGATGACCTGGCAGGAGGTGGCGAGGTTTGTCGCAACGTGGGGCAAAACGTCCAGACTGCTCCTGGTAACAAGGTCGGCCCTACCTCTCAAGGTTTGAATACGCGCTTCGGGATCTACAACGGCCCGGTCAGCGCCTCGGACTATCCGCCAGACTTGGTGACCACGTCGAGCAACCCCGAGATCACTTACGACGACTCGGTCAACCCGCCACAAATGAAATACAAGGGGCAGACCGTCGTCTCGAGCAGCGGCAATCTCACTGCGGGCAGTGACGCGATATTTGACTACAACGACTGGCGTACGAGCACTGCCGCGTGTGTGGCAGGGTCCGGCAGCGGCTGTCAGAGCGGTGGGGTGTTCGAGCGCCGGATGCTGAAAATCGTGGTGGGCGACTGCACTGGCAAACAGGGCGGTTCTACCTCGATCCCCGTCCTGGGTTTTGGCTGCTATTACGTGGTGCAGCCAATGAGTGGCGGCGGCACGGACTCGCAGATCTTCGGCCAGTTTGTGAAAGAGTGCGAAGGCGACAACGTGCCCAGCCCTACACCCGCAAACGATTCCGGCCCACAGATCATTCAGCTCTACAAAACCTATATCAATGGCAGCGGCACTCCGAGCACTGACTCGTAGGGGGCGTCATGGGACTTCACGTATTTAAACGACCACAGGCCCAGCAGGGTGTGGCACTGGTGGAATTCACCCTTGTCTTGCCGATACTGCTGCTGTTGTTGCTGAGCCTCGGCGAATTCGGCCGCATGTTTTATCAGTACAACGTTCTGCTGCAGGCCAGCCGTGATGCCGACCGTTTTGTCGCCAGCCAGGCGTGGAACTCGACACTCGGCGCTGTCTCTCTGAGCAATACGCTGGTGACCCAGACGAAAAATGTGGCGGTCTATGGTGTGCCTGCAAATACCGGGACCGCGGTGGTGTCAGGATTGACGACCGCAAACGTCGTGGTCGCCGCGGTGGGCACCGACCACGTGCGAGTCACCATAACCTACAACTTCTGCCCGGTGATTGGCAGCGGCAATTGTGCCGGCTCGATTCCGGGATTTTTTGGCACTCCGATTGCGCTGAGCATTCCGCTGGTCGCCACCACTGTCATGAGGGCACTGTGATGAATCGCAAACACATGCGCGGCCTGTATATCGTGGAATTCGCCGTCATCGGCATGCTGGTGTTCACGCTGTTGTTCGGCGTGCTGGAAATGGGCCGGCTGTACTTCACGGTCAATGCGCTGGATGAAGCCGCGCGGCGTGGTGCACGCCTGGCGGCAGTGTGCAACATCAGCGATCCAGTGGTGTTGCGGCGGGCGATCTTCAACGCCGCGACCGACGCCGGTACGAGCCAGCTGATCACGAGTCTGGCCACCAGCAACCTGACGCTGACCTATCTGGACGTTAACGGTGCTGTGGTGGCCAATCCCGGCGACCTGGTCAGCGTCAACGGTTTTCGTGCCATCCGTTATGTCCAGTTGAGTCTGCAAGACTTCGTTTTCAATCTGTTTATTCCCGGGTTCGGCGTGCCTATTACTCTGCCTGCATTCAGGGCAACCTTGCCACGCGAAAGCCTCGGGCGTCATTCCGATTCCGGGGAGATCACACCATGCTGAATACCAAGGACACTCCGCTCTCCACCTCGACCGGCAAGACCGGGCTGCGGTTGCTGATCAGCAGCCGTGATGCCAACTCTTTGCGCGATCTGCAGAGCGTCTGCCAGCGCATGCCTTGCCTGGAGGTGAGCACTCGCCTGGTGAGCAATGGGCATGTCGACCCGCTCTACGGTCTGGACCGGATGCCCGATCTGTTGCTGCTGCGCGTCAGCCACCTGTGGCGCGAAGAGTTGGCGGCGCTGTTGCAGCGCCCGGCCCATGAGCGTCCGCCGATGTTGGTGTGCGGTCTGCTGACCGAACAGGAAGGCATGCGCCTGGCGATGCAGGCCGGCGCCCGGGACGTGCTGCCGGAGCCCATCGCCGAGACAGAACTGGTGGCCGCCTTGAATCGACTGGTCATGGAGGTTCGCACCGGCAGCGGGACAGAAGGGAAATTGATCGCCGTGATGAGCGCCAAGGGTGGCTCCGGCGGAACCTTGCTGGCCTGCAACCTGGCTCAACAGCTCAGCGTCAAGGGCGGCAGTACTCTGCTGCTGGACATGGACCTGCAATTCGGCAGCGTGACGCATTACCTGGATGTGGCGCAGACGCACAGCCATCTTGAGGTGTTGCATCAGATCGATGGCATGGACAGCGTCGCGCTACGGGGTTTTTGCAGCCACTTCAGCCCCACCTTGCATGTGCTGGGTGGTCGGGCCGGTGAGCTGTGCCTGCCGCAGGATGCCCAACCCGAGCAACTTGACACCCTGTTGCAGCTGGCCCGCGCCAGCTATGACTGGGTGGTGATCGACCTGCCGCGGCAAATCGACCACCTCACCGGCTCCGTGCTGGAACAGGTGGATCGGGTGTACGTGGTGGTGCAGCAGAGTGTCAGTCATCTGCGCGATGCCAGCTCCCTGGTGCGGATTCTTCGCGACGACCTGGGCGTGCGCGGCGATCAATTGCAGATCGTGGTCAACCGCTTTGACAAGGCCGCGGCGATCAGCCTCAAAGATATCGGCGAGGCACTGCGCTGCACCAATCTGTCGAAATTACCCAACGACTTCAACCTGGTCAGCCAGAGTCAGAACACTGGCGTGCCGTTGGGGCTGCATGCGCCGAGGGCAGCGATCACTACCGCCCTGCGCGACATGACCGAGGACCTGGTCGGTCAACAGGTAGCCGGGAACAAAGGCTTACTCAAACGCGCCTTCAACCGTTTTTTCGGGGGATGACCCATGATCAGCGACTTTCGTAACCGCTTGCGCAAACAGTCCGGTAAACCCGCCTCATCGTCAGCGGCTCAGCCGGGCGACGACCTGCTGGATCCGGCCGAAGAAATAATGGCGTGGGAACGTGCAACGCCGGACGTTCTTTACGAAACCAGAAGCCAGGTCACTCCGGTGGAGGCCGAGTGGCGGGAAAAAATCTACCAGCAATTGCTCAAGGTCATGGACCTGTCCTTGCTGGACTCCCTTGAACATGCCGAGGCCGCGCGGCAGATTCGTGATATTTGCCAGCGCCTGCTCGACGAGCATTCGGCTCCGGTGAGTACCACCAGCCGCCAGCTGATTATCAAGCAGATCACCGACGAGGTGCTCGGCCTCGGGCCCCTGGAACCGTTGCTGGCCGATCACAGCGTGTCCGACATTCTGGTCAACGGCTATGCCTCGGTCTATGTCGAGCGCTTCGGCAAACTGCAACGGACCGATGTGCGTTTTCGCGATGATCAGCATTTGCTCAACATCATCGACCGCATCGTGTCCAGCCTGGGGCGGCGTATCGACGAGTCCTCGCCATTGGTGGACGCCCGGCTCAAGGACGGTTCGCGGGTCAATGCGATTATTCCGCCGCTGGCCATCGACGGCCCGAGCGTGTCGATTCGCCGCTTTGCGGTGGACCTGCTCAATACCGACAGCCTGATTCAGGTGGGGACGTTGACCCCGGCCATTGCGCTGCTGCTCAAGGCAATTGTCCGCGGGCGCTTGAACGTGCTGATTTCCGGCGGTACCGGCAGCGGCAAGACCACTATGCTCAACGTGCTGTCCAGTTTCATCCCGCACAACGAGCGGATCGTCACCATCGAAGACTCGGCCGAACTGCAACTGCAACAACCCCATGTGGTACGCCTGGAAACCCGACCTTCGAACATCGAGGGGCGTGGCGAGGTGAGCCAGCGGGAATTGGTACGCAACAGTTTGCGGATGCGTCCGGACCGTATTGTGATCGGCGAAGTGCGTGGCGCCGAGGCGCTGGACATGCTGACGGCGATGAACACCGGCCACGACGGCTCATTGACCACCATCCACGCTAACACCGCGCGCGATGCGTTGGGGCGTATCGAGAACATGGTGTCGATGACCGGGGCGACTTTCCCGATCAAGGCCATGCGTCAGCAGATCGCATCGGCGATTGATGTGGTGATCCAGCTGGAACGTCAGGAGGATGGCAAGCGCCGACTGGTCAGCGTACAGGAGATCAACGGCATGGAAGGCGAGATCATCACCATGACCGAAATTTTCTCCTTTGCGCGCCAAGGCATGGGCGAAAACGGCGAAGTGCTCGGCGACTATCGCCCTAGCGGCATGATTCCGTCCTTCCGCGATGTGTTGGCCAAGCGCGGCATCGAGTTGCCGCTGACGATGTTCAGACCTGAATGGATGGAGGCACGGCAGCCATGAGTCATATTCCTGGTGAATTCATTGTGATGTTCTTGGGCATGGTGTTTATCGCCGTGTTCCTCTTGTCCCAGGGCGTTGTGGTGCCGGTGTTTGGTGAGGCCGGCAAGATGCGCAAGCGCATCCGCGGCCGTTTGCATGTGCTGGAAAAAGCCAACAATTTGCCCAACATGCAGACGGTGCTGCGGCAGAAATACCTGACGCGTCTGTCGCCACTGGAGGCCATGCTTGAACAATTGCCCTTTATGGCGAACCTGACATCGATGATCGAGCAGGCCGGCCATGACTATCGTGCTTACCGGGTGATATTGCTCGGGTTGTTCCTGGGCGCTTGTACGGTCATCTCGATCTGGATGGTCTCGACAGTCTGGTGGATGGCGCTGTTGGCGGGCTTCGGAGCATTCTGGTTACCGCTGTTGAAAGTTTCTCGTGACCGGAGCAAACGTTTCAACGCGTTTGAGGAGGGCCTGCCGGATGCGCTGGATGCCATGTGCCGGGCCTTGCGTGCCGGGCACCCGTTCAACGAAACGCTGCGCCTGGTCGCCGAGGAGCACAAGGGGCCGGTCGCTCATGAGTTCGGCCTGACCTTCGCCGATATCAACTATGGCAACGATGTACGCCGGGCCATGCTCGGCTTGCTGGAGAGGATGCCGAGCATGACGGTGATGATGCTGGTGACCTCGATCCTTATTCACCGCGAGACCGGCGGTAATCTGACCGAGGTGCTGGAGCGTCTGAGTCGCCTGATCCGTGGACGCTTTCGCTTTCAGCGCAAGGTCAAGACCCTGTCGGCGGAAGGGCGGATGTCGGCCTGGATACTGGTGGCCATTCCCTTCGTGCTAGCCATCGCGATCGTTGTCACAAGCCCCACCTACATGCCCGTGCTGCTCAATGATCCCATAGGACACAAGCTGATCATCGGAGCTTTCTGCGCCATGCTGGTCGGGATTTTCTGGATACGAAAAATCATCCGGATTCAGGTTTAAGCGGTATTCGCTACCGGGAGGTACAGATCATGGATTTTTTACTCGGATTGTTCAGTCGGGTCACGGGGAACGAGGAGGTGGCGCGCCTGTTGTTTCTTGTCGCGATCGGTCTCAGTACGGTGCTTGCGGTCGTTGCGGTGATATTGCTGATGCTGGGGCTTCAGGACCCGGTGCAGCGCCGTCTGGCACTGATCAAGCGTGGTCATTTAGGCAACACGGCAGGGCAGGACGCGCCGAGTAATCTGCAACTGTTGCTGGAGCGAGTCGGCCAGCGCTTTGCCTCGGCTGAATCGGCACAGACATCTGCAACCCAGACACTGTTGACGCACGCGGGGTACCGTTCCTCTTCAGCGGTGCAGATGTACTGGGCGGTACGTTTGATATTACCGCTGTTGATGATCGGCCTTACGTTGTTGCTATTGCCGATGATTCCCAGGATTTCGTTGAGCATGGGGCTGCTGATGGTGGCCATGGCGGCCGGTATCGGATGGCTGCTGCCGGCACTGTATGTCAGCAAGCGCAAGCAGGCGCGTCAAGGTCGGCTGCGTGCCGCGTTTCCGGATGCGCTGGATCTGATGGTGGTCTGTGTGGAGTCGGGCCTGGCCCTGCCCACGACCATTGAACGGGTTGCTGAAGAGATGTCGGTCAGTCAGGTTGAACTGGCTGAGGAACTGGCTCTGGTCAACGCGCAGATCCGCGCAGGCATCACCAGTACCGAGGCGCTCAAACAACTGGCCGTACGTACCGGTCTGGAGGACGTGCAAGGGTTGGTCAGCCTGTTGGCGCAGAGTATTCGCTTTGGTACCAGCGTGGCCGACACCCTGCGCATCTATGCCGATGAATTCCGCGATCGGCGTACGCAGGCCGCCGAAGAGGCGGGGGCGAAAATCGGCACCAAGCTGATATTCCCGCTGATTTTCTGCCTGTGGCCTAGCTTCTTTCTGGTCGCCATCGGCCCTGCCCTGATCGGGGTAATGAAAGCATTCGGGTGAAGTAAACGGGCAGAGGCTGTCGAGACGATGGCCCTGCCGCCCGAGCCTTACTTATACTTCCCCTCCCAAGATCTACACATCCCTCGTTCCTACAGCAATGCTGTTCACTTAAGCCGTAATGCGATCTGTTACAAAGAATGCGTCGCGGCTGAAGTTGCTTAAGTGAACAGAGTATCTACAGAGGGATTCGGTCAGAACTGAAAACTGTGTAGATGCCAATACTTTCCTGCAGACATAATTAAGCCTGGCTTTTTAGCCAGGCTACTCTGGGCTATGCCAGAGGTTGATCATCCATTGACGTGCCTCATTTGCTGGTGGCCATTTCCCCCCCAGCTTTTTGCTCAAAGAACATCGGAATCGGGTAGGTGAAGCTGTTCAGCCAGCGCTGGAAGGCCAGGTCACGCTCAGTGGCCGATGCAGTTTGCCGAAAAGGGGAGGCAACCACACCACGAATCTGTAGCTGCATCCACTGTTCGGTGCCTTTCTGCGGCGCCGAGGAGGGACCCGGCTCAATGGCCCAGGCACTGGTGGTCAGGCAAGCCATGCACACAATCAACAGCCTTTTGGTATTCATCTCGACTCCTCGTACGTTCTACTTGATCGCAGCACTGGGTGAGGCATCGGCTACCTCGGCCTTGCGATTCCCCTCGGAAGCCACCGCTTTTTTAGCGGAGGCCTTGAGTTTTTCCGCGCGGTTTTGAGCCTCGGCGACTTGCTGGGGACTCAAGCTGGCGCGGTTCGCGAGTTCCGCAGCCGCCTTCCAGTTATCCTGATAGATCAGCAGCGTCACCATGTTGAGTGCCGCCAGTGAATCCGCCTGCTTGAGCTCCATGGCCGTCATGAACTCGAAGCGGGCTTCAGGGATCCGTCGCTGATTGAGGTAGACGACCCCCAGGTCATTGCGCATCTTGTCGTCGGTGGGGGACATCTTCACCGCTCGCTCAAGGTGAGTGGCAGCGGTGGCGTTATCATTTTTAGCCGCGGCCAACTGGCCCAGGCCATGTTCCCCTTCAGGGGCCAGACAGGTGCCGAGCAAGCTTTGATACAACGGCTCCGCATCTTTACGCCCCATCAAGCGCAGCACCCGAGCCTTTCGCAGGCGAACCTGGACCAGGTCATCGGGCAAACCTTCAAGATTCGCCAGGCTGGCATACAAACGGCCCTCATTGACCATGTTGTCGGCCAGATTCAGGGCCAGTTCTTGCTCCGAACTGGGCTTGGCACAGACAGCCGGTCGCGAAGACAGGCCATTGGTGGCACAACCTGCGAGCATCAATGTCGCCGTTATTGCAATGACTGCTTTCATCGAGTGTCCTCTGGCTACAACACGTTGAGCGCCTGGCCAGTGGCAATACAGCTGGCCCGCCAAGCGCTCAAGGTCACCGTTAAGAGTGAGGGCGAAAGCCCGGTTCAGCGTCTGGCTCCGGCTCATTGCGAGAGCCCGCTCTTACTGTCGAAATCACCATTTTCGAGGAAAAACATGCGGTAGAAGTTCGGGTCGTAATTGCGCAGCTGCTCGCCAGGCAACGATGGCAGTTGTGCATTGGCCGCCAGGGGCTGGACCAGATGCGGGGTGACGATCATCAGCAGTTCGCGCTCCTCACGGTTGATGGAGTTGTCGCGGAAGAACGCGCCGAGAATCGGGATATCGCCCAGCCCCGGGAATTTGTTCACCTGGGAATTGTTGCGGGTACTGATCAGGCCGCTGATGACGAAGCTTTCGCCGTCGGCCAGGGAGATGCTGGTGTCGGTACGGCGTATGGTCAGCGCCGGAACTATCGTGCCGGCGATGCTCACGGCGTTGGTGAAGTCCAGTTCACTGACTTCCGGCGCCACCTTCAGGGCAATACGGTTTTTCTCGATGATGGTTGGCGTCAGGGTCAGGCGGATACCGAACTCCTTGTACTCGATGGAGATGTTATCGCTGCCGGCACTGGGCACTGGAATCGGTACTTCACCGCCGGCCAGGAAGCTCGCACTTTGCCCGCTGAGCGCTACCAGACTTGGCCGCGCCAGGGTATAGGCGAAACCGCTGCCTTCCAGCGCGTTGATCGCCACCAGGGTATTGCCGGTCGCAAAAGAGAGGTTGAAATTATCGTTGTTCACCGGCAATGACGGCGTAACGATGCCGCCGATGGTAGGCAAGGTCCTCGGCGAGCCGAACAGGAAGTTGCCGCGGGTGCCGAAAATAGACGCTGAGGCTTCCTTGAGTTTGGTCCGGCTGACTTCAACGAAGCGAATATCGGTTTGCACCTGGCTTGGCAGCAGCGGGTCTTCGTAAGGTCCGGTCGACGCACTGGTCAGCGCCGAGGTAGCCTTGCCCTTGACGAACACCATGCTTTGGCGCGGCGTTTTCGAACAGGAGGTCCAGACCATCAGGCTGGTGGCTCCCGGTGTCAGACCGGTGAGTATGAAGGCGCTGGGATTGTTGCCGCTGGGTTGCACATCGGCAATTTTCGGGTCACCCACGGCCAGTTGCGTCACCGGAACCGGTGTGTGCAGTTCACTCTGAAGCCCCTGACCGACCTCGAACGTGGTTGGCAAACTGTCCATCTGCGAACAATTGGCCGCCGCGGCCTGAGCCGCGTCCACGCTGAGGCCTATCCAGAACAGGCCATGGATGATTCGCTTGAAAGCGGGCACGGTACGATAGCTCATTAAGTGCATCCTCGCTGAATAGGCCATCTACAAGGCAAACCAAGTTGCCTCGGATCACTACAAGGGGCCTCGGTCGGCCCTCTACCCCGCCAGACCCCTGACTAATGGCCCCGGCAATATTCCTTGGTGCTACATGCAAGCAACTGCAATACGCTGTTCTGACTGAACAACGAGCGACCTTCGCTATAACGGTTTTTAGTGATCCAGATACCTGAGCTGTCGACCCGAACGATAGGCTCAGGCTCGATAGCAACAGCAGCTAAAGACGGCACTGTCCGCCGACCTGACTCCCCTAAAAAGCAACCGGCAATCAACGCAAAGAGCCGGAAAACGCTTGTCAGGACCATAGTGAGGTAACTCCTTTTGCCATTCCGCTATCTGATCGCTGAACCTAACGTGCAATTTCAAACCGTTATGTCTTCTTCTTGTTTGAAAGGTAGTTCAACCAAGGCAAAGCGCCACGCTTTGAACGAAAACTTTCGATACAGATGCTGGTTTTTTTCTGAAAACCACGGTCAGGCCACGCAATCATTGGTACTACGCTGGATGCTGATGAAATAAGGGGTGCTTCACGGTCCCGCGAGTTTTTCTTTGGGTTTTGCGCTGCATATTTCACAAAAACGCCACTCATTGAGTGGCGTTTTCAGGTGTGTCGGTTTGTACTTTTCGAATGCAGACCAATCGTAACAACGGCGTCTGACGGGATATGACAAGGAAGCTCAATACGACTATGTAGCCCTACACCTGCGAAGTGCAGGTTGGAGTATTGGCCGTCACGTACTGGATCACCTCTTCAAGGGTGTCTATGTCTGGAGCATTGTTCACTAACGCTTGCGAACTGCACCAGGGGTAATCCAGATGCGATACCCATTCCATGATGCAGTGCAGATCAGTCGCCGACAGGGTTTTCATGTGCTCAATGGTGATAGTGAGCCTCTCGACGAGCCCCGACTCGGGGCTGAACTGCCATTCATACAGACCGCAACCGACTCGGGCTTCGCCAGAGCTCTTGTCGGACATGCCGACCAGCCATTTGCACTGGAATGTTTTGGCCTGCGGTTCAGGTGGGCGTCCCAGGCAAAAGGTATAGACGTTTTCGAAGGTCTGGCCGAATCGCCTGACCAGCACATCGCCGATAGGTCCAAGGCCTTCAACGTGGGGTGGAAACGAGATAGATCCGGTGTGCACGACCATGTCCAGTATCGCGTCTGGCGCAAAAGCCTGGGCTAACAAATGTGGGCGGTTACCGTCCTTGGCTTTTATGTACTGTCGAATCGATTGTTGAGCAGTGTTCATTGTTTGTCCGTGGCATCCCTGTCAGGTTGAGAAGAGTCCAATCCAAGGCTCACGTTACTATTCCACGCGAGCCCGCACTCATTTACAAAGCGCTATTCAAAACATCCGTTACCAGCATACAGCCGGGGGCATGGGTGATGCACAGGGGAGGGCGAGAGGCTTGTACCACCGATTGCGGGGTCACACCGCAGGCCCAGAATACCGGGATTTCGTCGGCCTCGACTGGCACGGCATCGCCGTAGTCCGGGGCATTCAGCGCGTTGATGCCGATCAGCGATGGGTTACCGATGTGCACGGGCGCGCCGTGGACGTTGGGCATGCGTGCGGTGATCTGAATCGCCTGAATCGCGTCTGCGGCTTTCATCGGCCGCATGCTTACCACCAGCTTGCCACCCAGGCGAGCGGTGGGCCGAGTCTCGATGTTCGTCTGGTACATGGCGACATTGCGCCCCAAATCGATGTGTTTGAGGGGGATGCCGGCATCCAGCAGCGGTTGTTCGAAGGAGAACGAGCAACCGATGGCGAAGGCCACCAGATCGTCCTGCCACAAATGCTCGATATCCAGCGGCTCTTCGCTCAATTCCCCATGGCGATAGACCCTGTAGCGGGGCACATCATGGCGAATATCAATGGCGGTGCCCAGATTGCGAAAATACGGATCCCCAGGCTCGGTAACGTCGAGCAACGGGCAGGCCTGTCGATTGAGGGTGCAATACCTGAGGAACTCATTAGCCCAATCGCTGGGCAGAATCACGATGTTGGCCTGCACCCGACCTTGGCCAAGGCCGCTGGTATGGCCACTGTAGTGTCCGGCGGCGATGCTTTGGCGCAGGGCCGTAGGGGGGCGATGCTGCAATTGTTCGAAGGACAGGGCTGGCTGATTCATCACGGCATCTCCACAGGTTCGTGGGGTTCTTTTTAGGAAAACCAGACGATGCCGTCCAACAAGGAATGTTGTTACCCGAGGATAAGTAAAAGTTATTCAACGGGCCGTCGGCTGTTGAGGCCGGGCGTCGGAACCATTCGAAGCGGGCCGACATCCGCCGCGTATTGGCTGACCACCTGGCGGCTCATGTCGATGATGCTCTCGATCAACTCCAGGCCGACTCCGGCACGCCACGAAGCCACGACATCCAGTTGCGGCAAGCGGGTACCCGGCTCCAGCTGAATCAGCTCGCCACTGGCCAAGGGCTTGGCCACCAGCGCGGCCGGCAAGGCGCCAATCCCGAAGCCGTCACGAATCAGCCGGGTCATGGCCGACACCGAGTTGACGCAACTGACGCGTGGAGTATTGATGCCATGGGCGTGCAGCAGGTTGAGTACATCCTGATGCGGCCGGGAATTTTTAACGAAAGTGATGATGCGCTCACTGGCCATTTCGGCCAGTGAAGCATAGGGGCGGGCATAGATTGAATTGCTGGCGGCGATCCAGTGCATGGGATAGTGCCCCAGTTCGAGGTTGCGCACGCTCTCGTGGCGGATCAGGTCTGTCTGGAAAACGATGTCCAGATAGCCCTTTTGCAGTTGCTCGCACAGATTGCGCGCGGCGTCGGCGGTGATCTCGATTTCCACGGCGGGGAAGGTCTGCATCAGGGTCGACATCAACGGGCTGAGCCAGGTGTGGATCACCGTATCCATCACCCCGATGCGCACCAGCCCCTGTTGCGGGTTGGTGTTGTCCAGCGAGTGTTTCAGCGCTCGCTGAACCTCGAGCATCTGCTCGGCGTAGTCGAGCACCTTGAGACCTTCGAGTGTCAGCGACACCCCGCGCGAATCGCGCACGAACAAACGCAGACCCAACTCTTCTTCCAGAGAGGCAATCCGGCTGGAGATAGCGGCCTGAGTGCTGAACATTTTCTCTGCGGTGAGGCTGAAGCTTTGCAGGCGGGCGACCCAGACGAAGGTTTCGAGGAACTTGAGGTTCATAGCGGTTCTCCCGCAAAAATAAGTGTTCGGCGCATTGCAATTGTTACTCCAGAGTTCGTCGCCGGGGGTATCAAATTTTCTTATGCATAGCCTCGTTTTTTTCCCGTTTGACGCCGTTTGGCTCCGGCACGAAGAATCTGCTCCACGACGCAGGTCACTGCGTCCGTTCCCCACGACAACGCCTTCATAAAAAAATAAAGAGGCGTGTCCGTCATCTTCGCTTGCTGCCGCAGGAACTCCCATGGAAAAGACCATGACTGACCACGTACTTTCAGGTTCGGGCCGCACCGGCCCGTTCAGTTGGTACGGCCCCCTGTCGAAAAATGAAAAGCGCACCTTCTGGAGCTGCAAGATCGGCTATGCCCTGGATGGCATGGACACCCAGATGCTGAGTTTCGTCATTCCTACCCTCATCGCCACTTGGGGCATCTCCAGGGGCGAAGCCGGAATGATCGGCACCTGCACGCTGCTGGCTTCGGCGGCGGGTGGCTGGGTCGCCGGAATACTGTCCGACCGCATCGGCCGGGTGCGGACTTTGCAACTGACGGTGTTGTGGTTCGCGTTCTTCACCTTCCTCTGCGGACTGGCACAGAACTACGAGCAACTGCTGGTGGCCCGGACTCTGATGGGGTTTGGCTTCGGTGGCGAATGGACCGCGGGCGCGGTGCTGATCGGCGAGGTGATTCGCGCCCGGGATCGCGGCAAGGCCGTGGGCATGGTGCAGGCGGGATGGGCGCTGGGATGGGGGCTGACGGCTTTGCTGTATGCCGGGCTATTCAGCTTTCTGCCGCCGGAAGAGGCCTGGCGGGCGTTGTTCATGATCGGGTTGGTGCCTGCGTTGTTTGTATTGGTGATCCGCCGACTGGTCAAGGAGTCGGACACCTTCGAGCAGGCCTGTATCGAGCGCAAGGCCAAGCCGCAGAAGGATTCGCGTTGGGCCTTCTTCGAAATTTTCGCGCCACGGATGCTCAGTACCACCTTGCGCGCTTCGTTGCTGACCACCGGCGCACTGGGCGGTTATTACGCGATCACCACATGGTTACCGACTTACCTGAAAACCGAACGCGGCCTGAGCGTACTCGGCACTGGCGGCTATCTGGCGATGGTGATCGTCGGCTCCTACATCGGCTATGTGACCAGCGCGTTGCTGACCGATGCCATCGGCCGAAAAAAGAACTTCATCCTGTTTGCCGTCGGCTCCATGGCGATCGTTCTGGCCTACACCCGACTGCCCATCGATAACACCTGGATGCTCTGGCTGGG
Organism: Pseudomonas sp. FP1742; assembly: GCF_030687145.1. NCBI lineage: Bacteria > Pseudomonadati > Pseudomonadota > Gammaproteobacteria > Pseudomonadales > Pseudomonadaceae > Pseudomonas > Pseudomonas sp. FP1742. The sequence goes on along the minus strand of NZ_CP117460.1, from coordinate 4,935,596 downwards.
CTTTCCGCTGGGTTTCTTTGCCTCGGGTATTTTCGCTGGCATGGGGGCATTCCTGACCGAGTTGTTTCCGACCCGCATGCGCGGTTCGGGCCAGGGCTTTTGCTATAACGCCGGGCGCTCCATCGCCGCGCTGTTTCCATTGTTGATTGGGGCGCTGAGTGAAACGTTGCCCATTGGTACGGGGATCGGAATCTTCGCTGCCGGTGCCTATGGCGTGGTGATTCTGGCCGCATTAAGCCTGCCGGAAACCCGCGGTCGCCAACTCGAGTCCTGAACCCGACACGTCTGGGCAATTCTGCCCGGACGTCGCTGATCCACGGCTAATCGACATATCGGTCGCGATCGCCACGCCCCCGAGAGGGCTCGCTCGCGCCTGTAACAGGAGCACGGCATGAACGTTTCGCTTTCTACTCAACGGTTGTACATCCCGGTCGGCACATTGCTCGGCTTGAGCTTGCTCGGCGCACCGGCCGCGCAGGCGGATTTCATTGCTGACAGTAAAGGCAGCCTGGAGGCACGCAACTTCTACTTCAACCGCGATTTCCGCCAGGACGGCTCGCGTGAAAAGGCCGAGGAATGGGCGCAGGGTTTTCTGCTGCGGATGGAGTCCGGGTATACCGCTGGCACGCTGGGGTTTGGTCTGGATGCCCTGGGCATGGCCGGTTTCAAACTGGACTCCGGGGGCGGCACGGCGGGCACCAATCTGTTGCCGCCGGATTTGTCGGGCGGCTCACAGGATCGCTATGGCGAGTTGGGCCTGACGGCCAAAGTGCGTTTGTCCAACAGCACCCTGAAGCTGGGAACGTTGCAGATCAAGGATCCGGTGGTGAGCTCCAACGACACGCGTTTGTTGCCAGGAACGTTCAAGGGGGCACTGGTGAACGTTCAGGAAGTTGACCGATTGAAGCTGACCGCCGGGCAACTCACGCAGATCAACTTTGTCGATTCCACCGACTACCAGGACATGACCGCCAATCGCATCGGCGGGCAAAGCGACAAGTTCCAGTTCGCCGGGGCTGACTATCAGTTCCTGCCGAACCTGACGGCGCAGTACCGCTACGGCAAGCTGGAAAATATCTACCAGCAAAACTACCTCGGATTCGTGCACCTGCTGGATCTGGGGGCCGGCCAGTCGCTCAAGAGCGACGTGCGTTATGCGCGCAGCACCGAAGATGGCAACTTTCGTGCGCTCGATAACCAGGCTTTCGGTGCGTTGTTTACCTACAGCCTCGGCGGCCACGCACTGGGCTTGGGTTATCAGCGCATGAGCGGCGACGATCCGTTTCCGTATATTGGGCGCAGCGATCCGTATCTGGTCAACTTCGTGCAGATCGGTGACTTCGCCAACATTGACGAACACTCCTGGCAAGCGCGCTATGACTATAACTTCGCCGCATTGGGCGTGCCGGGGTTGAGCTTTATGACCCGCTACATCTCGGGTGATAACGTGCAGCGCAGTGCTCCGGGTGAAGGCAAGGAGTGGGAGCGCAACACTGATATCGCCTACGTGGTGCAGGACGGCACGTTGAAAGGCCTGGGCTTTAAATGGCGCAACGCATCAGTGCGTTCGAACTTCGGCAATGATCTGGATGAGAACCGCTTGATCGTCAGCTATACCCTGGCGCTTTGGTAAATGTCTGGGCCATCAAGCAAGCAATGAATCGACGGCCCGCCAGTCAGACTGGCGGGCCGTTTGTTTTACATCGACAGAATCAACCGGCCAGCGAACAGAATCAGGATCACCCCCATGGTTCGTTCGAACCAGTGCCCCATGCGCAAGAACAGCAGTCGCACCCGGGCGCTGGAAAAGAACAGCGCCACGATCACGAACCACAAGGCATTCACGAAACACATCCACAGCCCGTACAGCGCCTGAATCTGCAGCGGTGTCGAGGCACTGATGATGGTGGTGAAGATCGCCAGGAAGAACAGCGTGGCCTTGGGGTTGGTGGCGTTGGTCAGAAACCCTGTGCTGAAGGCCTTGAGCAAGGTCTGCTGCTCATCTGGCGCTTTTGCATCCTTGTCGCCGTCAATGGCCGCTTTGGGTTTGCTGCGCAACAGGCTCACGCCGAGGTACAGAATGTAGGCCCCCCCGACCACCTTGGCCACCGTCAACAACCAGGGCGTTGTATGCATCAATGCACCGACGCCGAGCAAGGTGTACAGCACATGTACGGAAATGCCCGCGCCAATGCCCAGTGCGGTGCAGATGCCCACTAAACGCCCGAAACGCACACTTTGGCGGATGGTCACGGCGAAGTCCGGTCCGGGGGCGACCACGGCCAGAAAATGGATCGTTGCCAGCGCCAGAAACTCGCCCAGGTAATTCGAAAACATCTCAACTCCAGAAAGTCAGGGGGGAAGCATTGCCGCGATAGCCGACAAAAAAAGAAAGGCTCAATCGCGGATCGTCCACACCTGGGGTCACCGAGTGCATGCGGCGCGAATTGAACATGATGAAGTCGCCCGGCTCAGGGCGAATCTCCAGGGTCGGAGGGCCGAGCAAGGCCGGGTCGATGCCGTAACTGTCGCCACGCATCTCGTCGAACTGGTCCGGGGAAATGTCGTGGTTCCACATCTGCAACGCGCCACCCTCGGTTGGCATGTTCAGGTAGACGTTGCAGGCGAACTGCGCTTCCAGGCTTTTGGCCTGGAAGCTGTCCGGGGCGTCCTTGGCGAAAATGTCGTGATGGGCGAGAAAGCACACCCCGGGTTTGACCACCCGGGACAGGCCCACATACATCTTGCGGCCATAGAGATTTTCCAGGTGCGCCCCCGCCGGCCAGGATTCGTCGAGCATGCAACGCAGGGTGTCGACAGGCGAGGAGTAGGGCGCACAACGGCTGCGCAATTCGGCGATGTTGCTGGTGGCGCGTTCGAAATAGTCTTCGATCAGCAGCGGCTGGTTTTCCGCTTCATAAAACGCCATGCCGATACGACCGATGCTCGGTGCGTTGATATAGCCTTCAAAGCCCGGGGCGAGGATCTTGTCGCCGATCTGAATCGCCAGTGGCTGCGGCAACAAGCCTCTGAGGCGGACGGCGAGGACTTCTTCGTTGGCCAGTTTTTTTATGCACGTCTCATCGAGACGCTCGACGTCAAGCATCATGTTCTCAGGTCCATCTATCAGAGAGTCAATAAAGCCCGCGAACGCAGGCTCCCCGGCGTCAGGCGATGACGGGGTCGACATCGCCCAAATGCTCAATCCACGTGGTAGTGGACTGACAGCGTTCCCTTTTTCTGTGAAAGGGAAGCGATCGTGACCGTGCCCAAATCCTTCAGGCTACGTACATGGGTGCCGCCGCAGCCGTAGGCGGGCAGTTCACCGAAACCGATTTCACGGGCGCCTTCGCGCAACGACGTCAGGCGCGGCAGGTCGTGGGAGATCCATTGCTTGATGCCGTACTGAATCGTCTGGGCATCAACGTCCTGCGCGCCATCGAGCGGTTTGAATTGCACACGCCCCTCATCCGGCCAGTGATGAGCCTTGATCGGCATCCAGCCCAGGGCCTGGACGAAATGACCGATCAGGTGCCCCGCCGAATGCATGCGCGTATTGAACTGGCGGCGTTGCTCGTCGACCCGAATCTGGATCATGCCGAGTTTTACCGGATGGTCGACGAAATGGATGATCCGGTCCGGGTCCTGAACCACGCGCAGCACCTGGCTTTCGCCGATCCAGCCGGTGTCACAGGGTTGTCCTCCCCCTTGGGGATGAAACAGTGTGGCGCGCAGCACCACGGCGAACTCGTTTTCATGGGGCGTGCAATCCAGGACTTCCACATTGGCCTTGAGGTCATCACTATGGAAAAAGAGGCGAAGCGTCATATTCCATGCCCTTATTAAAGTTTCTATTTTTATTATATGAACCGTGGAATTGCGTGATAATCCGTTCAAACATCAAAGGACTGTTGCGCTGTGAGCATAAATCTTCCCCTGCCGCTGCTCGGTGAAATGGCGATTTTCGTCAAGGTTGTCGAGACCGGCAGTTTCTCCGAAGCGGCACGCCAGTTGGGGTCTTCCCCCTCGGCGGTGAGTCGCAGCATTTCGCGTCTGGAGAAGGCACTTGCCACGCGTTTGCTGCAACGAACCACGCGCAAGCTGCGCCTGAGCGATGGGGGTGAAGAGGTGTTCAAGCGTTGCCAGGAAATGGTCAGCGCGGCGAAGTCGGTGATGGAAATCAGCGGTCAGTTCACCCATGAAGCGCAAGGGCTGGTACGAGTCAGCGTGCCCAAGGCTGTGGGGCGATTCGTGATTCATCCGCATATGCCGGAATTTCTGCGGCGTTATCCCAAGGTGGATGTGGAGTTGTTACTCGAGGACCGTCAGGTGGACCTGATCGACGACAATGTCGACCTGGCCATCCGTATTACCGATCGCCCGCCCGCGGGGCTAGTGGGGCGGCAGCTGCTGACCATCGATCATTTGCTCTGCGCCACGCCGCAGTACCTGGCCGAGCACGGCACACCGACTCATCCCCACGACTTGCTCAACCACAGCTGCATCTATCTGGGCGAAACCCCGAGCGATGCGCGCTGGAAATTCAAGAAAGGCAGCAAAGCCGTCACCGTCGGCGTGCGCGGACGTTATGCCGCCAATCACACAGGCGTGCGACTGGGCGCGGTATTGCAGCACATCGGCATCGGCAGCCTGCCGTACTTCACGGCCCGTTATGCGCTGGAACAGGGGCTGATTGTGCAGGTATTGCCGGACTGGACCTTCCTGGCGTCCTACCACGGAGGCGCCTGGCTGCTGCATTCGCCCACCCGCTATCTGCCACCCAAGTTACGGGTGTTCATCGACTATCTGGTGGAATGCCTGGAGAAGGAGCCGACCTTGAGCAAACCGGGGAGGTTGAGTGGTTCGGGTAAGGTCGCGACGGAGTATGAGTTGCCCGAGAGTGATGGGTTGCTCTGAATGTCCCTTTCGCGAGCAAGCCCGCTCCCACAGTTCGATCGCATTTTTCCTGGAAGAACTCGGTCAACTGTGGGAGCTCGCGAAGGCGGCTGCCCAATCACCACACCACTCGGCAATTCCACAAAAAAGGCCCGCATGAATAACCATGCGGGCCTTTTGCGTTACTGATCGGGGATCAGTGCTTGCTGTCCTGGTTCGACATCGCCAGCAGCTGTTTTTCCTGATTCCAGTCGAACGGTTCATCGTTCTGTTCAGCTTCGAAGCGACGTTCTTCAAGGGCCTGGTACAGGTCGATCTCTTCATCGGACAAGTAGTGCAGGCAGTCGCCGGCGAAGAACCACAGCAGATCCCGCGGGATCAGGTGGGCAATTTGCGGATAGCGGGAAATCACTTGAGTCAGGATGTCCTGGCCCAGGTATTGGCTTTCGATCGGTTCGATCGGCAGGGATGCCAGCAGTTCGTCGAAGCGCTCCAGGAACAAGGCATGGCTTTCTTCGGGAACCTGTTCGGCCTCACCTACGGCGACCAGGATGCTGCGCAGGTGGTCGAGCAAGACGAGATGATCGGCAACGACATTGGACACGAGATAAGTCCTCAAGAGCAAAACGGGCGCAGGAGTATAAAGCCCCTGCGCCCCTTTTTCACTGGGTAAAGAGCCCCATGAGAGCACACGGTCCTCTGGATCAGCGGACCTTGCCTTTGGCCAATACCAGCTCCTTTGGGTCGAAATCATCGACATCGATCACCTTGCGTCGCGCCACTTCTGCCTCGCGCAAGGTCTGGGCTTCAACCGGCTGCAAGACCCCAGCCTCCAGGGCGGCATCGATGACAGACTCCCCGACAGAGGGTTTGACCTGGCCACTTCTCAGGGCTGTATTGAGTTTTTTCTGGAGTGGCTTGGCGGCGTTCAGCAAATCGCAGGCGTGCTGCAGCGCGCCGACCGGGTCCTCTGTCGATTGCGGGCGATAGCAGCCTGCCAGTAACTCCTCAAGCGTTGGATCGCCCTTGGCGCGGCTGATGACCGCCGCGACTTTGGCCCCCAGCCTGTCCGATGGGCCTCTGTGCCGGCGACCGAACGGGAACACCAGCACCCGTAGCAGGCAGCCGAGTACCTTGTTCGGGAAGTTGGTCAGCAGTTCGTCCAGTGCACGTTCGGACTGGCCGAGACTCTCTTCCATGGCCCAGGCGAACAGCGGCTGCATATGCTCCGGCGAATCGAGGTCGTGATATCGCTTGAGTGCGGCGGAGGCGAGGTACAGGTAACTGAGCACATCGCCCAGACGTGCAGACAGCCGTTCGCGGCGTTTCAATTCACCGCCCAGCAGCATCATGCTCTGGTCTGCCAGCATGGCAAAGGCCGCGGCCTGACGGTTGAGGGCGCGGACATAGCCTTGGCTGAGCTTGTCCCCGGGTGCATGTTCGAAATGCCCGAGGCCAAGGTTCAACACCAGGGTGCTGGCGGCGTTGCTCACGGCAAAACCAATGTGTTTTAGCAGCAGGGCGTCGAATTCGATCAGTGCCTGTTGTTTGTCTTCGCGGTGGGCGAGGGCCATTTCCTTGAGCACGAACGGATGGCAGCGAATGGCGCCCTGGCCGAAGATCATCAGGTTGCGGGTCAGGATGTTCGCACCTTCGACCGTGACGGAAATGGGCGCACCTTGCCAGCTACGCGCGAGATAGTTGTTCGGGCCCATGATGATGGCCTTGCCGCCGTGAACATCCATGGCGTGACTGATGCACTCGCGACCGCGTTCGGAGAGGTGGTATTTGATGATGGCCGAGGGCACCGACGGTTTTTCGCCGAGGTCGACGGCGTTGGCGGTGAGCATCCGTGCGCTGTCCATCAGCCAGGTACTGCCGGCGATCCGCGCCAGTGCTTCCTGAATCCCTTCGAAGGCTGACAGCGGTGCGTTGAATTGTTCGCGTACCTGCGCATATTGGCCCGTCACCAGGCTGCTGAACTTGCCCGCGCCGGTACCGATGGCCGGCAGCGAAATGGAACGCCCCACCGACAGGCAGTTCATCAGCATCATCCAGCCTTCGCCGAGCATCTGCTGGCCGCCGATGATGAATTCCAGCGGTACGAACACGTCCTTGCCGGCGTTTGGGCCGTTCATGAAGGCGGCGCCCAGCGGCAGGTGACGGCGGCCGATTTCTACACCGGGAGTCTGGGTCGGAATCAAGGCGAGGCTGATCCCCAGGTCGACTTTGTCGCCCAGTAAATGATCCGGGTCATAGGCCTTGAAGGCCAGGCCGATCAAGGTCGCCACCGGGCCGAGGGTGATGTAGCGCTTTTCCCAGTTCAGGCGCAGGCCGAGGGTTTCCTTGCCTTCCCATTCACCTTTGCAGATCACCCCGGTGTCGGTCATGCCGCCGACATTGGAGCCCGCCATCGGACCCGTCAGGGCAAAGCAGGGGATATCGTCGCCGCGGGCCAGCCGTGGCAGGTAGTGATTACGTTGTTCATCGGTGCCGTAATGCAGCAGCAGTTCCGCAGGGCCCAGAGAGTTGGGCACCATGACGGTGGAGGCCAGGTCGCCGCTACGGGTCCCCAGTTTCATCGCGATCTGGGAGTGGGCATACGCCGAGAAGCCTTTGCCACCGTATTCCTTGGGGATGATCAGGGCAAAAAAGCCATGCTGCTTGATGTGGTCCCAGGCCTTGGGCGGCAGGTCCATCAACTGGCCGATCTGCCAGTCGCTGACCATGGCGCAGAGCTCTTCGGTCGGGCCATCGATGAACGCCTGTTCCTCTTCGCTCAGTTGCGCTTTTGGATAGGCCAGCAGCTTGTTCCAGTCCGGTCGACCGCTGAACAGCTCGCCATCCCACCAGACCGTGCCGGCTTCAATGGCTTCACGCTCGGTTTGCGACATCGGCGGCAGGTTCTTTTGAAACCAGCTGAACATGGGGGCCGTGAAGAGTTTTCGGCGCAGGTCCGGCAGTAACAGGGGGGCGGCCACGGCCGCCAGCATCACCCAGAAAATCAGCAGCAGCCAGACGGGGGCATGGCTCGCATGTCTGAAGATGCCCATCGCCAGCAGATAGACAGCGATGATGCCCAAAACGGGCAGAGGTGCAGTGCGGCGATGTGCCAGGTAGGCAATCCCGACCACCAGAATCAGTATCCACAACAGCAGCATAATTAATTCTCCGTGACGCCAGGGGCAAAACCACTCTCAGAGCTTAGACGGCATCCATAAAAGTGGGGGGGCAGAGCGATAGGTCTGAGCTTGCGGGAAGCAACGGCTGAATTCGCAGGTTGTATCAATGAAGAGCTGTTGAAGTTCTTCGGTCAACAGGGCGGTAAGCGCTGATATTTGGCCGAAACGTCGTTATCTCTGTGCTGAAGGTGTCGCTAGACTCGGGGCTTCCCTCTGGAGATTGCAGCCATGCACGCGTATCTGAGCCCCGGCCGCTTCATCGATAGTGACCATCCCTCGGTGGTGGAGTTCGCTGAAAAACACCGTGGCGCCCGGCGCGATCCGCTGGAGCAGGCGATCCATCTCTATTACGCCGTGCGCGAGGCCGTGCGCTACAACCCCTATACCTTCAGCCGTGATCCGCTGACCTTGCGCGGCAGCCATGCGTTGGCGGCCGGGGAGAGTTATTGCGTGCCCAAAGCCACGCTGCTGGCAGGTTGTGCCCGGCATTGCGGGATCCCGGCGCGAATCGGTCTGGCGGATGTGCGCAATCACCTGTCGACGCCACGGCTGCTCGAACTGCTCAAGAGCGACGTGTTCGCGATGCACGGCTACACCGAGTTGTATCTGAATGATCGTTGGGTCAAAGCCACGCCGGCCTTCAATCAACAACTGTGCGAATTGTTCAATGTCGCGCCGCTGGAATTCGACGGGATCCACGACAGCGTGTTCCATCCCTTCAACCGTGACGGCGAGCAGTTGATGGAGTACCTGATCGATCACGGCCAATTCACCGATGTGCCTGAAGCATTCTTTTTCGAGCACCTGCAAAAGTGCTATCCGCATCTGTTCGGCGAGCAAGTGCCGGTGCTGCTGGGTGATATGCAGAGCGATTTGAGTCGCGTCTGATCCGGCGTATGCTGCCTGCGCATTCATTCAACAAGGAGCGGTCATGCTGAAGATCTGGGGTCGGAAAAATTCGTCGAATGTCAGAAAACCGTTGTGGGCCGCCGAAGAATTGGGCCTGGCCTATGAAGCTGTTAATGCCGGCGGTGCCTTTGGCGTGGTCGACACGCCTGAGTACCGTGCGATGAATCCCAACGGCCGGGTGCCGGTGATTGAAGACGACGGTTTTGTGCTGTGGGAATCCAACACCATCGTGCGTTACCTGATGGCCCGCCATGCCAGCGGCACGGCGTGGTATCCGGCGGACCTGCAGGCCCGTGCCAGCGCCGAGAAGTGGATGGATTGGACCACCTCAACTTTTGCCGCACCGTTCCGCACGGTGTTCTGGGGCGTGTTGCGCACTCCGCCAGAGCAGCAGGACTGGCCGGCCATCAAGGCTGCGATCAAGGAGTGCGACGAGCTGCTGTCGATGGCCGATCAGGCCCTGGCGGCTAAGCCGTACCTGTCGGGCGATGAGATCGGCATGGGTGACATTCCCCTGGGCAGTTTCATCTATGCCTGGTTCGAGATGCCGATCGAACGTGCGCCGCTGCCTCATCTCGAAGCCTGGTACGCGCGGTTGAAACAGCGTCCGGCGTATCAGAAGGCTGTCATGACCGCGTTGACTTAATACTCACTATCGATACGCGTGACTGTACTTGTGTGGCGGCGACAAGCACCATTGCGCTCATGCGCCGCGGTTGCATTGCTCGCCGCCCGCCCTTATTTATTCCTTTCTTCCCTTCCTGGTGCGTAAATCCGATATGAGTTCCGCTCTGTCCATCCGGCAGCTAACCAAAACCTACGGCAACGGTTTCCAGGCCCTGAGTGGTATCGATCTGGATGTCGCCGAAGGTGACTTTTTCGCCTTGCTCGGCCCTAACGGCGCCGGCAAATCCACGACCATCGGCATTCTTTCGACCCTGGTGACCAAGACCAGCGGCACGGTGAATATCTTCGGCCACGACCTGGACAAGGAGCCGGCGGCGCTCAAGCGTTGCATTGGTGTGGTGCCCCAGGAATTCAACTTCAACCAGTTCGAAAAGACCTTCGACATTGTCGTGACCCAGGCCGGTTACTACGGCATCCCGGCGAGAATCGCCAAGGAACGCGCCGAGCAGTACCTGACTCAACTGGGCCTGTGGGACAAGCGCGATGTGCCGTCGCGCTCCCTGTCCGGCGGCATGAAGCGCCGCCTGATGATTGCCCGGGCACTGGTTCACGAACCACGCCTGTTGATCCTCGACGAACCGACGGCGGGGGTGGACATCGAATTGCGTCGCTCGATGTGGACCTTCCTCACCGAGCTGAACAAAAAAGGCATCACCATCATCCTCACCACTCACTACCTGGAAGAGGCTGAGCAGTTGTGCCGCAACATCGGCATCATCGATCACGGCAGGATCGTCGAGAACACCAGCATGAAGCAGCTGCTCAGCCAACTGCATGTCGAGACGTTCCTGCTGGACCTGAAGAACACGTTGCAAGTGGCGCCACAGTTGCTCGGCTACCCGACCAAACTGATCGACAGTCATACCCTGGAAGTCCAGGTCGACAAGGCCATGGGCATTACCGCGCTGTTCACCCAATTGGCGCAGCAGAACATCGAAGTGTTGAGCCTGCGTAACAAAACCAATCGCCTCGAGGAGTTGTTCGTGTCCCTGGTGGAGAAAAATCTGTCGAAGGTGGCGGTATGAGTTCCGAGCTGCAACCCAACCTCGTCGCCCTCAATACCATCGTTTACCGTGAGGTCAAGCGCTTCACCCGGATCTGGCCGCAGACCCTGCTGCCGCCGGCCATCACCATGGTTCTGTACTTCGTGATCTTCGGCAATCTGATCGGGCGTCAGATCGGCGGGATGGGTGGCTTCACCTACATGGAGTACATCGTACCGGGGCTGATCATGATGTCGGTGATCACCAACTCCTACGGCAACGTGGTATCGAGTTTCTTTGGCAGCAAGTTCCAGCGCTCCATCGAAGAGTTGATGGTGTCGCCGGTGTCGCCCCATACGATTCTGATTGGCTACACCCTGGGCGGCGTGCTGCGCGGGTTGATGGTCGGGATCATCGTGACGTTGCTGTCGCTGTTCTTCACCACGCTGCAGGTGCATCACCTGGGCGTGACCGTTCTGGTGGTGCTGCTGACGGCGACGATCTTCTCGCTGCTGGGTTTCATCAACGCGGTATTTGCGCGCAACTTCGATGACATCTCGATCATTCCGACCTTCGTGCTGACACCGCTGACGTACCTGGGCGGGGTGTTCTACTCGATCAGCCTGCTGCCACCGTTCTGGCAGACCGTGTCGCTGGCCAACCCGGTACTGCACATGGTCAACGCCTTCCGGTACGGCATCCTCGGCGTTTCCGATATCAAGATCAGCGTGGCGATCACTTTCATGCTGATAGCGACCGTTGTGCTGTACATCGGTTGTGTGCGGTTGCTGGTGAGTGGGCGCGGAATGCGTACCTAAGGAAGACCGAGTCGCCTGCTTCGCGAGCAAGCCCGCTCCCACACTGGATCTGTTGCGACCACATTATTCGTGAAGGCCCGCGAATCAATGTGGGAGCGGGCTTGCTCGCGAAGGCGTCAGCCCAGACACCGCAAAAAGAAACGGCCTCCCAAGTGGAGGCCGTTTTTCATTCCTGCATCCGGCTGCGCTTACGCCGGGCCCACTGTCGACTCACCCACCAGCGCCAATAGATCATCACCAGGCAATAAGCCAACGCCCCGAGCACCAGCCCTGTTACCACCGAGCCGAGCAGGAACGGTTGCCACAGGCTCGAGAGCTCGCCGCTGATCCATGCCCAGGTCAGCTCGTCCGGCAGGCTCCTGGCAGGGACGTCCATCAGCCATGCGCCAGTCTGGTAAGTGCAGAAGAACACCGCCGGCATGGTGATCGGGTTGGTCAGCCAGACCAGGCTGACGGCAATTGGCAGGTTGCCGCGCACCACGATGGCGAGGATGGCGGCCACCAGCATTTGCAACGGAATGGGCAGGAACGCCGCGAACAGGCCAACGGCCATGGCCCGCGCGACGGAATGGCGATTGAGGTGCCAGAGGTTCGGGTCATGCAGCAGGGTGCCAAGAAAGCGTAAGGATTTGTGTTCCCTGATGCTGGTCGGGTCTGGCATGTAGCGTTTGAATAAGCGCCGGGGCATAAGGCTTCTCGGTCGGTTAAGGCGGCAAGTATGTCTGGATTCTACGAGCCGCCTATTCAGACTTTGTGACAATTGATAACGACGTTTGTGCGGCGCGGCGGCTAAGCCTGGTGAGGGGACTCTCAAGGACGGGCTTATGCGCACAGGGATGATGGCGCTGGCGGTCGGTCTGCTGGCTTTGCGTTTTTTACCGGCGTTACCGCCGACGGGGTTGTGGCTGCTATTGCCGGTAGCGGGATTGATGTTGCTGCCGTTTCGAACCTTTCCCCTGGCATTTTTGCTGTTTGGTTTCAGTTGGGCCTGTGCGAATGCGCAGTGGGCGCTGAATGATCGCCTGGCGCTGAAGCTCGATGGCGAGACTCGCTGGGTCGAAGGTCGGGTTACCGGGTTACCGCAGCAGGCTGAGGGCGTGGTGCGCTTCGAACTGACGGACAGTCAGTCGCGTCGCAGCCAACTGCCTCGGCACTTGCGTCTGGCCTGGTATGGCGGGCCGCCCGTCAACAGTGGCGAGCGGTGGCGGCTGGCGGTCAAACTGAAGCGTCCGGCCGGGCTGCTCAACCCCCACGGTTTTGATTACGACGCCTGGTTGCTGGCCCAACGCATCGGTGCCACCGGCACGGTCAAGGACGGCCAGCGACTGAGGGAGGCGCAATGGGCCTGGCGCGACAGTGTCCGCCAGCGTTTGCAGGCCGTGGATGCGCAAGGGCGAACGGGGGCGCTGACGGCGTTGGTGCTGGGGGATGGCGCCGGTCTGAGCCGTGAGGACTGGCTGGTGCTGCAAGACACCGGCACCGTGCATCTGTTGGTGATTTCCGGGCAGCACATTGGTTTGCTGGCGGGGCTGGTGTATCTGTTGATCGCCGGGTTGGCGCGTTATGGCCTGTGGCCCAGGCGCTTGCCGTGGCTGCCATGGGCGTGCGCACTGGCATTCGCCGCAGCGCTCGGTTATGGGCTGCTGGCCGGCTTCGAGGTGCCGGTGCGGCGGGCCTGCCTGATGATCGGCCTGGTGCTGCTGTGGCGGCTACGGTTTCGTCATCTCGGGGCCTGGTGGCCGTTGTTGCTGGCGCTTGATGGCGTTTTGCTGCTGGAGCCGCTGGCGAGCCTGCAACCGGGTTTCTGGTTGTCCTTTGCGGCAGTGGCGGTGCTGATTTTCACTTTTGGCGGGCGATTGGGCCCGTGGCGCTGGTGGCAAACCTGGACCCGCGCCCAATGGCTGATCGCGATCGGTCTGTGCCCGCTGCTATGGGTGCTGGGGTTGCCGATCAGTCTCAGTGGACCTCTGGTCAACTTGCTGGCGGTGCCCTGGATCAGTCTGGTGGTCTTGCCGCCGGCCTTGCTCGGGACACTCTTGTTGCCCGTTCCTTATGTGGGCGAGGGGTTGCTGTGGTTGGCCGGCGGTCTGGTCGACCTTTTGTTCAAGGGGTTGGCATTGATGTCCGGGGAGCTGCCCGCGTGGCAGCCGGTGGCAGTCCCGTTGTGGGTTTGGGCGTTCGGCACGCTAGGTGCATTTTTGCTGTTACTGCCGCCAGGCGTGCCGTTGCGCCCGTTGGGCTGGCCGTTGTTGCTGTTGCTGGTTTTTCCGCCCCGGCACACGCTGCCTGAAGGCATCGCCGAGGTCTGGCAACTGGATGTCGGCCAGGGGTTGGCCATTCTGGTGCGCACCCGCCATCACTCCTTGCTGTATGACGCCGGGCCACGGTTTGGCGATATCGACCTGGGGGAGCGGGTGGTGTTGCCATCATTGCGCAAGCTGGGGGTGAATGGACTCGATCTGATGCTGATCAGCCACGCCGACGCCGATCATGCTGGCGGCGCGCGAGCCATTGCCGGGGGATTGCCGGTGACGCGGGTGCTGAGCGGCGATCCACTGGCCCTTGCAGACGAACTGCAGGCCGAGGGGTGCGAGAGCGGTCAGCAGTGGACCTGGAACGACGTGCGGTTCCAACTCTGGCAGTGGCCGTCGGCCAGCGACAGCAATCAGAAATCCTGCGTGCTGCAGATCGAGGCTAATGGCGAACGCTTGCTGCTGACCGGCGATATCGATACCGCGGCGGAGCGGGCGCTGCTCGACGGGCCATTGGCGGTGCCGACGGATTGGCTGCAGGCCCCGCACCATGGCAGTCGCAGTTCGTCTTCGATGGCATTGCTCAGCACCTTGCAACCCAAAGCGGTGTTGATCTCCCGTGGCAACGGCAATTCTTTCGGCCATCCTCATCCCACGGTCGTGGCGCGCTATCAAAAGCGTGGCGTGGCGATCTACGACAGCGCCGGGCAGGGTGCCATTCGTCTACAACTGGGGCGCTTCGAACCGCCCTGGACGATGCTTCAGGAACGGCGTTTCTGGCGCGATCGGCCATCATTGAGCCAGTAAGCCGAGTCATTAAAGCCCGACCGGATGCGACATCACGGTCTTCGGTGCGCCCACCCCCTATGTTAGAGTGGCGCACTTTTTCGAGGGGACTGTCACTGTGTGGGAATTGGTCAAATCCGGCGGCTGGATGATGCTGCCGATCATTCTGAGTTCCATCGCGGCCATGGCGATCGTCGCCGAGCGTCTCTGGACCCTGCGCGCCAGTCGCGTGACCCCGGAGCACTTGCTCGGGCAGGTGTGGGTCTGGATCAAGGACAAACAACTCAATAAAGAAAAACTCAAGGAACTGCGCGCCAACTCCCCGCTGGGCGAGATCCTGGCTGCCGGTCTGGCGAACTCCAAGCATGGTCGCGAGATCATGAAAGAGTGCATTGAAGAGGCCGCCGCGCGGGTGATTCATGAACTTGAACGCTACATCAACGCCCTGGGCACCATCGCCGCCATGGCCCCGTTACTGGGGCTGCTGGGTACGGTGCTGGGCATGATCGATATTTTCAGTGCGTTCATGGGCACAGGCATGGGCACCAACGCCGCGGTGCTGGCCGGGGGGATTTCCAAGGCGCTGATCACCACCGCCGCGGGCCTGATGGTCGGTATCCCGGCCGTGTTCTTCCACCGCTTCCTGCAACGCCGGATCGATGAGCTGGTGGTGGGCATGGAGCAGGAAGCGATCAAACTGGTCGAAGTGGTACAGGGCGATCGCGACGTGGACCTGGCCGAGGGCAAAGCGTGAAATTCCGTCGTAAACCGCGGGAAACGATAGACATCAACCTCGCGTCGTTGATCGACGTGGTGTTTATTCTGCTGTTGTTTTTCGTCGTGACCACCACTTTCACCCGTGAAACCCAGTTGCGCGTCGACCTGCCGGAAGCGGTCAGCGGCTCCCCGGCCGAAGACCAGCAGCTCAAGCAACTGGACATCGCCATCAGCGCCGACGGGGCATATTCGGTCAACAACCAGTTGTTGCCGAAGAACGACCTGACCAGCCTGATGGAAGCGCTGCAGAAAGAATCCAATGGCGACACCAATCTGCCGCTGTCCATCAGCGCCGATGGCAAGACGCCTCATCAGTCCGTCATTACTGCCATGGACGCTGCCGGCAAGCTCGGTTTCAGCCATTTGCGCATGACCACTATCGAGGCGGCGCCAGCGTCCTGATGGCCATGTCCGATCGATTGCTCGCCGCGTGGTACGAAGGTCATCCGGCGTTGAAGCTGTTGCAGCCTCTGGAATGGCTGTACCGGCGCGTGGTCACCGGCAAGCGCGAGCGTTTTCTGGCTGGCGAGGGCGAGATCTACCAATCGCCCGTGCCACTGATCGTGGTCGGCAATATCACGGTGGGCGGCACCGGCAAGACACCACTGATTTTGTGGATGATCCAGCATTGCCAGCGCAGCGGTCTGCGGGTCGGTGTGGTCAGCCGTGGTTACGGCGCCAAACCGCCGCAATTGCCGTGGCGGGTCGAGGCGGATCAAGGCGCGGACGTGGCGGGCGATGAGCCGCTGTTGATCGTCCAGCGCACCGGCGTGCCGCTGATGATCGACCCGGACCGCAGCCGCGCAGTCAAAGCCTTGCTGGCGAGTGAGCCGCTGGACCTGATCCTTTCCGACGACGGCATGCAGCATTACCGGCTGGCCCGGGACCTGGAACTGGTGCTGATCGATGCCGCCCGGGGGCTGGGCAACAAGCGTTGCCTGCCGGCCGGGCCGTTGCGCGAACCGGTCGAGCGCCTGCAAAGCGTCGACGCGGTGCTGTACAACGGTGCCGCCAATGATCGCGAAGACGGTTTTGCCTTTCAGTTGCAACCCACCGAACTGGTCAATCTGCACAGCGGTGAACGGCGGCCTCTGGGCCATTTTCCCGCTGGCCAGGCGTTGCATGCGGTGGCCGGAATCGGCAATCCGCAACGTTTCTTCACGACCCTCGAAACGCTACACTGGCGGCCAGTGCCCCATGCATTTGCCGACCACGCCGAGTACAGCGTGCAGGCCTTGAATTTCACACCGTCATTGCCAGTGGTGATGACGGAAAAGGACGCGGTGAAGTGCCGTGCCTTCGCCGCCGCCGATTGGTGGTACCTGGCGGTCGATGCTGCGCCATCGCCGGCCTTCGTGGCCTGGTTCGATACGCAGCTGATGCGCCTGTTGCCGGCTCGTCTTTTGCCTTAACTCCGTTTCTATCCAGGGAATGTACATGGACACCAAATTGCTCGATATCCTCGCTTGCCCGGTCTGCAAAGGCCCGCTCAAGCTCAGCGCCGACAAGACCGAGCTGATCAGCAAGGGCGCCGGCCTGGCGTACCCGATTCGCGACGGCATTCCGGTGATGCTCGAAAGCGAAGCGCGCACCCTGACCACCGACGAGCGTCTGGATAAATGACCACAGCCTTTACCGTTGTCATTCCATCGCGTTACGCCTCCACCCGTCTACCGGGCAAACCGCTGCTGCTGATCGCCGGCAAGCCGATGATCCAGCACGTCTGGGAACAGGCGAGCAAAAGCAGCGCCCAGCGCGTGGTGGTCGCCACTGACGATGCGCGCATCGTCGAGGCCTGCAAAGGCTTTGGCGCCGAAGTGGTGCTGACCCGCGAAGATCACAATTCCGGCACTGACCGTCTGGCGGAAGTCGCGGAGAAACTGGGCCTGGCCCCGGACGCGATCGTGGTCAATGTTCAGGGCGACGAGCCGTTGATCCCGCCAAGCGTGATCGATCAGGTCGCCACCAACCTGGCCGCTCACACCGAAGCACGCATGGCCACCCTGGCCGAGCCGATCGAAGACGTCGAAACCCTGTTCAACCCCAATGTGGTCAAAGTGGTCAGCGACCTCAATGGCCTGGCGCTGACCTTCAGCCGTGCCACCTTGCCGTGGGCTCGCGATGCGTTTGCCAAAAGCCGCGAGCAATTGCCGGAAGGCGTGCCGTATCGCCGCCACATCGGTATCTACGCTTACCGCGCCGGTTTCCTGCAGGACTTCGTCACCTGGGGCCCGTGCTGGCTGGAAAACACCGAGTCTCTGGAACAGCTGCGTGCCCTTTGGCACGGCGTGCGGATTCACGTCGCCGATGCGCTGATCGCACCGCCCACCGGCGTCGACACCGTTGAAGACCTCGAGCGCGTTCGTCGCCTGCTGGAGGCCTGATGCGGGTTCTGTTCGTCTGCCTGGGCAACATCTGCCGGTCCCCCACGGCCGAAGGCGTATTGCGGCACAAACTGCGTGAGGCGGGGCTGGCCGATCAAGTCGAAGTGGCTTCCGCCGGCACCGGCGACTGGCACGTCGGCAAGGCCCCGGACAAGCGCAGTCAGGCCGCGGCGAAACTGCGCGGTTATGACCTGTCCGCCCAGCGCGCCCAGCAAGTGACCCGCGCCGATTTCGCCGCCTACGACCTGATCCTGGCGATGGACAATAGCAACCTGCGCCACCTCAAGGCATTGCAACCGGCCAAGGGCAAAGCCGAGCTGGATTTGTTCCTGCGTCGCTATCAGTCGGAAATCGATGAAGTGCCGGATCCTTATTACGACGGCGACCAAGGCTTCGAACAGGTACTGGACCTGATCGAGCGCGCCAGCGATCTGCTGGTGATCGAATTGAAGGGACGGCTATGAGTTTGCAGGTTCAACCCCGGGTTTCGCTCAAACCGTACAACAGCTTTGGTGTGGACGTTCAGGCGCGGCTGTTTGCCGAAGCCCATAGCGATGCCGACGTGCGCGAAGCCCTGGCCTATGCGGTGGAACACGAAGTGCCGGTGCTGGTAATCGGTGGTGGCAGCAATTTGCTGCTGACTGCCGATGTGCCGGCACTGGTGCTGCGCATGGCTACACGGGGGATTCGCCTGCTGAGCGATGACGGCAACCAGGTGGTGATCGAGGCCGAGGCGGGCGAGCCGTGGCATCCGTTTGTGCAACACACCCTGGCACAAGGGTGGTCGGGGCTGGAGAACCTCAGCCTGATCCCCGGCACCGTCGGCGCGGCTCCGATGCAGAACATCGGCGCTTACGGTGTCGAGATAAAAGACGTATTCGCCGGCCTGACGGCCCTCGATCGCCAGACCGGCGAACTGCGGGACTTCACGCTGGCCGAGTGCAACTTCGCCTACCGCGACAGCCTGTTCAAACAGGAGCCGGGGCGCTGGTTGATCCTGCGGGTGCGTTTCACCCTCGCGCGCACCGCGCACCTGCACCTGGAATACGGCCCGGTTCGCCAGCGCCTGACCGAGCAGGGTATTAATCACCCGACGCCCACCGATGTCAGCCAGGCCATTTGCAGCATCCGCAACGAAAAGCTCCCGGACCCGGCGGTGCTCGGCAATGCCGGCAGCTTCTTCAAGAATCCGTTGGTGCCAGCCGCACTCGTGGCACAACTCAAGGGTGAATACCCGGATCTGGTGGCGTATGCGCAGCCCGATGGGCAAATGAAGCTGGCGGCGGGCTGGCTGATCGAACGCGCCGGCTGGAAAGGCTTTCGCGACGGCGATGCCGGTGTGCATAAATTACAGGCGCTGGTGCTGGTCAACTACGGCAGCGCAACGGGCCTGCAATTGCTGAGCCTGGCGCAGCGCATTCAGAAAGACATAGCAGAGCGTTTCAAGGTCGACCTGGAAATGGAACCCAACCAGTATTGAGGCTACGCTTCAGGCTGATTAAAAAGCCCTGCACATTTTCAAATGTGCAGGGCTTTTTTGTTAATGCTCAGTTAACTTAGCCAGCTAACGATGCAAGCATTTGCTCCATCAAAGGCCCGGTGCAGACGTCGCGTCTACATAAGAGAGCCGATTAGCCTGAGTCGATCTGCGTGTAGTGAACCGCGAACCCCAAGCGGCAGATTGCTCGACCCCATAACCTCTATAACTATGCGGGCGTGCCCATGATTACCCTGAAACTCAATGGAAAAGACCATCAACTCGATGTCACCGAGGACATGCCACTGCTCTGGGCGATCCGCGACGTGGCCGGTTACAACGGCACCAAATTCGGCTGCGGCATGGGCCTGTGCGGCGCTTGCACCATTCATATCGATGGCGCGCCCGCGCGCAGTTGCATCACGCCGATCGGCTCGGTAGTTGGCCAGAACGTCAGCACCATCGACGACCTGCATGCCGACCCGGTGGGCAAAGTCGTCCAGCAAGCCTGGCTCGACAGCGCCGTGGCCCAGTGCGGTTACTGCCAGGGCGGGCAGATCATGTCGGCCACCGCGCTGCTGAAAACCAACCCGAACCCCAGCGATGAGCAGATTGAAGAGGCGATGGTCGGCAACATTTGCCGTTGCGGCACTTATAACCGAATCAAGACCGCCATCCGCCAGGCATCCACTCACCTGAAAGAGGCCAAGGCATGAGCCAGCTACCGAATGATTTTGCGCTGAGCAACCTCAGCCGCCGTGGTTTCCTCAAAGGCGTGGGTGCCACCAGCGCGTTGGTGCTGGCGGCCAGTTGGGGGTGGCAGGATGCGCTGGCCGCGGAGAAAGACAAGAAGTTCGGCGCTGACGGCATGCCAAACGGCTGGATCGATGATCCGAAGGTTTACATCAGCATCGCCGCCGATGGCAGCGTGACGGTAGTCTGCAACCGCTCGGAAATGGGTCAGGGCGTGCGCACCAGCCTGACCATGGTGGTGGCCGATGAACTGGACGCCGACTGGGCACAGGTCAAAGTGCAGCAGGCGCCGGGCGACGAAGTGCGCTTCGGCAATCAGGACACCGACGGTTCGCGCAGCATGCGTCACTGGTACGAGCCGATGCGCCGTTGCGGTGCTGCCGCGCGGACCATGCTTGAGCAAGCTGCCGCCGAACAGTGGAAAGTGCCGGTCGGCGAGTGCCATGCGCAACTGCACAAAGTCATCCATAAGCCGAGCGGCCGTGAACTGGGCTACGGCGCGTTGGCCGCGGCTGCCAGTGCGCTGGCGGTGCCGGCGCGCGACAGTTTGCGGCTCAAGCAACCGTCGGAGTTTCGTTACATTGGCAAGGAAGGTACCAAGGCCATCGACGGTGCGGACATCGTCAACGGTCGCGCGGTCTACGGCGCCGATGTGCACTTTGACGGCATGCTCTTTGCCACCATCGCCCGTCCGGCGGTCTATGGCGGCAAGGTCAAATCCTTCGATGCCAGCGCCGCGATGAAAGTCCCGGGGGTGATCAAGGTCCTGCAAATCGAAAGTCGTCCATTGCCATCCGAGTTCCAGCCGCTTGGCGGTGTGGCTGTGGTGGCCAGCAACACCTGGGCCGCGATCAAGGGCCGCGACGCGCTGAAGATCGAGTGGGATGACGGCCCCAACGCCAGTTACGACTCGATCGCCTATCGCAAGGAACTCGAAGCCGCGTCCCTCAAACCCGGCAAAGTGGTGCGCAATACCGGCAACATCGACCAGGCCATGGGCAGTGCCGACAGCACTCTCGAAGCTTCCTACTATCTGCCGCACCTGGCGCAATCGCCCATGGAGCCGATGGTCGCCATCGCCCGTTTCAAGGATGGCGTGTGCGAGGCCTGGGCGCCAAGCCAGGCACCGCAAGTCACCCGCGAGCGGATCGGCGAGCGCCTGGGCATTCCATTCGATAACGTCACGTTCAACGTCACCTTGCTCGGCGGCGGTTTCGGTCGCAAGTCCAAGCCGGACTTCGTTATTGAAGCGGCGATCCTGGCCAAGGAGTTCCCGGGCAAGGCCGTGCGGGTGCAGTGGACCCGTGAGGACGACATCCACAACTCGTATTTCCATACCGTGTCCGCCGAATACCTGAAGGCCAGCCTGAACAAGGACGGCCTGCCGTCCGGCTGGCTGCACCGCACGGTGGCGCCGAGCATTACCGCGTTGTTCGCGCCGGGCATGAACCATGAGGCGGCTTTCGAGTTGGGCATGGGCTTTACCAACATGGCTTATGCGATCCCCAACGTACGCCTGGAAAACCCTGAAGCGGCGGTGCACACGCGGGTCGGCTGGTATCGCTCGGTGTCGAACATTCCCCACGGTTTCGCGATTCAGAGCTTTGTCGATGAACTGGCCCATAAGGCCGGCCAGGATCCGCTCAAGTACCAGATCAAGCTGCTCGGCCCGGACCGTCAGATCGATCCGCGCACCTTGAGTGAAGAGTGGAACTACGGCGAATCCCCTGAGCGTTATCCGATCGATACCGCACGGATGCGCACGGTGCTGGAAACCGCCGCCAAAGCCGCCGGTTGGGGGCGTGAGTTGCCCAAGGGCCGGGGCCTGGGCCTGGCGGTGCATTACAGCTTCGTCACTTATGTGGCAGCGGTGATCGAGGTCGAAGTCAAAGACGATGGCACGCTGATCGTGCACAAGGCCGACATCGCCGTGGACTGCGGCCCGCAGATCAACCCCGAGCGGATTCGTTCGCAGTTCGAAGGCGCCTGTGTCATGGGCCTGGGCAACGCAGTACTGGGGGAAATCAGTTTCAAGGACGGCAAGGTTCAGCAGGACAATTTCCACATGTACGAAGTGGCGCGCATGTCCCTGGCACCGAAAGAAGTCGCCGTGCACCTGGTCACGCCGCCAGGCAACGTGCCGTTGGGCGGGGTCGGTGAGCCGGGCGTGCCACCGATCGCGCCAGCGCTGTGCAACGCGATCTTCGCCGCCACCGGCAAGCGCATCCGTAACCTGCCGGTTCGCTATCAGCTGCAAGGCTGGCAGAAGGCTCAAGCCTGATGGACAGCGTCGATCTGAACGTCCTGCGCAGCGTGCTGCAATGGCGCCTGGCCGGTCAGCGGGTGATGTTGTACAGCGTGGTCCAGACCTGGGGCACCGCGCCCCGGGCACCTGGGGCCATGCTGGCCTTGCGTGAGGATGGCGTGGTGATTGGCTCGGTGTCCGGTGGGTGTGTCGAGGACGACCTGATCGCCCGGCTGCACGATGGCCGTATCCCGGCCGATGGGCCGCCGGTGCAGTTGATTACCTACGGCGTCACCCGCGAGGAGGCCGCACGGTTTGGTTTGCCCTGCGGTGGCACTTTGCGCCTGACTGAAGAGCGCGTTGGCGATCCGGCATGGGTCGCCCAGTTGCTGGCGCGCTGCGAGGCGCATGAAATCGTGGCGCGCTCGCTGGATGTTGCAACCGGTGAAGTGGTTCTGCAGCCGGCGAACAAGCACGATGTGCTGGATTTTGACGGCAGCACACTGCGCGCCATTTACGGCCCGCGCTGGCGGTTGTTGCTGATCGGCGCCGGGCAACTGTCGCGTTACGTTGCCGAGATGGCGCGTTTACTGGATTTCGAAGTGCTGATCTGCGATCCGCGCACCGAGTTCGTCTACGGTTGGGAGGAGCAACACGGTCGCTTCGTCCCGGGCATGCCCGACGAAGCGGTGCTGACCATCCAGACCGACGAACGCACCGCCATCGTCGCGCTCACCCACGATCCACGCCTGGATGACATGGCGCTGCTCACGGCCCTGGACTCCAGGGCGTTTTATGTCGGTGCGCTGGGCTCTCGGGTCAACAGCCAGAAGCGCCGGGACAACCTGGCTCAGCTAGGCTTGTCACAACAGGCCATCGAGCGGTTGCACGGCCCGATCGGTTTGCACATCGGCAGCCATACTCCGGCGGAAATCGCCTTGTCGCTGCTGGCCGAGATTGTGGCAATCAAAAACGGCGTCGAACTGAAACAGAAGAAGCCGTTGCAGGAGAGCGTATGAGCGAATCCATCGGCGTTATCGTTCTGGCCGCGGGGCAGGGCAGTCGGTTTCGACAGGTAGCGGGTGACGATAAGGACAAGTTGCTGGTGGACTGCACCGCCCGTGATGGCATCACCGTGCACTCAATGATCGAGCAGGTGCTGGTGAATCTGCCGGCCGCGCTTGCGAAGCGCGTGCTGGTGACCACGGCGGACCGCCCGCAAGTGATTCGCATGGCGCAGGCCTATGGTTGCGAGATTGTGCGGATCGAGTCGACCGGCCTGGGCGACAGCATTGCGGCGGGTGTGGCGGCGTGTTCGCACCTCGATGGCTGGCTGATCATGCTGGGGGATATGCCGTTTATCCTGCCGACGAGTATTGAACAGGTCGTCGCGGCCATTGCCGATGACACCGTCAGCGTGCCGGTGTATGAGGGGCAATACGGGCACCCGGTGGGATTCGGGCGAAGCTTCGGTCCGGGCTTGATGGCGTTGACCGGCGATCACGGCGCCAGGTCGCTGTTCGCGCAGGCGAGGGTGGTCGAGGTGGCAGTGGTGGATCCGGGGGTGTTGTGGGATGTGGATACTCCAGAGGGATTGGTCTTCGCCTGACACATCGCCATCGCGGGCAAGCCACGTTCCCACAGGTCCTGTGTCGTTCAGAAGAAATCATGTTCGAGGTAAAACCTGTGGGAGCGTGGCTTGCCCGCGATGAACGGTAACGCGGTTATCCTGCGTTGCAACGGGCATAAAAAAGCCCCGCCTGGATCACCAGACGGGGCTTTTTAGTGGCCGATGGAATCAGGCGAGGGGTTTAGGCTCGTGTTCTTTTTCCAGGGCTTGTTCGTGTTGCTCTACCGCTTCCTGTACGGAGCGCGGTGCTTCGTCGATCACGGATTCAACCGGTTCGGCAGCGACTTCAGCAGCCGGGGCAGGGGCTGCCTCGACGACTTCAGCAGCAACCGGTGCTGGCTCGGCAGCGGCCGGAGCAGCAGCGGCAGCCAGTTCGGCTTCCTTCTGCAGACGCTCGGCTTCACGCTTGCGACGGCGGACTTCACGTGGGTCGTTCGGTGCACGGCCACTTGGAGTCAGAGCGCTGACAGGGGCGGCTTCAGCCACCGGCGCAGATTCTTCGGCAACAACCGGCGTTTCAACTACCGCCGGAGCAGGCTCGGCAGCAGCAACCACTGGCTCAGAGACCATGGCTTCAGCCACCGGAGCTTCAGCGACTGGCGCTGGAGATTCGACTGCAACAGGTGGCTCGGCAACCCAATTGAACGCGGTTTGCTCTTCGCGAACTTCGCGCACAGCTTCGGTCACTGTTTCGGTCGATGTTTCAACAACCGGTTCTGCGGTAACCACAGTCTCGGCAACGAAAGCAGGCTCGGCGGCAGCCTGTACTTCAGGCTGTGTTTCACGAACCGGCGCCACTTCGATTTCCGGAGCGGCGGTGACGGCTACGGGTGTGGTCGCTTCAACCACTGGCGCTTCAACTGGAGCAGTTTCCAGTGTGGCGGCGGTAGCGCGTTCGGCTTGCTCGTTGGCTTGTGCTTCGGCAGGCGCGCTGATCACGGTGCTGGCGACGGCAGCGGTAACCGCCAGGCCGGCAGCCAGATCGGCAGCGCTTGGCGCTTCGGCGTTTTCAGCCGACTCGGACTCTTCCGAACCTTCGATCACGTTGCCGTTGGCATCGCGCTGACGTTCACGACGGTTGCTGCGACGACGCTGGCCACGGGAACGGCGGCGTGGACGATCGCCTTCGGCGACTTCCTGACCGTCTTCCTGCAGTTGCTCTTCGCTGGTTGGCAGCTCTTCTTCGGCAACGGCGGCAGCGGCTTGCTCGGTGCGTGGTTGACGTTCTTCACGCGGTGGGCGTGGAGCGCGTTCTTCGCGTGGCTGACGGGCCGGACGCTCTTCAGCGGTGGCAGCGGCGGCCGGAGAGGCATCCAGAGGCTCGCGCAGTTCACGAACCGGACGTTCTTCACGCTCGCCACGTGGCTTGCGATCTTCACGCGGTGCGCGCGGGGCGCGTTCTTCACGAGGGGCGCGTGGTGCGCGCTCTTCGCGAGCGACTACCGGCGTTTCTTCGCGGACTTCGCGTGGTTGACGCTCTTCGCGTGGCTCACGTGGTGCGCGCTCTTCACGCGGTGCACGTTCCTCACGAGGTTTGCGCTCTTCATCGCGACGACCGTTACGGTTGCGGCTCTGCTGACGACCGTTGCGACGTTCTTCGTTGCGGGCAGGGCGCTCGGTGGTCGCTGGCTTTTCAACCACAACCGGAGCAACTGGCTCTTCCTTGGTGGCGAACAGGCTGACCAGCGACTTCACCAGGCCTTTGAACAGGCTTGGTTCTGGCGCGGCGACCGGTGCGGCCACTGGAGCGGCAACGACTTCGGTCGGAACCGGAGCGTTGGCGCGGGCCGGTGCAGTCTTGACCGCGGCTTCCTGGCGAACCAGGGTGCGGGTCGCGGCGGCCGGCTGGACTTCTTCGACTTCGGCCGCTGCAGCAGCGATTTCGTAGCTGGACTGGTTGATGCTGGCTTCCGGGCTGTCATCACGCAGACGCTGAACTTCGAAGTGCGGCGTTTCGAGGTGATCGTTCGGCAGAATGACGATGCGGGCACGGGTGCGCAGTTCGATCTTGGTGATCGAGTTGCGTTTTTCGTTGAGCAGGAACGCCGCCACCGGGATCGGCACTTGGGCGCGAACTTCGGCGGTACGGTCTTTCAGGGCTTCTTCTTCGATCAGGCGCAGGATTGCCAGCGACAGCGATTCAACGTCACGGATGATACCGGTGCCGTTGCAACGCGGGCAGACGATGCCGCTGCTTTCGCCCAGCGATGGACGCAGGCGCTGACGGGACATTTCCAGCAGGCCGAAGCGCGAGATGCGACCGACTTGCACACGAGCGCGGTCGGCTTCCAGGCATTCGCGGACTTTCTCTTCCACGGCGCGCTGGTTCTTGGCAGGGGTCATGTCGATGAAGTCGATGACGATCAGGCCGCCGATGTCGCGCAAGCGCAACTGACGGGCGATTTCTTCGGCGGCTTCAAGGTTGGTCTGTAGCGCGGTTTCTTCGATGTCGCTGCCTTTGGTGGCGCGCGCCGAGTTGATGTCGATGGACACCAGGGCTTCGGTCGGATCGATGACGATGGAGCCGCCGGAAGGCAGTTCGACGACGCGCTGGAAGGCGGTTTCGATCTGGCTTTCGATCTGGAAGCGGTTGAACAGCGGAACGCTGTCTTCGTACAGCTTGATCTTGCTGGCGTACTGCGGCATCACCTGGCGAATGAAGGTCAGGGCTTCGTCCTGGGCTTCAACGCTGTCGATCAGCACTTCGCCGATGTCCTGGCGCAGGTAATCGCGGATGGCGCGGATGATCACGTTGCTTTCCTGGTAGATCAGGAACGGCGCGGCGCGGTCCAGCGAGGCTTCTTTGATGGCGGTCCAGAGTTGCAGCAGGTAGTCGAGGTCCCACTGCATTTCTTCGCTGCTGCGGCCAAGGCCGGCAGTGCGAACGATCAGACCCATGTCGGCCGGGGCAACCAGGCCGTTCAGCGCTTCACGCAGTTCGTTGCGCTCTTCGCCTTCGATGCGGCGGGAGATACCGCCGGCACGCGGGTTGTTCGGCATCAGGACCAGGTAACGACCGGCCAGGCTGATGAAAGTGGTCAGGGCGGCGCCCTTGTTGCCACGTTCTTCTTTTTCGACCTGAACGATGACTTCCTGGCCTTCGCTCAGGACGTCCTTGATGTTGACGCGGCCTTCGGGGGCTTTCTTGAAGTATTCGCGGGAGATTTCTTTGAGGGGCAGGAAGCCGTGGCGCTCAGAGCCGAAATCGACAAAGGCAGCCTCAAGGCTTGGTTCGATGCGAGTAATCCGGCCTTTATAGATGTTGGCCTTCTTCTGCTCGCGTGCACCGGATTCGATGTCCAGGTCGTAGAGGCGTTGGCCATCTACCAGTGCAACACGCAACTCTTCGGGTTGAGTCGCGTTAATCAGCATTCTTTTCATGTAGTACCGTCGGTTTCCGGGCTGCCGGAAACGGCGTTCGGCACACACGACTTCTCATGGTCGGTGTCAGGTGCGTCGGGAGTGGTTGGCCATTCCCGTGTCCAGCGATGTCCGACCAATTGGGCCGGTATCGCGACGTACGCGTCCTGCTTGCTGTGGCTACTTAAGCACTCAGTCAGGAGGAGGAATCAACCGGCGGCTGTGGACGAGATGAAGCGTCTTGATAAAGCCTATTGCTACACAGTCCAGCGGTTGTGCATCTCCACCCTACACGTATCCCTGATAATTCGGGTGCTGCCGCGCGCAGAATCCGCAGCGGGTTGGCATTTACCGTGAGCTCCGAAAGGGGAGGTCACGCATCATGGCTAATTTAGGCGGTGTTTCCGAAGCGTTCGCCCGGGGTCGTTTGCAGCTGACTGCACTTTGTGAACTGGCCGTGAATATTTGCTCGGAAGGCGAGTGAAAACTCTGCTTTGCGGCATGATTCAGGCCTTATGTCACCTGCGCTCGTTACAACTGAAAACTCTGCCGTTACGTAGCGAAAGCCCCGTAGGACGGCCTCTCGTCCTCGTGAATTGCGTTGGTCAGGGCCGGTTTTTGACCGTTAGTCCGCTGTCCAGGCCACTTTTGGCGGCGTTCGCGACTATAGCAGCAATGATTAAGTGCTTCAATTCCATAAAAAATTGTTATCATCCGCACCATGACGACTACTGCCCCCTCGACCCCAGCCGTACAACTGCTGGAGGTCTCGCCGGAATATGCCGGCCAACGTATTGATAACTTCCTTCTCGCTCGGCTCAAAGGCGTGCCCAAGACCTTGATTTACCGCATTTTGCGCAAGGGCGAAGTGCGGGTGAACAAAGGTCGGATCAAGCCCGAATACAAGCTGCAGGCGGGCGATATCGTGCGCCTGCCGCCGGTTCGCGTGCCTGAGCGCGACGAGCCTGTGCCGCTGGCCCAGGGGCTGTTGCAGCGGCTCGAGGCCTCGATTGTCTATGAGGACAAGGCGCTGATCGTGGTCAACAAGCCTTGCGGCATTGCGGTTCATGGTGGCAGTGGCTTGACCTATGGCGTGATTGAAGCCTTTCGTCAGTTGCGTCCGGATTGCAAGGAGCTCGAACTGGTTCATCGTCTCGATCGTGACACGTCTGGCCTGCTGATGATCGCCAAAAAACGCAGCATGTTGCGGCATCTGCACGCGGCATTACGCGGCGATGGCGTCGATAAGCGCTATATGGCGCTGGTGCGCGGCAACTGGGCTGCCTCGATCAAGCAAGTCCGTGCGTCGCTGGGCAAGAGCAATCTGCGTTCCGGCGAGCGCATGGTCGAGGTGGATGAGGAGGAGGGTAAGGAATCTGTGACCGTGTTCAAGGTGCTGCGTCGCTTCGGTGACTTTGCCACCATGGTCGAAGCCAAGCCGATTACCGGTCGGACTCACCAGATTCGCGTCCATACTTTGCATGCCGGGCATTGCATTGCCGGTGATACCAAGTACGGCGATGAGGGCTTCAGCAAAGAAATTCGTGATCTGGGCGGTAAACGCTTGTTCCTGCATGCCTACATGTTGACCGTGCCGCTACCCGATGGTGGCGAGCTGAAATTGCAGGCGCCGGTCGACGAGATGTGGGCCAAGACCGTGGAGCGCCTGAGTGCACCCTACTGATTACAAGCTGCTGATTTTCGATTGGGACGGCACGCTCGCTGATTCCATTGGTCGGATTGTCGAGGCGATGCATGTCGCGTCCGAGCGGTCCGGTTTTCAGTTGCGTGATGATTTTGCCGTCAAAGGCATTATCGGTCTGGGCTTGCCGGAAGCGATTCGTACCCTGTATCCCGAGATTGGCGACACCGAGCTGATAGCATTTCGGCAGCACTATGCAGATCACTACATTGCGGCGGAGGCCGTGCCTTCCCCGCTGTTCGAGGGTGTTGCCGAGTCTCTCGAAGCGTTTCGTGTCGAGGGGTATCATCTGGCAGTAGCGACCGGCAAGGCTCGTCGTGGGCTGGATCGAGTGCTGAAGTCTCACGGTTGGGAAGATTATTTTGATATCACCCGTGCTGCTGACGAAACCGCCAGCAAACCCCATCCGTTGATGCTTGAGCAGATACTCGCCCATTGCGAGGTTCGTCCGGAGCAAGCGCTGATGGTTGGCGATTCGTCGTTCGACCTGCAGATGGCGCGCAATGCGGGTATGGATTCGGTGGCGGTCAGCTATGGCGCTCAATCGATCGACGCCTTGAAACTATTTGAGCCGAGACTGGCCATTGATCGTTTTTCAGAGTTGCACGCCTGGCTGAGTCAGCGGGTTTAATTGGTTTTTTTGCTGGGGTAAATGGCATGACCGACGAATGGAAAGCGCCCGCCAAGGCGAGCGCGGAAAGCGGTGACGAGAAAAGCTGGAAGCTGCTGGAAAAAACCTTGCTGGCTGGTGTGCAGGAACAGCGGCGGTCCCGTCGCTGGGGGATATTCTTCAAGTCGCTGACTTTTTTGTACCTGCTTGGCGCGTTGATTCTGTTATCGCCGTTGATAAGCAAGGAGAAAGGCGCGAGCCTCGGCTCTGGCTATACGGCGCTGATCGATGTGACGGGTATGATTGCCGACAAGGAGCCGGCCAGCGCCGACAATATCGTCAGCAGCCTGCGTGCGGCCTTCGAGGACAAGAAGGTCAAGGGTGTGATTCTGCGAATCAACAGCCCTGGCGGTAGTCCGGTGCAGTCGGGTTATGTCTATGACGAGATTCGTCGTTTGCGCGGCCTGAATCCGGGTACCAAGGTTTATGCGGTGATCTCGGACCTGGGCGCTTCCGGTGCCTATTACATCGCTAGCGCGGCGGATCAGATATACGCCGACAAGGCGAGCCTGGTGGGGTCCATCGGTGTGACAGCGGCCGGTTACGGTTTTGTCGGGACCATGGAGAAGTTGGGTGTGGAGCGTCGTACCTACACCTCGGGCGAGCACAAGTCGTTCCTCGATCCGTTCCAGCCACAGAAGCCCGCGGAAACCCAGTTCTGGCAGGGCGTGCTCGATACCACTCATCAGCAGTTCATCAGCAGCGTCAAGAAGGGCCGTGGTGATCGTCTCAAGGATAAGGAGCATCCGGAGTTGTTCTCCGGGTTGGTCTGGTCGGGTGAGCAAGCGCTGTCGCTGGGCTTGATCGATGGTCTGGGCAATGCCAGTTCTGTCGCGCGCGATGTGATCGGCGAGAAGGAGTTGGTGGATTTCACTGTTGAGGAATCGCCATTCGATCGCTTCTCGAAAAAGCTCGGCGCCAGCGTGGCGGAGCATTTGGCAATGTGGATGGGCTTTCAGGGGCCTTCGCTTCGCTGATCCTCTGGCTGCATAAAAAAACCGGCCTGCGTGGCCGGTTTTTTTCAGATCAAAAGATCTTTAGGGTATTTGCACGCCTTCAGCCAACAGCATATCGATCAGGCGAATCAGCGGCAGGCCGATCAGGCTGGTGGCGTCAGGGCCTTCGGTGCTTTGAAACAGGCTCACCCCCAAACCTTCGGCCTTGAAGCTGCCAGCGCAGTCGTAGGGCTGTTCGGCGTGCAGGTAACGTTCGATGCGCGCCTGATCAAGCGTGCGCATATGTACGGTAAACGGCACGCAGTCGACCTGGCAGTGGCCGGTTTGACTGTTGAGGAGTGCCAGGCCGGTCAGGAACGTCACGCTGGCGCCGCTGGATGCCAACAGTTGTTCGCGGGCCTTTTCGAAGGTGTGAGGCTTGCCGATAATCTGTTCGCCCAGTACCGCGACCTGGTCCGAGCCGATGATCAGATGGGCGGGATGGCTGGCTGCAAGTGCGCGGGCTTTTTCTTCGGCGAGGCGCTTTACCAATTCGATGGCTGGCTCGTGGGCGTGATGGCTTTCGTCGATATCCGGCGAGCTGCAAGTAAATGGCAACTGCAGGCGGGCCAGCAATTTCCGGCGATAAACCGAACTTGAAGCAAGTAATAAAGGCAGCATGCGCATCTCCAAAGGGCAGGGGGCGAATTCTAACGCAGGCTCAAGTGACGGGCAGGGCTGAATTTCCTTTGACATGGCCGGGGGCATCCCTATAATGCTGCGCCTATGTTGAATGACCCGATTCCACCTCACGTTGACCCGCGCAAATTGGCTGACCGTGGCACCACCCTCCAAGGTGAAATGCTGCTGGCCGATTTGGAGAGACTCTGCGACCCGCTTTCCGACAATGTCGGTACGGTGCAGGCTAAATTCGTTTTTGAACGAGATGAACGTAAGTCTGTGGTAATCCACAGCTTTATCGACACCGAAGTCAAAATGGTTTGCCAGCGTTGTCTTGAGCTGGTCACCCTGCCGATCCATAGCGAATGCAGTTATGCTGTGGTGAAGGAGGGTGCGAATACCCAGTCGTTGCCGAAAGGTTATGACGTGCTGGAACTGGGCGAAGATCCATTGGATCTGCAGTCACTGATCGAGGAGGAGCTTCTGCTCGCCTTGCCCATTGTGCCTGCTCATCATCCGGAAGAATGCCAGCAGCCGGCGGGAGCAGATGAGCCCGAACCGAGCGAGGACGAGGTAACGCGGTCCAACCCGTTCAGTGTATTGGCGCAGTTAAAGCGTGACCCAAACGTTTAGGAGTTAATCAATTATGGCTGTTCAGCAGAACAAAAAATCCCGCTCTGCCCGTGACATGCGTCGTTCGCACGACGCTCTCGAGGCTAGCACCCTGTCTGTAGAAAAAACCACCGGTGAAGTTCACCTGCGTCACCACGTATCGCCAGAAGGCGTATACCGTGGCCGTAAAGTGATCGACAAGGGCGCCGACGAGTAATCACTTGTCCGCTCAAGTCATCGCGATTGACGCAATGGGCGGGGACTTCGGTCCCCGCAGCATTGTTCAGGCCAGCCTTGCTTGTCTGTCTGCTACGCCCTCGCTGCACCTGGCCCTTGTCGGTCAACCCTCCCTTCTTGAAGAATTGATCGCTGGCCAGCCGGCTGTGGATCGCTCGCGCCTGTCGATTGTGCCGGCGTCTGAAGTCATCACCATGGACGAAAAACCTTCCCAGGCCTTGCGTGGCAAGCCAGATTCGTCAATGCGCGTGGCGCTGGAATTGTTGCGTGATGGCAAGGTCCAGGCTTGTGTCAGTGCCGGCAATACCGGTGCGCTGATGGCGTTGTCGCGGTTTGTCCTCAAAACCCTGCCGGGGATCGATCGGCCGGCCATGGTCGCTGCCATTCCGACCGAGAAAGGTTTCTGTCAGTTACTCGATCTGGGTGCCAATGTCGATTGCAGTGCCGAGCATCTGTTGCAGTTTGCGGTGATGGGGTCGGTGGCGGCGCAAGCCTTGGGTGTCGTTCGTCCGCGGGTCGCGTTGCTGAATATCGGCACCGAGGACATCAAGGGCAATCAGCAGGTCAAGCTGGCGGCGACCCTGCTGCAAAATGCGCGTGGCTTGAACTACATCGGGTTTGTCGAGGGTGATGGTTTGTACCGTGGCGAGGCGGATGTGGTGGTGTGTGACGGCTTTGTCGGCAATATCCTGCTCAAATCCAGTGAGGGTCTGGCGACCATGATCGCCGGGCGCATCGAGGCCCAGTTCAAGAAAAATTTCGCTTCGAAACTGGTAGGCGCGCTGGCGCTGCCGCTGATGAAGCGGTTGCAGGCCGAGCTGGCACCGGCGCGACATAACGGCGCAAGTTTCCTCGGTTTGCAGGGAATTGTTGTGAAAAGCCACGGTTCGGCGGGGGTTCAGGGTTTTCAGAGTGCGATTCAGCGCGCCTTGATCGAGATCCAGGAAAACTTGCCGGAACGGCTTCACGGGCGCCTGGAGGATTTGTTGCCTTAGGCGTTTTCGTCAGACAATGCTTAAATGTGACCGCTCAGTTCAATGAGCCATCCAACTGTCAGTTTCTTGCGTTCCCCAGGTGGGACGTCAATTCTCCGACGACAAGATCATTAGGGGCTTGATACATGTCTGCTTCCCTCGCATTCGTCTTTCCAGGACAAGGTTCGCAGTCCCTCGGCATGCTGGCCGAGCTGGGCGCGCAACATCCAGTAGTCCTCGAAACATTCAAAGAAGCTTCCGATGCTCTGGGTTACGACCTGTGGGCGCTGACCCAGCAAGGGCCGGAAGAGCAACTCAATCAAACCGATAAAACCCAGCCGGCCATTCTGACCGCCTCGATCGCCTTGTGGCGCCTGTGGCTGGCTGAAGGTGGCGCGCGTCCGGCTTACGTTGCCGGTCACAGCCTGGGCGAATACAGCGCTCTGGTGGCTGCGGGCAGCCTGAGCCTGGGCGATGCGGTGAAGCTGGTAGAGCGTCGCGGTCAGCTGATGCAGGAAGCTGTTCCGGCGGGGCAGGGTGGCATGGCCGCTATCCTGGGGCTGGACGATGCCGACGTGTTGGCAGCCTGCGCCGAAGCGGCGCAAGGCGAAGTGGTCAGTGCGGTCAACTTCAACTCCCCGGGTCAGGTAGTGATCGCCGGCGCCAAGGCCGCGGTCGAGCGCGCCATCGAAGGCTGCAAGGCGCGTGGTGCCAAGCGTGCCATGCCGTTGCCGGTCAGCGTGCCGTCCCACTGCGAGCTGATGCGTCCGGCCGCCGAGCGGTTCGCCGAGTCGATCGCTGCGATCGACTGGCAGGCACCGCAGATCCCGGTGGTACAGAACGTCAGTGCCGACGTACCGGCCGACCTGGAAACGCTCAAGCGCGATCTGCTCGAGCAGCTCTACAAGCCTGTGCGCTGGGTCGAATCGGTCCAGGCGCTGGCTGCCAAAGGCGCGACCCAACTGGTCGAGTGCGGCCCAGGCAAGGTCCTGGCCGGTCTGAACAAGCGTTGCGCCGAAGGCGTATCGACCTCTAACCTCAATACCCCAGACGCTTTCGCTGCCGCCCGTGCAGCGCTGGCCTGAACAAGGAGAAGCTTGCATGAGTCTGCAAGGTAAAGTTGCACTGGTCACCGGTGCCAGCCGTGGTATCGGCCAGGCTATCGCTCTGGAGCTGGGTCGTCAGGGTGCCATCGTTGTCGGCACCGCGACCTCCGCTTCGGGGGCCGAGCGTATCGCCGCTACCCTGAAAGAAAACGGTATTCAGGGTACTGGCCTGGAACTCAATGTCACCAGCGACGAGTCCGTAGCGGCTGTGTTGGCGAGCATTCAGGAGCAGTTCGGAGCGCCGGCGATCCTGGTCAATAATGCCGGTATTACCCGCGATAATCTGATGATGCGCATGAAAGATGACGAATGGCATGACGTCGTCGATACCAATCTGAACAGTCTGTTCCGCCTGTCCAAGGGCGTTTTGCGCGGTATGACCAAAGCCCGTTGGGGACGAATTATCAGTATTGGCTCGGTTGTGGGTGCCATGGGCAACGCAGGCCAAGTAAACTATGCAGCCGCCAAGGCCGGTCTGGAAGGTTTCAGCCGTGCACTGGCGCGTGAAGTCGGTTCGCGTTCGATTACGGTAAACTCGGTGGCCCCAGGGTTCATCGACACCGATATGACCCGTGAACTGCCCGAGGCGCAGCGTGAAGCCTTGCAGACGCAGATTCCGCTGGGTCGTCTGGGGCAAGCTCAAGAGATCGCGTCTGTGGTCGCTTTTCTTGCATCCGACGGTGCGGCTTACGTTACTGGGGCTACAATCCCGGTGAACGGCGGGATGTACATGAGTTAAATGTGACGGATTGCTTCAAAAAAATGTCATACGAGCTGTCTAAAATCCGTTATAAAGCTGCAATCTATTTTATCGGCTGAGGGCCGCAGGGTTTGAGGAGTGAAGCTTTCAGTTGAAAAGCTGAAAAGTCTTTCTATACACTTACCCACCGGCCAGCTGCCTGAATTTGTCCATTAGGAGTGAAAACAAGGTATGAGCACCATCGAAGAGCGCGTCAAGAAAATCGTTGCTGAGCAACTGGGCGTTAAAGAAGAAGAAGTGGTCAACACCGCTTCCTTCGTTGAAGACCTGGGTGCCGACTCCCTTGACACCGTTGAGCTGGTGATGGCTCTGGAAGAGGAATTCGAGACCGAAATCCCTGACGAAGAAGCTGAGAAAATCACTACTGTACAAGCAGCAATCGACTACGTTAACAGCCATCAGGCGTAATAGTTTTTAGTCGTCGCTCGCTGTCATGGAAAAACCGCACTGCCATCATGGCGTGCGGTTTTTTCTTTAGGCCTGATGCAAAGTCGTCATTTGAAAAAGGAGAGTGCTGTGTCGCGTAGACGCGTCGTAGTCACCGGTATGGGTATGTTGTCGCCACTGGGCACGGATGTGCCGAGCAGTTGGCAGGGCATTCTGGCTGGCCGCAGTGGCATTGGTCTGATCGAACACACCGACCTTTCTGCCTATTCCACCCGTTTTGGCGGCTCGGTAAAGGGCTTCAATGTCGAGGAATACCTGTCGGTCAAGGAAGCCCGTAAACTCGACCTGTTCATTCAATACGGTCTGGCTGCCGGTTTTCAGGCTGTGCGTAACGCAGGTCTTGAGGTCACCGACGCCAATCGCGAGCGTATCGGCGTGGCCATGGGGTCGGGTATTGGCGGTCTGACCAATATCGAAGACACCAGCCGTACACTGCATGATTCCGGTCCGCGACGGATTTCTCCGTTTTTCGTGCCGGGCTCGATCATCAATATGATTTCCGGTTTCCTGTCCATCCATCTGGGGGCACAGGGGCCTAACTACGCCATCGCCACGGCGTGTACCACCGGTACGCACTGCATTGGCATGGCGGCGCGCAACATCATGTACGACGAAGCCGACGTGATGATTGCCGGTGGCGCCGAAATGGCCGCGTGTGGTCTGGGTATGGGTGGCTTCGGTGCCTCCCGTGCATTGTCGACCCGCAACGACGAGCCGACCCGTGCCAGCCGTCCATGGGACAAGGGCCGTGATGGCTTCGTGTTGTCCGACGGCGCCGGCGCGCTGGTTCTCGAAGAACTGGAGCACGCCAAGGCCCGTGGTGCGACCATTTACGCCGAGCTGATCGGTTTCGGCACCAGTGGCGATGCTTACCACATGACCTCGCCACCGGCCGATGGCGCGGGTGCTGCGCGTTGCATCACCAATGCCTTGCGCGATGCGAAGATCAATGGCGACCAGGTGCAGTACATCAACGCCCACGGCACCTCGACCTCGGCCGGCGACCTCGCCGAAGCCTGTGCGATCAAATCGGTGTTCGGCGATCACGCCTACAAACTGGCCGTCAGTTCGACCAAGTCCATGACTGGTCACCTGCTGGGTGCGGCCGGCGCGGTCGAGGCGATTTTCAGTGTACTGGCCATCAACAGTCAGGTCGCCCCGCCGACCATCAACCTCGATGAGCCGGACGAAGGCTGCGACCTCGACTTCGTACCCCACACCGCGCGCGGCATGGATATCGACGTGGTGCTGTCCAACTCCTTCGGGTTTGGCGGTACCAATGGCTCGCTGGTGTTCCGCCGGTTCGCTGACTGATGGACAGCTGGGTCGACGGTCAACCGGCTGACGCTTTGTCGCTGAAGGATCGCGGCCTGGCTTACGGTGATGGTCTGTTCGAGACCCTCTTGGTCAAGGGTGGGCAGCCGTTGCTGCTGGATCGACATTTGGCGCGTCTGGCCGAGGGTTGTTCGCGCCTGGCGATTACCACCGACCATGCGCTGATCCGGGCGGAGCTGCTGGCCTATGCCGCAGCGCTGGGCGAAGGCGTGCTCAAGCTCATCCTCACTCGAGGCGACGGTCTGCGTGGTTACGCCCCTGATCCCTCGGCCCGGGCCAGGCGCATTCTGCAAGGTAATCCTCCTGCGGCCTATCCGGCGGTGCATGCGAAACAGGGCATTCGCCTGTTCCCTTGTGCGACACGGCTTTCCAAACAGCCATTGCTCGCCGGTCTTAAACATCTGAATCGTCTGGAGCAGGTTATCGCCCGTTCCGAATGGCAGGACACCGAGCATGCCGAAGGCTTGATGCTGGATCAGGTGGGGCGGGTGATTGAAGGTGTGTTCAGTAATCTGTTCCTGGTGCGTGATGGCGTGCTGGTGACCGCCGATCTCAAACGTTGTGGCGTGGCTGGCGTGATGCGCGCAGAATTATTGTTTCAAGCCGAGTCATCGGGGATCTCCACACACATCACCGATATCACCCTCGAGCAGCTGCAGTGGGCTGACGAGGTCTTTGTCTGCAACAGCGTGTATGGCATTTGGCCGGTGCGCGCCTATGCCGCACTGAGCTGGCCGGTTGGGCCGCTCACCCGTAAACTCCAAACCATTGCCCGTGCGCTACTGGATGCTTGATTCGTGAGACGTAAATTCTTGCTGCTGCTGGAAACCGGACTGGTTCTGGCGGGGCTGTTGGCGGGCGCTTGCGCCTGGAAAATCGATTCGGCGCTGAAACAGCCGCTGAACATCGCCCAGGAAGAGCTGCTGGACGTGCCCAAAGGCACTACACCAAACCGCACTTTCATTCGACTCGAAGCCGATGGCGTCATCAAGGACGCTTTCTGGCTGCGGGTGTATTGGCGTTTCAATCTCGCCGGACAACCGCTGCACAGCGGCGAATACCGCATGGTTCCGGGTATGACGGTCGAAGGGTTGATCGACCTGTGGAAGCGCGGGGAAATGGTTCAGTACAGCCTGACGCTGGTCGAAGGCTGGAACTTCCATCAGGTCCGCGCAGCCTTGGCCAAGGATGAAAAACTCGAGCAGACCCTGAACGGTTTGAGCGACAGCCAGGTCATGGACAAGCTCGGTCATGGCGGGATTTTCCCGGAAGGGCGATTCTTCCCTGACACGTACCGTTTCGTGCGTGGCATGACTGATGTCGATCTGCTCAAGAAAGCCTACGACCGCCTTGACGAGGTTCTCGCCAAGGAATGGAGTCAGCGAGCTGCCGACGTGCCCTATACCGAACCCTATCAGGCGCTGATCATGGCTTCGCTGGTGGAAAAGGAAACCGGTGTGCCACAGGAACGCGGGCAGATCGCCGGCGTGTTCGTGCGGCGGATGGAAATGGGGATGCTGCTGCAAACCGATCCGACGGTAATCTATGGCTTGGGTGATCGTTATAACGGCAAGTTGACCCGCGCCCATCTCAAGGAGCCGACACCGTATAACACTTACCTGATCGCCGGCCTGCCACCGACGCCGATTGCGATGGTGGGGCGCGAAGCGATCCATGCGGCGTTGAATCCCGCCGACGGCAATAGTCTGTATTTTGTTGCGCGCGGTGACGGCAGCCACGTGTTCTCGGATGATCTGGATGCTCATAACAACGCGGTGCGGGAGTTTCAGCTGAATCGACGTGCCGATTACCGCTCCAGTCCGGCGCCGGCTGTTACGCCGCAGGCGGAGGATGCCCAGGCACCGATTCCGACGGCTTCGCCTGATACAACGCTCGAAGAAGTGCCGCAAGCAGTGCCGGACTCTTCGCAAGCGCCTGCGACAGCACCTGAGCCAGCACCCGAGCCGGATGCTCCGACGCCGCAAAGCCCGCAATGACTCTGATTAAGGACTGCCTGTGACTGGCTTGTTTATTACCCTGGAAGGCCCGGAAGGCGCCGGCAAGAGCACCAATCGCGAATACCTGGCCGAGCGTTTGCGCGCCGCCGGGATCGAGGTGGTGTTGACCCGGGAGCCGGGCGGTACGCCTCTGGCCGAGCGGATCCGCGACGTGCTGTTGGCGCCGGTCGATGAGGTCATGAACCCCGATACCGAGCTGCTGTTGGTGTTCGCCGCGCGAGCCCAGCATCTGGCCGGGGTGATCCGTCCGGCACTGGCCCGTGGCGCAGTGGTTCTGTGCGATCGTTTTACTGATTCGACTTATGCCTATCAGGGCGGCGGGCGAGGTTTGTCGCTGGAGCGCATCGCGACCCTCGAAACGTTTGTCCAGGGTGATCTGCGCCCAGACCTGACGCTGATCTTCGATCTGCCGGTGGAAGTGGGCCTGGCCCGCGCCAGTGCCCGCGGTCGCCTGGACCGCTTCGAACTCGAAGGCCGCACGTTCTTCGATGCCGTGCGCCGTGCCTTCCTCGAGCGCGCCAAGGCGGATCCCGCGCGTTATGTGCTGGTGGACGCCGCTCAGCCGCTGGCGCAGGTTCAGCAGTCTCTGGATGCCTTGCTGCCACGCCTGCTGGAGTTGACCCGTGGCTGAAGCCTATCCGTGGCAGGACAGTCTCTGGCAGCAATTGGCCGGTCGTGCCCAGCACGCTCACGCCTATTTGTTGCATGGCCCGGCCGGGATCGGCAAGCGTGCGCTGGCGGAGCGTTTGATGGCCAGTTTGTTGTGCCAGCGCCCCACCGCCCAGGACGCGTGCGGTGAGTGCAAATCCTGCCTGTTGCTGAAGGCCGGCAGCCACCCCGATAACTACATCCTGGAACCGGAAGAGGCGGACAAGGCGATCAAGGTCGATCAGGTTCGTGATCTGGTCAGCTTCGTGGTTCAGACCTCGCAGATGGGTGGTCGCAAAGTGGTGCTGATCGAGCCGGTCGAGTCGATGAACATCAACGCCGCCAACGCCTTGCTCAAAAGCCTTGAAGAGCCGTCCGGCGATACCGTATTGCTGTTGGTCAGCCACCAGACCAGTCGTCTGCTGCCGACCATCAAGAGCCGTTGCGTGCAACAGGCCTGCCCGTTGCCGAGCGAGGCCATGAGCCTGGCATGGCTGGCCAAGGCATTGCCGGACTGCTCGGAAGAAGAGCGCATTGAACTGTTGACCCTCGCCGCGGGCTCGCCATTGGCCGCGGTCAAATTGCAGGCTCAGGGCGTGCGTGAGCAACGGGCGCTGGTGGTCGAGGGTGTCAAGAAGTTGCTCAAGCAGCAGCAATCGCCGACGCAACTGGCCGAAGAGTGGAAAACCATTCCGATGTTGCTGCTGTTCGACTGGTTTTGCGACTGGTCGAGCCTGATCCTGCGTTATCAGTTGACTCAGGATGAAGCAGGGCTGGGGCTGGCGGACATGCGCAAGGTGATTCAATACCTGGCGCAGAAAGCCACTCAGGATAAAGTCCTGAATATCCAGGACTGGATTCTCGCCCAGCGGCAGAAAGTGATGAGCAAGGCCAACCTCAATCCGGCGCTGTTGCTGGAGGCGCTGTTGGTGCAATGGGTATCCTTGCCTACCCAGAAGTGACTGTCGTGCCTAGACTCTGATCATCAGACAGCGGAGGTCAGCATGAACGAACCCGTCAGTCCCGGGCCGCGCAATGGCATTTTGTCCTTGACCATCAAGGACAGATCCGTGCTCTACGCGGCCTATATGCCGTTCATCAAGAATGGTGGCCTGTTTATCCCGACCAACAAGAGCTACAAGTTGGGCGATGAGGTCTTCATGCTGCTGCACCTGATGGACGAACCGGAAAAGATCCCGGTCGCCGGCAGGGTCACCTGGATTACCCCCAAAGGTGCCCAGGGCAACCGCGCCGCTGGGGTCGGTGTGCAATTCAACGAAGGCGACGATACCGCGCGCAGTCGAATCGAAACCCATCTGGCCGGAGCCCTGAAGTCCGACCGTCCCACTCATACGATGTAAGTTGCAGCCCTTTATGCTTGTAGATTCCCATTGCCACCTTGATCGCCTCGACCTTGCCGCCCACGACGGCTCCCTGGATGCCGCACTCGATGCGGCCCGTGCGCGCGGGGTAGGGCATTTTCTGTGCATTGGCGTCAGCGCCGATAACGCCGCCGACGTCAAGGCGTTGGCCGAACGTTACGACGACGTCGATTGTTCAGTCGGCGTGCATCCGCTGGACGTGCAGCCGGGGGGCGCGCCGGCACTGGACTGGCTGTTGCGCGAACTCAATCATCCGCGGGTGGTGGCAATCGGGGAAACCGGCCTGGATTACCACTACGAGCCGGAAGCGGCAGCGTTGCAGCAGGAATCGTTCCGCCTGCATCTGCACGCGGCTGAGCAGACCGGCAAGCCGGTAATCATCCATACCCGGGGCGCCCGGGCCGACACCCTCGAACTGCTGCGTGAGGCGGCGCTGCCTCAGGCGGGCGTGCTGCACTGTTTTACCGAAGACTGGGACATGGCCAAGGCCGCGCTGGACATGGGGTATTACATTTCCTTGTCCGGTATTGTCACTTTTCGCAATGCCGATGCCCTGCGTGATGTCGCCAGCAAGGTGCCGGCTGACCGGTTGCTGGTGGAAACCGACTCGCCGTATCTGGCGCCGATCCCGTATCGCGGCAAACCGAACCTGCCGCAATACGTGCGTGAGGTCGCGGAATTTCTGGCAATGTTGCGAGGTGAGTCCTACGAGCGTTTTGCCGAGCAGACCACCGAGAATTTCAAGCGGTTATTTCCGTTGGCGCACGTCAGGGCATCGGCGTAACGTTGGAAAAAATCGCGGGCTGCGGGGTTTTGACCCCTGAATCGCAGGCAAAAAAAACCCGGGTTCTGGGGGGTGAATCCGGGTTAAGACCATTAGGAGTAAAACAAAGGTACGCGGTCCTTTGGTACCTTCATCAGCGCGACACTTGGGGGAGATGCCTCGCCGACAGTTGAAGTATTGATCAGTATCGCGCCGAGTCCAGTTTAGCCGGTCGGGTTTTTAAACAAATTTGGAATACGCGCGCTTCGGTTGAGTTCTCATCAGTCAGGGAGGTGGTGCGAATTCATCAAGAAACACATATATGGTCGGATGATCCGTGCATTTTTGCGCAAGTTAGGCATAATACGCGGCTTCGAATTTTGACCCCTACAGACCTTTTCTTATGCATAAAGAACCTCGTAAGGTCCGTGAGTTTCGTCGCCGCGAGCAAGAAATTCTCGATACCGCGCTCAAGCTGTTCCTCGAACAAGGTGAAGACAGTGTCACCGTCGAGATGATTGCTGATGCCGTAGGTATCGGCAAAGGCACGATCTACAAGCACTTCAAGTCCAAGGCGGAGATCTACCTGCGCCTGATGCTCGATTACGAGCGCGATTTGAATGAGTTGTTGCATTCGGCCGATGTCGATAAGGACAAGGAGGCCCTGTCCCGGGCCTACTTCGAATTCCGCATGCGCGATCCGCAACGCTATCGGTTGTTCGATCGCCTGGAAGAAAAGGTGGTCAAGGGCAATCAGGTGCCGGAGATGGTCGAGGAACTGCACAAGATCCGCGCCTCGAATTTCGAACGCCTGACCCTGCTAATCAAGGGCCGGATCAGCGAAGGTAAGCTCGAGGACGTGCCGCCTTACTTCCATTACTGTGCGGCCTGGGCGCTGGTGCACGGCGCGGTGGCGCTGTATCACTCGCCGTTCTGGAGCAATGTGCTGGAAGATCAGGAAGGTTTCTTCCAGTTCCTGATGGACATCGGCGTGCGCATGGGCAACAAGCGCAAGCGCGATACCGACACTCCGAGCAGCTGAGCCATCCAGTTGTCTAATTGCGCCATGAGCCATGATTTAGCTACGTGGCGCAGTACCGCAGGAATATACTCAGGCATAGGGCTTGCTAAAACTTGATTTGTGAGTCAAGTTTTGCGCGTTCGAATCTTCTTTCGCCGGAGTGATCCATGATCGTTGACCGTCAAGGCAGGCGTTTTCGCAATTTGCGGATCAGTCTGACTTCCGCCTGCAACTACGCCTGTACCTACTGCGTGCCTAACGGCAAGCGGCTGGTGGCTGCACAGGATGAGTTGTCGGCCGAGGCCATGGCACGCGGCGTGGCCTATCTGATCGAAGCGGCGGGCATCGAGCGCCTGCGCATTACCGGTGGCGAGCCACTGGTCAGTCCCAAACTCGAAGCCTTCATGACCGCCGTCGGGCAGATGGGCCTGGCGGACATCAGCCTGACCACCAATGGTCAGTTGCTGGCGAAGAAGCTGCCGCTGCTGGTGGACGCCGGTATTCGGCGCATCAACGTTTCCCTCGATACTTTGGATGCGCATGCTTTCCGTAGCATTGCGCGTGGTGGTGATCTGGCGACCGTCCTTGACGGTATGAACCAGGCCGCGGCGGCGGGCATGAAGATCAAGGTCAACATGGTGCCGCTACGAGGGCAAAACCTCGATCAAGTGATGCCCCTGCTCGATTACTGCCTGGAACGCGGCTACGAGCTGCGCTTCATCGAATTGATGCGCATGGGCCACCTGGCCAGCGATTCCAATGCCTTCCTGCAACAGTTCGTCAGCCTTCAGCAATTGCTGAGCCTGATCGGCGAGCGCTACGAGTACCTTCAGGCCGACGCGCCGGTCGATGCCACGGCGGTGCGCTACGAAATTCCAGAGCAGGGCCACTTTGGTGTGATCGCCAACGAAAGCGTGCCGTTCTGCCGCACCTGCTCGCGTCTGCGTTTGTCGTCCACTGGCTGGCTGCATGGTTGCCTGTCATCGAGCAATCGCCACTATGTCGGCGATCTGCTCGACAAACCTCGTCACCAGGCATTGCCGGCGTTGCAGCGGCTGTTGGTGAAAGCCTTGGGGGACAAGCAGGAAGTGGCGTTCTCCGGTGGCGCAACCATCATGAAGATTATTGGCGGCTGATCGGGCCTCATCGCGGGCAAGCCACGCTCCCACAGGTTTACAAATATCCTGTGGGAGCGTGGCTTGCCCGCGATTGCGTTCTGCCAGGCGACGATGCCCATGAGCTGGCGCGGAAGCTGCATCCCATGGCCATTCGCCGGTTTTCCGTCACCGGCTTCTGGAGGGTAGGATGCGTAGCCTGGTTTTGCTGCTGGCCGTTTTGGCGCTTGGTGGCTGCATGAATGTCAGCGATATGGCCGAAGGCACTCGCTACCACATGAGCGACGCGGGGCTGCTGGACCACAGCGATAGTCGCCGCGTGAATAACTTCCGCATTCAGTCGGATTCATTCATCTACATCGCCCAGGGCGCCTTCGCACCGCCAGGCAGTGCCTATCCGCGACCTAACGTGGTGGCCGAAGAAGCTTTCAATGGCTTTATCGAATATTTCCCGATGGTACGCCGTGCCCGCATGCCGGAAGGTCTCGACGCCGCCATGGGTGAAGCCCGTGCCGCCGGCGCTCATTACCTGCTTTATACCCGTTTCGCCAAGGCCGATGACCGCATCGGCAACTCGGACGAGTGGCTCGATCAGGAACATGTGGATCGCCTGGGGATCGACAGCGGTGTGATTCAAATCATGTTGATCGAGACCAGCACCCAGTATTTGATCGATACTGCACGTATCAAGAGTCGTGGCGGTTTACTGACGTTCCACGATAACAAGCCAGAAGATCTGTTGGGCCCACCGCTGGAGCAATACGCTCGTAGCCTGCTGGGGCTCAGCGACCAGTAATTCAAAGGAGAACGCCATGAGTGGCCCGCAAAAAGCCAATGACCTGTTGGGACAAATCCCCAAGACCAAAGGCTTGCCACCGGTGCACTTGTGGAACCCTGATTTCTGCGGCGACATCGACATGCGCATCGCCCGCGACGGCACCTGGTATTACCTGGGCACACCGATCGGGCGCAAGCCGATG
The DNA here is from genome assembly GCF_030687145.1 of Pseudomonas sp. FP1742. NCBI lineage: Bacteria > Pseudomonadati > Pseudomonadota > Gammaproteobacteria > Pseudomonadales > Pseudomonadaceae > Pseudomonas > Pseudomonas sp. FP1742. The sequence continues at coordinate 4,891,071 of NZ_CP117460.1, read as the reverse complement.
GTCAAGCTGTTCTCCACCATCATTCGCCGCGACGGCGATGATTACTTTCTGATTACTCCAGTCGAAAAGGTGGGCATCAAGGTCGACGACGCGCCGTTCGTGGCGATTGCCGTGGAAGTCGAAGGCGAGGGTGAGGCTCAGGTCTTGCGCTTTACCACGAATGTCGACGAAACGACCGATGCCGGCGCCGAGCACCCCATGCGCGTGGTGATCGACCCGGTGACTCAGGAGCCCGCGCCGTATGTGCATGTGCGCAGCAACCTTGAAGCGCTGATCCACCGTAATGTGTTCTACCAATTGGTGGAGCTGGCGGTGAGCCGTGAGATTGACGGGCAGAGTTGGCTCGGTGTCTGGAGCGGTGGCGAGTTCTTTCCTATCGGGCTTGAGCCCTAAGGGGCTGAGCGCTGGAAACGAAACGGCCCGTTATGGCAACGGGCCGTTTTTTTATGGGCTTACAACCCCTTGCCCTTGAGCCGGGCGGCATGTTCAAGGTAGAGCCCGACCGGGCTCACGTTCCAGCTATTGATGCCGGCCATCTGATTGACGGCGTCGAAATGGTCCATGGGGTAATCCGAGCGAATCACTTTGCCCAGATGCGAGCTGTAGCGGCCAACCAGCCCATCGTTGGCGTGCTTCTCTTTATAAAACAACTGCGACAGCACCTTACAGTTCAAATGGGTCGGGTCGAGGAGTTGCAGGCTTTGAAAGTTCTGCACGATCCCGCTCCAGGAGTAGTAATACACCCCGTTTTCAATTTCGTTGCCTTCCCCGCCCCAAACCTTTGGCACCCCTTGCGGGTACTTGCGATTAAAAGCGGCCAGTCCTGCACTGGTCAGCGATTCAAACGCCGCTTGAGGATCCACGGGATTTTCCGGGTGGCCACTGATCAACGAAATGAAGGTGCCGACCGCGCTCAACAAGGCCAACACGAAGGCTTCGGGTAGTTCTCCCGGTGTCAGTGCCTTGTGCAGTTGGTCGGCAATCTCGGAGCCGTGGTTGGGGCAACTGACCGAGGTGACCGAAGCGACCTTTTCCGGGTACAGGGCTGCGACGTAGCGTGCGGCCAGCGGGCCTTGGCTATGGCCGATCAGATTGACCTTGGCAGCGCCCGTTTCCAGCAAAATGCGGTCGACGTGTTCGAGCAGTTTTTCGCCGCGTTCCTCATTGCCGTTGACGGTTGGAATATTCACGGCAAACACCTGGGCACCAGCGCGTTCCAAGGCTTCCTCGATCTCGAAGAAGTAGGGGTAACCGGCGATTCTATCGAAACCGAAAAGACCGTGAACCAACACAATGGGGTATTTCGTAGACGCATCCATGTCCATATTCATACCTGTCGATGGCAAGTTTGAGTGAAACAGATCCTGCTGACTGCCTGATCTGTTGCGGGCTAACCGTAGTTTACAAAGTGAGTGGGTTCAAAGTGCCGGGGGCAGTAATCGGACGAACAGTCATGTCTGCATTGGCAAGGACTCCAGAAAAATCCAATTGACACTCAATCATATGATGATTAGCGTGGGCATCCATCGCAAATGGCTTTTTTGTCGTTTCGTTTTTGTCACCGGGGTGGCGAGGTAACCATGTCCAGCAGTTTTCACGCGTCGACGGTTGATTGGCTGGGGTGCTGGATCGCCGCTGGCCAGGTGAAGCCCGGCGAAACCATCAAGGTTGAAGCCGATCTGGGCGAACAGCTCGGGGTCAGCCGTACCGTCATCCGCGAAGCCATCAAAACCCTGGTCGCCAAAGGCATGCTCGAAGTCGGGCCGAAGGTCGGCACGCGGGTGTTGCCGGTGCGGCGCTGGAACCTCTTCGATCCACAAGTCGTCGGCTGGCTGTCGCGCAGCGGTTTGCCGGAAAACTTCGTCGACGACTTGCTCGACCTGCGTCGTACCATCGAACCGATGGCCGTGCGCTGGGCCTGCGAGCGCGCGACGGTGGAGCAAGTGCAAGCGGTGCTTCAGGCCTACAACGCGCTGGAACGAGCGGTGGACAGTGGAGTTGATTACAACCGCGCCGACCAGTTCTTCCACGAGTGCATCCTCGCCGCCAGCCACAATCAATTCATCGAACAAATGGTCCCGGCCCTCGGCGCGTTGCTGGCAGTGTCCTTTGAAGTGTCTGCCGCCGACCCCGACGAGCTGCGCCGAACCTTGCCGATCCACAAAGACATGGCCGACGCCATCGCCGCCCGGGATGCCGCGCGGGGTGTGTGGGCCTGCATGACCCTGATCGATAACGCCGATCTGGCGATCAAACGGTTTTACCCACAAGTCATGGCCGATAAAAAGGCCAGCTAACAATAAAGAACCGTTGTGGGAGCGGGATTGCTCGCGAAGGCGATGTGTCAGGCGACAGAGATGGTGAATGTCATGGCCTCTTCGCGAGCAAGCCCGCTCCCACATAAAAGCAATAAAAAGGAGGTTTCATGACGTGGACTGCGGTTACCGAACACCGTGCGCGACTCGGTGAAGGCCCGTTCTGGGATGCACCGACCCAGGCGCTGTACTGGGTAGACATCGCCGGCAAACAGGCGCTGCGACTGATCGGCGCCAATGTGCAAATCTGGCAGATGCCGGAGCACGTGTCCGCGTTCATCCCCTGCGAAAGCGGTGACGCCCTGGTGACGTTGAACAGCGGGGTTTATCGGCTGGACCTGAACTCTCCCGGCCTGGAACCTCGGTTGACCTTGCTCTGCGTGGCCGATCCGCAACCCGGCAATCGCGCCAACGAAGCCCGTTGTGATGCCTTGGGCCGGCTCTGGCTGGGCACCATGCAAAACAACATTGGCGAGCAGGGCGAAGACTTGCCCATCGTGCGCCGCTCCGGTGGCCTGTTTCGCATCGACCGCGATGCTCGGGTCACGCCGCTGCTGCGAGGGCTGGGTATTCCTAACACGTTGCTGTGGAGCGATGACGGCACGACCCTGTATTTCGCCGACAGCCTCGACAGCACGCTTTACCGGCATTTCATCCATACCGACGGCAGTCTCGACACCGCCTACGTCTGGTTTGGCCCCCACGAACGGGGTGGCCCCGACGGCTCGGCGATGGATGCCGAGGGCTATATCTGGAACGCCCGCTGGGACGGCAGTTGCCTGCTCAGGCTGACCCCCGAGGGTCATGTGGACCGGGTGATCGAACTGCCTGTCAGCCGCCCCACCAGTTGCGTGTTCGGTGGCGAAGACTTCAAAACCTTGTACGTCACCAGTGCGGCGAGCCCGCTCAACCATCCATTGGATGGTGCGTTGTTGTCGGTTCGAGTCGATGTACCCGGAAAACCCTGTCAGCGATTTGCGGGTTAAATCCCAAAATATGGGATGTAAAATTATATATTGAGATTATTTGGCGGCCGGGTTTATAGTCGGCTCCATCAGTTACACGCACTCACACTTAAAAAAACAAATCAGGTGAAGTGATGCAGCGATATTCCACCGTCCTCCCTCGGGGCGACAGTGCTTCTGACCACCCCGGCGCCCGGGTTCTTTCGCGCCTGCCTGCCTATTCCACAAAGCCTTTTGACCGGACATCGACAGATGCCCGGTTTTCGTCGTGTCTTCGAACAGGAGTGTTGATCCATGGCTGAACCTCTTTCCTTGCCGCCAGTGCCCGCACCGCCCAAGGGTGAGCGCCTGAAAAACAAAGTCGTGCTGTTGACCGGTGCCGCTCAGGGGATCGGCGAAGCGATTGTCGCGACCTTTGCGTCCCAGCAGGCCAAGCTGATCATCAGCGATATCCAGGCCGAGAAAGTCGAAAAGGTCGCGGCGCATTGGCGTGAACAAGGCGCGGATGTGGTGGCGATCAAGGCCGACGTATCGCGCCAGCAAGACCTGCACGCCATGGCCAAGTTGGCCATTGAGCTTCACGGTCGCATCGACGTGCTGGTCAACTGCGCCGGGGTCAACGTGTTCCGTGATCCGCTGCAAATGACCGAGGACGACTGGCACCGCTGCTTCGCCATTGATCTGGACGGCGCCTGGTATGGCTGCAAAGCCGTGCTGCCGCAGATGATCGAGCAGGGCATCGGCAGCATCATCAACATCGCCTCGACCCATTCGACCCACATCATTCCCGGCTGCTTCCCGTACCCGGTGGCCAAGCATGGCCTGCTCGGGCTGACCCGCGCCTTGGGCATCGAATACGCACCCAAGGGCATTCGCGTCAACGCCATCGCGCCGGGCTATATCGAAACCCAACTGAACGTCGATTACTGGAACGGTTTTGCCGACCCCCATGCCGAACGTCAGCGGGCCTTCGACTTGCATCCACCGCGGCGCATCGGCCAGCCCATCGAAGTGGCGATGACCGCCGTGTTCCTGGCCAGTGATGAGGCGCCTTTCATCAATGCTTCGTGCATCACCATCGATGGTGGTCGTTCGGTCATGTACCACGACTGAATGACTTGGGTTTCAGGGGCAGAACTACGCCTGAAATACAATCATCATACGATATGACTATTGGCTGCATGCTTTGACCGCTGTATTGGCTTTCAAATAACGCTCAAAAAAAATAACAAGGAGTCAGCTTATGAAACGTCGTCGTGGGATCCGTTCCCTGTGCTGTGCCGCTTTGGCGGTCACCGCGGTCAGCCTGAGCAGTACGTTGCTGGCGGCCGAGGAAGTGAAGATCGGTTTTCTGGTCAAGCAAGCCGAAGAGCCCTGGTTCCAGACCGAATGGGCATTCGCCGAAAAGGCCGGCAAGGACAAGGGCTTCACCGTCATCAAGATCGCCGTGCCTGACGGCGAGAAAACCCTGTCGGCCATCGACAGCCTGGCGGCCAACGGCGCCAAGGGCTTCGTGATCTGCCCGCCGGACGTATCCCTGGGCCCTGCGATCATGGCCAAGGCCAAGCTCAATGGTTTGAAAGTGATCGCCGTCGATGACCGTTTCGTCGATGCTGGCGGCAAGTTCATGGAAGACGTGCCGTACCTCGGCATGGCAGCTTTCGAAGTCGGCCAGAAGCAGGGCGCCGCCATGGCCGCCGAAGCGAAAAAACGCGGCTGGGACTGGAAAGAAACCTATGCGGTGATCAACACCTTCAACGAACTCGACACCGGCAAGAAACGCACCGACGGTTCGGTTAAAGCCCTGGAAGACGCCGGGATGCCGAAAGACCACATTCTGTTCTCGGCCCTGAAAACCCTCGACGTGCCGGGCAGCATGGATGCCACCAACTCGGCGCTGGTGAAACTGCCGGGTGCGGCGAAAAACCTGATCATCGGCGGCATGAACGACAACACCGTGCTGGGCGGCGTGCGCGCCACCGAAAGCGCCGGTTTTGCCGCGGCAAACGTGATCGGCATCGGCATCAACGGCACCGATGCCATTGGCGAACTGAAGAAACCCAACAGCGGCTTCTTCGGCTCGATGCTGCCGAGCCCGCACATCGAGGGTTACAACACCGCCAGCATGATGCACGAGTGGGTCACCACCGGCAAAGAGCCGCCGAAATACACCGCCATGGACGACGTGACGCTGATCACGCGCGACAACTTCAAGCAGGAACTGGAAAAGATCGGCCTGTGGAATTGAAGCGCGGTTGATTTCATCGGCGGCCCTGGCGACGGGGCTGCCTGATCGGTGTGAAGAGGTGGGTTATGCACGCACACGTACAAACAGATGAACAGCGCATTGGCGGGAGTCTGCGCTTCAACGGGATCGGCAAAACCTTTCCCGGGGTGAAGGCGCTGGACGGCATCAGCTTCGTCGCGCATCCGGGACAGGTTCACGCCTTGATGGGGGAGAACGGCGCCGGTAAATCCACATTGTTGAAAATCCTCGGCGGTGCTTACACACCGAACAGCGGCGACCTGCAGATCGGCGAGCAGACCAGGGTCTTCAAGTCCACCGCCGACAGCATTGGCAGCGGTGTTGCGGTGATCCATCAGGAGCTGCACCTGGTGCCGGAAATGACCGTGGCCGAGAACCTGTTTCTCGGTCATCTGCCGGCGAGTTTCGGCCTGATCAATCGCGGCGCCTTGCGCCAACAGGCACTGGCCTGTCTCAAAGGCCTGGCCGATGAAATCGATCCGCAAGAGAAAGTCGGACGTTTGTCCCTCGGTCAGCGGCAACTGGTGGAAATCGCCAAGGCGCTGTCCCGTGGCGCGCATGTGATTGCATTCGATGAACCCACCAGCAGCCTGTCGGCGCGGGAAATCGATCGCTTGATGGCAATCATCGGGCGCCTGCGGGACGAAGGCAAAGTGGTGCTTTACGTCTCCCATCGCATGGAGGAAGTGTTCCGCATCTGCAACGCGGTAACGGTGTTCAAGGACGGTCGCTTCGTGCGCACCTTCGAGGACATGAGCGCGTTGACCCATGACCAGTTGGTGACGTGCATGGTCGGTCGCGACATTCAGGACATCTACGATTACCGCAACCGTCCCCGTGGCGCGGTGGCGCTCAAGGTCGACGGGTTGCTGGGGCCGGGCTTGCGTGAGCCGGTGAGTTTCGAAGTGCACAAAGGCGAGATTCTTGGGCTGTTCGGCCTGGTTGGCGCGGGTCGCACCGAGCTGCTGCGCATGCTCAGCGGGCTGACCCGCAACACCGCCGGACGCCTGGAATTACGCGGGCATGAACTGAAGCTGCATTCACCACGCGATGCCATCGCCGCGGGGATTCTGTTGTGCCCCGAGGACCGCAAGAAGGAGGGCATCCTGCCGCTGGCCAGCGTCGCCGAGAACATCAACATCAGTGCCCGCGGCGCTCATTCGACCTTTGGTTGTCTGTTGCGCGGGCTGTGGGAAAAGGGCAACGCCGACAAGCAGATCAAGGCGCTGAAAGTGAAGACGCCCAACGCGGCGCAGAAAATCATGTACCTGTCCGGCGGCAATCAGCAGAAGGCGATCCTTGGTCGCTGGTTGTCGATGCCGATGAAAGTCCTGCTGCTCGACGAGCCCACCCGGGGCATCGACATCGGGGCCAAAGCCGAGATCTACCAGATCATCCACAACCTGGCCGCCAGCGGTATTGCGGTGATTGTGGTGTCCAGCGACCTGATGGAAGTCATGGGTATTTCCGACCGCATCCTGGTGCTCTGCGAAGGCACGATGCGCGGCGAACTGACCCGCGAACACGCCAATGAATCCAACCTGCTGCAACTGGCTTTGCCACGCCAACGCGCTGCCGACGTGGCGAACTGAGAGGTGACTATGACTATCCAAAACAACGCTCTGCCAACCCCGCGCAAACCGCTGGACCTGCGACGCTTTCTCGATGACTGGGTGATGCTGTTGGCGGCCGTCGGAATCTTCGTGCTCTGCACCTTGCTGATCGATAACTTTCTGTCGCCGCTGAACATGCGCGGTCTGGGCCTGGCGATTTCCACCACCGGGATTGCCGCCTGCACCATGTTGTATTGCCTGGCATCCGGGCACTTCGACTTGTCGGTGGGCTCGGTGATTGCCTGCGCCGGCGTGGTCGCGGCGGTGGTGATGCGCGACACCAACAGCGTGTTCCTCGGCGTCAGTGCGGCGCTGGTGATGGGGCTGATTGTCGGGCTGATCAACGGGATCGTGATCGCCAAGCTGCGGGTCAATGCGTTGATCACCACGCTGGCGACCATGCAGATTGTTCGTGGCCTGGCTTACATCTTTGCCAACGGCAAAGCGGTCGGCGTGTCCCAGGAATCGTTTTTCGTCTTTGGTAATGGCCAGTTGTTCGGCGTGCCGGTGCCGATTCTGATCACCATCGTTTGCTTCCTGTTTTTCGGCTGGCTGCTGAATTACACCACCTACGGGCGCAACACCATGGCCATCGGCGGCAACCAGGAAGCGGCGCTGCTGGCCGGGGTCAACGTTGACCGGACCAAGATCCTCATCTTCGCCGTCCACGGTGTCATCGGCGCATTGGCCGGGGTGATTCTGGCGTCGCGCATGACCTCGGGCCAGCCGATGATTGGCCAGGGTTTCGAGCTGACGGTGATCTCGGCTTGCGTGCTGGGCGGGGTGTCGCTGAGCGGCGGGATCGGGATGATCCGGCATGTGATCGCCGGGGTGTTGATTCTGGCGATCATCGAGAATGCGATGAACCTGAAGAACATCGATACCTTCTACCAATATGTAATTCGCGGTTCGATCCTGCTGCTGGCCGTTGTGATCGACCGGCTGAAGCAGCGCTGATTGTCCCTAAGGGGGCGGGTTGTCTGACATATTGATACTGAATGTGCCGACGTCTTCGCGGGCAAGCCCGCTCCCACAGTTGCGCGCTGTGTCATCCCCAAGTTGTGTGTGCACAAAAAATCCAGCCACAAAATATCCCTTGCTCGCCCTAATCCCTTTCGGTTATCACTTTGTACATGATTAGACAGGTACGATTTGACAAGAAACAACGGGTGATCGACGAGCTTATCCGGCGCATTGAAAGCGGCCTGATGGAGGACGGCTTGCTATTGCCGGGCGAACATCAGTTGGCTCAGGAATTCAAAGTCAGCCGCGGCACGCTGCGTGAAGCCCTGGCCGAACTGAAACGGCGTCACTACATCGCCACGCAAAGCGGAGTCGGTTCCATCGTTACTTACGACGGCGTAGTGCTCGATCAGAGCAGCGGCTGGGCCCAGGCGCTGGCCGACAGCGGGGCGTTGATCAATACCGAAGTGCTGCGGCTGGAGGCCGTGACCCGTCCTGACCTGTTGTCGCGTTTCGGTACCGATCAGTTCATCACCCTCGACCGGCGCCGGCGCGCCACCGACGGCACGCTGGTGTCTCTGGAACGTGCGTTGATGCCCGCGACCGGAGGCCTGGAAGGCCTGCCGCGCGTGGGGCTGATCGATAATTCCCTGACCATCACGTTGGCCGCCTACGGCTATATCGGCGAGCACGGCGACCAGTGGATCGGTGCCGAACCCCTGAATGCCGAAGACGCCGAGTTGCTCGGGCGTCCGGTGGGCACAGTGTTCCTCAAAGCCCTGCGCACCACCTACGACCGTCAGAACCGCTTTATGGAACAGGTCGAAAGCCTGCTCGATCCGGTGCACTTTCGTCTGCATTTGCAATTTGGAGCTCCAAAATGACCGCGCTCAACCGTGCCCTCGGCGCGTTCTATGGACTGGCCCTGGGCGATGCGCTGGGCATGCCGACCCAGTCCCTGAGCCGCGCCGAAATCAAGGCGCGTTTCGTTGAAATCACTGACCTGCAAGACGCCGGCCCCGATCAACCGATCGCCGCGAACCTGCCCAAGGGCTCGATCACTGACGATACCGAACAGGCAATCCTGGTCGGCCAGTTGCTGATTGACGGCGAGGGCCGGATCGAACCGGCGGTGTTGGCCCAACGACTGATCGAATGGGAGGCCGGGATGCAGGCCAAGGGCTCGCAAGACTTGCTCGGACCCTCGACCAAACGTGCGATAGAAATGATCCTCGCCGGCCATTCGCTGGAAGAGGCGGGGCGTTACGGCACCACCAATGGCGCGGCGATGCGTATCGCCCCGGTGGGGATTGCAGCCGATGTTGCCAATCCCGAGCGTTTCATCCGAGCCGTGGTGCAGGCCTGTCAGGTGACTCACAACACTACGTTGGGGATTGCCAGTGCGGCGGCGGTGGCGGCGGTGGTTTCTGCCGGGATCAACGGCACGGACCTGGGCGAGGCGTTGAACCTCGGCCAACAGTTCGCGCAGCAGGCCGAAAGTCATGGTCACTGGGTCGCCGGCGGGCGCATCGCCTCGCGCATCAGTTGGGCGCGGAGCATCAGTATCGACAGCGACAAGGCGTTGCTGGCGGATTTGCTGTACGACGTGATCGGCACTTCGGTGGCCTCACAGGAGTCGGTGGTGGTGTCGTTTGCGCTGGCCCAGCAAGTGGCCATTGGCGAGATGACAGCCTTCGAAGCACTGTGCATGGCCGCGAGCCTGGGCGGTGACACCGACACCATCGCGGCGATGCTCGGCGCCATGCTCGGGGCCTGTCTGGGGCTTGAGAGTTGGCCGGGGGCGATGATCGAGCAGGTTAAAGCGGTTAATGATTTGCAGCTGGAACCGTTGGTGCAGGGGCTGTTGGCTCTGCGTTGACTGGACTGACGTCTTCGCGAGCAAGCCCGCTCCCACAAGGATGGCGCGATTCTCGTGGTTCACACCGAACCTGTGGGAGCGGGCTTGCCCGCGATAGGCGCGCCGCCTGCTAGAATTTTTCACCCGCAATGGAACGCACTGACATGGCCAGGACCGCCAAAATGTCATGTCGACTTCCGGAATTGCCCACAACCACAACAAGTGCAAGGAGCATTTTCATGAGTTCATCGACCACCGGGCCAAGTGCCGGGCAACTGGAAACCCGTGGTATCGAACCGGTGCCGGAAGGGGAGTGCAACGGTCATCCGCTGCAACTGTTCTGGGTCTGGTTCGCGGCCAACATTTCCATCCTCGGCCTGCCGTTGGGCGCCACGCTGGTGGCCTTTCGCGGCCTGGCGATCTGGCAGGCGATCATCGTCGCGATCCTCGGTGCCGCCGGTTCTTTTGCGGTGGTGGGGATCATCTCCATTGCCGGTCGTCGTGGTCGCGCACCGAGCCTGACGTTGTCGCGGGCGATCTTCGGCGTACGCGGCAATATCGGCCCGACGCTGGTCTCGCTGATGTCGCGCCTGGGTTGGGAAACGGTCAACACCACCACCGCCGCGTTCGTCCTGCTGTCGTTGTGCTCGATCCTGTTCGGCTCGCCGGTGGAAGCCAAAAGCGCGCCGCTGCTGACCCTGGTGTTCATCGCCATTTTCGTGCTGCTGACGTTGTCGGTATCCGGCCTCGGTCACGCCACGTTGCTGGTGATCCAGAAGTGGGCGACTTACGTGTTCGGTGCATTGAACATCCTGGTCGGCGGTTTCCTCTGCGCGACCATCGACTGGAGCGCTGTGTTCAACGCCACGCCAGCACCGTTGAGCGCGATGATCATCGGCATCGGCACCATGGCCGCCGGCACCGGGATCGGTTGGGCCAACGCCGGCGCGGACATGTCGCGCTACCAGCATCGCAGCGTCAAAGCCGTGCGCCTGGTGGCGTCGGCAGCGTTCGGGGCGGGAATTCCGCTGGTGCTGTTGATCACCCTCGGCGGTCTGCTGTCGGTGGGCAACCATGATCTGGCCTCGGCCACTGATCCGATTGTCGCGATCCGCGACATGCTGCCGACCTGGATGGCCGTGCCGTACCTGATCACCGCGTTCGGCGGGTTGCTGCTGTCGAACAACCTGTCGGTGTACTCCGCCGGGTTGACTACCTTGACCCTCGGCCTGAAGGTCAAGCGCGTGTACGCGGTGGTGGTCGATATCGTCGCGATCTTCGCCGGCTCGATCTATTTCATGCTGATCGCCGAAAGTTTTTACGGTCCGTTCATCACCTTCATTTCCTTGTTGGCGGTGCCGATCACGGCGTGGGTCGGGATCTTCGTGGTGGACCTGATTCATCGTCATTACTACAGCCCCAAAGACCTGCTGGACGTCAGCCCGAGCAGCGCCTACTGGTATCGCGGCGGTGTCGAGTGGCGTGCCTTCGGTGCATGGGCGCTGGCGATTGTGTTGGGTTTCAGTTTCACCACCATTGGCACTACTGAACAAGATGTCTGGTTCCGGGGCTTCCTGTCCGACTCCTGGCTGGGCCATAACGGCCTGGGCTGGATCGTGACGTTCGTGGTGGCCGGCGGGATTTACTGGGTGCTCGGCGGTGCCAAGGACCGCCGTGCCGCGTTGCTCGAGCCTGCGCATGTCTAGGTTGCTGCACACTGGCCAGGTCATGATCGACCTGGTCATGGCCGTGGCCAAGTTGCCTCATTCGGGCGGTGACGTGCTGGCGCAGTCCGCCCGTTTTGAGGCCGGCGGCGGTTTTAATGTGATGGCTGCGGCGCGGCGAAACGGCTTGCCGGTGGTTTACCTCGGGCGTCATGGCAACGGCCGTTTTGGGGATCTGGCCCGGGAGGCGATGGCCGCGGAAGGCATTCGCATCGGCGTCGATCAGAGCACCGAGCGCGATACCGGACTGTGCGTCGCGCTGACTGAAGCCTCGGCCGAACGCACGTTCATTTCCTACATCGGTGCCGAAGGCGAATTGACTGCCGCAGACCTGGCGAGTGTGCCGGCCGAGGCGGGCGACTTTGTCTACGTCAGCGGCTACAGCCTGCTGCATGGCGGCAAGGCGCAGGTGCTGGTGGATTGGGTGCTGGATCTGTCGGACGGGATCAAGGTGGTGTTCGATCCGGGACCACTGGTGGATTCACCGGACGCGCCACTGATGAAAGCCTTGTTGCCGCGCATCGATCTGTGGAGCAGCAACGGTGTCGAGGCACTGCGGTTTACCGGCGTGTCGGACATTGCCGAGGCGTTGAATATTTTGGCGGATCAGTTGCCGGCGGATGCCTTGATAGTGGTTCGCGATGGCCCGCAGGGTTGCTGGATCAGCCAGCATGGCGAGCGTCGGCAGGTGCCGGGATTCAAGGTCACGGCTGTCGACAGCAACGGGGCGGGGGATGCCCATGCCGGTGTGTTTGTGGCGGGGTTGGCGCAGGGTTTGTCGGCGATAGACGCGGCGCGGCGGGCGAATGCGGCGGCGGCTTTGGCTGTCACTCGCTGGGGGCCGGCGACTTCGCCGGGGGCGGCTGAAGTGGATGCGTTGATCCGGGAGACTGTCGGCGCCTGATCCAGCGCTTTCGCGAGCAAGCCCGCTCCCACATTGGATCTGCGTCGTTCACAAGACCTAATGTGGGAGCGGGCTTGCTCGCGAAGAGGCCCTCAAATTCACCCTGAATCCAGACCTTTAACCCGCCTTGCGCAACGCCTCGATCAGCTCTTGCTTGCGCATGCTCGAGCGCCCCGGAATCTTCTTCGCCCGGGCTTCTTTCATCAGGCTGTCCACCGTCTGCGTATCGCGCGAAGCTTTGCTGTTGCGCGGCTTGCCCTCACGGGTGGCGACTGCGCGGCGGGCTGATTCCTTGCGATCCGCCGACTTGGCGCTGGCCGGTTTCTTGCGTCCCGAGCCGCCGGCGCGTTCACCGCCACCTGACTGTTTGTTCACCGTTGCCCAAGCGCGAGCTTCGGCTTCATCTTTCGATACGCCTTTGCGTTCGTAGCTTTCTTCGATGTGTTCGGCCTTGCGTTTCTGCTCGGCGGTGTATTTGTCTTTGCTTCCACGAGGCATGGGATTTCTCCTGGCTATAGGAGCCGGCGCAGGCTTCGCCAGCTCCTGCTCGGTTAGTTATCCAGTTTGCGTGCCGCCTCAACCCCAGCGGCGCTGAGTTTGATCGGCAGGTTCAGCGAGTGCTCGCCGGTTTCGTTGCAGATCACATGACCATGCTGGATCAGCCCGCGCTCCTGCAGAGTGGCCAGGGTGCTGGCCACGACTTTCTCCCCCCGGTAATTGTCCAGGACCTCCTTGCCCAAGCCACTTGGGTGGGCGTGCAGCAGGCGGGTCAGGACTTCTTTCTCCAGGTTTTTATCAACGTTCATGGTGACCTCTTGGTTGGGATGGACGAGTGTTGCTCCTCGCTCGCGTTGGCGAGCCCTTACTCGATATTGGTCCGTCCCCGACCGGGATTGGTGCCTGATGAACGACGAGCGGTGTGGCTCTGGCTCCTCAGCCGACGCCGATTTCTTCCTTGAACAGCTCCATGAATCCCTTCAAGCGTTGATGGCGAACCTGTGCCAGACGCTGGCCGGTGGTCGTTTGGAAGCCGTCTGCCAGGTGCAGCAGCTTGGTCTGGAAATGATCGAGGCAAAAGCGTTTGTCGTCGTAGTCCCGCTCGTCTGCCTCCGGGTCCACAGGGTCGTACAGCGCGCTGCCCATGCGCCCGGCAATGTAGAAGGTACGCGCCACGCCGAGCATGCCAAGCGAGTCGAGGCGGTCGGCGTCCTGGATGATTCGGGCTTCGAGGGTCGTGGGTGTGATGTTGGCGCTGAAGCTATGGGCCTCAATGGCATGGACGACCGCGGTGATTTTTGCGTCAGGCCAATCCATGGCTGTCAGCACTGTCGACGCTTTCTGCGCCGCCAGCCGTGACGCCTGGGAACGCAGCGGCGAGTTCTTCTCCACCGCCACGCAATCGTGCAACAGCACGGCGGCCAGCAGCACCTCAAGATCACCGCCTTCATCGGCGTGAAGCGTGCGCACGTTGTGCCACACCCGCTGCAAGTGCGACAGATCGTGGGCGCCGTCCTCACCAGGTTCCAGCGCATGGGGCAGCAGTTCAGAGGCTAGATTCTGCAGAGGCGCGAAAGCGGCGGTGGTCATGGAACTCCTTGGATTCGACTCGGTTTTTGTGATCAATGAGCACCCTGTGGGAGATTCTATGTTGCAGGACAACCCTGCAACGGTCGATTCGGTTGGTATTCGCTCTGGTTTTTCATCAGAGCGAACGCCACCCGGGCGAGTTTTCGGGCAAGGATTACCAGGGCCTGAGTCCTCTTGAAACCTCTGGCCAGGTACCCTTCATAAAATGGTTTCCAGGTCGCTGAACGACAGGCGGCCATGGCCGAGTTGTGGGCCAGACGTCGTATTTCCGGATCCCCTTTCTTGGTCAGACTGCGACTCCCCGTCTTTTTTCCCGAGTCATCGACCCTCAAGTCCATGCCCAAAAAAGCGATGAAGGCATTGCTGTCCTTAAACTCGCCACGCAAAAAAGCCGTCGCAAATCCAGTTGCCGTCAGTACACCAACGCCTTCAATGGCCTTGCAACGCTCAATATTTTCGGCGGCTCCGGCCTCTTTGCTCAGGTCACGCAGCTGTTTTTGAATGGCCAAATCCGAGCGCTTAAACGTCTCCATCAGACATTTCAGCTCTTCTTCCAGGCGCGGCTCATTGGCCCAGCTCTGAGCCAGGCTGACACGCGCCTTGATCAGTGCTGCCCGTCGATGAAGCAGGCTTTGCAGGGCCTTGTAAGCCTTGGGCGGCGGGCTCCAAGCGCGTAACCCACCCTGTTCATGCGCCAGATACCGAGCCAGAAGACGAGCATCACACGGATCATTTTTAGCTCGTTGGCCGACACTGCGGCGGTAATGACTCAAGCGATAACCGTCCACGACGTAGACCTGATGACCCAACTCATAGGCCAACTCAACCGTGTCCAAGTGGTAAATGTTGGTGGCCTCAACGGCAATGCCACTTTTGGCGGGCAGCGTCTTGAGCCAACGTTTGAGTGCTGCTCGATTATTGGAGATGGCTTGTGTGGTTTGCAGATCGGCGCGATAGACGAGCACCTCAGCCTTGGCCACATCAACACCCACGACCGCTTGCGAAGTAAGGATTGTCATGACGAATCCTCGGAGCTAGGGTTTAAGAGCTTGTTGGGGTCTACCGTTGCGCTGGCTTGTCTCTATCGTCGGCCTAGCCGATGAATTCCTTATTGGCGCTTTTAGGTAGAAGGGGTGGGACGAAGTCTCCCACGGTCTGTACTGGCTAGAGTCAGAATCGGGCTTTTAGTCCCACCCACCCCTTCAAGTCTAAACATACAAGCGGGCTTGCCCGCGAAGACGCCAGTACAGCTACGCCGATCCCACAGACAGGCCCGTTCGTACAAAGCGCCACAAAACGGTGATGCTACATGACGTTTTGCTTTCAAATGTGACGAGCGCCGCGCGCGGACTTAGTATGGCGTTTTCAACTTCTGACAAGGCACGTCCATGACGATCGAAATCCGCCCGGCGACCCCCAGCGATGCTCCGCAAATCCTCGCGTTCATCACTGAACTGGCCGACTTCGAACGTGCCCGCCACGAAGTCATCGCCAGCGTCGCCGACATCGAGCGCAGCCTGTTCAGCGAAGGCGCCACCGCCCATGGCCTGATCTGCCTGCGCGATGGCCTGCCGATCGGCTTCGCGGTGTTCTTCTTCAGCTATTCCACCTGGCTGGGCAGCAATTGCCTGTACCTCGAAGATCTCTACATCACCCCTGAACAACGGGGCGGCGGTGCCGGTAAAACCCTGCTGCGCCACCTGGCGAAAATCGCCTGCGCCAATGACTGCGGTCGTTTCGAATGGAGCGTGCTGGACTGGAACCAACCGGCGATTGAATTTTACAAATCCCTTGGCGCACAGCCACAGGAAGAGTGGGTGCGGTATCGGATGGATGGGGCGGTGTTAAGGGATTTTGCCGCAGGACATTGATCCCCTCAAAGATCGCAGCCTTCGGCAGCTCCTATACGAGATTGTGTTTCGCCCGGTGATATCGCGGCGTACATCGAATCTGTAGGAACTGTCGAAGGCTGCGATTTTTTTGCGACTTCCCAATATGTGGGATTAGAATTTATATATTGAGATTTTCCGGCGTCCGGGTTTATAGTCCAGCTCACTCACTGCCAAAAAACAAAACAGGTGAAGCGATGCTGGCGCAATTGATCGCGCTCGATTGGGGGACAACCTCATTACGTGCTTACAAACTCGGCTTCGGTGGCCAGGTGCTGGAACAGCGGGCGCTGTCGTCCGGAATCATGCAGCTGCCCAGGACGCCGCGAACCATCGCCGGTCAGGCATGCGCCGACGGTTTTGAACTGGCCTTCGATGAGGCTTGCGGTGACTGGCTCGACGCGCAGCCCGATTTGCCGGTGATTGCCTGTGGCATGGTCGGCAGTGCTCAGGGCTGGCGCGAAGCGGCTTACTGCGACACGCCGGCGAATGTCGCCAATCTCGGAACTTCCCTACAAACCGTTCGCAGTCTTCGCGGTGTCGATGTGCATATCGTGCCGGGTGTGATTCAGCGTTCGCGCTTGCCCAACGTCATGCGCGGCGAGGAAACCCAGGTGCTCGGTGTGCTGCAGAATCTGCCGAGCGGGGCGGGTAGCGATCTGTTGATCGGCCTGCCGGGCAGCCATTCGAAATGGGTGGAAGTGACCGACGGCTGCATCGTGCATTTCGATACCTTCATGACCGGCGAAGTCTTCGCCGTGCTCAGCGAACACAGCATTCTCGGGCGCACCCAGCAGCGCGGCGGGTCTTTTGATGGCGAAGCGTTTGACCGTGGCGTGCAAGTGGCGCTGTCGGCGGATGGCGAGATCGGGCCGCTGTCCACGTTGTTCAGTGCCCGCAGTCTGGGGCTGACCGGCGAGCTGAGTGCCACCGCTCAGCCGGACTATCTGTCCGGCCTGCTGATCGGCCATGAACTGTCGGCCCTGGCCACCGTTCAGCGACGTCGGCGCAACAGCGTGCACCTGCCCTCGATCATCCTCATCGGCAACGCTCAACTCTGCGCTCGCTACAGCCGGGCGCTCGACGCCTGCGGTTTTACCCGGGTGACCCTGGCCGAGCAGGCCACCGAACGCGGCTTGTGGCAGTTGGCGGTCGCCGCTGGACTGATCACGACATCCTCATCCCGTTAAACCTGAATGGAGGTCTGACATGCTCAAGCAAGCACTGGCACAAAACGGTCTGATCGCGATTCTGCGTGGCCTGCGTCCGCAAGAGGCGGCAGCCGTCGGCGAAGTCCTGTATTCAGCCGGATTTCGCGTCATCGAAGTGCCGCTTAATTCCCCCGAACCGTACGAAAGTATCCGCATCCTGCGCAGCACATTACCCGCCGATTGCCTGATCGGCGCGGGCACGGTGCTGACGCCGGAACAGGTCGAGCAGGTGAAAGCGGCGGGCGGCCAGGTGATCGTCATGCCCCACAGCGATGCCAAGGTGTTGCGCGCGGCGAAGGCAGCAGGGCTGTTGCTGTCACCGGGCGTGGCGACGCCGACCGAAGCCTTTGCCGCGTTGGCCGAAGGGGCGGATGTGCTGAAGATGTTTCCGGCCGAGCAGATGGGCCCAGCCGTAGTGAAAGCCTGGCTGGCGGTGTTGCCGGCAGGAACGGTGCTGGTGCCGGTGGGCGGGATTACGCCGGACAACATGCAGGTGTTTGTCGAGGCCGGCGTCAAAGGTTTCGGTCTCGGTTCCGGGCTGTTCAAACCGGGCATGACGGCTGACGAAGTAGCGGTGCGCGCCAAGGCATATGTCGCTGCATGGAATGCTCTGCGTTAAGACTTTCTGGCGCTGTGAGCGCTACATCTACAAGAGAGACAATAGAGATGAAAATCACCAAACTCACCACCTTCATCGTTCCGCCGCGCTGGTGCTTCCTCAAGGTCGAGACCGACGAGGGTGTGACCGGTTGGGGCGAGCCCGTGGTCGAAGGCCGCGCGCACACCGTAGCCGCTGCGGTTGAGGAATTGTCCGACTACCTGATCGGCAAAGACCCACGCAATATCGAAGACATCTGGACGGTGCTCTACCGTGGCGGCTTCTATCGAGGCGGGGCGATCCACATGAGCGCGCTGGCCGGCATCGACCAGGCGCTGTGGGACATCAAGGGCAAGGCGCTGGGAGTGTCGGTCAGCGATCTGTTGGGCGGTCAGGTGCGGGACAAGATCCGGGTTTATTCGTGGATTGGTGGTGATCGCCCGGCGGACACCGCGCGTGCTGCGAAAGAAGCCGTCAGCCGTGGTTTCACCGCAGTGAAAATGAATGGCACTGAAGAACTGCAATTCCTCGATTCTTTCGAAAAAGTCGACCTGGCCCTGGCCAACGTCGCCGCCGTGCGCGATGCGGTCGGTCCGAATGTCGGCATCGGCGTGGACTTCCATGGTCGGGTGCACAAGCCAATGGCCAAGGTGCTGATGAAGGAACTCGACCCGTACAAATTGATGTTCATCGAAGAGCCGGTGCTCAGCGAAAACTACGAAGCGCTGAAAGAGCTGGCGCCGCTGACCAGCACGCCGATCGCCCTCGGTGAGCGGTTGTTCTCGCGTTGGGATTTCAAGCGTGTGCTCAGCGAAGGCTACGTCGACATCATCCAGCCCGATGCGTCCCACGCGGGCGGCATCACCGAAACCCGCAAGATCGCCAACATGGCCGAAGCCTACGACGTGGCGCTGGCGCTGCATTGCCCGTTGGGGCCGATTGCCCTGGCGGCGTGCCTGCAACTGGATGCGGTTTGCTACAACGCGTTCATCCAGGAACAGAGCCTGGGCATCCATTACAACGAGAGCAACGACCTGCTCGATTATGTGAAAGATCCGCGGGTGTTCGACTACGACAAAGGCTTCGTGAAGATCCCCAATGGCCCGGGTCTGGGGATCGAGATCAACGAGGAATACGTGATTGAGCGTGCCGCCGTCGGCCACCGCTGGCGCAACCCGATCTGGCGTCATGCCGATGGCAGTTTTGCCGAGTGGTGAGTTCTCTCTGACTCATCACAAATCTAATGTGGGAGCGGGCTTGCTCGCGAAGGCGGCATCACATTCAACAGTGTTGTCGACTGACGCACCGCTTTCGCGAGCAAGCCCGCTCCCACACTTGATCTCCATGGACTGGACGATTTGCGCTCAGGCGCCTGTTTTTCAACGACCTCAATAAACATAAGAAGAGGCACCCTCCATGCAACCGCAAACCCTCACCGGGCAGGCGTCGTTGGTGACGCCCAGTCGCAAGCGATTTTTCATCATGGTCCTGCTGTTCATCACGGTGGTGATCAACTACCTGGACCGCAGCAATCTGTCCATTGCCGCCCCGGCGCTGACCAGCGATCTGGGCATCGATCCGATCCATGTCGGGCTGATTTTTTCCGCATTCGGCTGGACCTACGCCGCCATGCAGATCCCTGGTGGCTGGCTGGTGGACCGGGTGCCGCCGCGTATCCTCTATAGCGTTGCATTGCTGTTGTGGTCGCTGGCCACGGTGATGCTCGGCTTCGCCGCCAGTTTCATTGCGCTGTTCGTGCTGCGCATGGCCGTCGGCGCCCTGGAAGCGCCGGCGTATCCAATCAACAGCCGCGTGGTCACTACCTGGTTCCCCGAGCGCGAACGCGCCACCGCCATCGGTTTCTATACCTCCGGGCAGTTCGTCGGCCTGGCGTTCCTGACACCGGTGCTTGCCTGGCTGCAACACCAATATGGCTGGCACATGGTGTTTGTCAGCACCGGTGTGGTGGGCATCCTTTGGGCAGTGATCTGGTACGCGGTGTATCGCGAACCACGGGATTTCAAGGGCGCCAATGACGCGGAAATCGAGCTGATCCGCGAGGGCGGCGGGTTGGTTGATATTCAGGCCGAAGCCGCCAGGGCCAAGGCGAAATTCAGCTGGGTCGACCTCGGGATTGTCCTGAGCAAGCGCAAGTTGTGGGGCATTTACCTCGGCCAGTTCTGCCTCAATTCGACTTTATGGTTCTTCCTGACATGGTTCCCGACTTACCTGGTGAAATATCGCGGCATGGACTTCATCAAGTCTGGCTTGCTGGCGTCACTGCCGTTTCTCGCAGCGTTTGTCGGCGTGCTGTGTTCGGGGTTCTTCTCGGACTTTTTGATCCGTCGTGGCTACACCGTAGGTTTTGCCCGCAAATTGCCGATCATTGGCGGATTGCTGATTTCCACCTCGATCATCGGCGCCAACTTCGTCGAGTCGACACCGTTGGTGATTGCCTTCCTCGCGTTGGCCTTCTTCGGTAATGGCCTGGCCTCGATCACCTGGTCGCTGGTGTCAACCCTGGCTCCAGCGCGGTTGCTCGGGCTGACCGGTGGGGTGTTCAATTTCATCGGCAACCTGGCGGCGATCACCACGCCGATCGTCATCGGTTTCCTTGCCTCCGGTGATTCGTTTGCTCCGGCGATCACCTACATCTCGGTTCTGGCGTTGCTGGGCGCGCTTTCCTACGTGTTGCTGGTGGGCAAGGTCGAGCGTATCAAGTTGTAGTCGCAGCCGTCGGGCGACCATAATGCCGCCCGTTCCCTCGCTCAACGGTAAAGGCTGGATATGCAGGAAGACGCCCCAAAAATCGCCAAGGACGCCGCGCCGACCGGCACCCAGACACTGCTTCGTGGCCTGGGTGTGGTTCAGGCGGTGGCCAGTGGCGCCCGCGATCTCAAGGAAATCGCCCGGCTGATCGGCACCACGCGCAGCACCACCCATCGCCTGGCCAGTTGCCTGGTGGACGAGCGTTATCTGCGGGTGGTGCCGCAAATCGGTTATCTGCTGGGGCCGAAACTGATCGAGCTGGGTTTCCAGGCGCGTGAAGAGCTGCCGCTGGTGACGCTGGCCGGGCCGTATCTGGATGAGTTGTCGGCGTTGACCGGCGACACCATTCACCTGGCGATTCGTGAAGGCGACGAGGTGCTGTACCTGCTCAAGAATCCGGGGCGCAATGGCCCGGAAATGCGTTCGAGGGTGGGGCATCGCATGCCGTTGGCGCGTACCGGGATCGGCAAGGCGCTGATGCTCGACGACACACAGGAAGAATGGCAACGGCTGTATGAAATCAGCTTGCCGGTGGGTGGGAAAAATCAGTTCTGGCCGCTGCACCCGGAGCAATCCTGGGAGCAGTTTCAGCAGCGCATGATCGAGTACGTGGCCGGTGGCTATGCCTTCGACCTGGAGGATAACGAACCGTCGATTCGCTGCGTGGCGGCACCGATCCGCGATGCCAGCAAGCGCATTGTCGCCGGCATCAGCATCGCCAGCACCGTGCCGTACATGCCACTGGAAAAAATGGCCGAGCTGATTCCCCTGATCAAAGGGGTCACGGCCCGGCTGTCGGCGGAATTGGGCCTGAAGGTTTAGATCTTCAAGGTCGCCATGTCGATCACGAAGCGGTACTTCACGTCGCCGGCGATCATGCGGGTGTATGCCTCGTTGATCTGGCGGATGTCGAGCATTTCGATGTCGCAGGAGATGCCGTGCTCGGCGCAGAAATCCAGCACTTCCTGGGTTTCGGCGATGCCGCCGATCAGGGAACCGGCCAATACACGACGGCTCATCACCAGCTTGCCCGCATGCACCGGCGGCTCGACCGGCTCGATCAAGCCCACCACAATGTGCACGCCGTCGAAACGCAGCGTATCGAGGTAGGGGTTGAGGTCGTGCTGCACTGGAATGGTGTCCAGCAGGAAGTCGAAATGTCCGGCGACGGCCTTCATCTGTTCGGCATCGGTGGACACGATCACGTGGTCTGCGCCTTGGCGACGACCTTCTTCAGCCTTGCTCGCCGAACGGGTGAACAAGGTCACCTCAGCGCCCATCGCCTTGGCGAACTTGATCCCCATGTGACCGAGGCCACCCATGCCGAGAATCCCGACCTTGTCGCCGACCTTGACGCCGTAGTGCTTGAGCGGCGAGTAGGTGGTGATGCCGGCACACAGAATCGGCGCGGCGCTGGCCAGGTCGAGCTTCTCCGGGATACGTACGACAAAGTGCTCGCTGACCACAATGCTGTCGGAGTAACCGCCCATCGTGTTGCTGCCATCGACCCGGTCCGGGGTGGCATACGTCAGGGTCGGACCTTCGAGGCAGTATTGCTCCAGATCGGCCTGGCAGGCTTCGCAGTGGCGGCACGAGTCGACCATGCAACCGACGCCGACCAGATCGCCGACTTTGTGTTTAGTAACGTTCGCGCCGACGGCGGTCACTTTGCCGACGATCTCATGGCCGGGCATCAGCGGGTAAACCGCAATGCCCCACTCGTTGCGCGCCTGGTGGATGTCGGAATGGCAGACGCCGCAGTAGAGAATCTCGATCGCCACATCGTCGGCCCGTGGGCTGCGGCGTTCGAATTTCATCGGGGCGAGGGGAGTGGTGGGGGACTGAGCGGCGTATCCGATGGCGGTGTACATGGTGAACCTCGTAAAAGCAGTGACAGGTGAGGCGAGCCATTCTGGACACCGCACCGGTGACCGGCCATGGCGATTCCTCCGGGTGTCATGCCTAATCCTCCGGCGTTCACCTTCGATTGGCCGCATTGGCGTTCAGACCTGCGATGATGTTTTCATCCCTTTTTTCGCTACTTTTTTGTGAAGAGCTCCCCATGTTGTTGACCCGTTATCTCGATGCCAATGCCACGCTGGTTTCGCTGATCCAGTCGCTGACCACCCGCGATGGTTACACGCCTACCGCGTTGCCAGGCGTGCAGATTTTGCGGGCCAGTCGTGATTTGGCCCGTGGCCCGCAAATCTATGAGCCAAGCCTGGTCATCATTGCCCAGGGCGGCAAGTTGGCGTATCTGGGGTCGCGTACTCTGGAATACGGTGCCGGGCATTATTTGATTCAGGCGCTGCCGGTGCCGTTCGAGTGCGAGACGTTTTCCGCGCCCGATGGCCCGATGCTGGGCATTTCCATCGCCATTGACCGGGTGTTGCTCGGTGAGTTGGTGCTGGCGATGGGGCTGGCGTCGGGGCGCTATATCGCGGCGCAGACGCCAGAGTCCATGACTTCGGCGGTGCTCGATGATGCGATGCGGGGTTGTGTTGAACGGCTGTTGCGCTGCCTGCACGACCCGCTGGAGAGCCAGGTTATGGGACAGGCGCGATTGCGTGAGTTGTTGTTCGTCGCCTTGCGGGGGCCGCAAGCCGATGTATTGCGGGCGCTGGTGGAGCAACAGGGGCAGTTCGCCCGGATCGCGGCCTCTCTGAGTCATCTGCATGCCCATTACACCGAGCCGCTGAACGTCGAAGCCCTGGCCAGTTGCGCCAACATGAGCGCATCGACGTTTCACGAGCATTTCAAACGCTGCACCTTGTTGTCGCCAGTGCAGTATCTGAAGCGTTTGCGTTTGCTCAAGGCCCAGCGCTTGCTGCAGGGCGAAGGATTGGGCGTGGCCCAGGTGGCGCATCGGGTGGGGTATCAGAGTACGTCGCAGTTCAGTCGTGAGTACAAGCGCTACTTCGAACGTAATCCGGGGGATGAGCGCGCTGCCTGAGACACCACCAATCCCCTTGTGGGAGCGGGCTTGCTCGCGAAGGCGGTGTATCACTCGACATCAATGTTGGGTCATACACCGCCTTCGCGAGCAAGCCCGCTCCCACATTGGTTTAGTGTCGATGCCTGGATTTCGGGCAACAAAAAGGCCCCCATGTCGGGAGCCTTGTTGTTCAAGCGTTCGACTTACATGTTCGGATAAGTCGGGCCGCCGGAGCCTTCCGGCGCCACCCAGGTGATGTTCTGTGCAGGGTCCTTGATGTCGCAGGTCTTGCAGTGAACGCAGTTCTGGGCGTTGATCTGGAAGCGCTTCTCGCCGTCTTCCTGGGTCACCACTTCATACACGCCGGCCGGGCAGTAACGCTGTGCAGGTTCATCGTACAGCGGCAGGTTCTTGCTGATCGGGATGCTCGCGTCGGCCAGCTTCAGGTGGCACGGCTGCTCTTCTTCGTGGTTGGTGCCGGAGATGAATACCGAGCTGAGTTTGTCGAAGCTGAGCTTGCCGTCCGGTTTCGGATAGTCGATCTTCTTGCAGTCGGCCGCCAGCTTCAGGCATGCGTAATCCGGCTTGGTGTCGTGCAGGGTGAACGGCAGTTTGCCGCCGAAGATGTTCTGGTCGATCCAGTTGAAACCGCCGCCGACGATGGCGCCGAACTTGTGGATCGCCGGGCCGAAGTTGCGGCTGGCGAACAGTTCGTCGTAGAGCCAGCTCTTCTTGAAGGCGTCGACGTAAGTGGTCAGCTCTTGCGTGCCGTCCAGCTCGGCGAACAGCGCGTCGGCCACGGCGTCAGCGGCGAGCATGCCGGACTTCATCGCCGTGTGGCTGCCTTTGATCTTGGCGAAGTTCAGGGTGCCGAGGTCGCAACCGATCAGTGCGCCGCCCTTGAACACCATTTTCGGCAGTGAGTTCAGGCCGCCTTTGCAGATGGCGCGAGCGCCGTAGCTGACACGCTTGCCGCCTTCCAGGTATTGCTTGAGCACCGGGTGATGCTTGAGGCGCTGGAACTCGTCGAACGGCGACAGGTAGGTGTTGCTGTAGGAAAGATCGACGATCAGACCGACCACCACCTGGTTGTTTTCCAGGTGATAGAGGAACGAGCCACCGGTGTTCTCGGTGCCCATGATGTCCAGCGGCCAGCCGGCGGTGTGGACCACCAGGCCTGGCTGGTGCTTGGCCGGGTCGATTTCCCAGATTTCTTTCAGGCCGATGCCGTAATGCTGGGCGTCGGCTTCGCTGTCGAGGTTGAAACGCTTGATCAGCTGCTTGCCGATGTGGCCGCGGCAGCCTTCGGCGAACAGCGTGTACTTGGCGCGCAGTTCCATGCCTGGGGTGTACAGGCCTTCCTTCGGATTGCCTTCGCGGTCAACACCCAGGTCGCCGGTGATGATCCCGCGCACCACGCCGTTCTCGTCGAACAGCGCTTCCTGGGCGGCGAAGCCCGGGTAGATTTCCACACCCAGGTTCTCGGCCTGCTGGGCCAGCCAGCGGCACAGGTTGCCCAGGGAGATGATGTAGTTGCCTTCGTTGTGCATGGTCTTGGGCACAAAGAGGTCTGGAATCTTCTGCGCGCTGTCAGCGTTTTTCAGAACGAAGATGTCATCGCGGGTGACTGGTGTGTTCAGCGGCGCGCCGAGTTCTTTCCAGTCCGGGAACAGTTCGTTCAGGGCCCGTGGTTCGAACACGGCACCGGACAGGATATGAGCGCCGACTTCGGAGCCTTTTTCGACCACGCAGACGCTGATTTCCTTACCGGCTTCGGCGGCCTTCTGCTTCAAACGGCAGGCGGCGGACAGGCCAGCGGGGCCGGCACCGACGATGAC
Source organism: Pseudomonas sp. FP1742 (assembly GCF_030687145.1). Taxonomy (NCBI): domain Bacteria; kingdom Pseudomonadati; phylum Pseudomonadota; class Gammaproteobacteria; order Pseudomonadales; family Pseudomonadaceae; genus Pseudomonas; species Pseudomonas sp. FP1742. Next base: position 4,865,636 of record NZ_CP117460.1, on the reverse strand, counting down.
CACGTCGAATTCCATGTATTCGCGTTCCACAGGCTATCTCCTACTCAAGGCTCAACAGTTTTTTTTCTAATTGGAGGTTGGGTGTCGCATTCATGAATTCCCCTGCAGTGCGGTGCAGAGGACAATCGATGAGCCACATTTCTCTCTGGGTGGCGCATTATATCTACACCACTCCTAGCGTCCAATACAAACGTTTGTTTGAATCGGCTCAAAGCCAGATAAATCAAAGTCACGCGGCTTATGACTGGCCATTTTGCCGTATTGACCGGAATAGGTGTTCCGGTCAAGATACGGGCGGTTTTGCGCTCGCCGTAGGCTGAATGTAGGTTTCAAGAGCACCTCTAAAGACAGGGCGATGGCAGTACAAGGTGAGGCGCCGCGCGGTTATGGCGCGAAGTTTACACGCCACGGTAATGAATGACTTATTGGTCACCACTGACGAACGGTCATCAGCCTCGTGAGCAAGGTTCACCCGATACACCTGCCAGCGTTTTTAGAGGTGCCCTTGCGCCGATGAGCATCAACCGCCAGGTTCGCCTAGGCGACTTTCTTTTCACCGGAGAGTAACGAGGAATCCATGAAGGTTCTTGTAGCTGTCAAACGCGTTGTGGATTACAACGTCAAGGTTCGCGTCAAGGCGGACAATTCCGGCGTCGACCTCGCTAACGTCAAGATGTCGATGAACCCGTTCTGCGAAATCGCAGTGGAAGAAGCCGTACGTCTGAAAGAGAAAGGCGTTGCGACTGAAATCGTCGTCGTCTCCATCGGCCCGTCCACCGCTCAAGAGCAACTGCGCACCGCGCTGGCTCTGGGTGCCGACCGCGCCATCCTCGTCGAATCCGCTGAAGATCTGACTTCCCTGGCCGTGGCCAAGCTGCTCAAGGCTGTGGTCGACAAGGAACAACCTCAACTGGTGATCCTCGGTAAACAAGCCATCGATAGCGACAATAACCAGACTGGCCAGATGCTCGCGGCATTGAGCGGCTACGGTCAGGGCACGTTCGCATCCAAAGTCGAAGTGTCCGGCGATACGGTTGCCGTGACCCGCGAAATCGACGGCGGCGCGCAGACCGTTTCCCTGAAACTGCCGGCCATCGTCACTACCGACCTGCGTTTGAACGAGCCGCGCTACGCGTCCTTGCCAAACATCATGAAAGCCAAGAAGAAGCCTCTCGAAGTGCTGACTCCGGACGCTTTGGGCGTTTCCACCGCCTCCACCAACAAGACCGTGAAAGTCGAAGCGCCGGCTGCGCGCAGCGCGGGTATCAAGGTCAAGTCGGTGGCTGAACTGGTCGAGAAACTGAAAAACGAAGCGAAGGTAATCTAAATGACTATCTTGGTTATTGCTGAACACGACAACAAAGTGCTGGCCCCGGCCACGCTGAACACCGTTGCTGCTGCCGCCAAGATCGGTGGCGACATCCACGTTCTGGTTGCAGGCCAGGGCGCTGGCGCCGTGGCTGAAGCCGCTGCGAAAATCGCTGGCGTGAGCAAAGTCCTGAACGCTGACAATGCCGCTTACGCGCATCAACTGCCGGAAAACGTTGCTCCACTGGTAGCCGAACTGGGCAAGGGCTACAGCCACATTCTGGCCGCCGCCACGTCCAACGGCAAAAACATCCTGCCGCGCGTTGCCGCTCAGCTGGACGTTGACCAGATCTCCGAGATCATCTCGGTCGAAAGCGCCGACACCTTCAAGCGCCCGATCTATGCCGGTAACGCCATCGCTACCGTGCAGTCGACCGCTGCGATCAAAGTGATCACCGTGCGTGCTACCGGTTTCGACCCGGTGGCGGCTGAAGGTGGTTCGGCGGCCGTTGAAGCCGTTGCCGCTGCCCACGACGCTGGCATCTCCAGCTTCGTCGGCGAAGAACTGGCCAAGTCCGACCGTCCGGAACTGACCGCTGCCAAGATCGTCGTTTCCGGCGGCCGCGGCATGCAGAACGGCGACAACTTCAAACACCTGTACGCCCTGGCCGATAAGCTGGGCGCTGCCGTCGGTGCTTCCCGCGCCGCGGTCGACGCAGGTTTCGTACCCAACGACATGCAGGTCGGTCAGACCGGCAAGATCGTTGCGCCACAGCTGTACATCGCCGTCGGTATCTCCGGCGCGATCCAGCATCTGGCCGGCATGAAAGACTCCAAGGTGATCGTCGCGATCAACAAGGACGAAGAAGCGCCGATCTTCCAGGTGGCCGATTACGGCCTGGTGGCGGACCTGTTCGAAGCCATCCCTGAGTTCGAGAAGCTGGTCTAATCCGGCAGCTTGACTTATAAAGAGCCCGGCCTTTTGGTCGGGCTTTTTTTTGTTCCGGATTTGAGTGGGGAGAGTGTTGCCATGGATCTGCGCCACTGGTTTGGCTGCTCTTTTTTGCCAGGGTTGTGTTTAAGCCTGACCCTATTACCGGGGCTGTCCATCGCTGCGGGAAAATGCGAGCGCTTGATCGTGACCGGCAGTCCCGACGCACCGCCGTACCTGTGGCAAGACCCGCAAAACCCCAAGCACCTGATCGGCGCCAGTGCTGATTTGTTGCAGCAAGTGGCGGGGGAGTTGGGCATCAAGGTTGAACTGCTTTATGCCGGCAAACGTTCCCAGGCCCTGGACGAAGTGCGCAGCGGGCGCATGGACATGCTGGCCGATGCGCCGTTGACGGTCACTGAGCTGGAAAATCTGGATTACATCCATCCACCGTTGCTGGAAAACGATTACCTGGTCTGGACCCGCAACGATTCACTACTGGTCTACAACGAGGCGCAGGACCTTCACGGTCATCCCGGCGCGTTGTCGGAAAAGGCTCGAGTGACGCCAGCATTCGGCACTTTCGCCGAGCAGCAATTGACCCTCATGCGCACGCCCAATCTGACTCAGGCCTTTCAGAAATTGCTGCTCGGCGAGGTGGAATTTGTCCTTGCCGGTCGCTACTCGGGCATGGCCATGGCGCAAACGCTGGGGATGGCCAATGACTTGATGGCCCGACCACAACCGATCGACAAACCTGGCCTGTATCTCGCGGTTTCCCATAACTCTGCCTGCAACGATCCTTGGTTGCGCGGACAGCTGGCCAAAAAGATGACAGAATTGCCCGCGTCCGGACTGACGGAAGCCGCGCTGCTGCGCAATATCGAGCGTTGGAAAGCGCAACGCTCCCTGCCGCAGCAACAACCTGTCAGTACCCCAATACAGTAGGGATTTTTAGTGAGTATTCGACCTCTTTTCGCTGCCCTGGCCGTTCTGGCTCTGGCGGGTTGTGCAGCCGATCCGGCGCCGAATGAACAAATACGCCTGACCGAACAGGCCCTCGAACAAGCCAAGGCCGTGGGCGCTACCGCCGACGAAGTGCCGGAGCTGAAGCTGGCCCAGGACAAGTTCAACCGTGCCAAGGGCAACATGGCCGACCAATCCTACAAGAATGCGCGCATGCGGGCCGAGCAGGCCGAGCTGGACGCGCGCCTGGCCGAAGCCCGGGTCCTGACCCACAAGAGCGAGGAGCAGTTGAACGTGCTCAATACCCGCATCACCCGCCTGCGCAAGCAACTGGGAGATGCCCAATGAACCTGAAGACCAAAGCACTCGGCGGCTTGATCCTGGCCGGCTGCGCAAGCCTTTATGGCTGCGCCGGTCAACACAGCGAAGCTGCGTTGCAGCAGGCCGGTGCCGACTTCCAGAAGGTCAAGGAAGACTCCAACGTGTTGCGTATTGCGCCCAAAGACGTGATCCGTGCCGGCGAGTCCCTGGCCCGCGCCGATCGTCTGTCCAGTTACTGGGGCAGCGGTTCTGACGTGGTGCATTACGCCTATCTGAGCCAGCGCTACAGCGAAATTGCCCGGGAACACACCAATCAAGTGCTCAATGAAGAGCGCGCAGCGAAGCTCGAACTCGAGCGTCAGCGCCTGCAATTGGCGCTGCGTGAGTCCAAGTTGCTCAGCGTGCAGCAACAGGGCAAGTGGCTCGAAGAGCAGATCGTGGCGCTGGCGACCACCCAGACTGACCGTGGTCTGGTGATGACCCTGGGTGATGTGCTGTTCGATACCGGTGAGGCGGAGCTGAAGAGCTCGGCGAACCGTGTGGTGCTGAAGATCGTCCAGTTCCTGCAGCTCAACCCCAAGCGGGTGGTGCGGATCGAGGGCTACACCGACAGCACCGGCGGTAAACAGGAAAACCTCAAGCTGTCCCGCGATCGTGCGCAATCGGTGGCCGATGTGCTGATGGACCTGGGCATCGACGACAAACGCATTCAGGTTGAAGGTTACGGCGATGAATACCCGGTGGACGCCAACGCTTCCGAGCGCGGTCGTGCCCAGAACCGTCGGGTGGAAATTGTGTTCTCCGACGAAAAAGGCCAGCTCGGCGCGGCTCGTTAAGGGCTGCGTCACTGGAAAAACCCGGCCTGCTCAGCAGCGCCGGGTTTTTTTGCGCCCGTCAAATGCATCATAAAACAGTACAGTTTTTGCTGACACCGCACTGTATGGTCGACTATTGTGGCAACTGTCCCAGTACACTTCTAAACTGTTCCGGTATTGTTTCACACAAGAATAAAATGCCCGTGAAATCGAGTGCTGCGTCATGACCAATCTCTTGCTCTATCAACGTATTGCTCAGCAACTGGCCGAAGACATCCGCCGCGGTGTCTATCAGCCGGGAGAGCGCGTGCCTTCGGTGCGCAAGATGAGCTCGCAGCTCAACGTCAGCCATGCGACGGTGTTGCAGGCCTACGCCAACCTTGAAGATCAAGGGCTGATCCGTGCCCGGCCGCAATCCGGTTACTACGTGCACCAGACGCCGGCCCTGACGGCACCGACCCCGGACATCGCCCGGGTCGAGCGCCCAGGCCTGGTCACCCGCAGCAGCATCATTCAGCAAGTCCTGGTCGAATCCCGCCGCGAGGGGGTATTCCCGTTGGGCGCGGCCGTACCGAGTGTCGATTATCTGCCGGTGCGGGCGTTGCATCAGCAATTGGCCAAAGTCACCCGTTTTCATAGTCCGCGGGCGTTCAGCTACATGTTCAGCCCCGGTTTTGAGCCGTTGCGGCGGCAAGTGGCGATCCGCATGCGCGATGCCGGCGTGGTGGTCGATCCGTCGGAAGTGGTGATCACCCATGGCTGCGTCGATGCGCTGCAGATGTCATTGCGCGTATTGACCCGGCCAGGCGATCTGATCGCTGCCGAGTCCCCGACTTATTATGGTTTGCTGCAACTGGCCGATCTGCTGGGGCTGAAGGTCATCGAGATCCCCAGTGATCCGGCTACCGGCATGAGCCTCGAAGCGCTGCAACTGGCGGCCAATCAGTGGTCGATCAAGGCGCTGGTGCTGACCACGCGCTTGAGTAATCCTTTGGGCGGCACCATGCCTGAAGAGCGGCAGAAACAGCTGCTGCGCCTGGCTTCGGATTTCGATATCCAGATCGTCGAAGACGATATTTATGGCGAGCTGATGTTCGAGCAGGGCCGCACCAAATCGCTCAAGGCCTATGACCGGCTGGATCGGGTGATTTACTGCTCCAGTTTCTCCAAGACCCTGTCGCCCGGCGTGCGGATCGGCTGGATGATTGCCGGCAAGTACCAGCCGGAAATCCAGCGCTTGCAGACTTTCAGCACCCATTCAGCGTGCAGCGTCACGCAAATGGGCATTGCGGCCTACCTGGAAAACGGCGGTTACGACCGGCATTTGCGTTATATCCGTCAGGAGTACCGCAAGAATCTCAGCGCTTTCCAGTTGGCAGTACAGCAATACTTCCCGGAAGGTACGCAGATGACCCGGCCTACCGGCGGTTTCATTCTGTGGGTCAGCCTGCCGGGGCGGGTCAACACGCAAGAGTTGCATGTGCGTGCGTTGCAGCAGGGCATCAGCATTGCACCGGGGCTGATTTTCAGTAACACCGAGCAGTTCAATCACTGCATTCGCCTGAACTGTGGCATCCCCTGGAACCGCGAGGCCGAGCGTGCATTGATGACGCTGGGGTTGCTGGCAACGCAACTTTGCCAAGAGACGACGAGCGGTTTTTAACCGGCCGGGCCGTTGTGAACTGCCCGCTTGTCTTGTCGTCTCCAACAGGCGAGCATATAGCCTTCTGCCGTTCGCGTCGTTGGGTCCATGAAGCCGATTTTTCCTGCCGCCTGGTTATTGATCTGCCTGTTGATGACTTGTCACGCGGAAGGTGTCATGGCGGCTTCCGTTCAGGAAAAACCGACAGCCAGCACAACCACTGATAAAACAGCGCCGGTCAAAAAAGCCACTCCGGTCAAAAAGAAGGCTGCACCGGTAAAAAAACGCTCCCCCATTGCTTCCAAGTCGAAACCGGCCAGTGAAGTGGTGAAAACCAAACTCCCTCCGGCCACTCTCGACTTGAGTTTGCCCAAGGACAAGGTCGAAGAATTGAAACCGGTCGGCACGGTCCCGTTGCCCCGACACGATGCGGTGTTGCCACAAATGTTCGGTGACAAGAGCAGTCCGTTTCAGCTCAACGGTCGCCTGATCAGTAACGAAATGAAGCTGCAGTTGCGCAATGAAGAGCGCCGGGAAGTTGAAGGCGCGGCGCTGGAATTCGAGTTCAAACAGTAAATCTCCCCCCATTCGTGACCCGCGTGACAGACGTTTTGTCGGAGACTGGTCAGTCACGTTCGTTTGAGCGTAAAAACCCGGCCCGGGTAATTTAAAACAGTCGTTTTAGCCGTTACTCTGTGCCACGTCCCTTTAACACATTGCCCGTCGCGAGGAGCTTGTCGTCATGAGATGCCGTGAAGGCTGTGGCGCCTGTTGCATTGCCCCTTCCATCAGTTCGCCGATTCCTGGCCTGCCCAACGGCAAAGCCGCCGGAGAACGTTGCGTACAACTGTCTGCCGATAACTTGTGCAGCATTTTCGGCAGGCCGGAACGTCCTGCGGTGTGTTCTGCATTTGAGGCTGATGTGGAAGTCTGTGGAAGCAACCGCGACGAAGCGATCAAATTGCTGGGCTGGTGGGAGCAAATGACGGCCGCGTGATGTGTTCAACGAACGGAACTTCAACAATAAGGAATAAGACTATGGGTTCGCTGCATCGTATCGCTGTGCTGTGTGGTTTGACGGTTTTACTGGCCTCCACGGCCCAGGCCGAAGACTGGAAAACCACCAAGGACGAAGACGGTATCAAGGTGTCCTTGAGTGAGGTGGCCGGTTCCCAATACAAGGCTTACCGTGGTGTAACGGTCATGAAGACCACCATGGCCAAGCTGCGTGCATTGCAGGAAGACGTTCCGGGAGCCTGTGCCTGGATTCACGAGTGCAAGACCCAGAAGCTGCTCAAGCACGAAGGCAATCAGAGCTGGACCTACACTCAGTTCAATACGCCCTGGCCGGTCACTGCTCGCGATTCGGTATTGCATGTCACCACCGTTGACGGCGCTGATGGCAGCCTGACCCGCGAGCTGGAAGGGCAGCCGAAGTACCTTCCGGAAGAAAAGGGGTTTGTACGGGTCGCCCAGGTCAAGGGTTTCTGGAAGTTCGTGCCTAAAGGCGATCAAGTCGAAGTGACTTATCAGGTTCACACCGATCCAGGCGGCAGCGTGCCGTCGTGGTTGGCCAACAAGTTCGTGGTCGATGCGCCGTTCAATACCCTCAAAGCGCTGAGGGAACGTGCCGAGAAGTAACGGCGTACCCTGTTGATTTACGGCCGTGTTCAACAACGCCCCGATTCGATCGGGGCGTTTGGTTTTTTATTGAGAGAAGGGCTTTATTTTGTTTCCGGATATGCGTTGAACGAAATTTTCACAAAGCCTCCAAGACAATTCACCTCAACGAGCCAACCCTGCAACTTTGCGCCACGCCTCTTGTACCTGGACGCTATGAGCGGCAGTTTGGCTGTCGGGCAGTAATCAATGGCAATGCCGCGGTTGATCGTGCAACATTTGCGCACCGCGCACGCCCCGGGGCCTAGGATGGCCAACAGAGGGCAAAGCGCCTAATGCCAGTTCAGTCAAGCGCAATCCATGTGGGAGCGGGCTTGCCCGCGAAGACGGTGCCACAGTCAACATTGATGTCGCCTGACACACCACTTTCGCGAGTAAGCCCGCTCCCACCGGTTCCGTTCCTTGACTGACGAGCGTTAGGCAAAGCGCACTGTATTTTTGTAACTTCAACTTCCAATGGGTCCTTAAACGACATGGCAAACCCGGACGCCCTGAATCAGCAGCGAGCTACCAGTCGCCTGCTGCAACCGACCGTCAAATCGCATCTGGCCTACACGCTGTTGTGCGCCCTGATCATGATGGTCATGTTCAGCCTGCTGCGCGTTGCGCTGCTGGTCTACAACCGCTCGATGATCCTCGACACACCGGCTTCGACCTTCATGGAAGCGTTCGCCAATGGCCTGCGTTTCGATTTGCGCCTGGTGGTTTACCTCAGCGTTCCGCTGCTGCTGGCCCTGTTCAGCGCCCGAGCCATGGCGGCTCGCGGGTTCTTCCGGCTCTGGCTGACCGTCGCCTCGAGTATCGCGCTGTTCCTCGGCTTGATGGAGATGGACTTCTACCGCGAGTTCCACCAGCGACTCAACGGCCTGGTCTTCCAGTACGTGAAAGAAGACCCGAAAACCGTGATGAGCATGCTCTGGTACGGTTTTCCGGTGGTTCGCTACCTGTTGGCCTGGGCCGTGGGCACCTTGATTCTGACCCTGGCGTTCAAGGGCGCCGACCGCGCCACGCGTCCTCGCGGGCCGTTCAGCGGTGGCAGCATCGGCACGCGCCAGGTCGCTCCGTGGTATGCGCGCGGCATGGTGTTCGTGGTCTGCCTGCTGGTCTGCGTGGTCGCGGCTCGTGGCACCTTGCGTCAGGGCCCGCCGCTGCGTTGGGGTGACGTCTATACCACCGATTCGAACTTCGCCAACCAGTTGGGCCTGAACGGCACGCTGTCGCTGATCGCGGCGGCCAAGAGCCGGATGTCCGAAGACCGCGACAATATCTGGAAGGCAACTCTGCCACAGCCGCAAGCTCAGAAAATCGTGCGTGACATGCTGGTGATGCCGGACGAAAAACTGGTGGATGCCGATATCGCTGCGGTGCGTCGTGATTACGTGCCGCCGGCCGACAAGACCCTGCCGATCAAGAACGTTGTCGTGATCCTGATGGAAAGCATGGCCGGTCACTCGGTGGGTGCCTTGGGCGCACCGGGAAACATCACGCCGTACCTCGACAAACTGTCGAAAGAAGGCCTGCTGTTCGATCGCTTCTTCTCCAACGGGACGCATACCCATCAGGGTATGTTCGCCACCATGGCCTGCTTCCCGAACCTACCGGGTTTCGAATACCTGATGCAGACCCCGGAAGGCAGCCACAAGTTGTCCGGCCTGCCGCAGTTGCTCAGCGCTCGTGATTACGGCGATGTGTATGTCTATAACGGCGATTTTGCTTGGGATAACCAGTCGGGTTTCTTCAGTAACCAGGGGATGACCAACTTCATTGGTCGTAACGACTTTGTGAACCCGGTGTTCTCCGATCCGACCTGGGGCGTGTCCGACCAGGACATGTTCGACCGTGGTCTGATAGAGCTCAAGGCGCGGGAAAACGGCAAGCCGTTCTATGCGTTGCTGCAAACGCTGTCCAACCACACGCCCTATGCCTTGCCGACACCATTGCCGGTTGAGCGCGTAACCGATCGCGGCAGCCTGAACGAGCATTTGACCGCCATGCGTTACGCGGACTGGGCACTGGGACAATTCTTTGAAAAGGCTCGCAAGGAGCCTTACTTCAAGGAAACCCTGTTTGTCATCGTGGGTGACCACGGTTTCGGCAACGAGCGTCAGATCACCGAAATGGACCTGGGCCGCTTCAACGTACCGATGTTGATGATTGCACCGGGCATCCAGGAAAAGTTCGGCCAGCGTGACCATACCGTGGGCACTCAGATCGACGTCGTGCCGACCATCATGGGCCGTATTGGTGGTGAAGTACGTCATCAGTGTTGGGGACGTGACCTGCTCAATCTGCCTGAAGGCGACACCGGTTTTGGTGTGATCAAGCCGTCGGGAAGTGAGCAAACCACCGCCATCATCACAGCTGACCAGATTCTGGTTCTGCCAAAGGATAAGGAAATGGCGCCGAAGATGTACCAGTACGAACTGGGTGCGACGCCTCACGCCGAGATCGTTCCGAATGCACCGCGTACGGCTGAGTTGAAGCTCAAGCTCGAAGCGTTCCTGCAAACAGCGACCAAAAGCCTGCTCGACAACACCGCTGGTGTGGTTAACGGCAAACCGGATTAACTATTGACGCAATTAAAAAGAGGCCCTTCGCAGGGCCTCTTTTTTTTGCCGGCAAAATCTTTATATCTTGCCAAGCAGCAGCAGGATCAACAGCACCACCAACACCACGCCGATGATACCGGACGGGCCGTAACCCCAACTTCTGGAGTGCGGGAAGACCGGGAGGCCGCCTATCAGCAACAGGATAAGAATAACGATAAGAATTGTGCCCATGTCTATTTCCTTGTTGGAAGCGTTGTGGGTTTGACCTGGCGTTTTAGCCATCAGCTGGACTTGTATTAATCTTAGCTGCTTAAAAAATCCGACTCATGGCTATGAAGAAAAATTCCAAGTTTTTTTAATGTTTTTGGAAAGTATGTTTATTTCTTTTGCTGTGTCTCGAAGTTGAAACAACCGCACCACGCCGTGGTTCATCGCTGGCCATTCAGCACTCTGATGGAGCGTGGGTCGCGCATTATCCTTCGCTACACTCGGTGCATCTTCCCCGGAACAACAAGGCTGTTTGCTATGCAAAATCGCATGATGATCACTGGCGCGGGCTCAGGCCTGGGTCGCGAAATCGCGCTGCGCTGGGCGCGTGAAGGCTGGCAGTTGGCCTTGTCGGATGTCAGTGAGCCCGGCTTGCAGGAAACCCTCAAGTTGGTGCGCGAAGCCGGCGGTGACGGCTTCATTCAGCGTTGCGATGTGCGCGACTACAGTCAGTTGACCGCCTTCGCCCAAGCCTGCGAAGAGAAGTTCGGCGGCATCGACGTCATCGTCAACAACGCCGGTGTGGCCTCGGGTGGGTTCTTCAGCGAACTGTCGCTGGAGGACTGGGACTGGCAGATCGCGATCAACCTGATGGGGGTGGTCAAGGGCTGCAAGGCCTTCCTGCCGCTGCTGGAGAAAAGCAAAGGCAAGATCATCAACATCGCCTCGATGGCGGCGTTGATGCAAGGCCCGGCCATGAGCAACTACAACGTGGCCAAGGCGGGCGTAGTGGCGTTGTCCGAGAGTCTGTTGATTGAATTGGCGCACGAGGAAGTCAGCGTGCATGTGGTTTGCCCGTCGTTCTTCCAGACCAACCTGCTGGACTCTTTCCGCGGTCCGACCCCGGCCATGAAAGCCCAGGTCGGCAAATTGCTGGAAAGCTCGCCGATCAGCGCCGCCGATATTGCTGACTACATCTATCGCCAGGTCGCTGTCGGCGAATTCATGATCCTGCCCCACGAACAGGGGCGCATGGCCTGGGCGATCAAGCAGAAAGACCCGCAATTGCTCTATAACGAAATGACCGTGATGGCCGACAAAATGCGCGCCAAGGCCAAACAAAACGCAGGCTGAACTTGCCTGTGCGCAACACCGTCGTTAGGGTGGCCGCCAACCGGCCATCCCAACGAGACGTCTGCATGCTCAATTACCTTTGGTTTTTCCTCGCCGCGCTGTTCGAAATCGCCGGCTGCTTCGCTTTCTGGATGTGGCTGCGTCAGGGTAAAAGCATGTGGTGGGTCATCCCGGCCTTACTCAGCCTGACGTTGTTTGCGCTACTGCTGACCCGGGTCGAAGCGAGCTATGCCGGTCGCGCCTATGCGGCCTACGGTGGTATCTACATTATTGCGTCGATTGGCTGGCTGGCGGTGGTCGAGCGGATTCGTCCACTGGGTTCGGACTGGATCGGCGTGGCGCTGTGTGTACTCGGGGCGAGTGTCATTCTGTTTGGTCCGCGTCTTACCGCTTCCTGAAGGATCGGTCCTTCATTCGGGCGGTTTGTCGGACGCGTCCGTCAGGACGATGCTGCCTGCGCTGTAGGGCGGGACTGTTTTGCGGTTGTTGCATTGAAGACCCGCTACGCGCCGGGCATCTTCAGGGTCCGCTAACCCTGAAGGATGAATGCCATGCTTGTACTCAGTCGCGTTGTGGGCGAATTGATATCCATTGGTGACAACATTTCCGTGCGGGTTCTCGCCGTCAACGGAAGCAGCGTGCGCTTCGGTGTTGAAGCGCCGCAGCAAGTCAACGTACACCGCGCCGAAGTCTACGAGCGCATCCAGATCAAACAGGCAAAAGCCAAAGCGCGTTAAGGGCTTCAGTCGAACAGGTGCTTGGGCACGTCGTGCTTGAGCATCAACTGGCATTGCTCGCTTTCCGGATCGAAGACGATCAGCGCCTGGCCTTTGGTCAATGCCTGACGAACGCGCAACACACGGGTTTCCAGCGGTGTGTCATCGCCATTGTCCGTGCCGTCGCGGGTCACGAAATCTTCGATGAGGCGGGTCAGGGTGTCGACTTCAAGTTGGTCGTGGGGAATCAGCATAAGGCACCTCGGTTAAACATTGGCGCGATGCTACGGCGAATGAAGGGGGGCGGCTAGCCCGGTCTGAACAGTTGTCTGCCAGGCCGCCTTCGCGAGCAAGCCCGCTCCCACATTCGACCGCATTTCTATGAAAGAACTCGGTCACCTGTGGGAGCGGGCTTGCTCGCGAAGACGATCGTTCAGACACCGAATGCCTACAGGTAAAACTCAGCCCTCCGAGCGCTGCCCAACCAAGCTATCCACCGACGGCACCCGCGTATCGCTTTCCATCTGCGTCTCGTGTTCGATCTGGTGACTGAAGCGGTCCAGCGATCCCTTGGCCGGTTGAGCATCGCTGGCGAATACCGGTGGGCTGAGGATGTAGGCACCGAGCAGACGACTGAGGGCGGCGAGGCTGTCGATGTGGGTGCGCTCGTAGCCGTGGGTGGCGTCGCAACCGAAGGCCAGCAGGGCGGTGCGAATGTCGTGGCCGGCGGTAACGGCCGAGTGAGCATCGCTGAAGTAATAGCGGAACAGGTCGCGGCGCGCCGGCAGTTCATTGTCACTGGCCAGACGCAGCAGATGGCGCGACAGATGATAGTCATACGGGCCGCCGGAATCCTGCATCGCCACGCTCACCGCGTGTTCGCTGGAGTGCTGGCCGGGCGCGACCGGCGCGATGTCGATGCCGACGAATTCACTGACATCCCAGGGCAGGGCGGCCGCGGCGCCACTGCCGGTTTCTTCGGTGATGGTGAACAGCGGATGGCAGTCGATCATCAGTTCTTCGCCGCTGTCGACAATCGCTTTCAGCGCCGCCAACAGTGCGGCAACGCCGGCCTTGTCATCGAGGTGACGGGCGCTGATGTGGCCGCTTTCGGTGAACTCGGGCAACGGGTCGAAGGCGACGAAATCGCCGACGCTGATCCCCAGCGAATCGCAATCGGCACGGGTGGCGCAATAGGCGTCCAGGCGCAGTTCGATGTGATCCCAACTGATGGGCATTTCATCCACGGCGGTGTTGAACGCGTGCCCGGAAGCCATCAACGGCAACACGCTGCCGCGGATCACGCCGTTGTCGGTGAACAGGCTGACGCGGCTGCCCTCGGCAAAACGGCTGGACCAGCAGCCAACCGGTGCCAGGGTCAGGCGGCCGTTATCCTTGATTGCGCGCACCGCCGCGCCAATGGTGTCCAGGTGAGCGGAGACTGCGCGGTCGGGGCTGTTTTTCTTGCCCTTGAGGGTGGCGCGGATGGTGCCGCGACGGGTCATTTCAAACGGAATGCCCAGCTCTTCGAGGCGCTCGGCGACGTACCGCACAATGGTGTCGGTAAAGCCGGTGGGGCTGGGAATGGCGAGCATTTCCAGCAGGACTTTTTGCAGATAATTGAGATCCGGTTCGGGAATTTTGCTGGTCATGGAAACTCCTGATGAAGTGAGAGCATCGATGGTTTCGATGAGGGGAGGTCTGGAGATATTCAGCGCCTGTGAGGCCGCCTTCGCGGGCAAGCCCGCTCCCACAGGGCAACGCGGTCAACTGTGGGAGCGGGCTTGCTCGCGAAGGCGCCGGCCCAGGCACTACATCACTAAGAGACCGCCGGCTGACTATGCGGAAACAACAAATCCACAAACCGCTCGGCTGTCGGTTGCGGTTCATGGTTGGCCAACCCTGCGCGTTCATTGGCTTCGATAAACACATACTCCGGCTGGTCGGCGGCCGGCACCATCAGGTCGAGCCCGACCATCGGAATATCCAGCGCCCGCGCCGCGCGCACCGCTGCGTCCACCAACGTTGGATGCAGGATCGCCGTGACGTCTTCAAGAATGCCGCCGGTATGAAGATTCGCCGTGCGTCGTACGAACAGATGCTCACCGGCCGGCAGAATGCTGCTGTAGTCATAACCCGCCGCCTGCAAGGTGCGCTGGGTTTCATGATCCTGCGGGATTTTGCTTTCGCCACTGGTTGCTGCCTGACGGCGACGGCTTTGGGCTTCGATCAGCGCACCGATGGAATGCTGACCATCGCCCACCACTTCCGCCGGTCGGCGAATGGCGGCCGCGATCACCTCGAAACCGATCACCAGAACCCGCAAGTCGAGGCCTTCGTGGAAGCTTTCCAGCAGCACTCGACTGTCGAATACGCGGGCGTTTTCGATGGCTTGCTGGACCTCTTCGATGCTGCGTAAATCCACCGCCACCCCTTGGCCCTGTTCGCCGTCCAGGGGTTTGACCACCACCCGTTCGTGCTCGTCAAGAAACGCCAGATTGTCGTCCGCGCTCCCCGCCAGCTGTTGGGCGGGTAGCTTGAGACCGGCGTTTTTCAGCACCTTGTGAGTCAGGCTTTTGTCCTGGCACAAGGTCATGCTGATGGCGCTGGTCAAATCACTCAGGGATTCACGGCAACGCACGCGGCGACTGCCGTGAATCAAGGTAAACAGGCCAGCCTGGGCGTCGTCGACCTGCACATCGATGCCGCGCCGATGAGCCTCCTCGACGATGATTCGCGCATACGGATTGAACTCGGCTTCCGGGCCAGGGCCCAGAAACAATGGCTGGTTGATGCCGTTCTTGCGCTTGATGGCGAAGGTCGACAAGTTGCGAAAACCGAGCTTGGCATAAAGGCTTTTCGCCTGACGGTTGTTGTGCAGCACCGACAGGTCCAGGTAACTCAGCCCACGACTCATGAAGTGTTCGATCAAGTGCCGCACCAGCACTTCACCGACGCCCGGGCGGGAGCATTGCGGATCGACCGCCAGGCACCACAGGCTGCTGCCGTTTTCCG